>JANXTY010000017.1 GCA_025352145.1 Oxalobacteraceae bacterium
TCACGCGTGCAGTAGGCGCTTTGCGTGAGCCCGCTCAATTGCCAGCTCTTGTAGTGCGCTCCCCAGTATGCCAGCTTCCCGCTGTCCCATGCCATGACCCATTCTCCTCGTTCGATGAAAACACAGAAGTGTGGGACTTGCGGTTTTTATTTGATAGGGGGGACGGCTGGACGCTTACAGTGAAACACTCGTCTCAATCAGTGCAACACACATTGCAAACCCTGCGCTACAAGTTGTTTGCCAAGGCGGGGTACATCACGACGGAAAACCGAAAATCCATCTTGAATCTGGCGTTGGCAATGCAACAAAGGGATGGCGCAAATGTCTTCGATTTGCCAGCGAAATTACGCCTATTTATTCGCCTTGATTAATCTCTAATGGAAAATGTCGGTTTATGCCAAGCAAAGCGAAAAGTCCGCAGGGCAAATACCTTGCGGACTTCTTTTGTGAGGCGCAAATACCTCAAACAACTTGCGCTGCTAATTACATCATGCCGCCCATCCCCCCCATACCGCCCATGCCCCCCATATCGCCGCCGCCCATACCACCAGCTGGCTTATCTTCCGCCATCTCGCATACCATGCAATCGGTCGTGAGCATCAGGGAAGCAATCGATGCGGCATTTTGCAATGCCGAACGCGTTACTTTAGCTGGATCCAAAACACCCATTTCAACCATGTCGCCATAGGTACCGTTGGCAGCGTTATAGCCGAAATTGCCTGTACCAGCCAACACTTTAGCAACGACAACGGATGCTTCTTCGCCTGCGTTTTGAACGATCATACGCAGTGGCTCTTCCATCGCACGCAAAACGATTTTGATACCGGCATCTTGATCAGCATTATCCCCTTTGACGCTGATGTTGGCACGTGCGCGCAGCAATGCAACCCCGCCACCAGGAACGATACCCTCTTCCACTGCAGCACGTGTCGCATGTAATGCGTCTTCAACGCGTGCTTTTTTCTCTTTCATTTCAACTTCAGTGGCAGCGCCGACTTTGATGACAGCAACACCGCCCGCCAGCTTGGCAACGCGCTCTTGCAATTTTTCACGGTCATAGTCCGATGTCGCTTCTTCGATTTGCGTACGAACTTGCTTGACACGCGCCTCGATGGAAACGGCTTCACCAGCACCGTCAATGATGATCGTATTTTCCTTACCAACTTCAATGCGTTTAGCCTGACCTAGTTCAGCCAAAGTGATTTTTTCCAGCGTCAAGCCGACTTCTTCAGCAATCACCTGACCGCCAGTCAACACAGCAATATCTTCGAGCATCGCTTTGCGACGGTCGCCAAAACCAGGTGCTTTTACTGCACAAGTTTTCAGGATGCCGCGAATGTTATTGACGACCAAAGTTGCCAGTGCTTCGCCTTCGATATCTTCGGCGATGATTAACAACGGACGTCCAGCTTTGGCGACTTGTTCCAGAACCGGCAGCAGATCCCGAATATTGGAGATTTTTTTGTCACACAACAGAACAAATGGATTGTCCAGAATGGCGACTTGTTTGTCCGGGTTATTGATGAAGTATGGGGACAAATAACCACGGTCAAATTGCATACCTTCAACGATGTCCAACTCATCATTCAATGATTTGCCATCCTCAACGGTGATAACGCCTTCTTTACCTACTTTTTCCATAGCTTCAGCGATACGCTCACCGATGGAGTAATCGGAGTTAGCTGAAATGGCACCAACCTGCGCGATTTCTTTGGTGGTGGTGCAAGGCTTGGCGATTTTTGCCAGCTCTGCGACGGTGGCAGTAACTGCCTTGTCGATACCACGCTTCAAGTCCATTGGATTCATACCAGCAGCGACGAACTTCATGCCTTCGCGCACGATTGCCTGGGCCAATACAGTTGCGGTTGTTGTACCGTCACCGGCGTTGTCGCTGGTGCGAGAAGCGACTTCCTTGACCATTTGCGCGCCCATGTTCATGAGCTTGTCTTTAAGTTCGATTTCTTTAGCAACCGAAACACCATCTTTAGTGACGGTTGGGGCACCGTAGGAACGCTCCAATACAACGTTACGTCCTTTAGGGCCTAGGGTGACTTTAACTGCATTAGCCAAAATATTGACGCCTTCGACCATCTTGGCGCGCGCTGCGTCGCCGAATACTACTTCTTTAGCTGCCATGTTCGTTACTCCTAACTGTGTGGATTAAGTTCGTCTTTGATTGGGGGGCTACGATTACTTTTGAACGATCGCCATGATGTCTTCTTCACGCATCACCAGCAGTTCTTCACCGTCAACTTTGACAGTTTGACCAGAGTATTTGCCGAACAAAACACGGTCACCGACTTTAACGTCGAGGGGGCGAACTTTGCCATCTTCCAGAATCTTACCGTTACCCACTGCAAGAATTTGACCTTGATCCGGTTTTTCTGCCGCCGCATCAGGAATGATGAGGCCAGATGCGGTTTTTGTTTCCTGGTCGAGACGTTTGACGATAACGCGATCGTGCAAAGGACGAAGATTCATAAAAACTCCTTATATTTCATTAGGTTATAGTTGTTTGCGGCAAACATGCTGCAAATGCACTTCAGAGCGTAGCTTTGCCGCACTTAAAGGTTGGCGCATCAAGGAGATTATTAGCACTCTCTCATGACGAGTGCTAAGTATAGGGGCGACATTGGTATTTTTCAAGGCGTAGTAATGTCCGCAATTAAAATTCTCCGAAATTTCACTAAAACACTGTCGGAATGTCATGCGACTTGGAATTTTATTCACTTAATTTGGAACACTCACTATGCAATCTAGGTAAATACGAATTCATAGGCCGACCCCATCAAGGCAACCAACCTTCTTTTCCTACCTAGCAGCTCAGCCTGAAAATATCCGTGTAAGATCGATGAGCCATTGCATCCAGAAATGCGATTTTTACAATAAATCCGTTGTGCTCATGCCGAATTTACCCTCTCCGCTCGTACCAGATTTTAGCCGACAATGATCCGGTTACGCCCTGCATCCTTGGCTTGGTACATACGACTATCCGCTAACTCGACCAAATCCCGCCAGTTCAAGCCATGATCAGCTATGCGTTCTGCAATACCGATACTGGCAGTCAGTAGAGTACCCTCCGGCCGCTGTCCAAAACCGGCGCTACACATACGCTCCAATGCGATTCGCGCCTTGCCCAGTTCTGTGTGGGGCATGATGAAAATAAATTCCTCACCACCCCAACGCACCAACATATTTCCAGACCGCATTTTCTCCATCATTTGCTCTACCGCGTTCATCAAAACTTGGTCGCCCGCATCATGGCCGAACTCATCATTCACACGTTTGAAGAAATCTATATCGAGGAAAGCGACAGACAACGGCGTATTGCCACGCAATGCCAAATTAAATTGCAGCTCCAACAATTCTTCTCCGCTCTGCCGCGAAAAACAACCGGTCAAAGGGTCTCGTACGGCCTGACGCACCAAGGCAATCACAAAAGAAAGTTGGCTCATGCTCGCCATAATCGCCACTATGGTCACCAATAACAACAGCCACCCTGCAGCGTAAGCTGTCGATTGCCCTAATGGTGGCCAGAAAAAACCGGCCAAAATTATTTTACTCAACAACATTGGCACCGCCAGAACCAGGGCTTCGAATAAGGTCAATGCAAATACACTCAATCCCGTCAACACAAGAAATGGCAAGAAAGTATGCGTGACGGCTACCGCTTTAGAATTCCCCCGCAACGACACACCTTGCAAAATCACGTCGCCATAAAGATAAAAGATAGTTGGAATAGCGAATAAATAAATCAGGCCCCAACGGGCACGTCGCAAATTCGCTTCCCCGCACATGTAGAACAAAAGAGCGACGAACGCAAACGTCGCTACAATGCGACCTACCATCAACAACAACCATGTATGCAAGGGAAATGCAAACCAATCAATCAAACTCCACATCGGTGTGAGTAAAGTAAATACGCTCGCCATGATGATGACGCGAGACATTGTCATATCTATCCAGCGCTTGCTCAATAAAGCAATATGCCCTCGCGGCGACAGCAGCCATGTCCACTCACGGCCACCCCGATCACCCAAAGTGTCGCGTATAGCCTGAATGAAAACTGATTTGAGCGGTCTTGTGGTCATTTATTTTGCATTTCTAGATGTAGCAATATTGCATACAACTTAAAGGCCGTAACATTGGACGGCATGCAACGCAATGAAATAAGCAGAAAGTTTTATTGTAGAAAATATCGCCTCACTCCCCTAACGAAAACAGCTTCCGCAAAACCATTGTAGCAAGGCACACTGAGGAAGGGAGGACAAAGTAATCACCAAGGGAGCGACATGTCAATAGGACAGTTTTTCGTCAGTGCCAACAACAGCCTCGCTAATATTTTCTATGGACAATACCACTACATCGATTCGCACAGTATGATATTTACTCTTTACAATTAATGGAAAAATAATCAACCAAATAATATGGCGCGAGCAGAAAAAAATATCCTTCTTGGCCCACGGCGTAGCATTGTCAAGCGAATGCGCGCCATATTATGGCGCGCAGCTGGATTTTTTTATTTGGTCACATTAGCGGGGATAATTTTTGGCTCCAATTATCTAATCGAGAAAGGATTAGAAAAGCAGGCCCACCAGCTCCTTCCTGTATTCGACGACATCAGCATTCCGCTATTTTCCTCCTCTCAAAATGATGTCCTGAAAAAAATATCGGATTATGCAACCCCCATCACAGACATCGCGATGGTACGTATCTATGACCATCGCCATTTGAAACTCCTCGCCCAATACAGTAAGCCAAATGCCCCATCCCCTCCTCCTCTTGACCGCTCAAAAATCGATGCAGGATCAGGAACCGCCATCGTTGAAAGAATATTTGGACTACCACAATATATTCGTGTCTTTGCTCCTGTTAAGGAAAAATTCCGGCAAGAGTTAGACATACTCAACAGCGATGGGCCTTCGCACCAAAAGCCCAGGGAGATAATCGGCTTTGTTGAAATTAGTATGGATTTTGCGCCTTCACGCAACAACATCTATCCAACATTAATCATCACTATCGCTTTTATGACCTTGTTGTTACTGACGGGGCTGAATGCATATATTCAAAAAATGCGTACGGCACTCAGTCCTTTGCGCAATCTACAAGCAACCCTGGCACGCATTGCAGAAGGCGATTTTGAAGCAACCGTTAGCGAAGAATCTGCCGACAAAGAAGTAGAAATCATTCGTGAAGCCCTGCGCAATACCATCCGCGCCCTCAAGGATCGAGAAAAAGAGAGGAACGAGGCCGTACGCGCAAGGGTGCAAGCGGACGAGGCCAATTTAGCCAAGGGTATTTTCCTGGCGCATATGAGTCACGAAATTCGTACCCCCATGAACGGCGTGATCGGCATGCTGGAATTACTTATCGACACCAAGTTAAGTGATTCCCAATACGAATTCGCAACCGTAGCCCAATCTAGCGCAGAAAGCCTGCTCGAATTAATTAACGACATACTCGATTTTTCCAAAATTGAAGCGGGCAAACTCGATCTGGAAAACATCTCCTTCGATTTACTGCATGAAGTGGAGACCGTTGCCAATGCGCAAGTGATCGCAGCTGAAAATAAGGGGCTCGATCTCATCGTACACTACCCCCCCTCCGTTCCGCATCGCATGGTAGGAGACCCCGCACGCATCCGGCAAGTACTGACAAATCTACTGAGCAATGCTATCAAATTCACCGACGCAGGCCATGTCTTGATAGACATAAGCGCCCCAGAGCAGTCGCTTGATCGGTGCAGCCTGCGCATTGCGGTGAGCGACACAGGAATTGGGCTACCTCCTGACAAACTATCCGAGATTTTTGAAAAATTTACACAAGCCGACAGATCCACCACCCGCCAATATGGTGGAACAGGTCTGGGTCTGACAATCTGTAAATTACTCAGTGGGCTCATGGGTGGTCGCATTCATGTCAACAGTATGGTGGGACAAGGAAGCACATTTACTTTTTCCCTTGCTCTGCCCCTGGCAGCCAACCACTCAATGAGCGTACGGGTGGCCTCATTGAAAGGATTGCGAATACTATGTGTGACCAGCAACCCGATTCATAGCCGCGCCCTTCAAGAACAATTGACCGCGCAAGAAATGCGAGCCGATGGATTTGATACGTTTGCACAAGCACTCGCGGCGATGGATGCTGCAGCAAGCACCCAGGATCCCTATCGCATTGCGATTCTTGATCATCATTTACCGAACTTTGATGCCGAAGTCGTAGGCTTGACCATCCAATCGAATCCAGCACATTTCAACACCAAGCTGATCATTTTCAGCACGCTGTCACAAGCTAGCGACGCTTACCGTTTTGCACAATTAGGCTTTTCGGCATTTTTTACCAAACCGGTCTCTCAACACATTTTGCTGGCCGGATTAGAGGCACTATACGGGCCATTGTACAAAGGGCGAGAGCTACCCTTCATTACGGCATCCACATTATCTATACCCGACCCAGCACGACAAGATCGAGAAGCCGCGCCTTTTAGCGGATACAAAATTTTGGTCACCGACGATAACATCGTCAATCAAAAAGTTGCCGTCCACATGCTAATCAAGCTAGGTTGTCAAGTCGACGCAGCAGTCAATGGCGCAAAAGCAATCGCCATGTATCAAGCAAAAAACTATGACCTGATTCTGATGGACTGCCAAATGCCCGAACTAGATGGCTACCAGGCGACGATGCAGATAAGAGCGCTGGAAGAATCCTTTCGACACACGCCGATCATTGCGCTAACCGCTCATGCACTGCATGGCGAAAGGGAAAAATGTCTGGACTGTGGCATGGATGACTTTATGTCGAAACCAATCAGACAACAAGTTTTGCGCGAGGTACTAGGTCGGTGGCTGAAAGCCCGCATCAATGTACCATTCGCCGCAGAGGAAAATATGCCAGAACAACATGACGATCTAAAGGCAATGCAAACTATGTTTGGCAAAGGATTCCCTCAGCTTGCGGGCCTGTTTCAAGACGATTGCCCGCATCTACTGGAAGGTTTGCATATCGCGATTGCGGCCAATGATATGCATAATATCGCGGAAGTTGCACACTCACTGAGTGGGAGCTGCGCCTCGATCGGCGCAACCGGTTTGGCTGCACTGTGCAAGGCACTGGAACTGCAAGCCAAGTCAAAACAGGAAGAAGGTATCGGTATTAAACTCAAGGAAATCGAGATGGAGTACGCTAAATTAACCACCAAGCTACAAGAAATGATCGGAGCAACTTGACGACCCGTTCTTTGCATGCATATAAATTCGAATCACACACTACTCTCTTTTGAGTAGCGCTTGTCTATGCATCCACCTAAATCAATATTTGGGTGGATTGGCGTAAATATCTTGCCCAGCTTCATTGATTTGACGGCGTAAAGTACGCCGTTCTTCTGGGGTCATTCGACTTTCTTTTCTGGGTAGACTCTGGACCAGCTTGGCACACTTGCTGATATCCGATGCAGTCCCGGGTTGATCGTTTTGTCCATTACGGCGACGATCATCTCGGCCTGCAATGCACTCGGCCTTAAGCTCCAGCCGTTGTTCATAGCGCATTAGCCGCGTCCCTTCCTTCTCTTCTTTTTGCAACGGGGGAGCTGCCAACGCGTTTGCCATCACAAGCGACAAGACCATCGCCTGAAAAAACAAAATAATTTTTGTGATGCTTATATTCATGACCCGTTGTGAATTAATATTTCAGGAAATTCTTTCGCTCTGTCACGTATGCCGACGATATGTTGGTAATCAATCAAACTGAAGAAGCCGGATTACGTGACACATCATTACATAGATTGCATGACCACTTTCTACCGTCTTACCTAATGAGAAAATTCATCGATTTCACTTCTACTGCCATCCACTTGGCTCACATTCAGTGTATGCCGCAATAGGCCCTCCAATAAGGGAAATACGGTAAAGTTTGTAACCGTTTGTAATGCTCGCTATCATACGGATTGCCAGCATTCTAACTGACGTTACACTAGGCCTATGAATATGACAAATTCGACTCCCAATGCTGTGCCGTCCTCATCTCATTCCACGCAGAAAAGAATTCTGGTGGTCGATGATGATATACGCCTGCGCGATCTGTTACGACGCTACTTGACCGAACAAGGATTTCACGTGGTAGCGGCTGAAAGCGCCCAAGCCATGAACAAGCTATGGCTGCGTGAACGCTACGATCTTCTCGTGTTGGATTTAATGCTCCCAGGAGAAGATGGCCTGTCAATTTGCCGACGTTTACGCGCAGCCGACGATCAAACTCCTATCATCATGCTGACGGCAAAAGGGGAGGACGTGGATCGCATCATCGGATTGGAAATGGGCGCGGATGATTATCTCGCAAAACCCTTTAATCCGCGAGAGCTGGTTGCTCGAATCAATGCGGTCATCCGTAGAAAAGGTCAAGACGAACTTCCGGGCGCCCCTTCCGAAAAACCGCAGTCATTTGAATTTGGCGAATTTGTACTGGATTTAGCCACCCGCACACTCAAAAAGAACGGCACTGCAGTGGCACTGACCACTGGCGAATTTTCAGTGCTCAAAGTTTTTTCACGTCATGCACGACAGCCTTTATCCAGAGAAAAATTAATGGAACTAGCACGCGGTCGCGAGTACGAAGTGTTTGACCGGAGCCTTGATGTACAGATTTCCCGCCTTCGGAAACTGATCGAACCCGATCCATCTAATCCGCTATACATCCAAACGGTGTGGGGTTTGGGTTATGTATTTATTCCCGAAGGTTTACCCCGATAATTTTATTCAGCACCGTTACGCTAACGCCGCACGCTCCTGAAATGCTCCCTTCAAAAAATCGGCTTGCATGGCTAAAAAGTGGCCTTTTCTGGCGCACTTTTTTTCTCTTGGGATTTCTCATCACGCTATGCATGATCGCTTGGGTTGCCAGCTTGCGTCTCATCGAGCGCAAGCCAAAAGCCCAGCAACTGGCTGCACAAATCGTCTCTGTCGTGACTATCACCCGTGCGGCACTTACCTATTCGGCCCCGGATAAGCAACGAGAATTAATACGCGAACTCGATAGTGATGAAGGCATCCGCATTTTTACTCTTGAAGCCAGTGACAAGATTGAGCCACCCATAGATTCCCCATGGATGCCGATAGTCCAACATGACGTTAGAGTACAACTCGGTGGTGCTACGAAATTTGCCAGTAAGGTCAACGATACTGCGGGATTCTGGGTCAGTTTTAACATCGATGAAGATGAATACTGGCTTAGGTTAGAACGTGAGCGCATCGAACGCGTTACGGGCCTACAGTGGATTGGGTGGGCTGGCGTGGTACTTCTATTGTCGTTGGTGGGGGCAGTCTTCATCACCCGCCTCATCAATCTCCCGCTTGCGCGTTTAACCAATGCGGCCCGTGCCATTGCTAAAGGCCAGCCACCCGAACTTCTCCCAGAAAGCGGCCCAACCGAAATCATCGAAGCCAATCGTAGCTTTAATCAAATGGTTGATGATCTCAACCAGATCGAGTCGGATCGCGCCCTCATTCTGGCTGGTATTTCACATGATCTGCGCACACCACTGGCGCGCATGCAACTGGAAATAGAAATGGCCCATTTGGCCGACGATGCCCGGCTA
Source organism: Oxalobacteraceae bacterium (assembly GCA_025352145.1). Classification (GTDB taxonomy): domain Bacteria; phylum Pseudomonadota; class Gammaproteobacteria; order Burkholderiales; family Burkholderiaceae_D; genus JANXTY01. The sequence continues at coordinate 9,590 of JANXTY010000017.1, forward strand.
GGAATGCAAGCTGACATCGCTCAAATGGACGAGATCATCGGACAGTTTCTCGATTACGCGAAACCGGCCGATAGCACTACGCTGACTGTCATCGACATCAGCCATGTGCTCGAAAATTGCGCGCAAACGGTATCAAGAGTCACTGGCGTACAGATAACCACCACAATTACCCAACACATCCATGTCCTGGGCAATCTAACCGATCTTAAACGCGTCATACACAATCTGATCGAAAATTCTCGGCGTTATGGCAAGACCGGCGATACCGGAATAGCCGAGATAGACATCACCTGTCACACCGAACATCGCGAGGGTATACGCTACGCCATCATCAACATCACCGATCACGGTATTGGTGTACCAGATAGCGAGATGGAGCGCTTGCTCAAACCTTTTAGCCGGATGGATACCGCCCGAGGACAAGCTAATGGGGCAGGTCTAGGATTAGCCATCGTTGATCGCGTAGTACGAAGACATGGGGGAAAACTATACTTGTCTAACCGCGCCAATGGGGGATTGGCAGTACAGATTGTCTTGATAGAAATTACGGAAACAATGTAGTCTCTATGTCAGGCACTTCTTTTTAGCACCGCCTAAAGTCGATCCCAATATGACAGTTATTTCCACGCCTTAACTCGATCTGTGCCTCAATTCGGGGGGTAGATCGCGCAGGACTTTGTAAGAGCATGGTATCCAGAAATACATTGCACCGGGTTGGTTTGGAATACGGTGCAAAATACGCATTCTGATCTTCTGCTCCAGTCAGGGGTTACTGTTTCATCGTTTCAATTTTTTGTAGGATCGTCTTTAACGCTCGACTATCGTATCGGTGAACTTAATCAGCGTAGATTGAACATTTCCACTCAACCCCTTCGGCATCGGAAAGACCACACTCTCTTCCACCCCGTCCAAGGAACGCACACTACGGGCACCCATTTCTTTAAGCCGGTCTATCACCGCCTGCACCAAGATTTCTGGCGCCGAAGCACCAGCGGTCACTCCGATACGCATTTTCCCCTCAACCCAGAGAGGGTCAATTTGGGATGCGTTATCCACCATAAAAGCGATCGCTCCTTTTTTCTCAGCGACTTCGCGCAAACGGTTAGAATTTGAACTATTTGGACTGCCGACAACAATGACGACGTCGACTTGCGGCGCCATGAATTTAACCGCTTCTTGTCGATTGGTGGTGGCATAACAGATGTCACCTTTCTTCGGTTCAGCAATGTGAGGAAATTTACGTTTAAGCGCGGCAATAATGTCGGCAGTATCATCAACAGATAAGGTAGTCTGCGTGACATAAGCGAGCAAATCGGGACTGTTCACCACCAAAGCATCCACGTCATCCGGTGTCTCCACCAGATACATACCCTTTTCTGCCTGGCCCATCGTGCCCTCAACTTCGGGATGGCCGTCGTGGCCAATCATGATGATTTCGCGCCCTTCACGTCTCATTTTGGCAACTTCAGTATGTACCTTGGTTACCAAAGGGCAAGTGGCGTCAAAGATCGTCAAGCCGCGGGCTTGGGCTTCTTCACGCACAGCTTGCGAGACGCCGTGTGCGGAAAATATTACCGTATTCCCCGCCGGAACATCACCCAACTCTTCGATAAAAATGGCACCTTTTTTTCGCAAATCATCAACCACGTAAGCATTGTGTACAATTTCGTGTCGCACATAAATGGGTGCGCCGAACTGTACTAACGCACGCTCGACAATCTCAATCGCACGATCGACACCAGCGCAAAATCCACGAGGTTGAGCCAATAAAATTTCTTTTTCCATTTACATTTCCGAGTCCGAGTATTAGAGAATGCCGATAATCTTAACTTCAAATCGTAGGGATTGTCCCGCCAGGGGATGATTGAAATCGAACAAAGCATTGACCGCATTAATCTCACGCAAGATACCTGCGAACCGCCCCCCACCGGGCGCGGCAAAATCAACCAGATCGCCGATGGCGTATTGCGCATCCGGGGTGGAATTTTCATCGAGAGTCGTACGCGATACTGTCTGGATCAATTCGGGATTGCGCGGGCCAAATGCATTTTCTGGACCTAATTCAAAGGTCTGATGCACGTCTTCGGGTAAGCCGATCAAGCATGCTTCCAAGAATGGTGCCAATTGCCCTTTGCCTAACTGCAAGGTCGCAGGATTTCCCTGAAATGTAGTAACAATATCGACGCCATCCCTAGATGCCAGACGATAGTGCAAAGTGAGATAAGCCGCGTTGGTCACAACGGGAATAGAGAAATTTAACATTATTAATGGCCAAATTTTGGTACGGTTTGCCATTGTAAGCCACGTGAATAGATTCATTGAGCTTGCTATTTGATACACTCCCATTCCAACTACTTTTTTAACATCTAATTATGGCAATTACTGATTGGCCGGAAGATCAAAGACCGCGGGAACGACTCATCAATCATGGCGCACACGCATTATCCGATCCTGAATTACTCGCAGTTTTTTTGAGGGTGGGCGTCAAAGGAAAAAGCGCAGTCGATCTAGGGCGGGACATGGTGGGGCATTTTGGCTCCCTCAATGGCTTGTTCTCAGCCAGCCTTGTTGATTTTTCCGCCCTCAACGGATTGGGCCCTGCAAAATTTGCACAACTACAAGCCGTACTAGAGTTAGCTAAGCGCTCTCTGAAAGAGGAATTGCAAACCGGTGTCACTCTCAGCTCACCCAATGCCGTAAAACAGTATCTACAACTGCTGTTGGGTACTAGAGACTATGAATCGTTTGTCGTGTTGTTTCTCGACGTTAAAAACCGAATGATCGCTATGGAAGAATTATTTCGCGGCACACTAACCCATACCAGCGTTTATCCACGCGAAGTGGTGAAAGCCACTCTGCGCCATAATGCCGCTAGTGTCATCTTGGCGCATAATCACCCGTCTGGGACACCAGACCCCAGTAGTGCCGATCACACCCTGACCCAAGTACTCAAACAGGCACTCGCGCTGGTCGACGTGCGGGTATTGGATCACTTTATTGTAGCCGGCCAACACGTATATTCATTCGCAGAACAAGAGCAAATGTGAATGACGATCGGCCTAAAGAGAGAAAGCTAAAAATGTTAATTTATTTTTTTATTGAGACACAATTGTTTTTCACAAGTCATTGATAAAAAAGCGCTTTTTCGATATACTCTCGTTTTTCCAATTTTGGAAACCTTTAAGGAGTGAGCCATGGCACGTGTTTGCCAAGTCACGGGAAAGAAGCCGATGGTCGGCAATAACGTTTCCCATGCAAATAACAAAACAAAGCGTCGTTTTTTGCCTAACCTGCAAAATCGTCGTATCTTTGTTGAGTCCGAAAATCGCTGGGTTTCCCTGCGCTTGTCCAACGCCGGTTTGCGTATCGTCGACAAAATTGGCATTGATGCCGTTTTAACCGACATGCGCGCACGTGGTGAAAAAGTCTAACTAGCAGAATAAAGGAACCATCATGGCGAAATCTGGCCGCGACAAAATCAAGCTGGAATCGACCGCAGGCACGGGTCATTTCTACACCACGACAAAAAACAAGCGCACAACGCCTGAAAAAATGGAGATCATGAAGTTCGATCCCAAAGCACGCAAGCATGTCGCTTACAAAGAGACCAAAATCAAGTAAGTCTGATTCTCTCAAATGAAAAAGCCGTTCTCATTTTTGAACGGCTTTTTTGTTTTTCAATAGCCATAAGTCGGCGGCAATGCAGGCCCTTCCTCTCCGTCAGTCGTTATTGAACAGCGTGCTGTCCGAAATGCGCAGTTACGTTGTCGGGCCGAATTCCCATAACGCGCATAAACGTCATATGGGCGTTTTGTGTGGGCAATCGTGGTCTGCATTTCACTCTTTTGAGTATCGCACCAGGGCTCAAGTTGAGGCTGGCGTCCAGTGGCAAAGGGTGGGTCTTCGAAAAGATTAAACTAAAGAAACCACCTAAAAATGGGATGGATTTCCCTCCATTCCACCACTCATACTACCACCAGCGCCCCTACGTCCACCGCTACGATTACGCAAACCACTATCGCCTTCACCTTCATTTTTTCGTCCCGGCCCTCTATCGCTTCCTCCCTCTACGCGTTGCAATTGATCTGCCAAAAATTCAATGATCATCCCGCGTTGTTTTTCATCCAAAGCATCATTAACGGTGAGCCATAATCCTCTCAGTTTTTTATCTTCGACAATGCTAGCATCCGATTCAGCATCGATTTGCGTCGCCAGATCGCGCAGCTCTGCCTTCGGCTCCTTCAGATCTTTCGTCATGATCAGCTGTAATCGTTGGCGCCTGCTATGACGCTCGCGCACAATGGCAACACTCTTTGAAACAATCTGTTCCCAAAGAATCTGCTGGTTACTGTTCAAATTGAGTGTCTTTTTTAGGTCTCCCTCCTGCATCATAAATTTTTCAATGCGCATGTCCATGACGGGCAATGAAAAAGAGCAAGTCGATATGGATAATGTCGAGATCGCAATGATCGAGGGGACAAAAAATTTCAATAGTTTCATTTCACTCTTTCCAATATGATTCAAACATAAGGAACGCCAAAATCATGGCAAATGGCAGTCCGCCTCACTCAACGACTCCTCAGTAGCGCCATGTATAAGCTGCTGGCAAAGCATTGATTGACCGGCCTACAATAAAAAAACCCACGAACTTGCGTAGCGTGGGCTAACCCATTACAAAAATGGGAAGGACGATAGAAACAAAAACGTCCTCACTGTACCCGCGCAAATGCTCCTCTCGGAAAATTATTACAATCGCTTACTTATTTCTTCCTACTGAAACAATCACCAACATATGCGTCCATAAGTGGCAGCTCTTTGCAACAACTTCGCCTCTTATCCCCAGGCCGACTTACCATTTAAGTGCTTCACAAACACATGATCAGCACGATCATGTACCAAAGAACATAGGCAGATACAAGCTGACACATTACTTTACAAAAATATCCATGAAGGGACCTTTTTTATGCGATCTGGGCGACAAATAAATTCGTCCTCAGCGATAATGGCCGTCGACTGTAAAACCCTTTTAGACGATATGAAATTGCAATGTGAACATGAACGCGCAGGACGTTTATATAAAAGATAAATCAAGATAAAAAATGCAAAAAAAAACTAAGGTTAGTTTCATCGCAATTATTCTTTTCTGCAGCATCGCTGCATGGTATTTCATCTCCAAGCAGGGCGTAACACCAACGTCGCCTATTTCAACATCGGCTGCCATTACCATCACAAGTGTGCTGGCGGCCCAGCAAGACGTACCCATCGTACTACAGGCTAATGGGACGGTCGTGCCACTCGGCAGTGTTGATCTCCACCCGCAAACGACCAGCACAATCAAGACCGTCCATATCAAAGAAGGCCATTCTGTCCACGTAGGTGACTTGCTCTTTACCCTAGATGATCGGGCTGAGCAGGCAAATCTGGAAAAAGCACAGGCCCAATTGGTACGGGATCAAGCCGCTTTGAGTGAGCTGGATCGCCAATATAAACGCAGTCAGGAATTATTTTCCCAAACGTTCATTTCTCAAAGTGCCTTTGATACCGTCCTTAGCCAGGTCAACGCACAACGCGCCTTGCTCAAATCAGATGAAGCCTCCATCAAATCTGCCCGTGTTGCGGTCAGTTATGCGCTAATCCGTGCGCCCATGACTGGTCGGGCAGGTGCTATCAATGTTTTTCCTGGCAGCTTGGTACAAGAAGCCACTCCTTTGGTGACGATTACCCGACTCAGCCCCATTTCAGTCAGCTTCACCTTGCCGGAAAGCAGCTTGCAAGCTCTCCTTAGTGCGCAAAATAAAGCACAAAATAATCCGCAAAGATCCAGTATGGTGCCTGTGCAAGTGAGTATACCCAACGTGCCGATGCCCATTGATGGTGTCTTAAGCTTCATCGATAATAGTATTGATCCGCAAGCAGGAACGCTCCGTGTCAAAGCACAGTTCGACAATAAAAATGCGGCGCTTTGGCCGGGACAATATGTCAATGCGCGCATCACTGTGCGAACCATGAAAGACGCCATTGTGATCCCGCAAGCAGCGATCGTGAGTACTCCCGGTGGAAAATCGGTTTATACGATCATGCCGGATGACACCGTGAAAGAAAAAACAATTGATGTGCTCTACGCATTTGACAAAAATGCAGTGGTGTCGGGCATCTCCAGCGGAGAAAAAATTATCACGGAAGGCAAACAAAACTTGCGCCCCGGAAGCAAGGTGCGAGATTCGAAGAAATCAGATGATACTGAAGGAAGCAAGCAACAACGGGGTCGTGCAGGATCGAGTAAAAAAAGCAGTGCCCAAGGCAGCGCAAAATGAATCTTCCCGAACTGTGCATTCGCCGTCCTGTCATGGTTGTACTGCTGTCACTATCGCTAGTAGCAGCGGGGATTCTGGCATATGCCAAAATTCCGGTAGCGGCATTACCGAGCTACAACACACCTGTCATTAACGTCAGTGCCGATCTACCCGGAGCCAGCCCGGAAACGATGGCATCCTCAGTGGCGCTGCCACTGGAAAAACAATTTTCCACGATTGCCGGCCTCAGCATCATCACTTCAACTAGTACACTGGGTACGACATCATTGACCCTGGAATTCGACCCCAGCATTGACATTAATTCTGCTGCAGTCGATGTACAAGCTGCGCTACTACGAGCACAACGTTCTTTGCCGCAGGAAGTGACCGAGTTACCGTCCTACAGCAAAGTCAATCCTGCCGATGCGCCGGTCCTATTTATGGCAATGACTTCGCCTTCGCTCAGCCAGTCAGAACTTAACGATTACGCAGAAAATCTGATCGCCCCCAGCCTGTCCACACTGGACGGCGTGGCGCAAGTAACGGTCAATGGACAAAAGCGTTTTGCAGTGCGCGTCCATCCCAAAACTGATCTACTCAATGCACGCAATATCAGCATCGACGAACTGGCCAGCGCAATCCGCACCGCTAACTCCAACACTCCGCTGGGCGTCATCGAAGGACCAAACCAAACACTGACAATACAGGCCAACGCTCAACTCATGAAGGCATCCGAATTCGCCGAGCTGATCATTGCCAATCGAAACGGGGCACCGGTTCGACTCAAGGACGTAGCGAGTGTGGAAGACAGTTTTCAGTCGATCAGAAAATCCGGCAGCTACAACGGTGAACGGGCCATCGTACTGCAAGTACAACGCCAACCAAATGCGAATACCGTGCAAGTAGTCGATGCCGTGCGCACCTTGTTACCTCGCTTTCAAGCACAGTTGCCAAGCTCGATCAACATTGCGCTGGTCAACGACCGCTCGGTATCAATCCGCGCCGCTGTTCACGATGTGAACATGACGCTAGCACTGACGGTAGGGCTGGTCGTATTAGTAATATTTTTATTTTTACGGCGTGCTACCGCCACACTAATTCCCGCCATCACGATGCCGATCTCGCTCATTGGTGCGCTATCCCTGCTCTACTGGCTGGGTTATAGCCTGGACAATATCTCATTGCTTGGCATTACTCTCGCAGTCGGCTTGGTCGTGGACGATGCCATTGTAGTTCTGGAAAATATCGTGCGCTATATCGAACAAGGACAGAAACCGTTGAAAGCAGCCTTGGTGGGCGCGCAAGAAATGACTTTCACCATTATTTCAATTTCGGTTTCTCTGGTAGCGGTATTCATTCCAATTTTTTTTATGCCCGGTGTGATCGGCCTGTTATTCCACGAGTTTGCAGTGGTGGTATCCCTCTCTGTATTGGTCTCCGCCCTGGTATCACTGACACTGGTGCCGATGCTAGCAAGCCGTTTTCTGCCGGAACATAATGCGCATACTGCACACGCCGAGGTAAAAGAGAATGCCCTTGGACGTGCTTTCGAAGCAGGATTCTCTCGTCTCAAAAACAATTACGTACACACGCTCGACTGGGGCTTGGCACACCGACCTGTTATTTTGCTGGCTGCGTTGATCACTTTCATTTTGACCATTGTGCTATACGTGACAATACCTAAGGGGTTTTTCCCGGAAGAAGATCTGGGTCAAATCCGGGTCACCACAGAAGCATCGGAAGACATCTCATCCACAGCCATGGCGGTGCTTCAAGATAGGGTCGCCGCAACTTTAAAAGCAGATCCCAGCGTGCAAGATGTGACATCCTTCATTGGAGACGCTAGAAATACCGGTCGTCTATTTCTCGTCCTCAGGCCAGCAAACCAGCGTCCCAAGATGTCTGCTGTTGTCGATTCGCTGCGCCGCGCAACACGCTCCATACCCGGCATAGCTACCTATTTCCGTCCAATTCAAAATCTGCAGCTAGGTGGCAAGCAAAGTAAAAGTCGCTATCAATACACCCTACAAAGTGTCAGCCCCGACGCCTTGAACGAATGGTCGAATAAATTAATGGACAACTTGCGGGCCGATCCCATCTTCCGCGACGTCACAAGCGATTCGCAAAACAAGGGACTGCAAGCAACCCTCAAAATAGATCGGGACAAAGCCAATGTCCTCGGCATTCAAATCGCCGATCTACGCTCGGTGCTGTACACCGCATTTGGCGAAAAGCAGGTATCAACTATTTACACCTCCAGCGCCAGTTATTCCGTGATTCTTGAAGCAGCCGATGCGGACCGCCAATTTGACGATGCATTGTCAAGAATCAGCGTTCGCAGTAAGTCGGGCGCACTAGTGCAACTTTCCAGCTTCGCCGCTGTCGAACGCACAGTCGGCCCGACTGCGGTCAACCACCAAGGGCAATTGCAGGCTATTACACTCTCTTTCAACCTGGCACAGGGCGTACCCCTCGGAATGGCAACCCAAAAAATTGACAAGATCGGCCGCGACCTGCAGTTGCCCTCCTCCATCATCACCAAATACGGTGGCGACGCTGCTGTATTTCAGGATTCACAAACCAGTCAACTTGTCTTGATTCTGATAGCCTTGGTCGTCATTTATGTCTTGCTCGGCGTACTTTACGAAAGTTATATCCATCCATTCACTATCCTCGCCGGTTTACCGTCGGCAGCGGTGGGTGCATTGCTGACACTGCGCCTGTTCGGTCTAGATCTCACCATCATCGCGACCATCGGCATCGTCATGCTCATCGGCATCGTCAAGAAGAATGCGATCATGATGATCGATTTTGCGCTGCATGCCCAACGTTCTCAAGGCATGCCGCCTGCACAGGCGATTCGTGAAGCATGCATCCTGCGCTTTCGCCCGATCATGATGACAACGATGGCTGCCCTAATGGGAGCTTTACCGATCGCGCTGGGTTTGGGTGCAGGCGCGGAATTGCGCCAGCCGCTCGGCTTGGTAGTGGTCGGCGGACTCATTTTTTCTCAAATCATTACGCTTTACATTACGCCGGTCATTTATTTAGTCCTGGATAAATTCAGCGGCAGCGGTCCCATGACCGACCAAGAAATCCTTGCCAGAACCACTAACCAAACAATAATTGATGCACGCTGACACACTGACGGTCGCATTTCGTCTGCAACCGGACGCCGACCTGAAACAATCCCTACTCGATTACTGCATCGAACATAAAGTTGACGCCGCCTGCATCGAAAGCTGCGTCGGCAGCCTCAAGTACGCTGCAATCCGCTTCGCCGATAATTCGGACGGAACGCACGTCAATGGAAAGCTAGAAATAATCTCCCTGAGCGGTACCTTGTCTCGTCATGGCGCACACCTCCACGTTGCGGTATCGGACGATCATGGAAAAGTCATTGGGGGCCATCTGATGGCAGGCTCGCTCATCTACACCACTGCCGAAATAGTGCTCAGAAAAATCCCCGATGTCATCTTCAAAAGAGAATTCGACGCCACCACAGGACATAGGGAACTGGCCATCAGAAGCGTGGGGGCGGCCAGTTACGATGATGTCGGTGCGCAACGCAAGGCATCGACGCGCGGCATCATCATTTCCGTTTTATTCCATGTGGTGTTGTTCTGGTGTTTACTTTATTTTAAACAACTACCCAAGAAAATCCCGCCCCCCGTTCACTCAGGCGGAACACTAGTTTATTTACCGATGCTACAGAAGAAATTGCCGCCCAAGGAAAAATCGGCGCCCTCCAAATCTGCAGCTGCGCCCAAACAGAACGTGCCTTTGCGTCAGCCGAAAGAGCTTAAGCAGGCTGACAATGTTCCCGCCACGCCCTCAGATATGCCGGTAGTAGCGCCTCCTCCGCAAGAAGACATGATGTCGCATCTCCAAGCACGCAGACAGCAGCGTACCGAAGCCGCAGCGAAGGAACAGGTCGAAAACTCACCTCCGCAAGAAAGTGACGGCGAACGTGCCAACCGGATTGCGCGTGAAAATGTTGGGCTTTCACAAAAGCGAAATGGCGGGAGCGGTCCTGGCGATAGCGGCGGCTTATTTACCATCAATCATTTGGGAATTAGCCGCGCAGAATTCTATTTCCGGGGTTGGAGTGCCGACACGCGTAGAGAAAATGCCCAACAACTTTTCAAAGTCGAACAAGGGACTGAAGAAGACATCAAAATTGCCGTGATCAAAAAAATGATAGAGATTATCCGTACAAAATATCAGGGCGATTTTGTCTGGGAGTCGCACCGACTTGGAAGGAGCGTAACACGCAGTGCACGAATGGAAGATACGGCAGGACTCATTCAGTTTTTGATGCTCGAAATTTTTCCTGATAATGGGAGGCAGTTCCGGCGGTGATGATGCAGATGTGATTAAGTAACGGCCGACACCGTCAGCACGAATAAGTATCCTCCGGCATGTTTCATTTCCATTATTCGACAAAATGAATAACTTGTAGGTAATGATCAGGGCAAAGCTAGGCAATCCCCTTATTTATGCAAAGATCAGGCGAGGCATCTACAGCAAAAAATTTATGCGTAACTGCGAAGCCGAAAAGAGAAGTCCTTCAATGCGTTAATCCCCGAAGCCTCGGCACGTATGCACCAGTCTTGTAATTGATTTAGCAATTGGTCGCGCGTGAAATGAGACCGCTCCCATATCGCACCTAGCTCTACCCGCATTTCATGCATCGTCTGTAACGCAGTACTATGCACAAACAATTCATTAAGCTGGAGCCTTTGCCGCGCTTCCAACTTGGTTGGTTCACGTTCCAAAAGTTTTCGGGAAGATTTTAAGAAGCTCCGCTCAAGCTTGGCTTTTTCTTGGAGTTGCACTACTTCCTCGTGCCAAGCGCACTTGATAGATTTCGCGAACTTGGCCATAACGTCGTAACGATTGGCAATCACAGACTGAAGCGTATCAAAATCTGCGATGGTCTTTCCATGCAAAAATTTTGGCTCCGGCGCAATTTTTTTCACTTTCGCCAGATGGACGATTTCGAGTAATCGGATATACATCCAACCAATATCGAACTCATACCATTTAGAGGATAATTTGGCGGAGGTACCAAAAGTATGGTGATTATTGTGCAACTCCTCTCCCCCGATAAGGATGCCCCACGGCACAATATTAGTCGACGCATCTGCGCAATCATAGTTGCGGTAACCCCAATAGTGACCAATACCATTGATGACACCAGCCGCTGTTACTGGAATCCACAACATTTGCACGGCCCATACCGTCAGACCCAGCACACCGAACAACATGAGGTCGATGAAAAGCATTAAGCCAACACCCTGCCAGCTATATTTGGTGTAAAGATTGCGTTCAATCCAGTCATCTGGCGTACCGTGACCGTACTTCTCCATGGTTTCAAGATTCTTGGATTCAGCACGATATAGCTCGGTCCCCTCAAAAAATACTTTTTTAATACCTCTGGTCACGGGGCTATGCGGGTCTTCTTCCGTTTCGCATTTCGCATGATGTTTACGATGAATCGAGGCCCATTCTTTAGTGACCTGACCAGTGGTGAGCCAAAGCCAGAAACGAAAAAAATGGCTTGGGAGCAGGTGCAAATCAAGCGCACGATGCGCTTGGCAACGATGCAAAAAAATAGTCACCGACGCAATAGTGATATGAGTAACCACCATCGTAAAAATGAATATTTGCCAGCCTGTTGCACGAGCAAAGCCGTTTACTGAAAAATCCAGCAATGTGTCGCAAATTGCGCTTAAAAACATGCTTACTCCGGAAATTTATTGTATGGTCTCAGCCACTTATGGGATAAAGCAAGGGCACTTGGAATTTAATTATAGGCGAGTTAGGTATTCATTATAGCCTGCCGCCATAAAAATTACTCTAGGGCACCTATTTTTTCTATTTCACTAACGTGTCTGCTTCGCCAACCATGCGCACTTCACGTTGCGAATGTGCCACCTTAATTTGGTGAGTTTGCATTACCCGCCATATTGCCTTGTAGACCTCGGACAACACATTCACACGACCGTTATCCAGATCCGGGACCCAGAATCCAATTTCTAACTCCAGCCCATCGACACCAAATTTGCGCACGATCGCTTGCGGTGGTGGATCCAACGAGACGCGAGGCGCACTGGCTGCAGCCTGCTCCAACAAAGGCAATATTTGCTCCAGATGACTCTGATAACTAATTGTCACAAATGCCGTAAGCTTCAAAGCATTATTAGTCAAAGAAAAATTCTGTACCGGGCCAGATACCAGCATTTCGTTAGGAATCACAGACTCGATCCCATCGACTCCCAGCAACACAGTGTATCGAGCATTGATCTGTGTCACCTTGCCGTGGTATTTATCAACTGTGATCACATCCCCAATGGTCAAGCTGCGATCAAGCAGAATCACAAATCCAGATACATAATTGCTGGCAATTTTTTGCAGCCCCAGCCCCAGCCCCACACCCAATGCCCCGCCAAATACTGACAACACAGTAAGGTCAATTCCAACCAAGGACAAGCTAACCAATATGGAGATCAAAATTAAAACTGCGCGTGCCATCCGTGCCATCACCACACGCAGTGAGGAATGCACCGTTTCCATTTGCATCAAACGCTCTTCCAGAGCGGTCCCAGCCCAAAGCGCTACCATGAGCAAACCTGCGACTGACACCACAGCCTGAAAAATGGTGGAAACCGATACCTTGTTACGACCCAACGGCACCATGGTGGCATCGAAATACTGCAGCAAATCTGACCACAAGCCTGTGATGTAAAGGACAACTCCGATTAATACCAGGCTAGCAAATAATTTCTCAAACAGAAGTAACGGACTTCCAACCCTGCCCGTGCGTGCAAAAATACGCCGCAAAATATAAAAGACAAATCGAATCAGCGCGAGGGAAGCTACGATGGGTATGGTCAGTTGCAATAGATTTACATGCTGCCAATGCGCCAATATCGGCTTAAAAAGTACGATCAACAGTAAGATAAAGAGCGGGGAAAGAGCACTAGAGAAACTTTCTACGCTTAACCGTACGACACTCGACTTTAGGTCATCCTGCGTAAAAGCATTGCGTATTTTTCGTGCCAACCACCCACCTAAAACGATACAAAAAAGAAAGGTTGCAATTTGCAATAGCATGCCAGAATCACGAAAATCGCCCGGCAGCTCAGACAAAAAACTGGAAAGAGGTGTTGGTGTTGTCATGTTTTGTAAGGCGTTGCGTCCTGCTGGTGCCGTTCCCAATTGGCAAGATACTGGGCCGCGAGTGGCTGATTTTTGCGTACGATCAGAATATTTTCTGCATTTTTATGCTGAGCGGACCACGTGAAATTGTAACTTCCCGTGATCACGGTTGCCTCAGGCGTTTCCGGGTCAACCAAGATGGTTTTGTTATGCGCATTCTGGTATTTTGTTTCAAGCCACACTGGGATACCCGCGCTAAACAATTCCGGCACCTTGGAGAAATCGTTCTTGTTTAGTTGATCGGCATCGACTAACACCTTTACGTCGACACCCCGCTGATGCGCTGTAATGAGCGCCAGCGCAATAGTATTGCTCGTTAAAAGGTAAGCTTGCACTCGCACTTTCGTTTTAGCGTCATTGAGTACCTCGACGATCAACCCTTCCACATCATCCCACGGAGCAAAAGCAGATTGCAACGTTCCCTGTCCTAGAAGTGGCGTCCTGCGCTCATCGAATGCATTAACATCTGATGCAATAATCAGCAAGGAAAGGCAGATACTCGCAAGATGAAGTGCGCGTCTCATTCCACGAGATCAGGCGCGTTGACATCGTGCGAGCTAACTTTCATTTTTTTGCGTTCCAAAACAGCCGCAAAGAAACCATCTGTTTGATGAATGTGCGGTAGGAGTTTTAAATAGTCTTGCATCTCCAAAGCAATTTTTTGTTCGGCAAAAACATCTTTCATCGGCACCAGGAAAAACTCAGTATGCACGGCCAAAAATTGTGTGACAACCGCCTCATTCTCTTCATCGAGTACGCTGCAAGTCGCATATACAAGCCGCCCACCCGGCTTCACCAGTCGAGCAGCACCCGCCAAAATTGCCGTTTGTTTTACATTGAGTTCAATGATCGCAGCGAGCGACTGCCGCCATTTGACATCAGGATTGCGGCGCAAGGTACCCAATCCACTACAGGGCGCATCAACTAGAACACGATCTATTTTCCCTGCAAGACGTTTGATTTTGGCATCTCTTTCATGCGCAATCTGTACCGGATGCACATTCGACAAACCGCTCCGGGCTAAACGCGGCTTTAGTTTTGCCAAACGTTTTTCCGACACGTCGAATGCATATAGCCGACCTGTGTTGCGCATCAATGCACCTAACGCTAACGTCTTGCCACCGGCACCAGCACAGAAATCAACTACCATTTCCCCCCGCTTGGCACCGACGATTTGCGCCAATAATTGGCTGCCTTCGTCCTGCACTTCGATCGAACCATTTTTGAACAAAGGAAGATTTTGCAGTGCTGGCTTCTTAATCACACGCAAACCTAAAGGCGCATAGGGCGTCGGCTCACATAAAATTGGCGCAATTGCCAGTTCGGCAGCTACCTGTTCACGCGTGGCCTTGATCGAATTCACACGCAAGTCAAGCGGGGCTGGCTGGTTCATCGCATCCGCCAACAGCACGGTCGCTTCTTCTCCATTCTGCGCTACCAGCTTATCGAACAACCATTGCGGCAGGTTGGCCCGCATTCTGGATGACAATAGCTTACGATCAATCTGCACCATGCGCGTCAACCATTCTGTCTCTTCTTCGGACAATCCACCAAGCGAGTCGATGCCGACCGCGTCAGTCAAGCCCAACAGAGTCAGACGCCGCATCGTGGGTCCATTACCCGCCTCTGCAAAATCGGTGTAAAACAATTTGTTGCGCAGCACAGCGTAAATGCTTTCTGCTATCGCACCCCGTTCACGCGAGCCAAGACGAGGATGATCACGAAAATAGCGCGACAAAGTGCCATCTGCGGGCGCTGTAAAACGTAAAATTTCACGCATGACTTCTTCTGCGTGGGTAATGATCGCGGGAGGCAATCTCATGCTAAATCCTTTATTAGATATTGATGCTGCTGCACCGTTTTATCCAACCATACGCACCCTTGATCAACAGATAAAACACCATCGCAAAACCAGCGCACTGCACGAGGATAAATAATATGTTCTTGCATTAGCACACGTGCCGAGAGCGTACTTTCCGTATCATCACTGCGCACAGGAACGGCGGCTTGCGCCACAATAGGTCCATGGTCGAGGTCAGTAGTCACAAAATGTACAGTCGCCCCGTGCACCTTTACACCAGCTGCAAGCGCCTGACGATGCGTTGCCAAACCGGGAAAGCTGGGTAACAGCGACGGATGAATATTAAGCATGCGTCCAGCGTAGTGGGCAACAAAAGGTGCCGTCAGAATGCGCATGAAACCAGCCAACACCACAAGATTGGGGGAGAACCTATCGATAACAACTTGCAGCGCAGCATCAAAGGCATCACGGGTAGCGTAGTCGTTGTTTGCAACAACAGCCGTCGGAATTCCATGCTTGGAAGCAAATTCTAATCCAACAGCATCAGGGCGATTGCTGATAATAGCAGCGATATGTATAGGCCACTGCTCGGCCTTGGCTGCCCGAATGATCGCCTCCATATTGCTACCTCGCCCAGAAATAAGAATAACGAGATTTTTCATAGCCCGCATTGTACCGCGTCATCAACTAGTCCGACCGATCAGCACGAAGCGAAAAATTACTTAAGTGGCAACGACATTGGAAGAACTTCCGGCTTAGCGACATGCTATTGAGCAAAATGAGGAAAAAAACGAGGGGCAGGAAAGCGAATTTTGGATAGACATTGCATTAGTTAACCTGATCTTTGCAACAATTCAGGAGATCACTGCGCAGGATTTTGATTTGTAAGGGGGTTGCCTGAAGGAGTGTCGATGTTGCTCCACCGACAGATAAAAGAAAAATCTTACCCAAAAAAATAAGCGAGAATTCAAGGTATTTATGCGAAGGCGAGCCTAAATACGCGACTAACGTAGGCTAAAAAACCCGGTTATCCTCATGAAAATGGCAATACAAAAATTACCCAGATCACTCGAAAGAATAAAACACGCGGAAAGCAACCTTTTTCTCCGACCAATAATCCGCAGAGTCACGAAACACATCTAACAGCGTTTCACGTGCCTCTTTGTCAAATTTAGGCGTGTTTGGCAATTGCTCTAAAACTATCAAAAGACCGTTTTGCATACCCGATTTATGCAGCGAATCAGTAAGACAACTTTTAAGAGCATCAAAGTTTTTCCCGACATATTTAGGTACATGAAAGGAGTGAGCTATAGCTGTAAGCACTTGCTGTCTCGTACTAGATCCGGCGCAATTGGCGTACAAAAAATGCTGGCCAAGCCTCACGGCCTCCCCATGCAAATCAGTCACGCGAAATGCACGAATCGATTGCACCACATTCGGGGGCACCGTTGCGAACAGGTTCAGTTCTTTCTCGGCAAGTGCAGTAATAGTATGCATTTTTATTGTTTTTACTCTTTGATGCGTCTAAAAGTGACGTAATGATCATCAGTATAATAATACTCATGCGACAAAATAGAATTGCCCCCTGTAATTATCCGCCGCGCCCCCCGGCCATGAACGCCAGGAATTTTCACTGTGTATTCATGATAATACCCACGCGATTGCTTTGGCAAAACCTCTTCATAATTTCCGAATACCGCACCGTCTTTGCTGAAACTAAATGGGCCACCCTTCCGGATTATTGCCAACATTGTTTGCGCCTCGATTGGCAACCTCGCCGCATCGATCATATTAGAATGCGTTGACTCCCCAGCCAACACATTTAGGCAAAACAACAGGCCCACAATCAGAAAACCGCTCCTCTTCCAGAGTTGCAAAATCACAAATACATCCTATTTTTAAGGGCCATTGCCATCCCATTAGAGTAACGTGTTGTAGAAAGCGAATCAACCTGTATCGCCAAAAAATTTCCTGAAAAACAATGTTGTCTCTCCTCGCCAAACAACATTCTGCTTCCAAGAATTCCCATTCAGCCCATTTATTGCTTTTTTATTTTTCTCTTTTTAAAGATAAGCCAATGGTGAGTTTTCAGACGTTTCGTTACATTTTGTTGCCTTAACAAGCGTTTCTTGGCGAAAATGGTACTAATATATGTAGGCATCAACCCGTATCAACCAATGAGGTAACACATGAAAATCAACAGTAAACTAATCGTTTCCTCCCTCTGTCTTAGCATGGTCTCACTAGCGAGTGCGGCCGAATTTGAAGACTCCGCGAAAGTTGTCAGCGTCACACCACAAACCGAACAGATTAACCAACCACGGCAAGAATGCCGCACAGAATATGTACCGGTCGAACGTCAAAGCCGTAGTACCGGTGGTTCCATTCTGGGCGGAGTCGCTGGGGCGATCATAGGCAATCAGGTAGGCAAGGGAAATGGCCGAACAGCAGCCACCGCCGCCGGCGCAATTGCCGGTGCTGTCGTTGGTGACCGTTTGGACAATAACGACAACCGACCCACAGGCGAACAGGCAGTACGTCAATGCCACACGGTGGACCATTGGGAGACACGCAATAATGGCTATGCAGTAACTTACGAATATCGCGGACATACCTACACAAGTGTTTTGCCCTACGATCCAGGCAGCCGCCTAAAAGTACAAATCTCAGTTGTCCCGAAGATTTAATCTGTCTGAAAAAACATCCCGGCAAAGTTGACTATGCCTACAACTCTGCCGGGATGTTTGGACGTGTAGTATCAGCCCCAAGGATATTGCCTCAGCGCCGCTTAAACGCTTGCATTTTTCACGCGCATCACTAGATAATGCGGCGATCAATTAAGGTCGGGGCCATGCTCATCAAACGCAAATCTATCGAAAAAGACGAGTCCCAGCGCGGGCTACGTCAAACAGCGTCCGGCGCAAAGCCAACGCGCAAACCAAAGTTTGCTCCAATCACACTGTCAGAACAGGATGGCGTACGGTTTTTACATTTCGGTACTGAATGGGTACAAGGCGCGATGCGATTGCGTAAACCCGATTGGCTCGAACTCGAGTACGCGCAACAAATGATGGTGTGGATGTTATTTAAGAAGAATCCACAACACATCGTCCAACTTGGCCTTGGCACCGGTGCCCTGACCAAATTTTGCTATCGTCACTTCCCACAAGCACACATTACTGCCATTGAGCTCAATGCGTCCGTCATCGCCATCTGCGAGACCATGTTCCGACTGCCACCACAAGATGCGCGTTTCTCCATATTTGAAATGGATGCGATGGACTTCGTGACAGACAGCGTCAATCACGACACTTTGGACATATTGCAAGTCGACATCTACGACGCCACTGCACGCGGCCCAGTGTTAGATACACCAGAATTTTATGTGGCTTGCTCGCACTGCTTACTGTCCGACGGCATGATGACCGTCAATCTATTTGGCGATCACCCAAGCTACGTCAAAAATATTAAAGCGATGCGCTTTGCCTTTAGCGAAGTCATCTGCCTGCCAAAAGTTCACGATGGCAATGTTGTGGCGATCGGATTTAACACCAAACCCGCACTCGATTTCGCCGTTTTATTCACACGTGCCTCTCAAATCACCGAGGCTTTCAAGCTACCGGCCAAGTCGTGGGTAAATGGCCTAAAAGCGAGCCACTTGGCGGACTAAAGAACCCCGCCTTAAGTTATCATCGCGACCCCTCTCTGGCTCGCGCTAAAAAATGCAGTACGCTTAAGGCTCTGTCCAAACCGACAGACAACTGGTACGCTAGAGGGGACAATTACACCGATTAAAGACATTGACTGAATCACTCCTTTCCGGATGAGCCAACCCCATCAGGCAAACCCAACACTATGCAAAAATCCCCGCCGAAAAAACTCGATCTGCAACAGTTATATACGTGGTTATTGGCAGATGGGGTCGTGCTAAAGGAAGAAGTCAAGGCACATTTTGCCAAAGCGCAAGGATTACTTAAAAACGCCCCCATACGGATGGACCCGCTCACAGCCATTGCGCAATGCAAGCTGTTGTCTGCCTTGCCGCCAAACAATCTCATCACGCTGGACTGGCTCAGTGAATGGATGGCTGGTCAAGTCAAGCTCAAATTTGTCCATATTGATCCGCTCAAAATCGATTTCACCAAAGTCGCAGATGTCATGTCAGCAGCCTATGCCGCACGCTTTAACATTCTGCCCATAGAGCTGACCCCGACCACGCTCGTGATTGCTACTGCTGACCCCTTCTCCACCGAATGGTTACCGGAAATTGCAAAAATTTCGCGCCGCGACGTAACACTAGTAATAGCCAATCCGTTAGAGATCGCTCAATACATCGGTCAATTTTTCAGCCTTGCCAAATCAATCAAGGACGCTAAAAAATCTAAAGGCCAAGATCTCGCGCTACGCAATAATTTTGAGCAACTCGTTGAGTTAGGCAAATCCAACAAGCAATTTGACGCCAACGACCAGCATGTAGTCAATATCGTGGATTGGCTTTGGCAATACGCCTTCGAACAACGCGCCTCCGATATCCACCTAGAACCAAAACGCGACTTCAGCGTCATTCGTTTCCGTATTGATGGTGTACTGCACCAGGTCTATCAAGTTCCTGCAGTGGTCATGATCGCCATGACGGCTCGCATCAAATTGCTAGGCCGCATGGACGTCATCGAAAAACGTCGCCCGCAAGATGGACGCATCAAAACCCGTACCATAGCGGGACAAGAAGTTGAGTTACGTCTATCCACCCTACCTACCGCATTTGGCGAAAAACTGGTAATGCGAATTTTCGATCCTGAGGTCGTCGTCAAGACACTGCCGCAGCTTGGTTTTCCCCTCGATGATGCATTGCGCTGGGACAAACTCACCAGTCGGCCACACGGCATTATCTTGGTTACCGGCCCCACTGGATCAGGCAAAACCACGACCCTGTACACTACGCTCAAAGCGCTCGCCACCTCGGAGGTCAATGTTTGCACCGTAGAAGACCCGATTGAAATGGTAGAAGCATCCTTCAATCAAATGCAAGTACAGCATGGAATAGACCTTAATTTTTCCGACGGCGTACGCGCTCTGATGCGGCAAGATCCCGACATCATCATGGTCGGTGAAATTCGTGATCTGGCCACTGCTGAAATGGCGATCCAAGCGGCATTAACCGGCCATCTCGTGTTATCCACGCTGCACACCAACGATGCGCCATCTGCAGTAATGCGCTTACTCGAACTCGGTGTGCCCTATTATTTACTGGAAGCCACCCTCATCGGCATCATGGCCCAGCGTCTGGTACGTACTTTATGTCCCTCCTGTAAAAAACCCGATGGCGAATTGGCCGATGATATTTGGGCGAGCATCGGGGGTGAGTGGAATATTCCCAAGCCTGCACAAATCTATCGTCCGGTCGGTTGCCAGGAATGCCGCGAAACAGGTTATCGGGGACGTACCGGTTTATATGAACTACTCACCATCACTCAGCCATTTTCAAAATTGATCAAAGAAGAAACCGAACTGCATGCATTACGACAACAAAGCATTTCAGATGGGATGAAGCCCTTGCGTGCTGCGGGCGCCTTGAAAATTATTGAAGGAATTACTACGGCAGAAGAAGTACTGAAGGTAACATCGGCGCTGACGTGACACCGCCGCTGACCGCAGCAACAACACACACATTCCGTTCGCAATTCCAGGCGCATTAAAATCGAGATGATGGAGAAAAATCTTTCACCATCATCACGGCAATCTGTCACATCTGCCGAAACTGATACTGGAATGCCTGCGACACTACCAACCATTGCGTCGTATCCGATAAACGCAGACTCAGGTTGCCATCAATACGCTGTACGCTGTGGATCGCAGCAACGTTGACAATGGCACTGCGTGAAATCTGCCAAAACTTGTCCGGTTCAAGTTGTGCAGCAAGATCTTTGATAGGGGTGCGGATATGAGCCTCGAATTTTGCGGTGAGTACACAGTATATTTAGCGTCGGCACGAAAGCATTGGACATCGTTGATGCTAATGAAACGCAACTGGTTACCTATAGAGGTCTGAATCCATTGCAGCTTGCCCACAGGTTTGAGCGCCTCCAGTCCAGACATATCGGCCGGCTGTTGCCCCAATGCCGCTTTCAACCGCTGAATCGTCACAGCTAAGCGCGCCCGATCCAATGGTTTCAATAAATAATCGACTGCACCGTGGTCAAACGCATTGACTGCATAATCATTGTCAGTAGTGTCCCAACGTTCCTCAGAGGAGATTGAGCTGTTTAGACTCAATTTTGACATTGGGCTTTGTTGAGGAGGGCATAAGTAGTTGATTTAACGGCGTTGTTTCAAACATGGTCAGACTCAGGATTTGTAGAATTTCGTAAAGGCTATGAGGTAAATGCATACGTTTTTTGACTATCGCGATCAGCACATA
>JANXTY010000061.1 GCA_025352145.1 Oxalobacteraceae bacterium
GAAATGGTCATGCCAGGCGATAACGTGTCGATTACCGTCAAGCTGATCAATCCGATTGCGATGGAAGAAGGTCTGCGATTCGCGATTCGCGAAGGTGGCCGTACCGTTGGTGCTGGCGTAGTTGCTAAAATTATTGCGTAATTGCCCGCAGCTCGCGTCGCTAATTTGTTTTAACGTTATTGTTTAGGTTGTATTTATATTGCCGCGAGTGTTAATGCGCTCGCGGTTCGCTCTTTAAAGGAATAACAAATGTCTAGCCAAAATCAAAAAATCCGTATTCGCCTCAAAGCATTTGACTATAAATTGATTGACCAGTCGGCGGCTGAAATTGTAGAGACGGCCAAGCGTACTGGCGCCGTAGTTAAGGGCCCAGTACCACTGCCGACCCGTATTCAGCGTTTTGACGTATTGCGCTCCCCGCACGTCAACAAGACATCGCGTGATCAATTCGAGATTCGCACTCATCAACGCCTGATGGATATTATTGATCCGACAGATAAAACAGTCGATGCTTTGATGAAATTGGATTTGGCTGCTGGTGTAGATGTGGAAATTAAGTTGCAATAAATTTTGTCGCAGGAATCTAGTATTTAGTCATTTAGGTGTTGTGGATATTTTTTCTCTGCGATATAATATTCGGCTTCGGTGTAAATGCGTGAAAACCGTGTTTGCACGTTATTTAGTTGTACAAACAGTCAGCCCCACCCAATCGTAGGTGGGAATGGAGAAAACAATGAGCCTAGGCCTGATAGGTCGCAAGGTTGGTATGATGCGCATATTTACGGATGAGGGAGATTCTATTCCTGTGACCGTGGTTGATGTGTCAAACAATCGTGTTGCGCAAATTAAGACGCCTTCTATGGATGGATATTCCGCTGTTCAGGTTGCGTTTGGTCAACGTCGTGCATCCCGTGTGAGTAAGGCTTCGGCTGGTCATCATGCAAAAGCGGGTGTTGAGGCGGGGACTGTTTTAAAAGAATTCCACATTGATGTGACAAAAGCTTCTGAGCTTAAAGCTGGCGATGTTATTGCTGCCAATTTGTTTGAGGTTGGTCAGAAGATTGATGTGCAGGGTGTGACCATTGGTAAGGGTTATGCTGGGGTTATCAAGCGCTATCACTTCTCTTCCGGCCGTGCAACGCACGGTAATTCCCGTTCGCATAACGTTCCAGGTTCTATTGGTATGGCGCAAGATCCGGGTCGCGTTTTCCCTGGTAAGCGTATGACTGGTCATTTGGGTGATGTTGTTCGTACGGTTCAAAACCTCGAGATCGCTCGCATTGATGCTGATCGCCAGCTGTTGTTGGTCAAGGGGGCAGTTCCTGGTGCGAAAAATGGTCGGGTGATTGTTTCTCCTGCTATTAAAGCTAAATCTATTAAGGGGGCTTAAACGATGGAACTTAAGCTCTTAAATGATAGTGGTGTTGCTGCTTCGAATGTCGCTGCGCCGGATACGATATTTGGCCGTGATTACAATGAAGCGTTGATTCACCAGGTTGTGGTTGCTTATCAGGCAAATGCTCGCAGTGGTAATCGCAAGCAAAAAGATCGTGAAGAAGTGCATCACACCACGAAAAAACCGTGGCGTCAAAAAGGTACTGGCCGTGCTCGTGCTGGTATGTCGTCTTCGCCGCTGTGGCGGGGAGGTGGGCGTATATTCCCGAATTCGCCTGATGAGAATTTCTCGCATAAAGTTAATAAGAAGATGTATCGGGCAGGTATCTGTTCGATCCTATCTCAGTTGGCGCG
This sequence comes from Oxalobacteraceae bacterium, assembly GCA_025352145.1. GTDB lineage: Bacteria > Pseudomonadota > Gammaproteobacteria > Burkholderiales > Burkholderiaceae_D > JANXTY01. The sequence goes on from JANXTY010000061.1 coordinate 1,750, forward strand.
TGAAGGTCGCTTGTCTGTGATCGAAAATCTCTCTATTGAGGCGCCAAAGACAAAGCTCTTGTCGCAAAAATTGAAGGGCATGGGTTTTGATTCAGTATTGGTGATTACCGATAGCTTGGAAGAGAATTTGTTGTTGGCTTCGCGCAATTTGCCAAATGTGCTTATTGTTGAGCCGCGTCATGCTGATCCTCTTTCATTGGTTTTCTACAAAAAAATCTTGATCACCAAGTTGGCATTGGCTCAGATTGAGGAGATGTTGGCATGAGCGCGATATTGAAGCATAGCGAAGAGCGCTTGATGAAGGTGTTGCTGGCCCCGGTAATTACTGAAAAAGCGACTTTTGTCGCTGAGAAAAACGAGCAAGTCGTTTTTCTGGTGATGCCAGATGCAACCAAGATTGAAATCAAGGCTGCGGTAGAGTTGTTGTTCAAGGTCGAAGTGGCATCAGTGCAAACGGCCAATCGTTTGGGCAAGCAAAAACGTACTGGTAGATTTAATGGCCGTCGCAATCACACCAAACGTGCATTTGTGTGTTTGAAGCCGGGCCAGGAAATTAACTTCTCCGAGGAGGCTAAATAATGGCGCTCGTTAAGGTAAAACCAACATCGCCTGGCCGTCGCGGGATGGTCAAAGTCGTTAATGCCGACCTGTATAAAGGTCGTCCATTTGCGGCGCTGGTTGAAAAGAAGTCTAAAACTGCCGGGCGCAATAATAATGGCCACATCACCACGCGTCACATTGGTGGTGGCCACAAGCAGCATTATCGCGTTATCGACTTTAAGCGTACTAAAGATGCTATTCCAGCGAAAGTGGAGCGCATCGAATACGACCCAAATCGCACGGCTAACATCGCATTGTTGCTCTACGCGGATGGTGAGCGTCAATACATTATTGCTACTAAGGGTATGGCGGTTGGTGATCAAATTATGAATGGCTCACAAGCGCCGATTAAATCTGGCAACTGTTTGCCAATTCGTAATATTCCAGTCGGTACCACCATGCACTGTGTCGAAATGCTGCCGGGTAAGGGTGCTCAAATGGCCCGTACTGCTGGCGCTGGTGTAGTCTTGATGGCGCGTGACGGAACTTATGCTCAGGTGCGCTTGCGTTCAGGCGAAGTTCGTCGTGTTCACATCGAGTGCCGCGCAACAGTGGGTGAGGTTGGTAATGGCGAGCACAATCTGCGCAAAATTGGTAAGGCCGGTGCTATGCGTTGGCGCGGTGTGCGCCCAACGGTGCGCGGCGTTGTCATGAATCCTGTAGATCACCCGCACGGTGGTGGTGAAGGTAAGACGGCGGCGGGCCGTCATCCGGTTTCGCCGTGGGGCCAGCAGACCAAGGGGAAGAAGACGCGTCGCAACAAGCGCACGACTTCTATGATTGTCTCGCGCCGTGGTAAGAAATAAGGGGTAGCACATGACACGTTCATTAAAAAAAGGGCCGTTTTGTGATGCCCATTTGGTAAAAAAAATCGAAACTGCACAAGCGATTAAGGATAAAAAACCGATTAAAACTTGGTCGCGTCGTTCGACAATTATGCCAGATTTCATCGGTCTCACCATTGCGGTACATAACGGTAAGCTTCATGTCCCTGTTTATGTGTCTGAAAACATGGTTGGTCATAAGCTTGGTGAATTCGCGTTGACTCGTACGTTCAAGGGTCACGCGGCTGATAAGAAGGCTAAGAAATAGGTTCGATGATGGAAACTAAAGCTACTCTACGTGGTGTGCGCCTCTCGGCCCAAAAAGGCCGACTGGTTGCCGATCAAATCCGCGGTAAAAAAGTTGATCAGGCCCTCAATATCTTACAGTTCAGCCCTAAAAAAGGCGCTGTCATCATTAAGCGTGTACTTGAGTCCGCAATTGCGAACGCCGAGCACAATGATGGTGCTGATATTGATGAGTTGAAAATAACGACAATTTATGTCGAAAAAGGTTCGGTCTTGAAGCGCTTTACTGCGCGTGCAAAAGGCCGTGGTGATCGTATCTCAAAACAATCCTGTCACATTTACGTGACTGTCGGTAATTAAGGAGTCGCGATGGGACAGAAGATACATCCAACTGGTTTCCGTCTTTCGGTTACCCGTAATTGGGCATCGCGTTGGTATGCGGGCAATAGCAATTTTGCCACCATGCTTAACGAAGATCTCAAAGCACGTGCTTATCTGAAAAAGAAACTAAAAAACGCCTCTGTTGGCCGCATAATTATTGAGCGTCCTGCAAAGAATGCGCGTTTCACGATTTATAGCTCCCGCCCAGGAGTGGTAATTGGTAAAAAAGGCGAGGATATCGAAGTTCTCAAAGCCGATTTGGCAAAAATCATGGGTGTGCCGGTGCATGTGAATATCGAGGAGATTCGCAAGCCCGAAACTGATGCGCAATTGATTGCGGACTCAATTTCTCAGCAACTTGAAAAGCGCATTATGTTCCGTCGTGCCATGAAGCGTGCGATGCAAAATGCAATGCGTCTCGGTGCCCTTGGCATCAAGATTATGTCGTCTGGACGTCTGAATGGTATTGAAATTGCACGGAAGGAATGGTATCGCGAAGGTCGTGTTCCTCTACATACATTGCGTGCTGATATCGATTATGGCACTAGTGAAGCACAAACAACTTATGGCATTATCGGTGTCAAAGTTTGGGTCTACAAAGGTGATCGTTTGGCTAATGGCGATGCACCGGTGCTAGATACGTCCAATGACGATGATAAAAAGCGTCGTACGCCACGTCGGGAAGATGGGAAGCCAGCGGCGCGTCCTCGTGCAAAAAAACCTGAAGGTCAAGCACCCGTTGTTGTCGCCGTCCCAGCAAATGTTGGTGCCAAGCGCGTGCGGGCTAAGAAAACCGATGATGCTGTTGAAGCTTCAGTCACTGTTTCGGCTGAGAAGGCAGGGGAATAATCATGCTACAACCAGCACGTAGAAAATATCGTAAAGAACAAAAAGGCCGTAACACGGGCATTTCACATTCTCGTGGTACTGCGGTGTCGTTTGGTGAGTTTGGCCTTAAGGCGGTTGGTCGCGGTCGTATTACAGCGCGGCAAATTGAAGCTGCGCGTCGTGCAATGACACGCCACATCAAACGCGGTGGCCGTATCTGGATCCGTATTTTCCCGGATAAACCTATTTCACAAAAACCTGCAGAAGTCCGAATGGGTAATGGGAAAGGTAATCCTGAATATTACGTTGCGGAGATTCAGCCGGGGAAAATGCTGTACGAAATGGATGGCGTTGACGAAACACTGGCTCGTGAAGCTTTCCGTTTAGCAGCAGCAAAGCTGCCTTTAATGACTACGTTTGTCGTACGTCAAATCGGTCAATAAGGGGTGAACATGAATTTAACTGAACTCCGTGGCAAAAACCCAGAGGCTTTGAATAAGGAGCTCAATGAGCTGTTAAAGGCGCAGTTTGGTCTGCGTATGCAGATCGCGACGCAGCAATTGAGCAATACTTCGCAGCTTAAAAAGGTTCGTCGCGATATAGCGCGCGTAAAAACAGTCATGAATCTGAAGGGCGATAAATAATGATCGATCAAGTGAAAAAGCCGCTGAAGCGCACGCTGATCGGCAAGGTTGTTTCCGATAAGATGAATAAAACTGTAACGGTACTCATTGAGCGCCATGTAAAGCATCCTTTGTACGGCAAAATCATCATGCGCTCGAATAAATATCATGCGCATGACGAAACGAACCAAGTCAAGGCAGGTGATACAGTAGAAATCCAAGAGGGCCGTCCAATTTCGAAGACGAAAGCGTGGACAGTAACGCGTGTGGTTCAAGTCTCACAAATAGTTTAATTATTTGTTGTGGGTTGGACATTTGCATGGCATAATGTTTGGCTTCGCTCAGGTGATTACTGTGTTATGAGCGAGGGGCGCTGTATTTCTCTAGCATAATTGGTTATCAAAAAAAGTCCACCCAATCGGCGCGGCCCTTTAAAAAGGCGGCTGACGGGACCAAGACTGACCGCGACCCGCATTGTGCGGATTGAGTGGCTTAAGTTGGGAAAGAAAATATTATGATTCAAACTGAAAGCCGGCTTGAGGTTGCCGACAATACTGGTGCGAAAGAAGTTTTGTGCATCAAGGTGCTCGGTGGTTCCAAGCGTCGCTATGCTGGCATAGGCGATGTGATTAAGGTTACTGTCAAGGTAGCTGCGCCACGTGGTCGTGTAAAAAAAGGCGAAATTTATAATGCGGTCGTAGTTCGCACTGCTAAGGGTGTTCGTCGTTCAGATGGTTCGCTGGTGAAATTCGATAGCAATGCTGCTGTATTGCTTAATGCCAAATTGGAGCCGATTGGTACGCGCATTTTCGGGCCGGTTACGCGTGAGCTGCGTACGGAGCGTTTTATGAAAATTGTGTCGCTTGCGCCAGAAGTGCTGTAAGGAATTGCTATGGATAAAATTCAAAAAAATGACGATGTTATCGTCTTAACGGGAAAAGACAAGGGTCGGCGTGGTGTTGTACGTCAGTGTATCGATTCCAAGTACGTCGTGGTTGATGGTGTCAATGTTGCGAAAAAAGCGACTAAGCCTAATCCCGCCAATGGTATAACAGGCGGCATCATAGATAAGTTGATGCCAATTCATGTGTCAAATGTTGCATTGTTTAATGTGGCAGCTGGCAAGGCAGATCGCGTAGGTTTTAAAGATGTGGATGGTAAAAAAGTCCGTGTTTTTAAATCTAATGGCGAAGTCGTTAAGGGTTAAGAGATTATGGCCCGTCTCCAGGAATTTTATAAAGAAAAAGTCGTTACTGACCTGACCGCTAAGTTTGCGTATAAGTCGGTGATGGAGGTTCCGCGCTTGTTGAAGATTACCCTAAATATGGGTTTGTCCGAAGCGATTGCAGATAAGAAAATCATTGAGCATGCAGTTGGTGATTTGACCAAAATTGCGGCGCAAAAACCAGTTGTAACCAAGGCGCGTAAAGCTATTGCTGGATTCAAGATCCGCGAAGGCTATCCGATAGGTTGCATGGTGACATTGCGTGGTGCTCGAATGTACGAGTTTTTGGATCGTTTCATTACGGTTGCTTTGCCTCGTGTGCGTGATTTCCGTGGTGTTTCTGGTCGCGCATTCGATGGTCGTGGTAACTACAACATCGGTGTGAAAGAGCAGATTATCTTTCCCGAAATTGAGTACGATAAGATAGACGTGTTGCGTGGCATGAATATTAGTATTACCACGACTGCTAAGACCGACGATGAGGCGAAAGCTCTTCTCGCCGCATTTAAATTTCCGTTCAGAAACTGAGGCTGCCATGGCAAAACTGGCACTGATTAACCGTGAGCAAAAGCGCGCAAATTTGGTAAAGAAATTTGCCGGTAAGCGTTCTGAGTTAAAGGCCGTCATTGATGACCAATCTAAATCTAAAGAGGAGCGCTATGAGGCGCGTCTAAAACTTCAGGCGCTGCCGCGGAATTCGAATCCGACACGTCAGCGCAATAGATGTGCGATTACAGGCCGTCCACGTGGTACTTTCCGTAAATTCGGTTTGGGCCGTATTAAGCTCCGTGAGGTTGCCATGCGTGGCGAGATTCCCGGTATGACTAAAGCAAGCTGGTAATAGGAGAATATGCAATGAGTATGAGCGATCCTATCGCCGATATGCTGACCCGCATACGCAACGCGCAAGGTGTACAAAAAACTACGGTTGCGATGCCGTCGTCCAAGGTAAAAATTGCGATTGCCAACGTTCTTAAAGACGAGGGTTACATTGAGGATTTCGCTGTTACCGAAGTTGGTGGCAAGGCGGAACTGAAAATCGGTTTGAAGTATTATGTTGGCCGTCCCGTTATCGAGCGTTTGGAGCGTGTGTCCCGTCCAGGGTTGCGCGTCTACAAAGGTAAAGATGATATTCCGAATGTGATGAATGGCCTAGGTGTGGCGATTGTTTCTACGCCAAAAGGTGTCATGACAGACCGCAAAGCGCGCGCAACCGGTGTCGGTGGCGAAGTTATTTGCTACGTGGCCTAAGGAGCGCAAGATGTCTCGAGTAGCTAAAATGCCGGTCACATTGACGGGTGGTGCAGAAGCAACCATTACGCCATTGCAGATCACGGTGAAAGGTCCATTGGGCTCCCTTTCGCAATCGTTAAATGGTCTTGTTGTTATCACTAATGATAAAGGCACGTTGAGTTTTGATGTTGCGAACGATAGTCGTGAGGCTAACGCAATGTCGGGCACAATGCGCGCTTTGGTTAACAACATGGTAAATGGTGTCACCAAGGGTTTTCAAAAGAAATTGACCTTGGTTGGCGTTGGTTATCGTGCGGCAGCACAAGGCGATAAGCTTAATTTGTCGCTTGGATTTTCTCATCCAGTCGTTCATCAAATGCCCGAAGGGATCAAGTGCGAAACCCCAACTCAAACTGAAATCTTGATTAAAGGTATCGATCGACAAAGAGTTGGCCAAGTTGCCGCGGAAGTTCGTGCTTACCGTAGCCCAGAGCCATATAAAGGCAAGGGTGTCCGTTATGCGGACGAAGTGGTTAAGCTTAAAGAAACTAAGAAGAAGTAATAGGGGCTGATGATGGACAAAAAACAATCACGGTTGCGCCGCGGACGTCAAACCCGTGCCAAAATCGCAGAATTGAAGGCTAATCGCCTTGCGGTACATCGTACAAATTTGCATATTTATGCGAATTTGATCGGGCCCGATGCGAAGATTTTGGTTTCGGCCTCGACAATGGAAGTAGAAGTTCGCCAAGAGTTGGCCGGAAAATCGGGCAAGGGTGGGAACGCATTAGCTGCTACTTTGGTCGGAAAACGTGTCGCTGAAAAAGCACTGAAAGCAGGAATTACCGAAGTTGCATTCGATCGTTCGGGCTTTCGTTACCATGGCCGTGTGAAGGCGTTGGCAGAAGCCGCGCGTGAAGCTGGTCTGAAGTTTTAAGGAAGAAACGTCATGGCAAAAATGCAAGCAAAAATGCAGGGTGACAAGCCGGATGATGGCCTGCGCGAAAAAATGATCGCAATTAACCGTGTGACTAAAGTTGTCAAGGGTGGCCGTATCATGGGATTTGCAGCGTTGACTGTTGTCGGTGATGGTGATGGTCGCATTGGAATGGGTAAGGGAAAATCGAAAGAAGTGCCAGTTGCTGTTCAAAAGGCCATGGAAGAAGCGCGTCGAAATTTGGTTAAAATTTCCTTGAAAAATGGAAGTTTGCAGCACACGGTTAGTGGTCGTCATGGTGCTTCTAAGGTGCTGATGAATCCAGCTAGGCCAGGTACTGGTGTTATTGCTGGTGGTGCGATGCGTGCGATTTTTGAGGTGATGGGCGTAACAGATGTGGTCGCGAAATCTACGGGGTCGAGTAATCCCTACAACATGGTTCGTGCGACTTTGAATGGCTTGTCGAAAATGAGTACGCCATCTGAAATTGCTGCCAAGCGCGGTAAATCAGTTGAAGAAATTTTGGGCTAAGGTGAACATAATGGCAAATATCGTCAAAGTTACGTTGGTCAAAGGTTTGATTGGTACGCGTGAGTCGCATCGCGCTACTGTTCGCGGTCTTGGTTTGCGTCGTGTTAACTCGGTATCGGAGTTGCAAGACACTCCATCCGTGCGCGGCATGATCAACAAAGTATCGTATCTTGTAAAAGTTATTGCGTAAGCCTGATGGCCTGCGATCGGAGCAAATTATGGAATTGAATACAATTCAACCTGCAGCTGGTGCAAAGCACGCAAAGCGTCGCGTTGGTCGTGGTATCGGATCTGGTCTCGGGAAAACGTCTGGCCGTGGTCACAAAGGGCAAAAATCACGTTCCGGTGGTTTTCATAAAGTCGGTTTCGAAGGCGGGCAGATGCCACTGCAACGGCGTTTGCCAAAGCGCGGATTTAAGTCGTTGAATGCCACTTTTAAGGCAGAAGTGCGTTTGTCGGATTTAGAAAATATGGCTGTCTCTGAGATCGACATTCTCGCGTTGAAACAAGCTGGTGTACTGTCAGTTCTGGCGAAAGACGTGCGTGTTATCTTGTCTGGCGAGATTGCCAAGAAAGTCAATCTTAAAGGTTTGGCTGTAACTAAGGGTGCCAAAGCGGCGATTGAAGCGGCTGGCGGCTCGGTTGCTTAAGTCTACGTATTTCGGGATATCAATTGGCAACTAATCCACAACTAGCAAAAAGTGCAGCCACCGGTTTTCCTTGGGGCAGGCTATGGTTTTTACTCGGTGCGTTGGTGGTGTTTCGCCTTGGCGCGCATATCCCAGTTCCTGGGATTGACCCGAATAAATTGGCGGATTTGTTCCGGCAAAACCAAGGTGGTATTTTAGGCATGTTTAACATGTTCTCTGGGGGTGCATTGTCGCGATTTACGGTGTTTGCACTTGGGATTATGCCCTACATATCGGCTTCTATTATCATGCAATTGATGTCGATAGTATCCCCTCAAATGGAGGCACTCAAGAAGGAGGGGGAAGCTGGGCGTCGCAAGATAACGCAATATACCCGCTATGGCACACTAATTCTGGCGACGATTCAGGGATTGACGATTGCGATAGCCTTAGAATCCCAGGCTGGTCTGGTTCTTGACCCAGGTTTGGCGTTTAGATTTACCACCGTCGTTACTTTGTTGACCGGCACAATGTTTTTAATGTGGTTGGGAGAGCAGATCACCGAGCGTGGTCTTGGCAACGGGATTTCCATCATTATTTTCGCCGGAATTGTCGCTGGTCTGCCAAGTGCCTTAGGAAATTTGTTTGAATTGGTCAGTAAGGGTTCCATGAATGTGGGCATTGCAATGCTTATTTGCGTGATCGTTGCGGCTGTTACTTACTTGGTAGTTTTTGTTGAGCGCGGGCAAAGGAAAATTCTTGTTAATTACGCCAAACGTCAAGTTGGTAATAAAATTTATGGCGGGCAGAGCAGTCATTTGCCGTTGAAGTTGAATATGGCAGGGGTCATTCCTCCTATTTTTGCTTCTTCAATTATTCTGTTTCCGGCGACAATCACAAGCTGGTTTACGTCCGGCAAAGATGCTTCCAATCCGTTTATTCGCTTCTTAAAGGATTTGGCAGCGTCGATGGGTCCTGGTGAGCCGATTCATGCCTTGTTATATGCAGTGGCTATCGTGTTTTTTTGTTTTTTTTACACAGCCTTGGTTTTTAACAGTAAAGAGACTGCGGACAATTTGAAAAAAAGTGGGGCATTTATTCCTGGTATTCGGCCAGGTGATCAAACGGCCCGCTATATCGATAAAATTTTAATGCGTCTGACCTTGGCTGGCGCGGTCTACATCACCTTGGTTTGTTTGTTGCCAGAATTTTTGCAGGCTCAGTACAAAGTGCCATTTTATTTTGGCGGAACTTCCTTGCTGATTATTGTAGTAGTGACGATGGACTTCATGGCGCAAATTCAAAATTATGTCATGTCGCAGCAGTACGATTCTTTACTTCGTAAAGCTAATTTCAAGGGCGGAATTCCAACGCGATAAGCGCCCAGGAGAACGAACAGACCGAATGGCAAAAGACGACGTTATCCAGATGCAGGGCGAGATTCTTGAGAATCTACCGAATGCAACATTTAGAGTGAAGTTGGAAAATGGCCATGTAGTGCTTGGTCATATTTCGGGAAAAATGCGCATGAACTATATCCGCATTCTTCCTGGTGACAAGGTGACGGTTGAATTGACGCCTTATGATTTGAGTCGTGCACGTATCGTTTTCCGTACTAAGTAATTGAACGCAAACTAGAAGTGAAAGAAGAGGGCAACAATGAAAGTTCTCGCATCAGTTAAGCGGATATGCCGTAACTGTAAGATCATTAAACGCAAAGGCGTAGTTCGCGTCATATGCATTGAACCGCGCCATAAACAGCGTCAAGGTTAATTGAGGAATAACGAATGGCACGTATCGCAGGGGTAAATATACCCAACCATCAGCACACCGTTATCGGCTTGACAGCCATTTATGGTGTTGGCCGCCCACGCGCACAAAAAATTTGCGACAAGACGGGTGTTTCGACCACAAAAAAGGTCAAAGATCTGGATGATAGCGAGTTGGAAAAGCTGCGCGATGAGATAGGTAAATTCATCGTTGAGGGCGATCTGCGTCGTGAAATCTCAATGAACATCAAGCGTTTGATGGACTTGGGTTGCTACCGTGGTTTGCGTCATCGTAAAGGTTTACCTTGTCGTGGGCAGCGGACTCGCACTAATGCGCGTACTCGTAAGGGTCCGCGCAAGGCAGCACAATCGCTGAAGAAATAATCAACGTTTAGTTTGATTGGCAGCAGGACTCAAGGAAATCATTATGGCAAAAGCACCAAATAACGCCGCGGCAGCTCGCGTGCGGAAAAAAGTTAAAAAGAACGTCGCTGAAGGCATCGCGCATGTACACGCATCGTTCAACAATACCATTATCACCATCACTGACCGTCAAGGTAATGCGCTTTCTTGGGCAACGTCTGGTGGTGCTGGTTTTAAAGGTTCGCGTAAGTCGACGCCTTTTGCTGCGCAGGTTGCTGCAGAAGCAGCTGGCAAAGTTGCAGTCGAATGTGGTGTAAAAAATTTGGAAGTGCGTATTAAGGGCCCAGGCCCGGGTCGTGAATCGGCTGTACGTGCTTTGAATAATCTGGGCATTAAGATTACTCAGATTCAGGACGTAACACCTGTTCCGCATAACGGCTGCCGCCCACCAAAGCGTCGTCGTATTTAAAATAATTTTTGCTGTATCTGCAAGTTACCCGCCAAAGATCTTGGCGGGTTTTTGTTCTTAAGCCCACCGTCTGATGAACTATCACTCAGACTAACGCCTAGCGAATTTGTTGGTATTTGATCGATTTGTTTGGGGCGCAATTTTATAAAAAGGAATCATCGTGGCACGTTATATTGGACCTAAAGCAAAGCTTTCTCGCCGTGAAGGCACGGATCTGTTTCTTAAGAGCGCACGTCGTTCGCTCGATTCTAAATGTAAGTTAGATGTTAAGCCTGGACAACATGGTGTCAAGTCTGGTGCTCGCACTTCTGACTACGGAAATCAGTTGCGTGAGAAGCAAAAAGTGAAGCGCATGTACGGAATCTTGGAGCGTCAGTTTCGCCGTTATTTTGCTGAAGCAGATCGCCGTAAAGGCAGTACTGGCGAGAACTTGCTGAAATTGCTGGAGTCTCGTCTTGATAATGTTGTTTACCGTATGGGCTTCGGCTCTACACGTGCTGAAGGTCGTCAGTTAGTGAGTCATAAAGCCTTCACAGTCAATAGCGTAGTGGTAAACATTGCTTCCTATCAAGTTAAGGCAGGCGATGTCATTGCTGTTCGTGAAAAATCAAAGAAGCAGGTTCGCATTGTTGAGGCATTGTCCTTGGCAGAGCAAGTTGGTATGGCATCGTGGGTTGCTGTAGATGCTAAAAAAATGGAAGGAACCTTCAAGTCTATGCCAGATCGTAATGAGTTCGCTAACGACGTTAACGAATCATTGATTGTCGAACTGTATTCCCGTTAATTTTAGTGCGTGTTTCACTTGCTTACAGGTGGAATTTTTTATAGTGCCATCAGCCTTATCGGCGTAATGAACCGAGGGTATTGAAAAGGACATTTCATGCAAAACAGTTTGTTAAAGCCACGCATTATTGATGTTGAAGCACTTGGCGCAGGTCACGCGAAAGTGGTGATGGAGCCTTTTGAGCGCGGCTATGGCCATACGCTTGGTAATGCGTTGCGTCGTGTATTGCTGTCGTCGATGGTAGGTTATGCCCCTACTGAAGTGACGATTGCCGGTGTTGTACATGAGTATTCCTCTTTAGATGGCGTACAAGAAGATGTGGTTGATTTGCTGTTGAATTTGAAGGGTGTTGTGTTCAAAGTCCACAACCGTGATTCCGTGACACTGACTTTAAAAAAAGAAGGTGAAGGCGCAATTTACGCTTCCGACATCGACTTACCGCATGACGTGGAGTTGGTTAATCCAGATCACGTGATTGCGCATTTGACTGCTGGCGGCAAGCTTGACATGCAGATTAAGGTTGAAAAGGGGCGTGGTTACGTGCCGGGCAACGTACGCCGTTTATCCGAAGATACGAACAAAACCATCGGACGTATTATTTTGGACGCCTCGTTTTCGCCAGTGCGCCGGGTATCGTATTTCGTTGAGTCGGCCCGTGTTGAACAGCGTACGGATCTGGACAAGTTGGTCATCAATATTGAAACTAACGGGGTTATTTCTCCTGAGGAGGCGATTCGTCAGTCCGCAAGAGTACTTGTTGATCAACTCAACGTGTTTGCGGCGCTAGAAGGTACTGAAGCTGCTGCTGAAGCTCCCTCTCGTGCACCAATGGTTGATCCTATCCTGTTGCGTCCAGTGGATGATTTGGAGCTGACTGTGCGCTCTGCTAATTGTCTGAAAGCGGAAAACATTTACTATATCGGCGATCTGATTCAACGCAGCGAAAACGAACTGCTTAAGACACCCAATCTGGGACGTAAGTCCTTGAATGAGATCAAGGAAGTACTCGCTTCACGTGGCTTGACATTAGGTATGAAGCTGGAGAACTGGCCACCAGCCGGCCTAGAGAAATAATTTTTCTGAAATGCCCAAGCAATGGTTTGGGTACTGCTGAGTCTGCAATTCAATACTGACCGGTCCGCGAATGGTAGTTACTGCTAATTCGATAGAAGAGCTGGATTTAAACTTAAACTGAAAGGAAGTACCATGCGCCACCGTCACGGCCTCCGTAAATTAAATCGTACCTCGTCGCACCGTCTTGCAATGCTGCGCAATATGACAGTATCACTGTTGCGCCATGAAGCAATCAAGACCACATTGCCGAAAGCAAAAGAATTACGCCGTGTTATTGAGCCTATCCTTACGATTGGCAAGACGGACACGCTTGCTAATAAGCGTCTTGCATTCAACCGTTTGCGTGATCGAGAAATGGTGATCAAGTTGTTTGCCGAATTGGGGCCGCGTTATGCCAACCGCAATGGTGGTTATCTACGCATTCTGAAAATGGGCTTTCGTGTCGGTGACAATGCGCCTATGGCGTATGTAGAATTGCTAGATCGTCCCGAAGTTGCAGAGGGTACTGAAGGTGCGGTCGAAGTGTAATTAAGTGATATGTAATTCGCTAAAAGAGGGAGCCAGGCTAAGCCTGGCTTTTTCATTTTTTGCATAGCTCTTGCAATCTTCCTCAATAAGTATAAATTGGCAAAGCAATGTTTGTGTGTTTGCATCAAATTGGTCGTTGATTTAAAAATGGGCTTAAAATCCCAAGAGACTTTTCTACTTGAAAAAAGAATTTGATGTTAAATAATTGGGTAAATAGGCCAAGCGTGCATTTGCATTCACTTCTCTCAAGACGGGATGTATTGATGATGCTGATGACGAAAAGTCGATGGTTTTGGGTAACGTTTTTTACGTTGATTCTATCTGTTACCTCAGCCGTAGCTGATGACGAATTCTTACAGCCAGAGCAGGCATTCAAATTTTCGGCGGAAATGGTCGATGCAAAAACCATTGCCGTTCGCTACGTGATTGCAGATGGCTACTATATGTATCGCGAGCGGTTTCAATTTTCGGCCGATGGTGCGGCCGTAGGTTTTCCTCTATTCCCTCAGGGCCATGTCAAATTTGATGAAACCTTTCAGAAAAATGTCGAGACCTATAACGGTACGGTGTCCATCAAATTACCTGTGGAGAGCATGGGTAATTTTACCCTGCATGCTAGTGCCCAAGGATGTGCCGAAAAAGGCTTGTGCTATTCGCCCATCTCCTCGCAAGTTTCATTGTCTTCTTTGAACAATTCTAATGCGAGTCATGCCCCACCAAAGGAGATTCGCCATGCTACTGAAGCCGTCAATATTTCAAATACCGCCAGCATATATTCCAGGCTGAATGATGCGCTGACGCTTAACGCCAATGGAATTGGAGATATCTTAAAAGGGAAGAAATTACTGCTGATTCTTCCCCTCTTTTTGCTGTTTGGGTTGGCGCTCTCGCTCACTCCCTGTGTGCTGCCGATGGTACCGATACTTTCTTTTATTATCGTGGGTGAGGGGGCATCGATTAGCCGTCGCATGGCGTTCGCCTTATCCCTGACCTACTCAAGTGGTATGGCAATTGTGTATACCGGGTTGGGCGTCGCTTCCGGTCTGTTGGGGGAGGGATTGTCTGGATATTTACAAAATCCTTGGGTGCTGGGCAGCTTTTCAATTTTAATCATGTTTTTGGCACTGTCGATGTTTGATGTCTACCACTTGCATATGCCCGCAGCGATAGAGCAAAAGATGTTGCGGATATCCAAGAATCAAAAGGCAGGTAAATTCACCGGCGTATTTGTGATGGGTCTGCTTTCTGCTTTGATTCTCAGCCCCTGTGTTACCGCTCCGCTCACCGGTGTACTACTTTATATTGGACAAACCCGCGACGCATTATTTGGTGGACTTGCCTTGCTGACCATTGCTGTCGGAATGAGCGTACCGTTGCTGTTGGTAGGCATTTCTGCCGGGGCGTTATTACCTAGGGCTGGTAAGTGGATGAATGGGGTGAAACAATTTTTCGGTGTGCTTATGCTGGGGATGGCGCTATGGGTAATCTCACCCTTGATATCCAATTTCGTCAATCTGCTGGCATGGATTGTATTGTTGCTGGGATATGCTGTGTTTTTGCTATATCCGGGAAAGAGTGGAAAAGTGTCCAGGGGTTGTGGCGCGGCCCTCCTTTTATTGGCTGGCATATTGATCTTTCATGGCGCTGATCAGGCGCGTCAACAGACCGTTATGCGAGAGGGGGATCCTGCTTCAACCAAACTACGATTTAAGCGTATAAAAACGCTTTCGCAACTCGATACCATCTTGTCTCAGCCGAATCGAAATCCCATACTGCTCGACTTCTATGCCGATTGGTGCGTGGCTTGCAAGGAAATGGAAAAGCGCACATTTTCTGATGTCCGGGTACAAAAATCGTTGGCAAATTTCGTCCTGCTTCAAGTTGATGTGACTGCGAATAATTTAGACGACCGGCAGATACTGCAACGCTTCAACTTATTCGGCCCCCCCGGAATCATTTTCTTTGATCGAGGTGGCTCCGAGATTGATGCAGCGCGGGTGGTCGGCTATCAAAACGTCGAAAAATTTATAGAATCACTCAGTTACGCCCAACAACAATCTCAAAAATAGAAGGCAGCAACGGTGGGAAAATGTTCCTTCGATAGCGTGCAAGGGCAAGTATGTTTAGTATTTTTTACCGCAGCCGTGACCAGTTGCCATTGGTGCTGGGTTGGCATCCCGCCCCGAATCATGAGTAAAACCAGCGGCAAGCAATCGCTGCAAATAATCTTGCCAAAGCTTCTCCTGATTCAGGCCTAAAGAATAAAGATAATCCCAAGAATAAAGTCCCGTATCGTGACCATCGGAGAAGCTAGGTTGTATGGCGTAATTGCCCACCGGAGCCAGGGCGTTGATGCTGACATCACGCTTTCCCGTTTGCAAAACTTCCTGCCCAACACCATGCCCACGCACTTCGGCAGACGGTGAATATACGCGTAGCAATTCGAAACTTAGAGAAAAAGTGGTGTCATCATCGAACGCCAATTCCAATAAACGCGATTGCTTATGGAGTGTGATAGCGGTTGGTACGTGTGTGTGTTTGGTGCTGGACATTTTGTGCCTACTCCTTAGCAGTTAGCGCATTCGTTCGATAATAGCCCGGCCCAAATCTGGCAACAATGCCAGACGTGGGGCCAAGCCAATTGGATCGCGCCGTGCTTCGGACCAAATCGGGCTGGGGAAATGGGCATCGTTTGTAAAGCGCGGAATAACGTGCCAATGCAGATGCGGCACCACGTTACCTAAACTCGCGAGATTAATTTTCTCCGGCCTTAGCACCGCTCGCATTGCCGCTTCTACTTCCCACACAATGTCCATCAAATAAACACGATCAGTTGGCGTCAGGTCCGTCATTTCCTTGGCGTGCTCATTCCAGATTACTCGACAAAAACCGGGATGCGCAACATCGTCAACGAGTACCACCCGTAATTTTTCGTTGTGCCAAACGAGACCGCCAAAAGCAGGCGGTGTAATGTCAACGTTGGCACTGATGCATAACTCACAGGATAAAATTGTGCTCATGATTTGTTAGACCAACACACGTTCAATGCCGCCATTGTTGGCACGGGCTACGTACTCCGGCAACCAATTTTCGCCCAAGATATGTTTCGCCATTTCAACAACAATGTAGTCAGCCGTGGTTTCGGAGTCATCGTTAAAACGATTCAATCCTTGCATACAAGCCGGGCAGGAAGTGAGAATTTTGACCTCGCCCTCAAATCCATCGGCACGCAATTTATCGGCGCCCTTGATCATTTCTTCTTCTTTACGGAAACGAATCTGAGTCGAAATATCCGGGCGCGATGCGGCTAGTGTTCCAGCTTCACCACAACAGCGATCATTTTTTTCGATCTTGACGTTGTCGGTGGTGCTAATAAGTGCATTGACCGTCTTCAAAGGATCTTGCAACTTCATCGGTGTGTGGCAAGGGTCGTGATACATGTAGCGGGTGCCGCTCACGGCGGCCAGCTTGACATTTTTCTCCATCAAAAATTCATGGATGTCGATGATGCGGCAGCCGGGGAAAATTTTATCGAATTGGTAGGTTGCCAGCTGGTCATAGCATGTACCGCAAGAAACGACGACAGTCTTGATGTCCAGATAATTGAGCGTGTTCGCCATGCGATGAAACAGAACCCGATTGTCGGTAATGATTTTTTCGGCTTTGTCGTATTGTCCTGCACTGCGCTGGGGGTAACCGCAACACAAATAGCCTGGAGGCAGCACGGTCTGCACGCCGACATTCCAGAGCATGGCTTGGGTAGCTAATCCAACTTGTGAAAACAGGCGTTCAGAACCACAGCCTGGAAAATAGAAAACGGATTCTGTATCGGCGGTCGTGGTTTTGGGATCACGGATGAGGGGAACAATTTTGTCGTCTTCAATATCGAGCAAGGCGCGTGCAGTTTTTTTCGGCAAATTGCCCGGCATCTTTTTGTTAATGAAGTGAATGACCTGTTCTTTGATCGGTGGTTTACCGAGCGATGCTGGCGGTGCTTTGGTTTGTTTCTTGGCGAATTTTTTCAGCACTTCGTGCCCTAGGCGCTGTGCCTTAAAAACTACGCCAGTCATGATCTGGCGCGTAGCATTGATGGTCGCAGGGTCCTTGGCATTTAGAAAAAACATGGCTGCACTAGTGTAGGGGTTGAACGATTTTTTCCCCATCTTGCGCAAAAGGTTTCGCATGTTCATTGACACATCGCCGAAATCGATATCGACCGGACAGGGCGTTAAACATTTATGGCATACAGTGCAATGAGCAGCCACATCTTCGAACTCTTCCCAGTGTTTGATCGAGATGCCACGGCGCGTTTGTTCCTCATACAGAAAGGCTTCCACCAGCAACGATGTCGCTAGAATTTTGTTGCGCGGTGAATAGAGCAAGTTGGCACGGGGCACATGGGTGGCGCATACCGGTTTACATTTGCCGCAACGCAGACAATCTTTAATACTGTGAGCAATGTCGCCAATATCACTTTGCTGCATGATGAGTGACTCGTGGCCCATTAAACCGAACGATGGCGTATAGGCGTTGCGCAGGTCGGCTCCCAAGCCTTCCAGATTGAGCAATTTACCTTTGTTAAAACGACCTTCAGGGTCGATACGTTTTTTATAAGCACGAAATTCGCCGATTTCTTCTTCAGTCAAATATTCAAGTTTGGTAATTCCAATTCCATGCTCTCCCGAGATTACGCCATCAAGTGAACGCGCCAACGTCATGATGCGTGCCACTGCGGCATGGGCATCTTGCAGCATTGGGTAATTGTCGGAATTGACGGGAATATTTGTGTGTACATTGCCGTCGCCAGCATGCATATGCAGCGCGACAAACACGCGGCTGCGCAACACCCGTTTGTGGATCGCCGTGCATTCTTCCAGAATCAGCCTGAATGCCCCGCCACTAAAAATTTGGCGTAGTTGCGCACGGATTTCATGTTTCCATGACACGCGCACTGTACGGTCTTGCAGCACATCGAATACTGTTGCATCCGGCTGCGTTTGTAACCGCTCCTCAAAAATCGGGTCTAATTTCCCCAATCCCAATGTGTATAGTGCTTCTTTTGCCTGGGCCAGTGGCGTATCGATTTCTCTCAACAAATAAGTCCAGCGCGCATGGGTGGTGGTGAGCAACTGATCCACTTGTGCCGCGCGGTCTTCCAGCATTTCTGCATCGGGAATATCGTCGCCAGCGGCATCCTCACTTTTTCCCACGGGTAGATTACCAGCAGCAAAATAAGCGCGTAACTGATCCATCAATTCGAGCTTGTTCTTAATCGACAGTTCGATGTTGATATGCTCGATGCCATCGGTGTATTCGCCCATGCGATTGAGCGGAATCACCACATCTTCGTTGATTTTGAAAGCATTAGTATGCTTGGCAATAGCGGCAGTGCGGGCGCGGTCGAGCCAGAATTTTTTGCGTGCTTCGGGACTGACGGCGACAAAGCCTTCGCCGACGCGGGTGTTGGCGATGCGTACTACTTCGGATGCGGCTTGTGCAACGGCATTTTCATCGTCGCCGACGATGTCGCCGAACAGCGCCATCTTTGGCAAGACGCCGCGTTTGGATTTGGTCGCATAGCCGACTGCGCGCAGATAACGCTCGTCCAGATGCTCCAGTCCCGCCAGAATCGCACCACCTTTTTTAGTCTCAGCGTCGAGGTAATCCTTGATCTCGACAATCGACGGAATTGCATCGCGTGCCTGCCCGAAGAATTCCAGGCAAACCGTGCGTGTAAATTTTGGCATCTTGTGCAGAATCCAGCGAGCTGATGTAATCAAACCATCACAGCCTTCTTTTTGAATCCCTGGTAATCCAGCGAGGAATTTATCTGTAACATCCTTGCCCAACCCTTCTTTGCGAAACTTGCGGCCGGGGATTTCGAGGATCTCGGTTTTAAATGGTTGCGTAGGCAGCCTCGTTTTTCCATTAGGCTGTGGATGCGTCCACTCCAGCTTGAACTTGGCGACCGGCGCATCGTGGATCTTGCCCAGGTTGTGCTCTAATCGTGTGACCTCCAGCCAGTCACCGTTTGGATCGACCATGCGCCACGAAGCGAGATTGTCAAGCGCGGTGCCCCATAACACGGCTTTTTTGCCACCCGCATTCATTGCTACATTGCCGCCGATGCAGGATGCTTCAGCGGAGGTTGGATCGACTGCAAATACGAAGCCAGCTTTTTCGGCTGCATCCGAGACGCGCTTCGTCACTACACCTGCACCCGAATAAATAGTCGCA
This sequence comes from Oxalobacteraceae bacterium, assembly GCA_025352145.1. Taxonomy (GTDB): domain Bacteria; phylum Pseudomonadota; class Gammaproteobacteria; order Burkholderiales; family Burkholderiaceae_D; genus JANXTY01. The sequence continues at coordinate 21,031 of JANXTY010000061.1, forward strand.
TATTCACGATCTACACCTGGCAACATGGTCATTTCGACTGCGCCGAGTTGTTCCAGTTTTTCCGTATTGATAACGGCCGACAAAGGCGTCAGGGGAATCGCGCCGCCGGTATAACCGGTTCCGCCTCCGCGTGGAATGATGGTTAGGCCTAGTTCGATACAAGCTTTGACCAGACCGGCCATTTCATCTTCGGAATCAGGCGTGAGTACGACAAACGGATATTCAACTCGCCAGTCGGTCGCGTCCGTCACATGTGATACGCGGGACAGGCCGTCGAACTTGATATTGTCTTTGGCAGTGTAGCGGCCAAGTACTTTGTTAGCACGTTTGCGCAAATCGTAAGTGCTACGGAATTGTTCGCCAAAACTGGCCACCGCTTTTCTGGCGGCGTGCAGCAAGGCTTCCACGCTGGTACTGCGTGTCTTAGCTTCTTCAATCGAGGTCGGATCAATGCTGTCGGCGACATCTGTGGTGATGCGACGTTTATCCACTTCTGCCAAGCGATGGTTGAGCGCATCGATTAGGTTTTGACGTCGCTTTGGGTTGTCGAGCATGTCGTCCTGCAAATACGGGTTGCGTTGCATTACCCAAATGTCGCCGAGTACTTCATACAACATGCGGGCAGAACGGCCGGTTTGGCGCGCTCCGCGCAAGGTATCGAGTAGTGTCCAGGCTTTTTCGCCGAGTAGACGAATCACGATCTCGCGATCGGAGAACGAGGTGTAGTTGTAAGGAATTTCTCGCAATCGTGTTGGGGGCGCGCCAACAGGCGTCTCGGAAAGCAGGGCTTGAATTTGTGCGGGAGCGTTCATTGGCGTACTGTTTGAGTTGATGCATCAAAGTTGAAGCGGGACTCATTTGCAGAAGTGCCACTTAAACCATAAAGCATCATTTTATCGTATTGCGTTGCACCACGCGGCATGGCTTTGTAGTGCGTTCATTGTAAATTGGAGTAGTGTCGAATTTTTTAAGAAAACGACACGGCAATCTGACGCCAAAACCCCTTTGGTATGCTCAACAGCAAGGTCGTTATTGCAACGTAGCGAACAAATTTCCCGATTGCCATGTAAATGGTGCAGGGCCAAAAGGGTAATTTTAACCAGCCTGCTAAGCTGCATAAGGGGTCACCAATGATGGGTAGCCAAGCGAATAGCATTGTTTTCGATCCGAAGCGTGTGAGCCAGGTAAACCAACGACTTTCTCGCTCCTTTGCAAAGGCTACTTTAGCGCCGTAACCCATCCAATAATTGAGGGCGCCACCCAATGTGTTCCCCAAAGTGGCAACTAAAATGACGGGCCAAAACAAGGCTTCGTTGGTTTTAATGAGGGCAAACACCGCTGGTTCCGATCCCATTGGCACTAGCGTTGCTGAGATAAAACTGATGATGAAAATGGCGGTTAGGCTGACTTTGGGAGCCGCTATTGCTGCGAGCAACCAATGGATTGCGAATTCAATCATGGAGACTTAAAGTACCTGAGGAAAAACGTCCATTATAATGATCCGCACCTAACGTCCTTTTAATTTTATGACCCCCGACTACCTCAAGAAAATCCTCACCGCCCGTGTATACGATGTGGCGAGTGAAACACCCTTGGAACTGGCTTTAAATCTGTCTGAACGGATGGATAATCAGATTTATCTCAAGCGCGAAGATACCCAAAGCGTGTTCAGCTTTAAGCTGCGCGGTGCTTACAACAAGATGGCGCACCTGACCCCGGCCCAGCTAAAGCGTGGTGTCATTTGTGCCTCGGCCGGCAATCATGCACAAGGTGTGGCATTGTCTGCGAGAAAATTGGGATGTCGAGCGGTGATAGTTATGCCTACTACGACACCGCCGGTAAAGATAGATGCAGTTAAGGCGCGTGGAGGTGAAGTCGTTTTATTTGGTGATTCCTATACGGATGCTTATAACCATGCTCTCACACTGGAGAAAAAAGAAAAACTGACATTCGTTCATCCCTTTGATGATCCAGATGTGATAGCCGGTCAAGGCACTATCGGCATGGAAATCCTACGCCAGCACCAAGAGCCTATTCACGCGATTTTTGTCGCTATCGGTGGCGGAGGGTTGATTGGAGGCGTGGCCTCCTATGTGAAGCAAATCCGGCCGGATATTAAAATCATTGGTGTTCAATCGACCGACTCCGATGCTATGGCGCGCAGCCTCAAAGCGGGGCGGCGCATCACCTTGCCTGATGTTGGTTTGTTCTGCGATGGCACCGCGGTGAAGTTGGTAGGAGAAGAAACCTTTCGTTTAGCCAAGATGTATGTCGATGAAATTATCTTGGTTGATACCGATGCAGTGTGTGCAGCGATCAAGGATGTGTACCAAGACACACGGAGTATCGTCGAACCTTCCGGCGCATTGGCCGTTGCTGGTGCCAAGGCGTATATCGAACGCGCACGCCTCGCAAGAAAACCGCTGAAAAATGAAACGCTGATCACTATTGCTTGTGGTGCCAACATGAATTTCGACCGTCTGCGTTTTGTAGCAGAGCGCGCTGACATCGGTGAGGCGCGCGAAGCGGTATTTGCCATCACTATTCCCGAAGAGCGCGGCAGCTTCAAACGCTTTTGCGAGTTGATCGGTCCCCGCAGTGTGACTGAATTTAATTACCGCATCAATGATCCTAAAGAGGCGCATGTATTTGTTGGAATGCAGATCGCTAATCGGGATGAGCCTGAAAAAATCACCAAAAATTTCGTCAAGCACGGCTTCAAAACGCTCGATTTGACTCACGATGAACTAGCCAAATTACATATTCGCCATCTTGTCGGTGGCAAGAGCGCGCTGGCTCAGGATGAATTGTTGTACCGATTCGAGTTTCCAGAGCGTCCAGGCGCGCTGATGCGCTTTCTCGACAGCATGGCACCGAACTGGAATATCAGCCTGTTTCATTACCGCAATCAGGGGGGGGATATAGGTCGGATTTTGGTCGGGCTACAAGTACCCAAAAAAGAAATGAAGGCATTTCGAGAATTTTTGGCCACCCTGGGATACCGTTATCTGGATGAAAGCGCCAATCCGGTCTATAAACTATTTTTAGGTTGATGGTTTTTGCCATGCATTACTGATGATACAACCACTTAACCCAGAATCCTCCGCGCTCGGCAGGCCGACCAACTACCAGTCGCAATACGACCCATCGTTGCTGTTTGCCATTGCGCGCAAGGATAAACGGGACGAACTCAACATCACTGGCACAATGCCATTTTTCGGCGTCGATATTTGGAATGCGTATGAGTTATCGTGGCTTAATCTGCGGGGCAAGCCACAAGTGGCGATTGCTACGTTAACGATATCGGCAGATTCCCCCAACATCATAGAGTCCAAGTCATTCAAGCTCTATCTCAATTCATTTAATCAGACGCGACTGGTTAATCCTGACGTGTTGCAGGCCTTATTACAAGCCGATTTGTCTGCTCGATTCGGTGCTGCGGCACACATTGTTTTGACACCACAGGAAAGTTTTTCGACGCTTAAAATGGAGGAGATGGAGGGTCTGTTGTTGGACAGACTCGATGTGGAGATTACGCAATACACGCCCGTCCCGTCTTTGTTGCATGCGGATTGGACGCAGCCGCCGATAGAAGAGAAATTGGTGTCGCATTTGCTGAAATCAAATTGCCTGGTAACCGCGCAACCCGATTGGGCGAGCGTACAAATACATTATGTCGGCGCGCAAATTGACCAAGAGGGACTGTTGAAGTATTTGATCAGTTTCCGTGAGCACAACGAGTTTCACGAGCAATGCGTGGAGCGGATTTTCATGGACATATTGCGTGAATGCAAACCACAAAAACTCGCGGTTTATGCGCGTTATACCCGGCGCGGCGGGCTTGATATTAATCCGTGGCGCAGTAATTTTACAATGGGACGGGGCCCATCAAATTTACGCAGTGCCAGACAGTAACCTTTATTTTGCAGTACCGGGAAGGGCTAGTAACTTTTTTATGTGAGAGTTTATTGCGATTTTTATTTACGTATGACGTAAGGCCGTAAAGAGGCCTATAATTCGCAACGGAAGCTTCTGTTGTGCGACGCACCATTATTTGCTGTCTCCTATTGTATTCATGACCAATCTCGCCAAAATATTATCTCCTAATAACGTCGCCTTGGGTCTCGATGTGTCCAGCAAGAAGCGTGCTTTTGAGCAAGCCGGGCTCCTATTTGAAAATAATTCCGGTATTGCACGCGCATCCGTATCCGACAATTTGTTCGCACGTGAGCGCATGGGATCGACGGGACTTGGACATGGCGTTGCCGTTCCGCATGGCAGAATTAAGGGCTTGAAAGCGCCATTGGCCGCTTTTGTGCGACTTTCCGATCCTATTCCTTTTGAGTCCCCAGATGGGCAACCGGTCAAGTTACTCGTTTTCCTTTTGATTCCTGACAATGTGACGCAGCAGCATTTGGAAATTTTGTCTGAGATCGCTGAAATGTTTTCGGATGACACATTCCGCAATGCCATCACAGATGACCCCGATCCGGCGTCTGTTTACAGTCGCATCGTTACGTGGCAACCAAACTTGCATGGTGCTCATTTATCCTGACACCGTACACTTAACTTTCCTATGCCCTCATCACCGACGCCGCTGACCATACAACGACTTTACGACGACAATCGTGAGGCAATGCAGCTGGCTTGGTTTGCCGGTTCTTCTGGCGGCGGGCGACTCATTTCTGGAGACACAGCGTCAGCCGCCGACCAAGTAGGACATTTGAACTTGATTCATCCCGGACGCATTCAGGTATTCGGGCATCAGGAAATTCACTATTATCAGCGACTGAAGCCAGCATCGCGCAAGTCTCATATTGAAGAGTTGGTAGGCGGACATCCACCCGCCTTCGTTATTGCTCAAGGTCTCGATGCGCCCGCTGATATTTTGGCCATCTGCGAAGAGAAAAATCTTCCCTTATTCTCGACGCCGCTCCCAGCAGCTGAAGTGATCGATTATCTACGCGTATATTTATCGAAAAAATTAGCCCAAAGCGTCATTATGCATGGGGTTTTTATGGATGTACTCGGTGTCGGGGTATTGATTACGGGGGAGTCTGGTTTGGGCAAGAGTGAGCTGGGTTTGGAGTTGATTTCGCGCAGTCACGGCCTAGTGGCTGACGACGCAGTCGAATTTTCACGCATTGCGCCCAATATGATCGAAGGGCGGTGTCCGACACTGTTACAAAATTTGCTCGAAGTGCGTGGTTTGGGATTGTTGGACATTAAAGCTATCTTTGGCGAGACTGCAGTGCGTCGCAAAATGCGCTTGAAGTTGATCGTGCACCTGGTACGCCGCAGTGCATTGGAGGAGGAGCTTGAACGATTGCCGTTTCATTATCCGATCGAAGAAGTACTTGGCTTGGCGATCCGCAAAGTGGTAATTCCTGTTGCAGCCGGACGTAACATTGCTGTGCTGCTGGAAGCTGCTGTGCGCAATACAATTTTACAACTACGCGGAATTGATACTTTGCAAGAATTCGTCGAGCGACAACGGCTGGCGATGAGCGGAGATTAATCGCACGTTTCTTTATCCATCGTTGACTGTATTTTGCCGCATTATTACAGACTATGCGTATTGTTCTCATCACAGGTATCTCGGGTTCTGGAAAATCTGTAGCACTCAATGTGCTCGAAGATGCGGGTTATTATTGCGTCGATAATCTACCGCCCGCTTTGTTGCCCGCACTCGTGACTACGCTGGTAAATGAGGGCACCTTAGCACTTGCGGTTTCTATGGATTCACGCAGCTCGCATTCCCTGGCGGGGCTGCCGGGGTATGTTGCTACACTCAATGTGCAGGGGCACGATGTCAAAGTGATGTTTTTAACTGCAAATACCCATTCTTTGGTAGCACGTTTTTCTGAAACACGGCGCAGTCATCCGCTTTCACACCGTTTAAATCCCAATCAAAATCCTTCCTCACGTCGTACCTTGATTGAATGCATATTGGAGGAACGAGAGATGCTTTCCGATATCGAGCGTTTGGGCCATGTGATTGATACTTCCGATCTTAGTGCGAATAAATTACGTGCGTGGATTAAGGAATTGATTGAAATAGAGCGTGCGCCTCTGACATTATTCTTTGAATCATTTGCATTCAAATTGGGTGTGCCGCTAGATGCAGATTTTGTATTTGATGTTCGCGCCTTACCTAATCCTCATTACGACCTCATTTTGCGCCCGCTGAATGGCAAGAATGCCCCCGTCATCGCATTTTTGGAGGCACAGGAAAGCGCGGTTGAGTTGCTCAATGATATCCGTCAATTTATCGAAAAATGGTTGCCGTCTTTTAAGGCCGACAACCGTAGTTATTTAACGGTGGCATTGGGTTGCACTGGTGGTCAACACCGATCTGTATATATGGCGGAGCGGATGGCCGAATATTTTCAGGCAAGTGAGTGTGTCGTACTTCGCCACCGTGAATTGTCGGGACACTAAGCGCCGATTTCTCAAATTTGGCCGACTAAGTATTAAGCAATAGGTTGAGCAACAATTTTTTGACAGGTGCTGGCAAAGGCGCCTTTGGCAAGTCTTCCATATTGATCCAAAGATGGTCGGTCTGACCGGCAATATCTAGGCGACGCGATAACGTTATTTTAATGGCCGCGATGTACAACTTGAAATGGGTAAATACATGCGTAAATGGGCTGAGGTTCTCCTTGGATGCTATCACGCCAAATGGCATAAGCGCGCGTTCAACCGCGTGTGGATCGAGTTCGATATTTTGGGCTAGCCCGATTTGCTGTCCACCAAGCTCGGGTAGCGATAGCAGTCCACCCCAAATGCCGTGCGGCGGTCGTTTCTGCATTAATACCTGATTGTCTTTAACGATGACTAGCATCGTGACGTGTTTTTCAGAGAGTGCCTTTTTGGGTTTACGCATCGGCAATTCATGCACACGGTCAGTAGCCAGCGCAACACAACGGGTCATGATGGGGCAGGCTGTGCACGCAGGTTTAGTGCGGGTGCATAGTGTCGCACCCAGGTCCATCAAACCTTGGGTATAGGTTTCTACACCGTTTTCCGGTAAGAGTGCCTCGGCGCGTTGCCACAGTTGGTCTTCAACCCGTTTGGCACCAGGATATCCGTCGACACCAAACACGCGAGAAAACACTCGTTTGACGTTGCCATCGAGGATCGCAGCCCGTGTGCCATAAGAGAAGGCGGCTATGGCAGCTGCAGTAGAACGTCCAATACCCGGCAATTGTATTAACAATGCAGGATCACGTGGAAAGACTGCATCATACTCGGCAACTACGTGTTGTGCGCACTGATGCAGATTGCGGGCACGTGAGTAGTAACCCAATCCGCTCCAATGCGCCATCACTGCTTCTGACGGTGCTGCGGCAAGTACTTTGAGGGTGGGGAATCTCTCCAGAAATCGTTGGTAATAGGGAATAACGGCAGCGACTTGAGTCTGCTGAAGCATGATTTCGGAGAGCCAAACACGATAGGCATCCCGGGTTTTTTGCCACGGTAATGTGTGACGGCCATGTTGTTCTTGCCAGTGAATCACCGCATCGGAAAAAGTGGCATCGGCAAAATTCTCCGTGTTATCGGCATAGCTTCTATCTACAGCATGTTTCACTCTACGCCGCAGCCTCTAGCTGCGCTTGTCCCGCATCGATAACAGCCTGCAACATTGCCTCAAGTGTGGCCAATTCTTTTTTCTTCTTTTCCAAGCCGGATTGCAATTCTTCAAAAGATTGAATTTTTTCCTCTAAGCTGTCGGTTGCCAGATGAACGCGTTGGATGGATAGCATACGATGTTTCAGCTGATCTTTATGTTCACGAATTTGTGCTTCAACGGGCGCCATAATGACTTTCAGCCACGCTTCTACGTCACGATTAGCCAAAAGAAAATTTTGCTTTACGCGTGAGGCTATCGAATCGAAAAATTTTTGCATCAGCACCACGCGGCTATGTGTCCACAAGGTCGAGGTTCCAAATTGACGTTGATAAACCCCTTCGATCATGATGATTTCCTGAATATATTTCTCGAGGGAAAACGGCATCGGTTGAGACAGCGCCAAACCATGCTCGGTTGAAAATTTTCGGTACATTACCGACATCATCTGAGTAATTTCCTCAGTTTTTTTATCAGACATGGTCAGGTTGTGTTTGGCTTGTTCAAAGAATTGGGCCACTGCTTCGCGCAAGCCAGCCGAGAAACGGCTTTTCTGCATTGCCTCACGCGTTTTCTTGACCTCGTCTTTTAAAATATTCATGCCGAGGCTGGTATAGACTTCAGTCGATAAACGCGCAAAAACAGAACGTGTTCCCTGCAATTTAAACAGGCTCCCATCAAATTCTTTTTTCTCCGCATCGATGCGTTTCATCATATGCTCTACTACGTTCTTATTTTTCCCTCGCAGGCTTTTCAGCTCAAATAATTGTTCGACGATGTTGCGGTTGCGTGCAGAGAATAAAGTGTTCTGCGCCGCGATCAAAGCGGTAATATCGGAAGCGAGTTGCGTGCGGATAATGTGCTGTTTTGCTGGGATAAGTTCATTGCACAATGCATTTTCTAATGCGGGCAAACGGCTTTTGTTCAAAAGGGTGGCATCGTTATTGATTTTTGCCACCAGTCCTCTTTGTGCGGAAACGGGGAAAACCTGATTTTCGTCCAGTGAGAGCATTTGCGCCACACTGCTTACTTGTTTGGCGATTTGTTGATCGACTTCTTCCTCGCTACGCAATTCGTCCCACATGCTGTCAATTTTATTTAACACCACCATGCGTCCCGGTCCTGCGCCGATATGTTGACGCCAGACGTCGATGTCACTTTTGGTCACGCCCGTGTCGGCCGCAAGGATGAACAGTACGGCATTAGCATTGGGAATAAGATTGAGCGTTAGTTCTGGTTCGGTACCGATCGCATTTAAGCCCGGCGTATCAAGAATGATCAGCCCATCTTTCAAAAGTGGATGGGGGAAATTGATAATGGCGTGACGCCATAAGGATATTTCCACCCTTCCTTGATCATCGACCGTTATAGCAACGTCGGGGTCGTTTTCGTCGTATAAACCGTACGACCTTGCTTCCTCAATCGGCACAGTTTTAGTTAAGCTGACTTGTTTAAATGCTTCGATCATGCCTTCGCCTGAGCTGATGTCAAGCGGTAGGACTGTCCAGACCTGGCTTTGTGCCTTGAACTCGCTGGTAGAGAGATTTTCGGCACGGGTTTCAATCGGCAACAAACGAATACACGGTGGAAAGGTTTCGTCGTAGAGTAATTCGGTGGGACACATGGTTGTGCGACCAGCCGATGAAGGAAGAATGCGTTGCCCATAATCGGCGAAAAACATGGCATTGATAAGTTCAGATTTTCCGCGAGAAAATTCTGCAACAAAGGCGATAGATAGCTTGTCTTCAGCTAAGCGGCCTTGTATCCGGTCGAAACGCTGGTCGCTGGCGACATCGGACAAATCCGATTCGCTGACCCAAGCACGGTATTTGGCTAGCGCAGTTAACACATTTTTGCGCCAGTCGCTATATTCCTGGAATTGTTGTACCAGATTGCTCACATTGCCCCCACTTGCGTTGTTGTCTTGGTGTCGTACACTAAAAAACTCCCCATGTTGTCTAGTCTGGATTATTTCGTGGTGTCGACTCTATGAAGCGATTATATTACCCTAGGACCTTATCGGGCTTATGTAAATCAGCTACGAAATTAGACAAACAATTTACATTCCTCCTGATTTATGATCAATAGTGCGATTTCTTAGCTATAAATTTAACCGAATATGTTTTGATTGGGGTAATTTTCTCCTCTGTATCGCAAGTTCGCAAGCATTGCCGTGAATTATCCGGCCAAGTTCATTTTTGGCAATTCACGCAATAAAACGTCGAACGTTGTCCTTGCTTAATCTGACGCACATGGCCTTTGCATAGGCGACAGGGCTGTCCAGCTCGATCGTAGACGAAATAAGATTGTTGGAAATATCCCGCTTGTCCATCGGCACCGAGGAAATCGCGCAACGTGCTGCCCCCGTGTTCAATTGCGTTGGCTAAAATATGGCGAATTGCTTGTGCCAGTTTTTCATACCGCGTCAGGCTGATACGCTGTGCGGGTGTTTTGGGATTGATACCTGCCCGAAATAAGCTTTCGCACGCATAGATATTGCCGACGCCAACCACAATATCGCCTGATAGTAATACTTGCTTAATGGGGGCGCTGCGTTTACGGCTTTGTTGATGTAAAAGTTGCGCCGAAAATAACGCTTCCAGTGGCTCGACGCCGAGATGGTGGAGTAGCACATGCTCCTCCACCAAGCCTTCGTCGCATCCATGCCACAAGACTGCGCCAAAGCGACGTGGGTCGGTCATGCGCATCAATTGTTTTTCTACGATCAAATCAAAGTGATCATGCTTTTGGGCGGGTGTTGTCAGAGGTAGGATGCGCAAATGGCCCGACATACCGAGATGAATAATTAATGTGCCGTGGTCAAATTTGATGAGCAGATATTTGCCGCGACGCCCTAGCGAACGAATAGTCTGGTTGCGCAGGGTTTGCGCCAGATCCACGGGAAATGGCCAGCGTAATCCGCTGCGGCGCATAACAACGGTATCGACAACCTGGCCCTCCAGGTAGGGCGCAACACCGCGTCGTGTGACTTCTACTTCTGGTAATTCAGGCATAAATATTCGTTCAAAAATAATCCGGTATTTCGGGCGTCCCTGATTACCGTGTTGTTCCGTGTGTGCAGTGCTCCCATTGTGATGAGTGGAACGTTTTGTATTGCATCCGGCCCGCAGCGCCCAAAATACCGGATTATTTCCAAACGAGTACTCACAAGAAACTTACACTATCAATAGTGCACGAGATACTGGCGTTGAGCGTAAAATTCCCGATTTGCTCCCTCATTTGGACACTGCCTTGAAAAAAGTTTTTGCCATTGTAATCCTCTCGGCTATCTTGTCTGCATGCACGACAGTTTCTACCCCTGTGATGGCCCCGTTCCCAGGGGGGGCGACAGCGGCACTATCGAATCCGGTACAGTCGAGCGAGAATCTGATGGCAAGTGCCGAAGATCCTTTACCTTCAATGGTACTTACCCCAGAAATTTTTTATAAACTGACCACTTCGGAAATTGCATTTCAACGTGGCGAATGGCAGGGCGCCTACATTACGTTATTGAATCTGGCACAGCAAACGCGGGATGCGCGAATTGCGCATCGCGCAGCCGAAATGGCATTAAGTGCCAGGCAAGGTGCTGAGGCCTTGTTAGCGGTTCGATTGTGGCGAGAATTGGCGCCGCATTCCGAAGAGGCGAATCATTATTACCTTAGTTTTTTGGTTGTCAACGACAAGATGGTTGAAGCGCAGCTGGTTTTTGCTGAGCAATTGAGTCAAGCTTCCGTGCAAAATCGCGCCGCATTGATATTTCGGACTCAGCGCATGTTAGCGCTTGCCAAGGACAAGGCAGCAGCGTTTGCTATGCTGGAAAATCTGCTGGGGCCGTATGGCACCACTTTGGAAGCGCATCTGGCTTTGGCGCAAAGTGCACTGGGCAATGGCGACAATACGCGTGCATTGATGGAAGGCCGGGCTGCGTTGAAGCAGCAGCCTGATTCAGAATTGGCTGCATTGACTGTCGCACAAGCAGCTACCGACCCGGATACGGCTGTCAAGCAACTTGCGCTCTTTTTGAGCGCATACCCTACAGCGCGACAAGTGCGGATCGCATATGCGCGTATCTTGTCGGAGCAAAAAAAATTCGCGCAAGCACGCGCCGAATTTGAGTTGCTTTTAAAAGCGCAACCCGATGATTTGAACGTGCTGTATGCGCTGGGCATATTAAGTGCTCAGTCCGATGACATGAAGGGAGCTGAAGCCTATTTCTCGAATTACCTGAAACAGCTGGAAGCGCACCCAGGCGAAGGACTTGGACCCATACAGGTTTTGTGGTTGCTAGCGCAAATTGCAGAAGATCGGGGGGACATTGAAACAGCACTACAACTGCTTGCCAAAGTGGATTTATCCGAGCAAAAAAATCCGCTTTATTTTGGCACGCAGATCAAGCGTGCGCAGCTGATCGGAAAGCGCGGCGATCTCGTTGCCGCGCGAAAGTTGTTGCAGGAGGTTGACCCTCAAGATCAGCGTCAACAAGTCCAAATTATCTTGGCCGACGCGCAGCTATTGCGCGATGCGGGGCAGCTCGCTGAAGCAAGTGGAAGGCTCGAGTTGGGTCTTAAGCGTTTTCCAGATGAGACAGATTTGCTGTATGACTATGCGATGACCGTGGAAAAACTCAATCGTTTAGATGTGATGGAGAGCGCTTTGCGCAAAGTCATCGTACTCGCACCTGAAAATCAGCACGCGTACAACGCGTTGGGTTACTCATTGGCTGATCGTGGACTTCGACTGGAAGAGGCGCAAACACTCATTGAAAAAGCACTCAAACTTGCGCCCGAAGACCCTTTTATTTTGGATAGCATGGCCTGGGTGCAGTTTCGATTAAATCGTTTAGCCGAAGCAGAGATGTTGTTACGACGTACGTACGCTATGAGGCCAGATCCGGAAATAGCCGTTCATCTTGGTGAGGTGTTGTGGGCCAAAGGTAATGAAAGCGAAGCAAGGAAGATATGGCGTGAAGCCGAGGTGAAAGATCCCACAAATATCGTCTTGAAAAATACGCTGGCACGCCTTAAGGTAACTTTTAAATGAAATATTTGTTATCAGATAATTGGAAGGTTCTTTATGGGTTCATCCATGCAAATTTTGCCGGTGGTGAAAAAAAATCAGGGGCGTTACGGCGTGTTCAATGGTTTATTTGCGATTGTGCCCTCACTATTTTTGATGGCCTGTGGCGTCAGTTCCCCGACGCAGCATGTGCCGGATACTGCTCAAGGCATCCAAGTGCGCAATTACCTAGATGCTATTGAATTGACCGGGCGGCTTTCTGTGCGCTACCAACGTCAAGGAAATGATGAGGCGTTGCATGGCAACTTTATGTGGAGTCAAGCTGCCGACTCGACTACTGTCACATTACTTTCTCCCTTAGGGCAGACGATTGCCGTTATTAAGGCTACTCCACAAACGACAGCGCTGACCCAAGCAGGCAGGCCCCCACGAGTTGCTGCCAATGCTGATCTGCTGGCGGCAGAAGTGTTGGGTTGGCCCTTGCCAATCGCAGGTTTGCGCGATTGGCTGCAAGGTTTTGTCCTGGATGCCAAGGGGAAAAAATTTGTTGCTACGCCCCAAGCCAATGAGGTAACTACTGCAGATGGCTGGCACATTCACTACCAAAGTTGGCAAGAACGTTCGGCGCAATTGAATGCCCCGAAACGTATTGACCTGGAGCGTACTACCGCGCAAGCGGGTGATGTATCGATCCGTATCGTCATTGACGAGTAGTAACGCGAGCAGTAACACGAGTAGAAAAATATCAAAGACTTTATGCGTAGCATACTGAAAAACTGTCTTGCACCAGCCAAGCTCAATTTATTTTTGCATGTCACAGGACGTCGTCCCGATGGTTATCACCTCTTGCAAACCGCATTTCAACTGATCGATTATGGCGATTTATTGTGCTTTGAAGTGCGCGACGATAGCGTGATCGCGCGCGTCACCGAATTGCCGGGTATACCGGAGGCTTCGGACCTGATTGTACGTGCGGCGAAATTATTGCAGGAGCATGTCGTTGAGAAAGTCGGGGCCGCAATGCCAGGTGCGAATATTGTTATCGAGAAGCGCTTGCCGATGGGTGGCGGCCTAGGTGGAGGATCCTCCGATGCAGCAACAACCTTGATGGCGCTTAATCATCTTTGGCAGGCTGGACTCAGTCGTGCGCAATTGATGGTGCTAGGCTTGCAATTGGGCGCGGATGTCCCCTTTTTTATTTTTGGCCAAAATGCATTCGCAGAAGGCGTAGGCGAGGATATGACGCCGCTTGCTACGCCAGATTGCTGGTTCGTGGTGATTGAGCCGGGTATTGTAGTGCCCACGGCGGCAATTTTCGGCTCACAGGAATTGACAAGGGATTCGAAACCCGTCAAAATATCGGACTTTTCCAGAGATCCTATAGGTTTCGGGGGGAACGATCTACAGGTGGTCGCTACCAAACTATTCCCTCCAGTTGCGGACGCCTTAGAATGGCTCGCAGTTTACGGAGAGGCGAGGATGACCGGGTCGGGTGCGTGCGTGTTTTGCTCCTTTGTTGATGAGCGTGCAGCCAAAGAAGTGCTAAAAAAGGTACCTCCAATTTGGAAAGCATGGGCGGCCCAATCGCTAAGGACTCACCCTCTCGCCCATTTAGTAGAGTCGTAATCAGATTGGTCTGGCGCAATATTTTTACGATAAAATACGCAAAAATGTGATGTCAGACAGAAAAGTTGCGTAGGGGAATCGCCAAGTTGGTTAAGGCACTGGATTTTGATTCCAGCATTCGAAGGTTCGAATCCTTCTTCCCCTGCCATTTGGTTCAATTGCTCGTCCATAGAATGCGTTTTTAGACATTCACGCGCGCAGTGCATATTTGAGTACATTGGCAAGCCGCCAACATAAGACGAAGGGTGTCGCGTGTTGGCGGCTTTTCGAGTTTTTAATGATTACATTCCGGGACTTCCATGGCATACGAGAACCTGATGGTTTTTACCGGCAACGCGAATCCCATGCTTGCTGAAGGTGTCGCACACCAGCTGGGCATTCCTCTTGGAAAAGCGGTCGTCTCCAAATTTTCGGATGGGGAAGTCATGGTTGAAATCAATGAAAACGTGCGTGGGAAAGACGTTTTTATGTTGCAATCGACTTGCGCGCCGACCAATGACAATTTGATGGAAATAATACTTATGGCCGATGCATTGAAGCGTGCGTCGGCTGGTCGGATTACGGCGGCCATTCCGTATTTTGGTTATGCTCGTCAAGATCGCCGCCCCCGCTCTGCGCGTGTAGCTATTTCGGCCAAAGTGGTGGCGAATATGCTGGAAAAAGCGGGTGTCGAGCGCGTGCTGATTATGGATTTGCATGCTGATCAGATACAGGGTTTTTTCGATATTCCGGTGGATAATATTTATGCTTCGCCGATCTTGCTGGCGGATTTGCAGAAAAAAAATTACGACGATTTGTTGGTTGTGTCGCCCGATGTCGGTGGTGTGGTACGGGCGCGCGCTTTGGCAAAACGCCTCGGTTGCGACCTCGCCATCATCGATAAACGTCGACCGAAAGCAAACGTCTCTGAAGTCATGAACATCATCGGGGAAGTCGAAGGGCGTAATTGCGTGATCATGGATGACATGGTCGATACTGCGGGCACGTTGACCAAAGCAGCAGACGTATTGAAAGAGCGTGGTGTGAAGAAAGTGATCGCTTATTGCACGCACCCTGTTTTGTCCGGTCCCGCTATAGAACGCATTATTAATTCGAAGCTCGATGAGCTTGTTGTGATCGATACGATTCCACTGTCCGAGGGCGCTAAGAACTGCGCCAAAATTAGGCAACTAACTTGCGCTCCGCTATTGGCAGAAACGTTCCGGCGTATTAGCAAGGGTGACTCGGTGATGTCGCTGTTTACTGAATAGGCATTAAATAATTTAGTTTTTTTTGGCATGTTTTACGCATGTTCAATTTTCAAATCCCCTGGTCGCGGGGGATTCACAACGTAAGACAAATTGTCTTGCACAAAATGGAGTTTTAAAAATGAAAGTTATCGCATTCGCACGCAATGAACAGGGGACCGGAGCGAGCCGCCGCCTGCGTCTTGCCGGCCAAACCCCGGGGATTATTTATGGTGGCGTCGCTGCACCGGTGAGCATCAAGCTCGACCACAATGCGTTGTATCACGCCTTGAAAAAAGAAGCTTTCCACTCCTCTATCCTGGATCTGGAAATTGACGGTACGTCACAGCAAGTCTTGTTGCGCGATTTTCAGGTTCACGCGTACAAGCAATTGGTATTGCACGTCGATTTCCAACGTGTTGATGCGACCCACAAAATTCACGTTAAAGTACCGCTGCACTTTATCAATGCGGAAATTTCCCCTGCGGTCAAATTGTCTGGTGGGATTATTAGTCACGTGATGGCTGAGTTGGAGATCAGTTGCTTGCCAGCGAACTTGCCCGAGTTTGTCACGGTCGATCTGGCGACCATTGATATTGGTCATTCGATCCATTTGTCCGATATCAAATTACCCGAAGGTATCACTGCAATTATGCATGGCGATGACCAAACCGTTGCGACCGCCAGCGTTCCACGTGGTGCAGCAGTCGCTGAAGTGGCTCCTGTAGTGGCAGCACCTGTTGCTGCCGCTGCAAAACCGGCACCGAAAAAGTAATTGTTAGATTAAACTGGGTTTGCCCGTTTCAAAAAACCCGCCCGGTGAGGCGGGTTTTTTGTTAACCACCCATATAATTAGCATTTAATTGGCATTTTTACGCAGCATTTCCCCTGTTAACAACGTCATGCCTATTCGCCTTATCGTCGGCCTCGGCAATCCCGGGCCGGAATACGAACAAACGCGCCATAACGCCGGTTTCTGGCTGGTCGATAATGTGACCAATACCTTGCCGGGATGCCGTATGCAGCGAGAGGCCCGCTTCAATGCACTTGCAGCAAAAACGAATATCGCTAATCATGAAGTCTGGTTGCTAGAACCGCAAACATTTATGAATCGCTCCGGTCAATCGGTTGGTGCTTTGGGGCGTTTTTATAAAATTGCACCGGATGAAATTTTGGTCGTACATGACGAGCTCGATTTGCCGCCCGGCGTAAGTAAAATAAAAAAAAGTGGTTCTTCAGGGGGGCATAACGGATTGAAAGACATTACTGCTGCGCTAGGAACTCCAGATTATTGGCGGATGCGTATCGGTATCGGCCATCCACGCGATGTCCATTCACAACAAGGGGTAGCTGATTACGTATTGCACAGGCCTCGCAAGGAGGAACAAGTCTTGATCGATGAGGCAATCAGCAAGTGCTTGAGTGTAATCCCTTTGCTCTGCGAAGGAAAATTCGATATCGCCACCATGCAGTTGCACACCAACAAATAGTTGCCGAGTAATTGGGCTTGCAACATAGCGCATGCCACCTCGTGGTTCCGGTAAAATAGCGGGCTAATTTCACCTCTAGTAAAGCACATCATCATGAGTCTTCAATGCGGTATCGTCGGTCTGCCAAACGTCGGAAAATCCACTCTTTTCAATGCATTAACCAAAGCGGGCATTCCAGCGGAAAATTATCCCTTCTGTACTATTGAGCCGAACGTGGGCGTAGTTGAAGTGCCCGATCCGCGCTTGAAGGCGTTAGCCACTATTGTCAAGCCAGAGCGTATTTTGCCTGCGGTAGTCGAGTTCGTTGATATCGCCGGGCTTGTTGCAGGAGCTTCTAAAGGCGAAGGCTTGGGTAACCAGTTTCTGGCCCATATCCGTGAAACCGATGCAATCGTCAATGTAGTGCGTTGTTTTGAGGATGACAATGTGATTCATGTCGCGGGCAAGATTAGTCCGCTAGATGATATTGAAGTGATTCAAACAGAGTTGGCACTTGCCGATATGAGTGCGGTTGAAAAAGCGATTCATCGTGAAAATAAAAAAGCGCGCTCTGGAGATAAAGATGCGGCCAAGTTGGTTGAACTACTTGAGCGCATCATGCCGCATTTGAACGATGCTAAACCCGTGCGGGCGCTGGGACTCGATGCTGAAGAAATGTTATTGATCAAGCCCTTGTGTTTGATTACGGCCAAGCCTGCCATGTACGTTGGCAATGTCGCTGACGACGGCTTTACGAATAATCCTTTGCTCGATCAACTTGCTGCCTACGCTAAGGCGCAAAATGCTCCGGTGGTTGCTATCTGCGCATCGATTGAGTCGGAAATCGCAGACCTTGAAGATGAGGACAAAGGGGCGTTCCTGGCAGATATGGGGATGGCCGAGCCCGGTCTTGATCGTCTGATTCGCGCTGCGTACAAACTACTCGGTTTGCAAACATATTTCACCGCAGGCGTTAAAGAGGTGCGCGCTTGGACTATCCATGTTGGCGACACCGGTCCACAAGCTGCTGGTGTGATTCATACCGACTTCGAACGAGGATTTATTCGTGCGCAGACCATCGCTTACGAAGATTTCATTACCTATAAAGGTGAGACCGGTGCGAAGGAAGCGGGGAAGATGCGCGCCGAGGGGAAGGAATATGTTGTCAAGGATGGGGATGTTTTGAATTTCCTATTCAACGTCTAATCTGTAGTAGACGCGCTCTAATCTAATATTTTATCCGCACCTGAAATAGCGCAACATTCAAGCGCGGTGCATACCATGTTTCCGCATCATTCTTTAATGACTGTTCTTGAGCAACCGCGCTATATCCCGCGCAAAATAGGTCAGCACACCATCTGCGCCAGCGCGTTTGAATGCCATCATCGCCTCCATTATCACTTTGTCGTGATCGAGCCATCCGTTACTTGTCGCAGCCTTGATCATGGCATATTCGCCACTCACTTGATAGACAAATGTCGGTACCTTAAACTCGTCTCTGACCCTGCGCACGATGTCCAGATAAGGCATGCCTGGTTTGACCATAACCATGTCCGCACCTTCTGCAATATCCAGCGCGACTTCACGTAAGGCCTCATTACTGTTGGCGGGGTCCATTTGATAA
Organism: Oxalobacteraceae bacterium; assembly: GCA_025352145.1. Classification (GTDB taxonomy): domain Bacteria; phylum Pseudomonadota; class Gammaproteobacteria; order Burkholderiales; family Burkholderiaceae_D; genus JANXTY01. Next base: position 39,625 of record JANXTY010000061.1, read on the forward strand.
TTGGATTTATTATTTTTACCTAAGCTGGCAGAAGAGCCGACGGCATCGCGGAAGGGTCCATAAAATGCCGACGCATATTTGGCGGAATATGCCATGATGCGCGTATGAATATAGCCGTGCGATTCGAGTCCTGCACGGATCGCCCCAATGCGTCCATCCATCATGTCCGAGGGTGCCACCACATCGACACCAGCCTGCGCTTGCATCAATGCTTGCTTCACAAGTATAGCGGTGGTTTCATCGTTTAATACATAGCCGTCGGCATTGATCAAGCCATCCTGACCATGACTGGTGTAAGGGTCGAGCGCCACATCCGTGAGGATACCTAGTTCGGGAAAACGTCGTTTAATTTCGTGTACTGCTCGAGGAACCAGCCCTTCGGGATTGAGTGCCTCCATTCCATCGGGAGTTTTGAGGGCAGAATCTATGACGGGAAATAGTGCAATGGCAGGGAGGCCAAGTGCTACGCAATCCTCGGCCACATTCAATAATAAATCGACCGACATGCGGTCGACGCCCGGCATTGAAGCAACCGCTTCACGCTGATTTTTCCCACTTAGCAAAAATACCGGGTAAATAAGATCGGATGGAGTGATGACATTTTCGCGCATGAGAGCACGAGAAAAAACATCTTTACGCATACGCCGCATACGGAGGCTAGGAAAGGCGCTGGTGAGGGAAGGAAAATTTGGCATCCGAGAAATCCAACAAAAAAATGACGCTGAAGGGAACTATTTTAACCAACTGTGTTCTGAAGAGGAGGTGAGTTTACTTACCTCCCGTGATCCTCCCTGAGCGGGCCCTTTCGCCCGAAGCGCGACAAGGGATTTTTGCCCTGGAGAACCATCCGTTCTCCAGGGATTTTTTCAAACAACCTCTTATGTGACAGCCCTTGCTGCAGTATAAGTATATGAGTTGCTAGATGGATTGTTTATCACCATTAACGTCGTCGGCACCAGATTCAGTTAGAGCTGCCATTGCTAGCTGTGTAGCCTCTTCAGTTAATCCGGCCAATTCGATAATTTTGTCGTTCGCTTCTTCCAGGCCGACACGCTTCAACGCTGAAAATAGCTGAGCAGTGAAGGGAAAGGGTTGGCCTTGTTCATCAATATAGCTAGCCAGGACAGTACGCGCTTGGCGCAAGGCATTGGTGGAATCGTTGCGGTTCAGTTTGTCGACTTTGGTCAAAATGCAATGTACCGGTTTGCCGGTCGGCGCGAACCACTGGAGCATTTGCAGATCGAGGTCCGTGAACGGACGCCGAGAATCCATCATCAGGACCAAGGCGGCTAATTGTTCGCGCTGCTGCACATAGTCGCCCAGTAATTGTTGCCAATGCAGCTTGGCCGACCCAGATACTTCAGCGTAGCCATAACCAGGCAGATCGACCAGTAAGGCGCGGATCTCATCGACCTTGGTTTCATCCTTGCGATGTTGTGCAATATGTGCGCCGCCGATCGAAAAATAATTGATATGCTGCGTGCGACCAGGTGTTTTAGAAGCGAATGCCAAGCCTTTTTGGTTGCATAAAATATTGATGGCGGTTGATTTTCCTGCGTTGGAGCGTCCGGCAAAGGCGATTTCGGGCACTTGCGTGGTTGGCAACTCGCGAAGATGGTTAGCGGTGGTGAAAAAACGGGCTTGCCAGAGTTTGGACATGCGTTGCCTAGAAAATGCGGTAAAGGGGGCAAAAATGCCGGGAAGCTATTGTACAATACCGGGTTGCGATTGTTGCGCCACAAAGCTAGGTGGTTGTGCAATCAAGTAAATGCTGTCTTTTGATGCGCCGCATAATATTTAGGTATTTTGGAAATAGTGTGGAAAGTTTTCAAGAGACTCGCCAATAGGGCAAATTTCTACTAATCAAGTCTTAGGGTGTGTGAATGAACTGTGCGTTTCCCCCAATTTTAAAATCCTTCTTTGTTGCATTGCTCGTTGTTGGCTCGATGGCTTATGCTTCAGAAGAGACCAAAGTTGCCAAGGCCGATCCAGCAAAAGGCGAGTCTTTATATACCAATGGTGATAGCGCGCGCAGCATTCCCGCTTGTGTGTCATGTCATGGGTCGGCGGGTAATTCGACGATTTCACAAAATCCCAAATTGGCTGGGCAGCATGAAGCTTATCTGGTCAAACAACTCAATAATTTTAAGGGAACAGATCGTAGTAATCCGATCATGACACCGTATGCTAAGGCTATGACGGATGAGGACATGAAAAATGTTGCCGTCTACGTTGGTTCTCAGGCACCCAAGCAAGGTGCTGCCAAAAATAAAGAGTTGGTGGAGATGGGTAAGAAAATTTATCGTGCCGGCATTGCGGAAAAAAATGTACCGGCCTGTGCTGGTTGCCATAGCCCGAATGGCGCTGGTATTCCTGCGCAATTCCCGCGTCTCGCTGGTCAGCATCAGGATTACACTGTGGCACAGTTGACCAATTTCCACTCCGGTGCGCGTAAAGGTAGTCTGCAAATGGTGGCCATCGCCAAGCGCATGTCCAAGGAAGAAATCGAGGCTGTTGCAGATTATGTCGCAGGCCTGAAATAATACTGAATCCACCGCGAAAGACGGTGCGACAAAAAGAAGGGCGGCAACGTGAGAGCATGCGGCCCTTTTTTATTTGACCAAGCGAATACAAGTGCTAGCGAGTATCCCCCAACTTAGTTATGCGGATGAATGGCCGGAAGCGTTATGGATATGAGTAATAGGACTGCTGTAGAGACACAATCCTGTATTGGGGGAAGAGTGGTTTCCTGGGGTTTACCATGACATGCCGTCTTGCAGGGCAATAGGGTAGAAACTGGTGTAAGGTTTCGTAGTCGCACAGGACTAATGTTTGTTGCCGTTACCTTCGCACTTCTTTTTAGGAGCACGCCATGTTAATCAAGCGCAGTATCGATCAGTTCGACATTCCTCTTTCGTCTGAGATTACGCCGCGCGCGGTATTTGAGTCGCGCCGGGATTTCATCAAGCAGATTGCCGCTGGCTCAATGGCGACGACTGCCTTGTTAGAAATGGCGAGCCGTGAAGTCTTCGCACAAAATGTTGGGTTGCAGAAGTTGACGGCTAAAACCAATCCATCCTATACAGTGCCTGACAAGACCACGCCTTATAAGGATGCAACAAGTTACAACAATTTTTACGAATTTGGCACCGATAAAACCGATCCGGCGGAAAACGCAAAGACACTCAAAACGCGACCATGGAGTGTGACGATTGAGGGCGAAGTCAAAAAACCGATGACGCTCGACATTGATGCGCTGACGAGGTTGGCACCGCTGGAGGAGCGCATTTATCGTTTGCGTTGCGTGGAAGGTTGGTCGATGGTTATTCCGTGGGTCGGCTATTCCTTGTCTGAACTCATCAGAAAAGTGGAACCCACCAGTAATGCGAAATTCGTGGAATTCATTTCGCTCGCTGATAAGGCACAAATGCCGGGAGTGCGCTCGTCTGTATTGAACTGGCCTTATGTCGAAGGACTGCGTCTGGATGAAGCAAATCATCCTTTGACGCTGCTGACTTTAGGCATGTATGGGCAGATACTGCCGAATCAAAGCGGCGCGCCGGTTCGTGTCATGGTGCCGTGGAAATACGGTTTTAAGTCCGCCAAATCTATTGTGAAAATTCGATTTGTCAAAGAACAGCCGCGTACTGCATGGAATCAGGCCGCACCGGGAGAATACGGTTTTTATTCCAATGTTAATCCCGAGGTTGATCATCCGCGTTGGTCGCAGGCCAGTGAACGTCGTATTGGTGAAGACGGGTTTTTGGCAAAGAAGCGCAAGACGCTGATGTTCAATGGATATAACGATGTTGCTTCGCTATATACCGGTATGAATTTGCAAAAATTCTTCTAGCAGCCTGTCGGACTTCACGTTCAGTATTCTTTAGCATTGCATATATGTTGATCAACCCAAGCGTTAGGCAATTAAAAATCATCAGGGCGATACTATTTTTGTTTTGCCTTTTGCCGTTTGTACGATTGGTGGTGTTTGCGTTGGTCGACAGATTGGGAGCCAATCCAATCGAATTCATTACCCGCAATAGCGGCGATTGGACCTTGTATTTTCTATGTTTTACCTTGTCAATTTCTCCCTTGCGTCGTTTAACCAAATGGAACTGGTTGATTAAATTGCGTCGCATGCTGGGGCTATATGCTTTTTTTTATGTGGTACTGCACTTTACGACTTTCCTGTGGTTCGACCATTTTTTTGACGTAAATGAAATGTTGAAAGACGTGCTCAAGCGTCCCTTTATTCTGGTTGGATTCAGCGCATTTTTGCTATTGATTCCGCTCGCGTTCAGCAGTACCAATGGAATGGTGAAGCGTCTTGGTGGTAAGCGCTGGCAGCAATTGCATCGCCTGATTTATTTGATTGCGCCTCTTGGAATAGTGCACTACTGGTGGATGAAATCAGGTAAACATGATTTTGCACAGCCAATCTTGTTTGGCATGGTCGTGGCTGCATTGCTGTTATCGCGAGTTTATTTTAATTGGAGGACGAGTCGAGCTTGAGCACGTCGACCTAGAGGGAAATTCCCTTTTGGTCAGGCCCCAGTTTCGAGTTTACTGCGGGCTTGGCTGCATTGGAGTGGGTGTAGATCTCGATGTGTTTGGCACCGTAGATTTGGCTGGCAGGTATAGCGGGCCAGGTTGGCCGCATCCAGTTTGCAAGAATGCCGCTAATGTCATGCCGAGCAAGATGAGTAAAAAACGCAGCATGTAGAAATCCAATTTCACGGTGAGAATCTCGTTTTAAAAGACAAGGAAGTGTAGCATGAGTGAATCCGAATTTTTGGCATTGGCTGAGTCAACACTCACCTCTATTGAGACTACTCTGGAGTGCGCTGCCAGTAAAAGCGATCTAGATGTCGAATGTAGTCGGCATGGTAATTTGTTGGAAATAGAATTTGTTGAAAGTGGTTCCAAGATCATCATCAATAGCCAGGCGCCGATGCAGGAGATGTGGGTCGCGGCAAAATCAGGGGGGTTTCACTACAAACGCATTGGGACGAGGTGGGTTAACACACGTGATGGTTCGGAGTTGTTTGCTGCGCTGTCGGAGATGGCGAGTAGTCAGTCTGGAATGCCCCTGGCGTTGATTGATGGGAATTAACTCGATCTTTGCATAAATTACGTGAGTCCTTGCTTGTCTTTGGTTGTCTTTTGATTCGCCCGAAAATTTTTTCGAGCGATCGTAGTCATGCTATGACTTGTCATCAAGAAGTTCCATCGCAAACCAAAATCCTGTCCGATCATCTCCCGAATTTAGGCAAAGATCAGGTTAAATAAGCTGTATTTGGAAGCAGAAATAAAATACGAAGCTTCGACAAAAGAGGGCTATTTTTATCTGATGGGGCGTGTAAAAAACGTGTTTAGAATAATTCATTTTTTACTTCGTCTCTAGGTTTCCCCCCCTCAGTCGTAATATGGTCCTCCAGGCCTAGGCTGGGGACGCCGCTACCTGGTGGATTCTCAACGTAATAATATTCACTGCCGACCTGTATCAGGCCTTGGGGTACGACACGTTCTTCTGGCGGAATATTTTTCAACGCACTTTGCATATAGCCAATCCATATAGGGAGTGCGACGCCGCCACCAGTTTCCTTATTCCCGAGATTTTTCGGCTGGTCAAAGCCGATCCAGGCGATACCAACCAGTTTTGGTTGATAGCCTGCGAACCAGGCATCGATTGAATCGTTGGTGGTGCCGGTTTTTCCAGCAAGGTCTGGACGTTTTAATGCACGTCCTGCTGTGGCTGCAGTGCCGAAACGGACTACATCTTTCATCATGCTATCCATTAAAAACGCATTGCGTTCATCGATGATCCGATTCGCTTCATCTCCCGCTTGGTCGGGCTTAACCTCGGACAACACTCTGCCTGTCGCATCAGTTACTTTTGAAATAAGGTAGGGGTTGATTTTATAGCCGCCATTGGCGAACACTGCGTAAGCCCCTGCCATTTGCAATGGCGTTACGGCCCCTGCCCCAAGGGCTAAGGTGAGGTAAGGAGGGTTCTTGTCAGCGTCAAAGCCAAATCGTGTCGCGTACTCTTGGCCGTATTTCGCACCAATTTTGTTCAAAATTCGAATAGAGACCATGTTCTTAGATTTGGTCAAACCCTTGCGCATCGACATCGGACCTTCATATTTGCCATCGTAGTTTTTGGGTTCCCACGCCTGACCACCTGTTTGTCCTGCACCAAACGAAATAGGCGCATCATTGATGATGGTGGCAGGTGAGAGACCCTTTTCCAATGAGGCTGAATAAATGAATGGCTTGAATGAAGATCCAGGCTGTCGCCAGGCTTGGGTGACGTGATTAAATTTATTTCGGTTGAAGTCGAATCCACCGACCAACGCACGAATTGCACCGTCACTAGTGCGGGCTGCGACAAAAGCAGACTCGACTTCCGGCATTTGGGTGATTGCCCAAGCGGTTCCTTCTTTGGTGTTTTCTTTTGAAACCCGAATTAGCGCGCCTCTTTTAATACGATGGTTAGGGGCGGCCTTATCAGAAAGCCAGCTACTGCCAAAAGCTAAACCCGTACCTCGAATGCTGATTTCTTCGCCGGATAACAAGACGGCATCTATTTTTTGCGGGGTTGCGGTGAGAACCATGGCGGCGATGATGTCGTCGCTGTCAGGATGTTCCGAGAGTTGTTGTTCCATCGCCTCATCAGCCGCTTCTTTTGTTGCGGGAATATCGATATATGCTTCTGGGCCGCGATAGCTATGACGTCGGCCATAATCCATGACGCCGCGCCGGAGTGAAGTGTAGGCTGCGCTTTGATCTGCCTTGGTAATGGTGGTGTAAACATTTAAGCCGCGGGTATATGTCTCTTCTTTAAATTGTTCGTAGACGAGCTGCCGTGCCATCTCAGCCACATATTCGGCATGAATGCCAAATTCGGTGCTGTCGGTTTTGATTTTAAGTTCTTCGATTTTTGCTTTTTCAAATTGTTCGTCGGTGATGTACTTAAGCATATGCATACGCTGCAAAATATATTGTTGGCGAACTTTGGCGCGCTTGGGATTTGCTACGGGGTTGAAAGTTGACGGTGCTTTCGGTAATCCGGCCAGCATTGCTGCTTCCGCGACGGTGATATTTTTCAATTCTTTGCCAAAATAAATTTGAGCGGCGGAAGAAAATCCGTAGGCTCGCTGGCCGAGATAAATTTGATTCATATAAACTTCGAGAATTTGGTCTTTACTTAAATTTTCTTCGATTTTCCATGCCATCAATATTTCGTAGGCTTTACGTTTTAAGGTCTGTTCGCTAGTGAGGAAGAAATTTCGTGCCACTTGTTGGGTAATTGTCGATGCACCTTGTTTTGCACCACCCGCTAAGTTATGCAACGCAGCCCTGACAATACCAACATAGTCCACGCCACCATGTTCGTAGAAACGATCATCTTCGATGGCTAAAACAGCTTTTTTCATGACCTCTGGGATATCCTTAAAACGAACTACGTTTCGCCGCTCTTCCCCAAATTCGCCAATTAGTACATTATCGGAAGAAAATATTCGGAGTGGCATTTTGGGGCGATAATCGGTCAGCGAATCGAGAGCGGGCAAGTTTGGGTATGCCATGGTTAGTGCGAAGGCGACAATAAGCGTCCCAATGAAAATTAAGCCAGCGATGAGTCCCGCAAAGCTAAGCGCTATTCGTGCAGGGCGGTTAAAACGAAATTTGGCGACCGTTTCGGTCAAGGTATCAGAGGAAGAAAGCATGCGCAGAATTTAAGTTGGAGAATGGGGATCTGCTTTATTATAGCGGCACCAATAGGAAACACAGAAAATGGGCAAAAACAGTGCGCAAAACTATCCGACATCTCTATTTTCGTAGGAAATGGACAACGAAATTGCAGTGCTATGCGGAAACTTCTTTACAGGATCTAAAGCTTATTGCTAGGATCTAATGTAATGTTTGATATATATTGTCTAAATGTCGGTTTTTAAACGAATTTTTAGCGTGTTACTGGTGTGCGTTCTTCTAGGACAATCGAACCGGTGATACGTTCACACGAAAACAACGCTTTCGGGGAGAACCGCCCTTGATTTTTGATATTGGATTATTGCTCGGCAGAAAAAATCCTCCTTTAGTCGGTTTGGACATCAGTACGTCCGGCGTGCGGCTAGTGGAGCTGTCCGAAGCCGGAAAGAATGAATTTCAGCTCGAATGTTTTGCATCAGAGCCGCTGCCGCGCGGCGCTGTGGTGGACGGTAATATCGAGAATATTGAGCAGGTTTCCGAAGCTGTGCGCCGGGTCTGGAAAAAAAGCGGAACACGTGCGAAATACGTTGCGTTAGGAATGCCTCCAGCCTCAGTTATTACGAAAAAAATTATTTTGCCAGGCGGGATGTCAGACGAACAGCTTGAGATGCAGGTTGAATCCGAGGCTAGTCAATATATCCCGTTTGCTTTGGATGAGGTCAGCCTGGACTTTGACGTGATTGGCGCTGCGGCTAACTCGCCGGATGATATTGAGGTGATGTTGGCAGCATCACGTAAAGAAAAGGTGGAGGATCGTGTTGCAGTTGCTGAGGCGGCGGGCCTTAAGCCACTCGTGATGGATATAGAGTCTTACGCAGCGCGTGCAGCGATTGATAGAATTACTGGGCAGCTGCCCAAGGGTGGACAGGGGCAAATCGTAGCTTTGTTTCAGATTGGTGCACAAGTTACGCATATTTCGGTTTTGTTGGACGGCCAACCAATTTACGAGCGCGAACAGCCTTTTGGCGGCAATCAATTGACACAAGACATAGTGCGAGCCTACGGCTTAGCATTTGAAGAGGCCGATACTAAGAAAAAAGCGGGGGATCTTCCTGAAACCTATGAAAGCGAAATACTTAATCCATTTTTGGAAAGTGCCGCATTGGAAGTAACTAGGGCGATACAGTTTTTTTTCACCTCGACACCTTATGCGCGTGTAGATCAATTGTTCCTAGCTGGTGGCTGCGCAATTATTCCAGGTTTAGTCGATATTGTTGCGAGCCGGACTAAAATTTCAACCTCCGTTGTTAGCCCTTTTAAGGGGATGAAACTGGCGACAGGGGTCCGGGAAAAACAATTACGTATCGAGGCCCCGGCATATTTGGTTGCGTGTGGCTTGGCAATGCGGAGGTTTGGCTGATGATAAGAATTAACCTACTTCCGCATCGGGAAGAAAAGCGCAAACAAAATTTAACGGCTTTTTATGTCTTGTTGGGCTTATCTGGTATCGCCGGCTTCGTAGTTGTGCTTATGGTGGGCGGCTATTTGGCGGCGCAGATTTCCATTCAAGATCAGCGTAACAAATTCATTCAGGCAGAGAACGCCAAGCTGGATGAAAGAATCAAGGAAATCGCCAGTCTGAGACAAGATATTGATTCTCTTAAGGCGCGTCAACAAGCAGTAGAAGATTTGCAGAGTGACCGCAATCAGCCGGTTTACCTTCTGGATGAATTAGTTAAGCAAACGCCCGAGGGCGTCTACCTGAAGTCTATTAAACAAGATGCCCAACTTGTTGTCGTCAATGGTTATGCTCAGTCAAATGAGCGCGTGTCTGAATTGTTGCGCAATTTAAGTAATAACTCCCCCTGGCTTCAGCGTCCCGATTTGATCGAAATTCATTCCGTTGGTTTGGGGCAAGGAAAGGATGCGAAAAAAGTTTTTGAGTTCACGGTTAATGTGGGGATTAAACGTCCCCGAGACAAAGAGAAGGAAAAAGAAAAAGACCCCGTGGTGGTCGGTAACGTTAAAGGTGCCGATGCCGGTACTGTGAGCAAAGTCGCAAGTGCAAGTGTGGGTGCGGGTGTTGCCACGAGTGCTGCAGCTGCGAGCGCGGTCAGCGGGAGTGGCGCCGCTGCTTCTAGCGCTGCGCCTAAGAAACCTTGATATGAGAGACACGTCATGGCAGATATAAAAAATTTAGGCAGTGTGTTTGCCGCTCAGTTTCAAGGGTTGGGTGGGCGCTCTCCTGGCCAGTGGCCCATTGTTCCTCGTGCTTTGTGCGGCGTCGGTGTGTTCGTTGGCGTATTGATCGCTGGTTATTTTGGTTATTGGGACGGTCAATTTACTGAGCGGGAAAATGGCGCACAGGAAGAGAATAAGCTTAAAGAAGCCTACAAACAAAAACTCCAACAATCGGTCAACCTGGAAGCGCTTCGCAAACAAAAAGAGCAAGTCAACACCTACGTTGCGACCTTAGAAAAGCAGTTGCCAAGCAAGGCGGAAATGGATGCTTTATTGTCGGACATTAACCAGGCAGGATTAGGGCGTGGCCTCCAATTTGATTTGTTCAAGCCGGGCCAAGTCGATGTAAAAGACTATTACGCTGAACTGCCAATTGACATCCGGGTGATGGGGCGTTACCACGACATAGGTGCATTTACTAGCGATATCGCTAATCTGCCACGGATTGTGACGTTAAATAAAATAAATTTGGTTGTTGGCAAAGATGGCGCCCTTACTTTGGACGCCGTTGCCAAGACGTTCCGCTACCTTGACTTAGAAGAGGTAGCTGCCCAGCGCAAGGCTGCTGCGGATAAAAATAAGGCTAAGGGAGACAAAAAATGATGCTCTCTCAAATGATGCGTTATACGCTACTGATCGTAGTGATATCGGGCATAGCTGGATGCAGTGAAAGTAGCGTACAGGAAATCAAGCAATGGATGGAGGATGCAAAAAAAGACGTCAAAGTAGCGGTCCCAAAATTGTCTGAGCCCAAAACTTTTATTCCTTATATCTATAGTGGCAAGGATGCGATTGATCCGTATGATCCGAATAAGCTTCTGATCGTACTTGCAAGACTCAAAGATAAATCGAGTAGTGCTCTGAAGCCTGATCAGGATCGTCGCAAGGAACCTTTGGAGGCATATCCGCTCGATGCAATGAAAATGGTGGGGACGCTGGAGAAGCCGGGTTTGCAATACGCACTTTTGCAAATTGATAAGCTAGTGTTCCAGGCGAAAGTAGGAAACTACGTAGGACAGAATTTCGGCATGATTACGGGTATTGGTGAGGCCAGTGTCGATATTAAAGAGATCGTTCAGGATGCTTCCGGGGATTGGGTTGAACGTAAAGCCAAGTTAGAGTTGCAGGAGAGTAAAAAATGATTGCATTAAGAAAACATAACGGGAACCAGGACGCTCGGAAACTTTGGTCTTTGGGGCTGGTACCCCGAATCCTTGTATTCATAGGCTTCTCGCTCATTGGAAGTTCTGTAGTCGCCCAAGAGAATGTCATTGAATCGATTAGTGCGAACCAACAAGGTTCAAATGTGATCGTTAAGGTTCTTCTTAAAAATCCACTTGTCAAACCACCCATTGGGTTTTCCATTAATAGTCCTGCACGGATAGCGCTTGATTTTTCTGCCACTACAAATGGCACTGGAAAATCAGGGCAAGAGATAAATCTGGGGGATGTTCGCAACGTAAATGTGGTTCAGGCGGGAGAGCGTTCGCGTTTGGTATTCAATTTATCTCGCCCACTCAATTATGCGACTGTGATTGAAGACCGGGCAGTTATTGTCACCATTGATGGTTCGGGTGGTGTTGCCACTGCCGTAAATTCATCTGGACTCCCGGTTGTTCAGCCAGTTGCTTCTACAAACTCGACTCCACTCGCACTGCGTGATATCGATTTTCGCCGTGGGGTAAATGGAGAGGGGCGTATTGTGATTGATCTGCCCAGCAGCCAGGTTGGGGTTGATGTGCGTCAACAGGGACAAACCATTGTTGTCGATTTTCTGAAAACAACTTTGCCCGCGGTACTGCGCCGGCGTTTAGACGTAACAGATTTTGGAACTCCTGTCTCAACGATTACCACCTCGCCGCAGGGTGAAAACGTTCATATGGTGATTGAACCTAAAGGTTTATGGGAACATAGTGCTTACCAAAGTGACACACAGTTGGTTATTGAGGTGAAGCCGATAAAAGAAGAGCTGAATAAACTCACGCAAGGTACACAAGGCTATCGGGGCGATAAATTATCGCTCAATTTTCAAAGCGTAGAAGTGAGGGCTTTGTTGCAGGTGATTGCAGATTTCACGGGTTTGAATATTATTACGAGCGACACAGTTAGTGGCAATCTCACCTTGCGGTTAAAGGATGTTCCTTGGGATCAGGCGCTCGACATTGTGATGCAGGCCAAGGGATTGGATATGCGTAAAAATGGCACGGTGTTGTGGATAGCGCCGAAGGACGAATTGCTGACGAAAGAGAAGCTGGAATTGGAGCAGAAAGCGCAAATTGCCGAACTAGAGCCGCTTAAAACAGAAATTTTTCAGTTGAACTATCAAAAAGCAGAGGCATTCAAGTTGGTATTTGGTCTTGATGGGGGAGACACGAAAAATCGCATGTTATCGAAACGAGGCAGTGCCACCATAGACCCGCGCACGAACAAACTGATCGTAACTGATTTGGCATCAAAGCTTGAAGAGGTGCGCAAGCTAATACAGGTGACCGACATTGCAACGAAACAAGTTTTGATCGAGGCGCGAATAGTAGAGGCAGACGATACTTTCGGCAAGACATTGGGTGCCAAGTTAGGATTTACAGATCTACGTGGTATTAGGGGGGGCGATGTCGGTTATCAAGTATCAGGAAATGAGCGCGTTGCTTTTACTGGAAATTATCTGGGTGTCGGCGAGCAAACTGGGCAGACAAAAGTGGGTGAGGCTAGCTACGTCCCCAATGCTCAGTTCGTTAGTTTGCCTGCATCGAATATTACCGGCGCGTTGGGGAGTCCGGGTGCGATTGCCGTTAGCCTTTTTTCTGCGGCTGCTAACCGGTTCTTAAATCTGGAATTATCAGCTCTGGAAGCTGATGGCAAAGGAAAAATCATTTCTAGCCCGCGTGTCGTAACTGCGGATCAACAGGCGGCACTGATTGAGGCCGGTGAAGAGATTCCATATTTGAAACAAACGAGCAGTGGGGCAAATAGTGTTGAATTTAAAAAAGCGAATTTGTCGATGAATGTGACGCCACAAATTACGCCGGATGGGAATGTGATTTTATTGGTTGATGTCAATAAAGACAGCCGGGGAACAATAACGCCTTATGGTTTTGCGATTAATACGAAGCACGTGAAAACAAATGTTCAAGTGGAAAATGGAGGAACCGTCGTGCTTGGTGGCATTTACTTGCAATCGGAAAATGATGCTGAAACCAGAATTCCATTCCTGGGCAATTTGCCTTTCGTAGGTAATCTTTTCAAGACTAGTAGTCGCGGCAAAGTACGATCAGAGTTATTGATCTTTATCACGCCGAAAATTATGACCGATCGTCTGTCAATACATTAATTATGACCGAATCAGCAGACAATATTGTTAGGGTAAATATATGAACTCAAGTTTCACAATCAATATATCAAGAAACATCGCGCGCTTCGCGCTCAGCGGACTATTGTTCTCCTCGCTTTTCGCGTGCGGTGGTGGTGGTGGTTCGGCTGGAACCAATCCATTGGCTCCCACCACGACACTCCCTGTGGGATCGGTTTCTTTAATCTTCAGTAGCTCCGAGTTGAAATCTTCAGGGGCTACTGGCAGTGAGGTTACAGTGACAGCTCTTGTTAAGAGTGAAACTAACAATGCTCTGCCAGGAATTCCCGTCACCATCTCTACCAATTCGGGTGTGATCGCACCTACGGGCTTAGTATCTGATACAAATGGACAAGCAAAAGCTAGCCTATCTATCTCAGGAGACCATGCCAACCGCACGATTATGGTTACGGCTCAAGCAGGAACTAAAACTTACGTCAGCAGCGTTAGTGTTGTGGGAACGACTGTGGATATGGTTGGGCCTGCTTCCATACCCTTGGGAGGTACTGGTGACATTACCATCACGGTAAAAGACTCAGCAAGTGTTGTAGTTGCAAACGTGCCCATCAGTTTTACTTCAAAATTAGGTAATTCTTTCGTTGTAAAGACTTCCGGTGGAGGTACCTCGACAGCACCCCTGACTAATGCACAAGGCCAAGTTGTTCTGACCATGGCGGGTGCCAATTCGGGTGCGGATGTCATTACGGTTTCATCGCAAAATAGCACCGTGGTAAATAATGTTGTAATCAATGCCGCACTCCTTACGGTTGGTGTGGTGGATCCAGCGACTAACATCGCAATTTCGCAAACAAGTACAAGCTCTTGCCAGAAAATCGTTGCGCGATATTTAATAAGTGGCGCACCCCCAGCGGCATTGCCCGCTATTACTGGCAATATTAGTGCGTCTCGTGGGCAGTTATACTCGGATGCCGCATGTGCCGTCTCTCTTGGGAGTGCCCCTTTGCCAGTCAATGGAGGTAATTTGCCGGATACTTATTTGAAGTCGAATACGGCGGGTGTTGCTACTATCACGGCTTCTATAACCGGCGGACCAACAGCGCAAACAAATATAGAGTTTGTTGCCGCACTAACGAGCAGCGCGACCATTAGCTTGCAAGCGGAGCCTGCTGTAATTGGGACGAATATTGGTTCCAGCACGACTGAAAATACTACACTCACGGCGATTGTGCGTGACGGAACTGCGAACAATAATTTTGTAAAAGGCGCTGTAGTGGTGTTTTCTGTTGTAAGTGATAAGAGTGGAGGATCGCTTTCGAATCCGTCGGTCAAGACAACGGCCAGTAATGGCACTGCAAGCGTTCAGTTTTTCTCAGGAGCTGCGGATACGCCAACAGATGGCGTGGTAATTTCGGCCAAAATTCAAGGCCAAAGTACGAGTACGACGGCAAGTCTTACTGTTTCGAGAAAATCCCTCTTCGTCACCGCCGGTACAGGTAACCAGATTTTGACTCCTAGTGATACTACGTATCAAATGAATTTCACTGCCTTTGTGACGGATGCATCGGGTAATCCGGTTCCCAATGCTACGGTGACGACATCAGCTATTCCCACCCAGTATCGCAAGGGCATGTGGGTGGCTAATACTTCTCTTGCTGCAGGCGCTGCTGTGTGGATTCAAGCGGTTACGGGTACTTGTGCTAATGAAGATGGAATAGTACCTGGTACGCTTCCAAATGGTATTTTAGATCCAGGAGAGGATTTTAATAATAATGGCATACTTGATCCACGTATCCCGTTGTCGGTCACATCCAGCGTGGTTACCGATGCGTTTGGTACGGCGGTGTTCTCGGTAAGGTATCCGCGGGATAGAGCCTATTGGACCGAAATTAAATTAACGTTCCGTGCCAGCGTATCGGGAACCGAGTCGACTTATATAACCCAGCCATTCTGGGCGCCTGGACTAGCGGCAGATTACGGAAGTTTAGCGAATACTCCGCCAGGATATATAAGCCCGTACGGTGTTAATTCTTGCAATTTAGCAAATTAAGCCAAAACGTTTTTTTGGTTGGTCCCATGGGTGCGGGCAAGACGACAGTTGGCCGCGCCCTGGCAAAAAAACTAGGTAGGCGATTTATCGATTCGGATCATGAGATTGAAGCACGTACCGGCGCTTCAATCCCTTGCATCTTCGAAGTTGAAGGTGAGGCCAGCTTTCGCCGCCGCGAAGCTGAAGTGATTCGTGACCTTACGGCACAGCGGGGCATTGTGCTTGCGACTGGAGGCGGTGCTGTGCTCGACGCCGCTAATCGAGAATATTTAAAGGCGCGTGGAACGGTCATCTTCCTTCGTGCTAGCGTGCAGAGTATTTTGCATCGCACTTGTCACGATAAAAATCGCCCACTCTTGCAAATAGCGGATCCCCGCAAACGTATCGAAGAATTGGTGCAACAACGCGAGCCCTTTTATCGTGAGGTAGCAGACATCATCATCGATACTGGCCGTCCGAATGTGCACTTCATGGTGCAAACTATACTTGCGCAACTCGATATGGGCGCATGCGATCAAACTGAGTTTCCCATAAAGCATATGCAACAAAATAAACCATTTCCTCCTCCTTCTCCAGTTGCGTGCCTGTCGCCACAAGGGGATGGCACTATCCAACTCAATGTAGATCTAGGTGCGCGGGCTTATCCCATTACGATTGGTAGAGATTTGCTTTCTAATGCTACGTATATGGGGCAATTTGTGGGTGGTAAGCGAGCAGCTATTGTCACTAATACGACAGTTGCCGCGCTCTATCTGGGCAAAGTAAGGGGAGCATTAGAAGCGGCCGGTAAGCAGGTAACTGCTATTGTTTTACCAGATGGTGAAGAGGAGAAAAACTGGGCTAGCCTGATGCAAATTTTTGACATTCTCTTGGCCGAAAAATGTGATAGAACTACGACGCTCATTGCTTTGGGTGGGGGTGTTATTGGTGATTTGGCAGGATTCGCCGCCGCAAGTTACATGCGTGGCGTGCCATTTATTCAGGTGCCGACAACTTTGCTGGCGCAGGTGGATTCATCAGTGGGTGGTAAGACCGGTATTAATCATGCTTTAGGTAAGAACATGATCGGCGCATTCTATCAACCCAAGGCGGTGATTGCCGATACGTCCACGTTAAATACGCTACCGCTAAGGGAACTTTCGGCAGGATTGGCCGAAGTGATCAAGCATGGTGCCATTATTGACGCATTATTTTTTGATTGGATTGAAGAAAATATTGAGAAGCTGATAGCAAAAGATCCAGATGCACTGTCGTATGCCATTCAGCGCTCTTGTGAAGTCAAGGCCGATGTAGTACGCCAAGATGAGAGGGAAGGTGGCTTGCGTGCGATCCTTAATTTTGGACATACGTTCGGTCATGCGATTGAAGCCGGGTTGGGTTATGGAAAGTGGTTGCATGGCGAAGCTGTAGGATGCGGCATGGTCATGGCCGCGGATTTGTCATGGCGGTTGAGTTGGATTGATGTCGATACAAAGAACCGCATTATCGCTTTGGTTAAAGCGGCAGGTTTGCCTACAGTCGCGCCAGACTTGGGAGTAGAGCGTTGGCTCGAATTGATGCAGGTTGATAAAAAAAATGAGGGTGGTCAGATTAAATTCATTTTATTGAAGCCCTTGGGTGTTCCTCTCATTACGACCGTTTCGCATGAAATGTTATTGGCAACCCTTAGTACTTGTATTCGATAACATGTATCAAGAGTCGCATCTTGCACCCTATGCCGCTCACTCAGCATCTTCAGTAGGTCGGCGATTCGTTGAAACTCCTTCCGCATCCCGTACCGAATTTCAACGCGATCGTGATCGCATTATTCATTCCACTGCATTTCGGCGGCTCGAATACAAGACTCAGGTTTTTGTCAATCACGAAGGCGATCTGTTTCGCACGCGTTTAACTCACAGCCTTGAGGTGGCGCAAATTGCTCGTTCGATTGCGCGTAATTTACGCTTGAATGAAGATTTGGTAGAGGCTATCTCGTTAGCCCATGATCTGGGACATACCCCATTCGGCCATGCGGGACAAGATGCGCTTAATCATTGCATGAAACAGTATGGTGGGTTTGAACATAACCTGCAGAGCTTGCGAGTGGTCGATGCGCTTGAAGAGCGTTACGGTGCGTTCGATGGTTTGAATCTGATGTTCGAAACCCGGGAGGGAATTTTAAAGCATTGCTCGCTGAAAAATGCGCAACAATTAGGCGAAATTGGGCATCGCTTTATTCAAAAAAAACAACCCACCTTGGAAGCACAGTTGGCTAATCTAGCTGACGAAATTGCCTATAACAACCATGATATCGATGATGGTTTACGCTCAGGATTGCTTACTGAGGCACAGTTGGCTGAGGTCGATTTTTATGCGCGTCATCGGCGTGAGGTTGTCCTCGCCTATCCCGATATCAATGGCCGTCGTGCGATTCATGAAACCGTGCGCCGGATGATTAATGCCTTGATTGTTGATCTGATTCAAACATCACAAGAATGTATTGCACAAGCGCAGCCATCAAGCTCTGATGATGTGCGCAATGCAAACGCACTCATCGTTTTTTCTGAGCCTATGTACGCTGAGGCGGCATTGTTGAAGCGGTTTTTGAGAGAGAATTTATATCGGCATTATCAGGTCAGTCGCATGACTAGCAAGGCGCGACGTATTATTACTGAATTGTTTGAGGCATTCATGGCGGAGCCTATATTGCTACCGCCGGACTACCAAGTAGAGAACAGCGGTGTTGGTAAGCAAGCGCGCCAGGTGGCGGATTATATTGCAGGGATGACGGATCGCTATGCCATGCGGGAGCATCGACGTTTATTTTCTGTGGGAGAAATCTGAGGATGGGTGTTTCTGGTAGGGGAAGCTTTGTGTTTCGGAAAAAAATAAAGGGCGCATTTATTGCGCCCTTTATTTTTTGTACCATGCAGGGTTGCACGGATGATATTCTAGGCAACGGCCTCGACAGAAGGCTCAGCGATATATTTGATCGCATCATGGCTGTGATTCTGGACCTTATTTTTATGCTTGACTACCTGACGATCAAGCTTGTCAATCAGTGTGTCGATGGCAGCGTATAAATCTTGGGCCAGGCTTTCTGCGTACAACGTTTTTCCGCTAACACGAAGGTTGATTTCGGCCTTTTGTCTGCTTTCCCTTTCACGGGCATTGTCAACGGTAAGGATAACAGCGATTTCAATGACTTGATCGAAGTGGCGGCTAATGCGTTCCAGCTTGTTATGCACGTATTCACGAATGGCGGGGGTTACGTCAAGATGATGTCCACTGATGGTGAGATTCATACAGCGCTCCTAGAATGATGGTGCTAAGTAATTTCACATTCTCTGCTAACGCAGCTCATGTGAAAGTGATAGCAACCAAAAATTACAATGATTTGCGTAGACTGACTGGTGGGATCTTCAGGGATTCACGATATTTAGCGACCGTGCGGCGGGCTATCACCATCCCCTGTTCTCCCAGCATATCTGTTATTTTGCTATCAGAAAGTGGGATTTTTGTGTCTTCTGCTCCTATCAATTGTTGGATAAGTGCCCGTATCGCCGTCGATGATGCTTCGCCCCCTGCTTCGGTGGCGACATGGCTGCCAAAAAAATATTTCAACTCAAACATGCCATGCGGGGTCAGCATGTATTTTTGAGTGGTCACACGAGAAATAGTACTTTCGTGTAAACCTAGTGTATCAGCAATCTCACGTAAAACAAGGGGTCGCATGGCGACCGCACCATGGGAGAAAAAATTTCGTTGACGCAATACTATCGCTTGCGCAACCCGTAAAATCGTGTCGAATCGCTGACGCATATTTTTAATCAGCCATTTTGCTTCCTGGAGCTGAGAAATGAGTGACCCCTCACCTTTACTTTGTTTGAGAATGTTAGCGTACATAGCGTTGACCCGAAGGCGTGGCATGACATTGTGATTGAGGGTGACTTCCCAGCCGTCCTTAGTGCCTTTGACAATCACGTCGGGCACCACGTAATCGGATGTGCTGGAACCAAATATCGCTCCTGGATGGGGATTACACTGGCGAATGATCAACTGTGCTTCACGCAAATCCTCCTCGTCGCAATCAAGTGCCTTTTTTAGTCTGCTGAAATCGCGTTGCGCGAACAGAGCGAGGTGATTTTCTACAATCGCCAATGCCATACGACGAGTCACCTGAGCGATCTTCGGCATTCGTTTAATTTGTAGCGAGAGGCATTCGGCTGCTGTTCTTGCACCGACCCCGGCGGGGTCGAAACTTTGCACCAGTTTAAGTGCTATAGATAATTCTTCTAGGTCGATTTGGAGTTCGGTGGGAAGGCGGGAATGAATTTCTTCTAATGGTTCTTCCAGGTAGCCGTGATCGTCCAACGCTTCTATGATCAGTTCAACCAACGCCCGATCTCGAATTTCCCATACCGTTACCTGCATTTGTTCCATCAAATGTTGACGTAGGGAACAATGGCTCGCTTCCAGCTGTGGGCGAGAGTCGTCGTCGTCCGGCGTCTTCGTTGTCCGCGCAATATCGTCAAAACTCCAATCTGCCTCGGAGCTAGAGGTGACCTCCGACCCAGCTAAGTTATCTGAATTTTCGAATGATGCATCGGTGTCCGCCGTCGATGAACTACTCGCCTCAGTAGGAGTACCGGCCCCTTCACTTGCGGCTGTTCCAGTAGAGCAAAGTACACCGTCAGCTAGAAGCCGTATCGAGTGATCAAGCGGATCGTCAAGGCGTTCCAGGAGGGGATTTTCGGTGAGAATTTGTTCCAATTCCTGATGCAATTCTAAGGTGGATAACTGCAATAGGCGTATAGATTGCTGCAGCTGCGGAGTCAGCGCAAGATGTTGCGAGGTACGAAGTTGGAGCGATTGCTTCATGGCAGTTGGATTAATGGGGTAAACATCGGCTACATGCGGAAATGTTCACCGAGATATACGCGCCGAACCGATTCATTCGCGATAATCTCGTCAGGTTGGCCGCTAGCCATTACCGCACCTTGGTTAATGATGTAGGCACGGTCGCAAATCCCCAGCGTTTCTCTTACATTGTGGTCGGTGATGAGAACGCCGATCTCACGCTCTTTCAAGAAACGTACAATGCGCTGGATTTCAATTACCGCGATTGGATCTACGCCCGCAAAGGGTTCGTCCAGCAAAATGAAGCGAGGGTTGGTTGCTAGAGCACGGGCAATTTCGACGCGGCGTCTTTCTCCGCCGGATAGGGATAGCGCCTGATGCTCGCGCAATTTTTCGATCTGCAAATCGGCGAGAAGTGTGTCTAAGCGCTTATCAATAGCTGCTGTCGATAATGGTTTTCCGGCATCGTGCTGTAATTCAAGTACGGCTCGAATATTGTCTTCCACCGTTAATTTGCGAAATACCGATGCCTCTTGCGGTAGATACGAAAGACCGAGAACGGCTCGGCGATGGATAGGCAAATGCGAGATGTTGGTGCCATCAATCTGAATTACTCCGGCATCAGAGGGTACCAGTCCAACGATCATATAAAAAGACGTAGTTTTACCCGCACCGTTTGGGCCAAGCAGTCCAATTACCTCACCGCTGCGCACTTGCAATGATACATCGCGTACCACCATGCGGGCACCGTAACTTTTTTGCAGCCCCCTCACGTTTAACGTGCTAATCGCCATTTCAATTACCCTTTATTTCCGTGCGCGGCTGAATCACGATTTTTATTCTTCCCGCACCTGGTTTGCTCTCACTGGTGGGTGTGTTGTTGACGTTAAAAAATTCGGTCCGGCCATCGTAAGAAATATATTCTCCGTCCACCACTTCCGTTGGCTTAGTTCCATCGAGACGTTTGAGTTTGGCTTTAGAAAAAAGTTTGATCAGCTCAATCTTGCTGTCATATTCGATCCGCTCTGCTTGCCCTTCGACCCAAAAATCGCCACCATCGCGCCTTTGTCTAAATGTGGCCAAGCCACCTGGTGCTGCAAATAAAGTGGCGAATTGATTTCCCTGCGCATCTTCCTTCAGGATCATGTTGCCCGCTTTCATTGATAAGGTCCCTCGCGTTAAGATGACATTGCCGGAGATAGTCTGAATTTTTTTCAGATTATCGTGGTGAAACTGATCGGCTTCGACGTTAATGGGTTGGTTCGCGTCATTTTTTTCTGCATACGCGTTGCAAGTGAGTACCATACTGATTAGCAAAAAGGGCTGCAACAATGCTAGAAAATTGTGTTTCATTGGGTTGGCTCGTTTAGGTGACTCGTTTAAAAAAAGCATTTATTTATTCGATAGGGCCGAGAAAATCCCATGAACCTTGCTCAATAATTGCAGTTGCTGCGTTGTATTATTGGCGAGCATGCCAGTGCCGGACAAAGTAGAGTTTCCTAAATTGATAAAGACAGGCAGGTCGGTTTTCATGATTTCGTCGTCTGGCAGTAACACCAAACTATCTGTTGCAAGATGAAATTTCTCATTATCCTTAGACGCCTGGCGATCCACTATTACATTGCCATTCAAGGTAATTTTTTTGCGTTTGTCCTCGATGCTAGCTTTGTCCGCATGCGCCGTTATCGGTGCCTGGTTGTTGGTGATGCTTTGGACGATAGGGAGAACAATTTGATACGAATCATCTAGTGCGAGATGGGCCAGATGCTTTCCCGCGACTTTGTATTTTGGCTGGCCTGTCGTTGACATCCGAACGAAGCTAAATTTCTCCACATAATAATCTGGTCCTGACCGCTGCTTAGCGGTCATCGAATCTTCCGTTCCCTTTCGTATACCTTCAAGCAGCCAGAAACTGCCGAGGGCGACAGCTCCGAAAATTGCCAGGATGAATGCTAAACGAAAGCGGTTTGTAGTTTGTCCATTACTCATAAAAATACCGCTTGATCCCGGTTCATGTTAGGTAAGGCGCTAATGCAGCATCGTAATTACCTTGCGCACGTAAAATGAAATCGCAAATTTCACGCGCCGCCCCGTGTCCACCTTCAGCCTTGGTGACATAGTGCACACGCTGCGTTACTTCTGGATGGCCATTAGGCACACTCGCGGCAAATCCCACACGAGTCAGAATCGGCAAATCAATCACGTCATCGCCTGCAAAACCACACGCATCCATGTTCATTGCCGTTGTTGTGAGCAATTGTTTGAACGCGGAAAATTTGTCGTGTATACCTTGATACACGTGTGCGATTCCCAGATCGGCCGCCCGACGTGCGACGATGGTGGATTGGCGCGCGCTGATAATGGCGGTAGCAACACCTGAATGCTGCAACTGTTTAATACCTTGACCATCAAGCACGTTGAAGGTTTTGAACACTTCACCCTCAGGGCCAAAATGCAGACTGCCATCGGTGAGAATACCGTCTACATCGAAAATCATGAGCCGGATTTTGGCAGCACACGCCACGGCACGGTTGATATCACTTTGCATTAGATGACCTTGGCGCGTGTCAGGTCATGGATATGCAGCGCACCCACGAGCTTGCCATCTGCGTCGGCGACCAGCAATTGGTTGATGCGAAACTCTTCCATAAGCGCGACTGCATCCACCGCTAAACGGTTGGGGGCAATCGTGTGAGGATTGATGTGCATGACATCGGCAATAGAAATTTTTGTAAAATCTTGCACGTTCTCAATCAAGCGGCGCAAATCACCATCGGTAAATACACCGATGGCATGAAATTCCTCGTCCACGATAGCGGTCATGGCGATGCCTTTTTTGGTAATTTCAAGCAAGGCAGAGGAAAGGGATGCTTTAGCGGTCACTGCTGGAATCGCGTCGCCACTGCGCATGACATCGTGTACATGGGTGAGCAAGCGGCGCCCCAGTGCGCCGCCAGGATGTGAGCGTGCAAAATCTTCTTCACGAAAGCC
Source organism: Oxalobacteraceae bacterium (assembly GCA_025352145.1). GTDB lineage: Bacteria > Pseudomonadota > Gammaproteobacteria > Burkholderiales > Burkholderiaceae_D > JANXTY01. Next base: position 62,763 of record JANXTY010000061.1, read on the forward strand.
GCGCGCATCTAGCAAAGCCACCGCTAGGGCATCACCCAACGCAAGGGTTGCCGTGGTGCTTGCGGTGGGGGCTAAATTAAGGGGGCAGGCTTCTTTGTCGACGGAAACATCCAGATGGACGTTGGCGAGTTGCGCCAGACCGGAGGCGGCATTGCCTGTCATCGCGATCAGTGTTGCACCCATACGTTTAATGATGGGGACGATAGACATTAATTCGGCCGTTTCGCCGGAGTTGGAAATGGCGATGAAAGCATCATCTGAGGTAATCATCCCCAAGTCGCCGTGGGCGGCCTCGGCAGGATGGATGAACAAAGCGGGGGTGCCGGTGGACGCTAGTGTGGCAGCAATCTTGCGAGCGATGTGGCCGGACTTTCCGATGCCAGACACGACCACGCGGCCGTTGCAGTTTAATAGTAGCCCGACGGCTTGTGAAAAGTGGTTGTCGCTTGCTGTCGCCAATCGCGTTTTTAGTGCGATGATAGCATCGGCTTCGATTTGCAGCGTTTCGCATGCAAGTTGTAAGGCGCGCTCTGCATTTTTTGTGTCGAAAATTTTCGGCATGTTTTTTTCATGGGGTACACTCATGCGGAAAGTATAAACGAATTACCAAAGCAAAAAACTTGCCAGTAAAATTTTGCCGTCACAAAATCCAAAAAAATGATTTAACTTAACCTTGTATTTATGCATTCAGCTCTTGAACTGACTCTCCTTTTGCTTAGCGCTGCGGTCCTTGGCGTTGTTGTTTTTCGTATGATGCATTTGCCGCCGATGCTGGGATATTTAGTCGTCGGTATTTGTATAGGCCCTCATGGTTTGGGCCTGATCGAAGAGAGTGAGACGACGAGTAAGCTGGCAGAATTCGGTGTGGTTTTTTTAATGTTCTCGATCGGACTGGAATTTTCACTCCCCAAGCTGTTATCTATGCGGCGCACGGTATTCGGTCTCGGCATGGCCCAAGTATTGCTGACCATTGGGGTTACCACGCTATTGGGTTGGGTGGGTACGATGCTCCTTCCCAAGTATGTCAATGTCAGTTGGCAGGCCGCGTTTGCACTGGGCGGTGCATTGGCGATGTCCTCGACGGCCATCGTGTCGAAATTGCTGACTGAACGTCTTGAGCTGGAAAGTCCCCATGGACGAAAAATCATGGGTATTCTGCTGTTTCAGGACTTAGCTCTCGTCCCTTTGCTAATCTTGATCCCTGCTTTAGCCAGCAACACTGGAAACTTACTACCCATTCTGGCCTTGGCGGCTGCAAAGGCGGGAATTGTTTTGGTTTTACTATTATTTTTGGGACATAAGCTGATACGCAGATGGTTTCAGATTGTTGTTAAGCGGCGATCACAAGAGCTATTCATGCTAAACCTCTTGTTGATCACATTGGGGGCAGCGTGGATTACGGGCAAGGCAGGTTTGTCACTGGCACTGGGGGCCTTTGTCGCTGGAATGCTTATTTCTGAAACTGAATATAAACATCAGGTGGAGGAGGACATCAAGCCATTCCGTGACGTCTTGCTAGGCCTGTTCTTTATTACCATTGGGATGTTGCTTAATGTGCGCCTCGTGCTTGAGAACTGGTCGCTGGTGTTGATGTTTTTGCTGGTTCCTGTGATGTTGAAATTTTTTCTGATTGCTTCGCTTGCGCGGTTGTTCGGTGCTTCATCCGGTGTGAGTATGCGAACCGGTTTGGCATTAGCACAGGCGGGCGAGTTTGGTTTCGTGCTATTAAATCTTGCCGGGGGGATGAAGTTAGTTGACCCGCTCATCGTCCAGTTGATTCTCGCGTCTATGGTCCTGTCGATGTTGATCGCGCCTTTTATCATTGCTAAATCCGATCTGCTCGTGATGAAATTTTTATCCAACGAGTGGATGATGCAGTCGTTGGCCTTGACCCAGATTGCCAGCCGTACTATGGCAGCGCAAAAACACGTAATCATTGCCGGTTTTGGACGCAGTGGCCAAAGTCTGGCAAAGCTGCTGGAAGAAGAAAACATTGCCTACCACGCGCTTGATTTGGACCCAGAGCGAGTACGCGAAGCACAGGCAGCGGGTGCCAACGTATCTTACGGAGATGCTGCCCGGCGTGAAAGTCTGGTAGCGGTCGGGATTCATCGTGCCGCAGCATTGGTGGTCACTTACGCCAGTACGCCCTCGGCGCTCAAGGTGCTATATTTTTCACATGAACTGGCGCCCAGTTTGCCCGTTATTGTGCGTAGTCACGATGATACCGATCTCGATAAGCTTAGGGCTGCCGGCGCAGCGGAAGTGGTGCCGGAGGCCCTTGAGGGCAGTTTGATGCTAGCGTCCCACGCTTTGGTCATGCTGGGTGTGCCATTACGTCGGGTAGTGCATCGGGTGCAGTCTGCACGCGACGAGCGCTATGCTTCTCTGCGGGGTTATTTCCACGGCGCTGACGATGTTAACGATGATGCTGAGCATTTACACGTGCGTTTGCAGTCGGTCACACTGTCGGATGAAGCCCAGGCGATCGGTAAATCGGTAGAAGATCTGAATTTAGCGGCGCTGGGCGCCGAAGTGACAGCAGTACGTCGTGCGCGCAAACGGCTTGATGTATCGCCTGGCTTAATTCTGTTGGCCGGAGATGTCATTGTGTTGCGGGGTGCGGTAGAAGGTTTGGCACGCGCCGAAGGGTGTCTGCTACGATAAGACACAGGGCGCTCTTCGAGCATATAGACGCTTTATTCGTAGCTGGTCACCCGATTACGGCCGTTTTCTTTGGCTTCGTACAACGCGTGATCCGCTTTTGCCACGAAATGCTGCGCCGCTGATTCAATTGACTCGGTTCGGTCAGTTTCCGTAAATGTCGCGACGCCAACCGACACGGTTATTCGGAGATTTTCCCCTGAACTCAGATGGAAAGGCCGTTCTGCAACACTGGCTCTGATACGTTCCGCTACGCGCATCGCATCTACCGGTTTTGCTGCTATAAGCAAGGCCACAAACTCTTCTCCGCCGTAACGTCCCATTGCGTCGGATAAGCGCAGTTCGGCGTTGATTCGTGTAGCCACTTCGCAGAGCACCTCATCTCCACCCAGATGTCCGTAGGTATCGTTGACTTTCTTGAAATGGTCGATGTCGATATACATGCAAGACAGACCATATTCCTGCCGCCGGGCCCGGCCAATTTCTTCCAGCAGACGCCGATCCAAATAGCGTCGGTTATAGACGCCCGTCAAAGGATCGGTCAAACCGATATATTTCAAAAATTCGTTGCTGATTACATTCTCAAGACAGATCGCGATAATTGAGGCCATGTGTTCAAGGAAATCTGTCGCTAGGCTTGGCGTAAAGCGGGATGTATCAAGACTTCCCAGGTTGAGGGTGCCTATTAATTTTTTATTGCGTAACAAGGGAACAATGGCAATGCTTCCCGGTGTTGGGGCGGATGTGGGAAACATCGTCCTGTGCTGCGGCTCATGGAACGACCCCATCGAAGGTCGATATGTCGGCCGGTTCATTGGACCTAGCCGGGCCTCAGATTCGACAAAAATGAGATGGGGGAAAGCTTGAAAATCGATGCCAAGATTGCCAATGACGGTACGGATGTCGGCACCTTGATCTATCAGCGTCAAAGTGACCACGTCTAGATCTGAGCTGGCAGGAAGTGTTTGAAAAATACTAGTGAGTAATTCATTGAAACTACCAGCGCCTACGATCTCTAGATCAAAGGCTTGATGGCGGCGCATTATTTGATGGTTGTGCGCGGCTTGCTCAAGCAGATCATCCATTTTTGCACGCAGTGCCTGGTTTTCAGTCGTCAAGTTAGGCGACATCGTCGTGCGCTCTGGATGAGATCCTAAAGAGGGAATTATTTCGGAATCTTGAGTCACGTTAAATGGCATATTAACCTTGCTCATGCGCTTTTGGGAAAGCCGGTATTGAACAGAATTTGTTTTTTTGAGACGCTAAAATGCGGTAAGAAAATGACTATGTTCGTTAAGGTTGTGTGACATAACGTTGGCTCTATCACGGAAACGAGAATTCTGCATATATTACGCTTTGTGATAATTGCCCGCAATACACGTTTTTTCTCCTGATTTTTTAAGGAGATCAGTGGGCCATTTTTGGGGCGTTATTGCCCCGATCCCGAGAGTCAAATTTGGCTTAAGGTAGCGGCTTTCGTACATAGTAAATATCCCACGTCGCTTCCTCGTATTGGGCAAAACCATGACGCTGGTAGATTCGAGGCGCTTGCTACGCAAGGCCCCCACGCGAACGGCCAGTTTCTCCTTATCCGCATTCTTAAAAATAGGTTGCAACACCGCAGTACCGATGCCCTTACCTTGATAATTTGGATGAACGTAAAGGTGGTCAAGCCATAGACCCGACTCAATCGTTTTCACAACGAAAAAAGCGTTTCTCTTAATGTGAATATGCCGTGGGCAATTGGGTTAAGACATAATTACGGGGCCGCCTATTTTGATCGCACGCTGATATGCTGGGCGATTCACCATCACGTCGCGGTAGGCCGATAAATGTGAAAATTCGCTGACATCTTTGCCGCGTGCCAGACCAGCTTCAACCGCAAAGCTCATTTGGAAGTCGGCTATCGTCAGGTTGTCTCCCGCAAACCACCTGTGGTTTGCGAGGTGGGCGTTGAGAAATGCAAGTGCAGTTGCTATATTGGGATCGATTAATTTGGTTTGTACTTTGGCGCACAGCTGGCGTGCTATCGGACGGACAAAAAAAGGCATTGGTTGGGTAGGGATGGTCACAAATACCAGTTTCATCATCAACCAGTTCATCATCGAACCTTCAGCATAATGCATCCAGTACCGGCATTGACGATACTCGGACGTGCCTGGTGGTGGCTGCAACTTGGCAATGCTTTCCTTGCCAAGATGCCCGTATTGTTCCACCAGATATTCCAGAATTGCTGCCGATTCCGCAACGGTGACATCTCCATCTGTGATTACAGGCGATTTGCCCAGCGGATGAATCGCCTTTAGCGCCGGCGGCGCCAGTCGCGTTTTTTTGTCGCGCTGATAGCACACGATCTCGTAGGGAATTTGCAGTTCCTCCAACAACCAGAGGACGCGTTGCGAGCGGGACGTTTCAAGGTGGTGGAGCGTTAGCATGGGGCTGACATTTTCAGATCAGGTTTGAATAATATTGGGCTCAGCGTCAATCAGGTCACTGCATTCGCACCCAGTACAAAATTATGATTCTTGTTTCAAAATAATGGGGGGGATTTATTTTTTTATTGGTGCGGCTGGCGGGGATCGAACCCACAACCCCTGGCTTCGGAGGCCAGTACTCTATCCATTGAGCTACAGCCGCGCGGGAGGAATACAAAAGAGAAACGAAGGATACCGTTTTTCTCGGTTGTCGTCCATGTAAAAGCAGCCAATTTCCGTTCCAAATATAGTTCATTGCGTCTATAATTCCGGGTTTGGTGCCGGTTTGCGCTGCGATTGGTTGACGCATTCGCCGAGGGTGAGCACATTGCACTGGTTTAAATTTGTTCCGAGGAAATTATGAACGACGCGCACGACGACCATGAATCTGTAATCAAAACGCCTCAGCAATTGATCGTTGCGATAGCTGCGGCCTTCATCGTACCAATCATTATTATTGTATTGCTGGTGCAGTATGTCACTGGCGAAAAGAAGATAGGCGCAGGGTCGCAAGCCCAATCGCCTGAGGCAGTTGCAGCGCGCATCAATCCAATTGCCGATGCTGGGTATTTGTTGAAAGATGCAAACGGACCTAAAGTGCTCTTGTCGGGCGAGGCCGTTTTCACCGCTACCTGTGCTGGTTGTCATACTGCCGGATTACTTGGTTCACCTAAAGTGGGAGATGCGGGTGCTTGGTCTGCTCGTGTTGCGCAGGGGTACGATACTCTGGTCAAACATGCGATTCAGGGTATTCGCGGAATGCCTGCCAAGGGCGGCAATGCGGATTTGGATGATGACGAGGTTGCTCGGGCTGTTGTATTCATGGCCAATCAGTCCGGGGGGAAATTGAAAGAACCTGCAGTGAAAGTGATTGCAGCATCTGCAACGGCTGTTAAGTAAATCATTCAATTGCGTTGGAATTGCGTACAAAAAAAGCCGGTCATTGATCGGCTTTTTTTGTACGTAACGTTAACGAATTAATAGTAATAGCGCTTTTGAGAAAAAACGAACAAGGGGTGTCTTTCGCATCCGTGTTAGATCGGCTGTTCTAGTGCCGGTGAGTGCTGGTGTATGGCACATTCTACAGATCAACTTTGCATAAGTCCTGCCAAGCGATAATGATTGGCGATAATTTTAATTCCATGTGGAGACAAGGATCTGTATGAAGGTTTTTCTTCCCCCATTCAAATTGATCCAACAGGGTATTGGCTTCATTTTTTTTGTTAGTGCGTCCTTCATTCAAGCCGCTGAGCCGGTCCACATCACTTTGCTTCAGCTAAATGATGTCTACCAGATTAGCCCTGTGGATAAGGGAAAAGCGGGCGGACTGGCACGGGTTGCCTCCCTTAAAAAGAAAATTGTTCAAGAGTCTCCGCATTCCTTGTTGATACTTGGCGGCGATACCTTGTCGCCATCGGTTGCATCCAATACCTTTAAAGGTGAGCAGATTATTGCAGCGTGGAATGCGGTGGGTTTGGATATTGCTGTGTTGGGTAACCATGAGTTTGACTTCGGCCCTGAAATACTTAAAGCGCGTATCAAAGAATCGCAGTTCTTGTGGCTGGGGGCTAATGTGATTGATCGTGTGACGTCGCATCCATTTGGCGGCGTCAAGGCAACTGAAATGCGCGTGTTTGAGGGCATTAAAATTGGATTTGTTGGTGTAGTCACCGACGACACGCCCAAGTCCTCCAAGCCGGGTGAGGGCATCCAATTTATCGATCCCATTGCGAGCACTCGGCGCGAGGCTATACGCTTGCGTCAGCAGGGTGCGAATATTGTCGTTGCCGTCACGCATCTGAGCATGGAGATCGATCGCAAGCTTGCTGCAACCGGTGTGGTTGACCTTATCCTCGGCGGCCACGATCACACTTTATTGCAATCGCTGGCCGGGCATACGCCAATTTTCAAGATGGGTTCCGATGCGCGTACGCTGGGCCGGATTGACCTTGTCGTCAATCGCAAGACCAAGCATCTCGATTACATCAATTGGGATTCGATTCCGGTTACCGATATGACGCCCGATGAACCTTCCGTGGCCAAGGTCATAGAGAGTTACGAAAGCAAACTGGCGGTGTTGCTCGATATGCCGGTAGGTGAGACCGCCGTGCCCTTGGATGCACGCCAAGAAGCGAATCGGTCGCGAGAAACTAACTTGGGAAGTTGGCTGGCGGATATTTATCGTTACTCGGTGCAGGCCGATGTGGCGATCATCAATGGCGGTTCAATCCGTTCTAACGCCATTGTCGAGGCGGGTAAGCTTACCAAGCGCGATATATTGACGCTGCTGCCATTTGAAAATCCCATCGTCAAGTTACAAATTTCAGGCCAGGTCTTGCGGCGTGCGCTGGAATACGGAATTGCCGAGACGGAAAATAAGGAAGCTGGCCAATTTCCTCAAGTCTCTGGATGTCGATTTAGTTACGATGCACGTTTGCCTAAGGGTGCACGCATTACCGACATCCGCATAGCGGACGTGCCGCTCGACGAGCAGGGCCAATATTCGGTGGCGCTCAATAGTTATCTTGCAGGTGGTGGCGATGGTTATGCCATGTTTAAAGGCCTACCCTACTTGATCAGTCCCGAGAACGCGTTATCTGAAACAGCTGAAGTGATTGAGGCATTGGCACATCAAGGTAAAATTTCCCCTAAGGCAGATGGGCGTATAGTGCGGATGAATTAACGCTTGTTATGCTTTGCCACAGACAAGGTAATCTGGCTGCGTTATTCTTTGAAATGTGATGAAAAATTACGTGTAGTATCCCATCTGCAATCGCCTCCATGAATAAGGCTAAAGCTATGACCAATACCACCCATTTCGGTTATCAAACTGTCGCCGAAGAAAACAAAGTGCATAAAGTAGCGGAGGTTTTTCACTCTGTCGCTGCTAAATACGATGTCATGAATGATCTAATGTCGGCCGGTCTACATCGTGTGTGGAAGAAATTTACTATTGCGCAAGCAGGCATCCGCCCCGGTTTCAAAGTACTTGATATCGCGGGGGGTACCGGTGACTTGGCGAAAACTTTTGCCAAGAAGGCTGGGCCATCGGGCGAGGTGTGGCTTACTGACATCAATGAATCAATGCTGCGCATTGGGCGAGATCGGCTATTGAATAATGGGCTGATCACACCCACATTGCTATGCAATGCGGAGAAATTACCCTTTCCCGACAACTATTTTGATAGGGTCTCGGTGGCTTTCGGTTTGCGTAATATGACACATAAAGACGTCGCGCTGACAGAAATGCAGCGTGTATTAAAACCCGGTGGGAAATTGCTGGTGTTGGAATTTTCAAAGGTCTCCGATGTTTTAAAAAAGCCTTACGATCTGTACTCGTTTTCTGTGTTGCCTTGGCTGGGTCAGAAAATTGCGGGCGATGCCGATAGTTATCGCTATCTGGCAGAGTCCATTCGCATGCATCCAGATCAAGAGACCTTGAAAACAATGATGCAGGACGCGGGTCTTGAGCGTGTGCAGTATTTTAATTTAACTGCAGGTGTGGCAGCACTTCATACCGGGATCAAACTTTAGGAGTAACCGATGAAAAAATTCTTGATTATTTTTCTCGTGGCGGCAAGCGCTATGAGTTTGATTGCTAACGAAGCACAAGCGCGACGTATGGGCGGTGGTGGCTCGTTTGGTCGACAATCGCAAAACGTCAGCCGCGCACCGCAGCAAAGCTCGTTGGGTAATGCCAATCAAACCGCCAGACCAGGTGCGCCGACGGCTGCACCGATGACGCCGCCAGTTAAACCGCCTAGTCCGTGGAAAGGCATTTTGGGCGGAGCTTTGCTTGGTTTGGGTGCAGGCGCGCTGTTGTCGCACTTTGGCATGGGGGGTGCAATGGGGGGCATGTTTGGTTCAATCCTAATGATCGGCTTGCTGGGATTGGCCGCCATGTTTATTTTCCGTATGTTTCGCGGTAGGAGTGCGGATAGTCAGTCTGGTCAGCCGGCCTATGCGGGTAACTATGGTGGGGGGCAAACTCCAGAAATCGGTTCACGCATAGAGCAAATGCCTTTCCAGCATCCTCAGACGTCCGCATTCCAGGGCGAAGTTGTTCCGGCTACCTGGGAAATTCCAGCAGATTTTGACACGCAAGCTTTTTTGCGCAATGCCAAAACCTATTTCATTCGCCTGCAGGCTGCTTGGGATAAGGCCGATAGCAACGATATTCGTGAATTTACGACGCCTGAAATGTACGCGGAAGTAAAAATGCAGCTGCAAGAACGGGGAACCACACCCAACAACACCGATGTGGTGTCACTCAATGCCGACCTGCTCGGCATAGAAACGGTCGGCACCGATTATCTGGCCAGTGTCAAATTCAGTGGCATGATGAAAGAAGCGCCGAACATGCCAGCGGAACCATTTTCTGAAGTCTGGAATATGGTGAAGCCGATCTCCGCTCAAGGCGGCTGGATTTTGGCTGGTATCCAACAACATGCCTGATTAGTCCTTATTTCTTACTTTAGCTGGTAAACTTAAAACCGTCCGTGAATTGTCACGGACGGTTTTCTTTTGTGGCGATGATTCCTTCCTTCTTAACTTCCAGCATTAGTTCCGGCATCAGTGCTAGTGTTGTCACTAGCATTAATCACCTGCTTTCCCAAGAGGCGTGGGCGCGCGAGAAGCTGCAAGCCCATGCCGGGAAAACTGCCTGCCTGGATGCCGAGGTAACAGTCCTCCATTTGCGTGTGGCTGTGGATGGATTGATTGAGCCAGCTGAAGGTAAGGTGCCCGTCAATGTGACGATCAGGATCAAAGCCGCCGATTTTTTGCTGATTGCACAACAGCGGGATCGCGCGTTTTCCTATGTGAAAATCGAAGGCGACGCCGATTTTGCCAATATAATTTCCCAGTTAAGTCAGTCTTTGCGTTGGGACGTGGAAGCCGACCTTGCCAAATGGGTGGGTGACATCGCCGCCGTGCGCTTGGTGTCAGCTGCCAAAACCGGAGTTGATACGGCCAAATCTGTCCAGATAAAATTGGCCGAGAATGTAGCTGAATTTTTTCTCGAAGAACAGCCGATGTTGGTGCATCCTCAAGCAGTCCTTGAGTTTACCCGTGACGTTGTGAAATTACGCGACGATGTGGAGCGGCTCAGCAAGCGCATAGAAAAACTGGCGGCAAAATGCTGTTGAAATTCTTGCGCATACTTAAAATAGCCCGCGTCGCCATTCGTTATGGACTAGATGAAATCGCGATATCGGGTCTACGTATTCCACGCACTGCCAAGTTGATCGACAGCTTCATTTTCTGGCGCGATCTTTCAGCCCCGCGCGGCGTGCGTTTGCGGATGGCACTGGAAGACTTGGGACCGATTTTCGTCAAATTCGGCCAAGTGTTATCGACCCGGCGTGACCTGTTGCCGTTCGATATCGCTGAGGAATTGGCCATGCTCCAAGATCGCGTGCCGCCCTTCGATTCTGATCTCGCGATCGCACAGATTAAAAAATCTTTACGCGCCCATCCCGACCAGTTGTTCGCGTATTTCGATCGTGTTCCAGTCGCATCGGCCTCGATTGCGCAAGTGCATTTTGCGACTCTCAAAAATGGCAAAGAGGTTGCGGTCAAGGTGCTTCGTCCGGGTATGAAAAAATCGATCGACGAAGACGTCGCACTCATGCGCATCGCCGCTAGTCTGGTCGAAAAATTATGGGCCGATGGCAAGCGCCTCAAGCCCAAGGAGGTCGTTGCTGAGTTCGATAAATATCTGCACGACGAACTCGACCTCATGCGAGAAGCTGCCAATGGTAGCCAGTTGCGGCGTAATTTTGCGGGATCGAATTTGATGATGGTGCCGGAGATGTGCTGGGATTATTGTTCCAACAGCGTGATCGTCATGGAGCGCATGAACGGTATTCCCATCTCGCAAATTGACCGCCTGGTTGCTGCCGGAGTTGACCTCAAGAAGTTATCGCGCGATGGCGTCGAGATATTTTTCACTCAGGTATTTCGCGATGGATTTTTCCATGCCGATATGCATCCGGGAAATATCCTGGTATCGATTGAACCGGCAACATTGGGCCGCTACATTGCACTCGATTTCGGTATCGTCGGCACCTTGAATGACTTCGATAAAGATTATCTGTCGCAGAATTTTTTAGCCTTTTTCCGGCGCGATTACAAACGCGTGGCGGAAGCGCATATCGAATCGGGCTGGGCGCCCAAAGAGACCCGGGTGGATGAATTGGAAGCGGCGGTACGCGCTTGTTGCGAACCGATTTTTGACCGGCCCCTGAGGGATATTTCCTTCGGCCAGGTCTTGCTGCGCCTGTTCCAGACTTCGCGCCGTTTCAATGTCGAAGTCCAGCCGCAACTGGTGCTACTGCAAAAAACCCTGCTTAACATCGAAGGCTTGGGCCGCCAGCTCGATCCCGATCTGGACTTGTGGAAAACCGCCAAACCTTATTTGGAAAACTGGATGTCCGAACAAGTGGGCTGGCGTGGTCTGGTCGATCGCCTCAAGGCCGAAGCGCCGCGTTACAACCAGATTTTTCCGCAATTACCCCGCTTACTGCATTCTGCGTTACGCCAGATGTCCGAGCCGCAGCAAGCCAATGCTGATCTTCTCAAGCACCTGATCAAGGAGCAAAAGCGTACCAATGCGCTGCTGGAGTTCGTGGTGTATGTCGGCGGTGGTGCGGTGATTGCAGTGCTCGCGGTGCAGGTGTGGATGCGCTTGCGGCATTTTTTGTAGCTGGAATCGGCCAATCATTTCGGATGACGGATGGGTAAACAATGTTGGCGCTAGCTTCGGCTTTTATTCTGAAATTTTGAAATATTAGAACCGCCCTATTTTTCATCGGGATGAGCAGTGCAAGCGTGGTGTAATCGCACCCACCCACGAAATCTTCCTCAACACCGCCACTCCAAATGGCCATAGGGTTGGCGAGAGCAGCCATGTAGGGTGTGCACGTTTTTGTGCACACGCGGATTGCAGTCAGTTTGCTAAAATATCCCCTTTTCTCCTTCTGAATTCACCCCATGGCGCTCCTGGAAATTCGTAATGTTACCCGTCGCTTCGGCGCATTTACTGCGGTCGATAATGTCAGTCTCTCAATTGAAGCGGGTGAGTTTTTTACCCTGCTCGGGCCTTCCGGTTGCGGCAAGACCACCTTGCTGCGTATGATTGCCGGGTTTGATACGCCCGATGCCGGTCAGATTCTGCTCGACGGCGTCGATATTGCCGATACGCCGCCGGAGAACCGCTCGGTGCGGACCGTATTCCAAAGTTATGCCTTGTTCCCGCACATGACAGTGGCGGGCAATATCGCCTTCCCGCTGCAGATGGCAAAGACGCCGGCTAGCGAGATCAAATCCAAGGTGGCGGCGGCGCTTGATGATGTGCGGCTCGGCGGTTTCGCTGCGCGTTATCCGCATGAGTTGTCGGGCGGACAGCGCCAGCGGGTGGCGATTGCACGCGCGCTGGTGACGCATCCACAATTGCTATTGCTGGACGAGCCGCTGTCGGCGCTGGATGCCAAGCTGCGTGAGCAGATGCAGATCGAGCTGATCAATTTGCAGAAAAGCGTCGGCATTACTTTTGTCTACGTCACGCACGATCAGGGCGAGGCGCTGGCGCTGTCGCACCGGATTGCGGTGATGAATGCGGGACGGGTCGAGCAGCTGGATCGACCGGACCGGATTTACAGTTATCCCACCAGCCGCTTTGTGGCGGACTTTATCGGCACTTGCAATCTGCTGGATGGGAAGATCGTCGGCATCCAGCAGGATACTGTGCCAGAGGCTGCAATGGAGATCGATGTGCCTGGCCTGGGTATCGTGAAAACTGCCTTGGCGCAGGATGCGCAGGTTAGCGGTACCGGCCTGGTAGCCTTGCGACCGGAAAAAATCTGTATCAGCGCAGCCGATGGCAGCCCGAAAAATACCGCAGAAAATCATTTCAGCGGCAAGGTCAAAGAGTTGCTGTACATGGGCGACGTGACTGTTTATATCGTCGAAACGTCAGGCGGCGCTCGCATCGAAGCCCTGCTGCCCAACTCGGTTGCCGGACGGCCCAAATTATTTGAAGTCGGTGATGCGGTCGATCTGACATGGTGCCGGGATGCCGGGCATTTTGTGCACGAGGCGGTAAATAAGGAAGCTAAGGCTGATCATGCCGGTCATGAGGTCGGCAATGGCTAAGTCTGCCAACTCAGTCCTGGGGCGCAAAGCTGCGCTGGCGAAATGGGTGATCAGTGGTCCGCCTTTGTTGTACCTCTTTATTTTTTTTATCATCCCCAGCTTGATCATGGTGTTCGCCTCGTTCCGTTTTCCGGGCGAATACGGCGGCTTGGCACCGCTCACCAATGAAGTCGGCAAGCTGGATCTGACGTTTGAAAATTACATCCGTTTCACTTCCGATTTCGTCTATACCCAGGTCTTCATCAAGTCGTTGTTGTATGCCTTAACGACGACGTTGTGTTGTCTGTTGATGGCGTATCCGCTGGCCATGCTGATTGCCCACAGCGCTAAAAAATACCGCGACCTGCTGGTGCTGCTGGTGATCCTGCCGTTCTGGAGTAACTTCCTCATTCGCGTATATGCCTGGATGATTATTCTGGGGCCGCAGTCAGCCCTGACGCGTGCGCTCAACAGCTTGCTCGGCTTATTCGGGATCGAACCGGTGAGCCTGCTGTTCTCGGCTTTTTCGGTGATTGTCGGGCTGGTGTATGTGCATCTCCCTTTCATGGTTTTGCCGCTCTATGCCAATCTGGAAAAACATGATGCCGCGCTGCTCGATGCCGCACAGGATTTGGGCGCCAACGCCTGGCAACGCTTCTGGCGCGTGACCTTTCCGCTGTCTCTGCCCGGCGTGTATGCCGGTGCGGCGCTAGTGTTTATTCCGGCGCTCGGCATCTTTGCGGTGTCCGACATTCTGGGCGGTACCGGCGGCATCATGATCGGCAATATCATCAAACAGCAATTTCTGGAAACCCGTGACTGGCCTTTTGGCAGCGTACTGTCGATTGTGCTCACGGTCGCCGCATTGGGCGCGGCGGGGTTTGCTGCCTGGCTGGGCATGCCGAAGAAACAGCGCGAGGACAGCCATGCGTAAAAATTCTTTCTGGCTATGGACTGTGTCGCTCGTCGTATATGCGTTTTTGTACCTGCCTTTGATCATTGTGGTGATCTATTCTTTCAACGCTTCCAAACTCAATGCCGAGTGGGTCGGTTTTACGCTCGACTGGTATCGCAAGCTGTTCAATAACCATGACATGCTCGAAGCGGCGGGCAATTCATTGGTGATTGCGCTGATCGCCAGCGCTGGGTCGACTGTGCTTGGTACGATGGCCGGTTTTGCGATGCATCGTTATAAATTGAAGGCGCTGCAAATCCTGGTGCTGACGCCGATTGCGATTCCCGAAATCCTGATGGGCGTCTCACTACTGATATTTTTCGTGATGTTAAATTTAACGTTAGGCCTGCTGTCCATTACCTTAGCGCATATTGCTTTCTGTCTGGGCTTTGTTGCCATCGTTGTGCGCTCCCGTCTGTCTGGCATGGACGAGAGCTTGACGGAAGCAGCGCGCGATTGCGGCGCGACCCCGTGGCAGGCATTTCGCCTAGTGACATTGCCCTTGATTATGCCGGGCGTCATCGCTGGGGCATTGATGGCATTTACCTTATCTATCGATGATTTTGTCATTACTTTTTTTACGGCGGGGGCCAACGCTTCTACGCTGCCGCTGCAAATCTATTCAATGATAAAAATTGCCGTAACGCCAGAAGTCAATGCGGTATCGACCTTGTTGATGGGTGTGACTTTGGTATTGATCGTCATTGCATCGAAGCTGTCACCAAGCGCTTTACGCACCTGATTTTCAAGTTATTTTTAAACGTTTCTTAGTGCCCCGCACAAAAAGGTTGGGCGCATTATTTTTAACAAGGAGCTTTCCATGAGGAAATTAGTATTAGCCATTGCCGCTTTATTGCTGGTGGTAGCCCAGGCTCAGGCAGTGGACGAGCTGCATCTCTACAACTGGAATAATTATATTGCGCCAGAAACCCTTACTCGTTTCGAAACGTCGTGCAAATGCAAAGTGGTACAAACCTATTACGGTGACAACGAAGAAATGCTAGCCAAGTTAGCGGCTGGTGCCAAGGGTTATGACATCATTGTGCCTACTGGTAATGCGCTCGATGCCTTGATCAAACAGAAAGCGTTGAAGCTCATCGATAAAGCACAGTTACCGAATCTCAAGAACATCAATCCGACCTATCTTGACAAGGGTTTCGATAAAGGTAATAAGTACTCGGTACCTTACGCCTACACCGTCACCTTGATTGGTTACAACGACCAAAAAATGAAGGAGGCTGGGATTGCTGTCGATAGTTGGGCGGCGATTTTTGATCCTCAAATTCTTGCCAAAATCAAAGGCAAGGTAACGGTGCTCGATTCAGCCAATGAGTTGATGGGCGCAGCCTTGAAGTACCTTGGCTATTCCGCCAACGATACCGATGAAAAACACTGGCAGGAAGCCAAAAACGTAATTTTGAAAGCCAAGCCCTATTGGGCGGCATTCAATGGAACAAGCTATATCAAGGAACTGACCGTTGGCAATATCTGGCTGGTACACGGCTATTCGAATGACATTTTTCAAGCCGACATCGATGCACAACAAGCCGGTCGAAAATTCCATATTCGCCATGCTATGCCGAAAGAAGGTGCCGTGTTAGCACTAGACAGTATGGTGATTCATGCCCAGGCACTACGTCCCGATCTCGCTCTCAAGTTTATCAATTTCATGCTTGATGGGAAAAATTCTGCTGAACTGACTAACCTGATCGGTTCCGGCAATCCCAATGTGGAAGCATTGAAGTTCATCAAGCCGGAAATTGCTAAAAATGCGGCCATCTTCCCGGACAAAATAACGGTTGCGAAACTCGAAATGCTCAAGGATTTAGATAGCAAGAGCCGACGCGTGCGTAATCGGATTTGGACGGAAGTTAGGGCGAAGTGAGCGAGGTCTTTAGTGGGTGATGAATCGGTAACGATTGGAGAATTTGAGGTAATCGACAAAATCCACAAAGGCGATGCTAGCGCTTGCTGAGAGATTTTATTACATTGCAAACGCCACTCGTTGCTTGGATAGACGCATTCGTCGAACCCCCGTCCAACCGCTAGATCCGCTCATCGGAGGTGAAAGTGGAAGGCTGAGGTAACCTTTATCTTGGGGGCTTAGCCAAGATCGATGTTCAGTAGCTTTTATCGTTGGAATTCATATTCATATCCGCTTCATGCGCTTGCTGATCAGCATGGTATGAAGAGCGAACCATTGCACCCACCGCAGCATGTTCAAATCCCATTTTGTAGGCTTCTTCCTCGAACATTTTGAAGACATCGGGATGTACATAGCGGCGCACTGGAAGATGATCGCCAGATGGCATCAGATATTGGCCAATGGTGAGCATCTCGACGTTGTGCGCGCGCATATCGCGCATTACTTGCAGGATTTCTTCGTCGGTTTCGCCTAGGCCGACCATCAGACCGGATTTGGTGATTGCATTCGGATAGCGGATTTTAAAGTCGCGCAGCAATTCTAGGGAGTTGGTGTAATCTGCACCGGGCCGTGCTTCTTTGTATAAGCGTGGTACTGTTTCCAGATTGTGGTTTAGCACGTCCGGCAAGCCTTCTGCGAAGATGTCGAGCGCTTTGTCTAAACGGCCTCGGAAATCCGGCACCAAAACTTCGATCCGTGTATGTGGCGACAGTGCGCGGGTGCGTTCAATACATTGGACGAAATGTCCTGCGCCGCCATCCCGCAGATCGTCGCGGTCAACTGAGGTGATGACGACATAATTGAGTTTGAGGGCGGCGATTGTTTTTGCCAGGTTATCTGGTTCATTAACATCGAGCGGATCGGGACGGCCGTGGCCGACATCGCAGAATGGGCAACGGCGCGTGCATTTGTCGCCCATGATCATGAAAGTCGCGGTCCCTTTTCCAAAACACTCGCCGATGTTTGGGCAGCTAGCCTCTTCGCATACGGTTACCAGATTGTTGGCGCGCAGGATATCTTTGATTTCGTAGAAACGAGTTGATGGCGAACCAGCCTTTACGCGGATCCAGTCGGGTTTTTTCAATCGTTCCATCGGGATGATTTTGATGGGGATGCGGGCAGTTTTGCTCGCGCCTTTTTGCTTATCGCTTGCGTTATAGGCGGATGGTTCGGTTAGTAGTGTGGTCTCGGAAGTCATGAAAATCCAGTTAACAAAGAATTGGTCAGAAGGGCAACGCCGCACCATAATCCCCAGCGGTACTGACCAGTAAAACAAATTTATTGGGCTACGTAAAATGCAAAATCAGCTCTTCGGCCAGCGCTAATTGCACCTCAGCGAGGGGCACATCAACACCCAGGCTTTTCATATCTGTCGTCCTCAAGCCCTCATAACCGCAGGGATTGATCCATGAGAACGGTCGCAGATCCATGGCCACATTGAGAGAGACACCGTGATAGGTACAGCCGTTACCGCGAATTTTTAAGCCGAGAGCGGCAATTTTTGCGCCTTGCCAAGGACCATCGGCCAGGTAAATCCCGGGCGCATTCGCTTTGCGTTCACCAGCCAAATTATACGCTGCGAGTACGTTGATGACCGCTTGTTCTATTTTCTGGACTAATTCACGTGCAAACATACGACCGTTTTTTTTGCGGCTGCGTAAGTCTATCAATAGGTAAATCACGACCTGCCCCGGGCCATGATAAGTGACCTCGCCGCCGCGGTCTGTTTCGATAACAGGGATAGTGTGAGGAGGTACATCTGCACCGCTTAAAACGTGACTGCGATTGGCGGCTAATCCAAGCGTGAAGACAGGAGGATGTTCGACTATCCATAATTGATCTTGGGTATCGAGATTGCGCGCATCAGTGAATGCCCGCATCGCGGCGAAGCAGGTTTCGTACAGCTCTACGCCGCGCGGGACGATCAGGGGGGGTGTTTGTGCTGCAAGCATAACCAGCGAGTGTACCGAAAATTGCCAGGAACCAGGATTACAAAACGAGTTTGACCATAGGGTGAGATGACAAAGCACGGTAAAGATTGTCGAGTTGTTCGCGGCTGGTGGCCCGTACGGTTGCGGTCAGGCCGACGTAAGTTCCTTTGGAAGAGGGTCGTGTTTCCAACTTCCCGGCGTGAAAGCTCGGATCATGTTCGATCACAAGAGCAATGATAATTTCTGAGAAAGTATCGTGCGACATCCCCATGATTTTGATGGGGAAATCGCTTGGATATTCGATCAAGGTATCGTTTGTGATAGTGGGCGGCATAGAAAAACTCCAGATTCCCGCATAGTCGACGCGCCACACGTATTGGGTGTGCTACCGCGCATTTCCGACTAACGGTCGGCGGCAGAGATGATGGTCTTGGTGCGGTCAAGGCTGGAGAAAGGCTTTTCCAGTCACTTGTGGCTTGTTACTTCTCAGATTCCGAGTCAACAGGCTTTGTTAGAAAGCTCTTCATTTCCCGAACGCTCATGCCGGTTTCTTCATGAATACGTATCAGCATTGATGGCCCGATATGCAGTTTTCCGTGACGCAGTTTGCTGATCACAACCGGCGACACACCGAGTACACGACTGAGCGCAGCATCATTTTTTAGGCCGATGGTGGCAATGACTGTATCTAGCAATTTACATGAACCAATAGCAGTTTCATCAGGAGAGGTTTTCATCATAGTCCCATTACTTTTCATTTGAAATCGATTTCTCAGCGCCTGCTAATAAAGCTTTTAGCTCCTCAGCATGTAATCCCGTGAGCATGTGTATGCGCTTCATCAGTGGCACGGATATCCCCATTTCCCGATGTCTGATTTTGCTAAATATCAAGGTATGCACTCCTAACGCATGCGACAGTTCGGCGTCATCCTGAAGCTCTAGTACTCTGATAACCGCATCCAATAGGACATTGGGGTCGTTAAGTTTCTTGGAAGTGGTGGCATTAATAAGGTTTTCAATGCGTTGAACTTCCGCTTTTGCACGGCCTAATTGCGCTAACAAGTCAGTCGCACTATGATGAGTCCTCATTTTTCCCTTGTTAAAAGTGGAGAGCATATTTATTTCATTGACGCTGTTCTGAGGACTGTCGGAAAAAATAGAAAAATACAAATATTATCGGTGCTTAATTTTCGGGAACTCATCTAAAAAAGTCAATGCCTACTTTGTATCAAATTAGCAAAACAATGTCAAATGAGAAATGAATGATTTATTTAAGCCAAAGTCTAAGCGAATCCCAGGCACGGCCAACAATACTTGCCTGGTTGATTTGTTCTAATGCGACTACCTGAAGTTCTACTAATGGTTTTCCATCGACTGACAAATTGAGTTTGCCAGCATTGCTATTGATGGCAATTGGGGCGACTAAAGGGTCCTTGCGCTCAAGTACGGATTTGAGCTTGGCTGCAACGCCTTTGGGAACGGTGACAAAGATATCGTGAGCAAAGCCTATTTTTACCTGGTTTTGCGCGCCTTTCCAAACTTCAGGCGTTGCAATGGCCTGACCCTTTGCATATAGCTTCACCGTCTCAAAATTTTGGAAGCCCCAGTTCAATAATTTTTGACTTTCTTGGGTTCGCAAGGAATCGGAAGCTGCACCGAGTACGACCGAAATTAAACGGCGCGTGTCTGCACCGTTAGGCCGCTTGGCCGAGGCAATCATGCAAAATCCGGCACCTTCCGTGTGCCCGGTCTTCATACCGTCAACGGTTGGGTCCAACCAAAGCAGGCGATTGCGATTCGGCTGGTCAATATTATTGTATTTAAAGCTCTTGATGGAATCAATTTTATAAAATTCCGGGTAGTCCGTGATGACGCGCGTGGCTAGCGTTGCGAGATCCTGTGCGGTCGAATAATTGTCTGTGCTGGGCAAGCCGTGGGGATTGGCGAAATGGGTTGATTTCAGGCCCATGCGCTCTGCCTCGCGGTTCATCTGTACAACGAACGCGGCTTCATCGCCGGCGACCGCTTCGGCCAGCGCTACCGCCGCGTCGTTGCCTGATTGGACCATCAGGCCATGCAGCAAATCATCGATCGATACAGGCTTGTTTGGTTCGATAAACATTTTGGAACTGCTGGCATCGACTTTCCAGGCTCTTGTCGATACGTTGATCATTTGATGTAAATCGAGCCGTTTTTCTTTAATAGCGGAAAACACGAGATAAGCGGTCATGATTTTGGTTAGTGAGGCAGGCTCGATCCGCATATTTGGTTCTTGCGAAGCGATGGTCTGGCCACTGGTTGCATCGAGCAATAACCATGATCTGGCAGCGAGGGTAGGCGAGGGTAGGGATTGCGCCACGGCATAGGTTGCGGTCAAAGCGCATGCGACCAAAGCCGCAAATATTTTTTTCATGGAACTCAATAGGAAAAATTACAAAAAATGACAAGGGCTATATGGGAAGCGTGTGGAGAAAGTGTAGGTGCTTAATCCAATCTTTGCATAAATAAATAAGGTACCCCTCGTTTGCCTGTTAGTGCATAAGGGAATTTTCTCCAGACAGTTGGAATGCTACGACACCTCTTCGAAAAATTCTGTTGCAAACCAATATCTTGCTCGATCAGGTTAAAACTATGGAGGAGATTATAGCGGTCTGACTGGAAATTAGCCGGGGCCTGTTCAGCAACGCCACAGTTGGACAACCCAATCCCGAATATGTTGCAGTTTTCGGTGAAAGAAATGATCTGCCCCAGGGATGACGATGACAGGGATATCCTGCGGGCGTAGCCAATCAAATACATGTGTCAGTGGGATAGTGTCATCCAGTTCGCCGTGGATGAGAATTGTGTCGGTCGGTATGCTGGGCATGGCCCATTTCCCGGCGGCGGCGCCTACCAATACCAAGCGTTCAGCTGGTGTGCCTTCTCCTAACAAACGTTGCTGAAGTTTGGCTTGCACAAATGTGCCGAACGAAAAACCTGCCAGGGCGAAGGGGATTTGCGGGTATTGTTGTCGCATATGTGCCAGTAACAATGCCATGTCGTCGGTTTCGCCGTGACCTTCGTCATGCGTTCCCTCAGAGCTGCCAACGCCGCGAAAATTCATGATCGCCGTTGCATAATTCAATTTAACAAAGGTACGTACCAGCGTCTGCGCTACTTTGTTATCCATGGTGCCACCGAATAGCGGGTGTGGATGCGCTACCAGCGCAATCCCGCGTGGTGCGGAATCGGGTAGGTGAAGTACGCATTCGAGCGCACCAGCAGGCCCGTTAAGGAAGAATTTTTGCATTGCTCAGGATATTTTTTGGAATATTTTTGTTGGAAAATCAGGGATAAGGCGTTTCAGGAGTTTACAGGGGCGCTTAACCCGGTTTTTGCATAAATTACGTAGTCCTTTGCAAATCAAAATCGTGCGCGATCATGTCCCAAATATCTGCAAAAAATCGGATTAAATTTTGAGACGCTCGACAACCTTGCCGCCGACCAGATGGGTATCAATGATTTCATCGATGTCTTCGGTATCGACATAGGTATACCAGATGCCCTCAGGGTATACCACCAGCACAGGCCCTTCATCGCAGCGGTCAAGGCAGCCAGCCTGGTTAATTCGGATCTTTCCCTTGCCATTGAGATCGAGCTGTTTGATGCGTCGTTTGGCATGTTGTTGCGCGGCCTGGGCACCTTTATCCATGCAGCAAGGACGACCATCATCGCGCTGATTCATGCAAATAAAAACGTGTTTCTGGTAGTAGGATTGGTCGTTCATACTTAATTGTTGTGCAGAGGTCTCTTAAAGGCGAGATGATACACCGACAAAGGGTCGAGACTCACGACCGATGATGTCCTAATCATATTGCTCCTGTTGATGTGAGAACAAGAAAATTACCGCTAGAAATGGCCATAACACCGACAAGAATTGCGCCGCGCCGTTAAAGTTAAGAAATTTTCCCTGCAGCCAGCTTTGTAGCGTTTCGACGAAATAAGGATTGGCCGGTATGGCATTGATAATCACCAGACTGAGCAACAACGACGCTATTGCCAACCGTCGTTGTGCCAATCGCGGTGCAAATGCCAGACCTGACAACATCAGGATGCCAATCACGAAACCACCTTTGGCACCTGGTGTGATCCACTCGAATGCATGTTCTGGAGAAAATAGTAACGCGGTAGCCAAAGACTTGACGGTGATCGCCGATGCTATCAAAAATAAGCAAAGTAAGGTCTTGGGTGCTTCACTACGGAGTAAACACAGCAGCGTTAGTATGGCTCCCGTCAGGCCGCATGCAGTGATGATCGTTTCGGATAACCAATACTGCTCTACACTGAGATCGATGCCCTGAGATATCCAGCCTGCCAGATCGATTGGTGTAGACAGCAAGTTCGACAGCCATTCAGAAAGCACCGGCATGAACTGACCGTGCCCAAATAAATAAGCTTGCGGATAAATTTGCGCCAAAGGCCACAATGCCAGCACAATCAGGCCGCGATTGACATCGGTCAAACACCATGTCTGACGCAAGGTATAAAGTCGACCCTGTTCCAGAAATGGGCGGGTGGAGAGAGCGCCGATAAGGGCCCCTAGAAAAACGCCACCGGCATTGGTGAGGAAGTCAATATTGGACGGTACTCTGCTGGGTAAATAGGTTTGTATCGCTTCCATCATCCCCGACAGTAGCGTCCCGCTTATGCTTGCTAGAATAATTGCGGCGATACCTCGCACTCTGGTGGGGAGCGCGAATACCAATAATATGCCGAGAGGAATATAGCCGATGATATTGGTAGCAACGTCGAACAGTGTCCAGTATTGCGGTAGCGTTGTGTTCAGATATGCCAGGGGTGACAAGCCTAGATTTTGCCAGTCTGAAAACGGATACAGGCTAGCGTAGACGATTAAAAATGCATATACGCCCAGTGCGGCACGGACAAACGATGACGGCGCTGTCTGTTGCGGCGTTGTAGTTGCGTCCGTCGGATCTATGGTTGCCGGCATTTGAATGGGTACGTGTCGTCGTAGTCGTTATTTTTCGTCGGCGCGTCTTGCTGAGACAATTTTGCGTAAGTTCCAAGGCGCATTAAACAAAATCTGGCCGATTATTTTTTTACCGCCAGCCACGCCATGATATCGGTGATGAGTGTGTCGCTGGCATTGACCAATGCGCGCGCACCGCCAGTTGCATCGGCGCTGGCCGCACTTGTTTGTTGCGTGAAGGTTTTTTGCGCTATTAGAATGCGTCCGTTAAATAGCGAAGCGCGCAAGGTTACTTGCGCTGTGCTTTGTTTTAAGCTATCGAAATTCTGAATAAAATCATCGATATCAATGCGTAACAGAGGCAGGTTTGCGACACCATCAGTAGCGGCCAAAACGGTGCCGCCATCTTGCGCAATACGCGCTTTCAGGCGGTGCCCCAGAAGTTGGGCCGGGGTCATGCTCCAACGGCTCTGGGCGTAAGGGCGTGCCTGTAATTCGTTGGCATAGCGCAGGCGATAAAACAGGAGGGGGCCGTCAAGCCAAGCCGGTGCATTGATCTCACCAATAATGATGGGTGGCAAGGCGATCGCATTGGACGGCGTGTACAGTGGGCCAAAATCATACAACATCGGCCCGCCCATTTTGCTGGCACATCCCTCCAGCAGAAACAGAAGCGCAAGGAAGGCAAATCCCCACGCGGTAAGCGGCAGAAAATGGGCGGTTTTTTTCATGAGCGTGATTGTGGAGTGTGGTTTTATTTTGCCGGCGCAACAAAGCCGGATTCGCCTGGCCCCGGGGCTATTCCAGCCGCGCCGAACAGAATACTTTGCGGGTGCTCATCCAGATTGGTCAGGGTGCGGTTGAAGGTGCGCATTGAAGTGCGCGTTTCATCGGCTAGCGCATTGATGCGAGGCAGAGACTCTCGCTCTACGCCGCCCGCTACAGCGCTAAAATTTGTCCCCGCTGTGTCAACGGCATTGGCGATTTTATTGAGAGGACTGTCTGCGGCCTGTAGTTTGGTAGCTAATGTATTGAAGTTATTCGATAGCGTGGAAAAGGCAGCCAGCGTATGTTGCGCCTCCTCCGCGACGGCGGGCAGTTTTTTTAAAGTGGGTTCTAACTCTTTGGGAATGGCTTCAAATTCCGCAGAGGTTTTTTTCAGATTGTCAAAAGCGGAAAGCATTCTTTCTTGATTGACGGTTGTGAGCAAGGCGCTGAAACGTTTAGATAATTCGTCGGTCTGCTCCAGGATCGCGACGCCGTGGCTTTCCAGTTTGTCGAGCAAACTGGGACGCAGTACGATACGCCCGACATTGTCGGTGCTGCTCTCTAATTTAATCGGGCGATTGTCGTCATCGTTTAATTGCACATAAGCGATGCCAGTCACGCCTTGATAGCTCAAGGTGGCGAAGGTTGACTGCGTGATCGGGGTGTCGGGTTGTACCTTCATGCGGATCAATATTTGTCCGACTACCTTTGGGTCAAACGCGATAGATACTACTTTGCCGACATCGAGGCCACGAAAACGCACCGGTGCCTCGGGATTAAGTCCTGGCACAGAGAGTTTGGTAGCGATCTCGTAAGGTACCCCGGCAATGCGATCACGGTTTAACCAAGTACCGACCAGGATAGTCGCTACCAATAAAGCGATGGTAAAAAAACCGGTCATTAAGGCGTGTGATTTATTTTCCATAATATCCATACCGCTATGCGTTCAACATGCCATTGTCATGCTGATTGACCCTGTTTGCGTAGTTTGCAAGCGCTCTCGCAAACTATTCTGCCACAGGAAGTGGCGTTATTACCTCATTCAGCTTATCTAAAACTTTCAGCGCACGTTTGCCCCGCCCACCTAGGAAAAATTTCTGGATAAAGGGATGCGGGTGTGCAAGTACTTCGCGTGGCGTTCCGATCATGACGACTTTTTTTTCGGCGAGCACCGCAATTCGGGTCGAAAGCGCAAACAGGGTATCGAGATCATGTGTCACCATCACGACAGTCAAACCCAGTTCACGATGCAGAGAACGAATCAAATCGACAAAGACATCCGACCGATCTGGATCCAATCCCGCCGTAGGCTCGTCTAAAAATAACAGCTCAGGCTCTAATGCTAGCGCACGTGCCAATGCAACCCGCTTGATCATTCCGCCTGACAAATTCGCCGGCATTTTTAAGGCCTGTTCGGGGCTCAGGCCAACCATCTGCATTTTCAACAACACTACATCGCGAATTACCTCCTTGGGCAATCTGCGCATCTCGTGCAAAGGTTGCGCGATATTGTCAAACACGTTCAATGCGGAATAGAGTGCGCCATGCTGGAATAGCATACCCCAGTGGTTGCGCATTTTTTGTAGCTGCTTTGGCCTGGCACCGTTAATATTTTCGCCGAATACTTGCACCAGGCCCTGTGCTGGATGCTCCAGTCCTAGCATCTGCCGCATCAGCACCGTTTTTCCACTACCAGAGCTACCGACGATGGAAATTATTTCACCGCGATGAATATCCAGATCGAGATCTTGATGCACTACGATGCGTCCAAATTTTGTCCACAAATTGCGGATGTGAATAATGGGTGCGTCGGGTGAATTTCCGGGCTGCATCAGAAACCCACTTCGCTAAAAATAATCGCAAACACCGCATCGGCCAGGATCACGACAGTAATTGCAGTGACTACGGAAGTGGTCGTGCCATGTCCCAAACTTTCGGTATTGGGTTTGATGCGCAGCCCGAAATGACAGGACACGAGCGCAATTAAGATGCCAAACACCACGCCCTTTCCAAGTCCGATAAAGTAGTTCGCGAGCGGTACGCTGTCTGGTAATTTATGCAGGAAATAAATAGGAGATAAATTTAGTTCCAGTTTGGCCGATACCATGCCGCCGATCAACGCCATTGCATCGGTCCACACTACCAGCAGAGGCATCGCAATGGCCAATGCAATGACCTTAGGTAATATCAGGCGAAAACCGGGGGAGATCCCCATGACCAGCATCGCGTCTATTTCTTCTGTGACGCGCATAACGCCTAACTGGGCAGTGATGGCCGATCCAGATCGTCCAGCGACTAGAATGGCAGCCAGTAAGGGCCCCAATTCACGCACTACACTCATTCCCAGAATATTGACCAGATACACGTCAGCGCCGAAGGTACGCAACTGCTGGGCTGAAAGAAAAGAGAGCACGACACCGATCAAAAATCCCACCAATGCGGTGATACCCAACGCCTGAAAACCGGCGTGAAAAATGTTGGCCGATATTTCCCGCCAGGGACCACGCATTGGCCGCAGTGCAAAACGCCAAAGATCAAGTACCAACTGCCCGACCAAATGCGTAAAGCCCAGCATATGCTCGAAAAAACCGATGATGGCAAAGCCGAGTTCAATAATCTTTGCTAGCGGATGAGGGCGTATTTGCGGCAAGGTGAGCGCAGAGGCCTGTGCCAAACGGTTAAAGAATTGTTTCTGTGCGGGAGAGATCACTAACTGCGGCGGCAATTTTTTCCCCCACGCGTTCCAGAGCAGTTGCGCTCCGATGTAATCGAGTCGTTCAATGCCGGATAAATCCCAGCAGGTCGAGGGCCCCTTTTGCCATTCGGGCTGCATAATTTTCAGGGATGCTTCAATGGCAGCGACGACGCCGTGACGCGATAACGCATGCACATGCCAAAAGCCCGCAACACGTACCGTTAAACCATTTTCTCGGTCCAAGGTCAGGGTGGGGGGGCGTTGGTAAGCAGGCATTTTGCCAGTGTAAGGGAGAATGTTGCCTGCGGCTAGTAGTGCCTAGTAACGTTCCTTAAGCTGCTAAATGGCGTGCTTGTCGTTGCGGTGCAACTACATCGTTTTTAGTGGATGGAGGTACCGCCGGTTTTGATTTTCCGTGAATATTGTGCGACTGTCCCGCATAGTCGCTACTGATCGCAGCAGTCGCCATCTCAACAGCCAGTCCCTGAGTTTGCAACCATTGCGTCACCAGTCCCGCTAGTCGATCCATTGCAATACGATGTGTGGCGTCGGTTTTGGCATACAACCAATCTGATAACGCCATAAAATTGTCGAAAGGTGCAGTGGCCAGAATCAGCGGCAGCGTATTCGCAAAGCGCCCCGAATTAGCCACCAGATCCCAATAACGCGCAAATCGCACAAGGCGCTGCATGGTCGCAAAGTCGATGAGGTCGGTCGCTAAAATGGTATAGGGCGGATGCGGATCGAACACCAGACCAAATTCAGCGGTATGCCGAATGATGGGTGTGCCACGCAAACGTTTGAGAATGCCAAACTGGATTTCGTGTGGTTTAAGCGCATACAGCTGGTTGAAGCCACGCGCAAAACTGGCCACATCTTCGCCCGGCAAACCGGCGATTAGATCGACATGCAAATGCGCGTTGGATTTTTCGCACAGCCAGCGAATATTGTCGGCGGCTTTCTGGTTGTCTTGTTTGCGACTGACCAGTGCTTGCACG
Source organism: Oxalobacteraceae bacterium (assembly GCA_025352145.1). Classification (GTDB taxonomy): domain Bacteria; phylum Pseudomonadota; class Gammaproteobacteria; order Burkholderiales; family Burkholderiaceae_D; genus JANXTY01. The sequence continues at coordinate 90,274 of JANXTY010000061.1, forward strand.
GTCGGATTGAAACTTTGAATGCCGATTTCAAATTGCAATGCCCCGGGTGGGAATTGGCTCGTACCTTCTTTCAATGCCTCTGGCAAATGGTCGGGGACTAATTCAAAATGGGCGAACACGGGATCGTCTGGATTAGCGGCCAGTTTGTCGAGGAAAAATTGCATGATCTTCAAACTCGATTTGATGTTGAGGTTGAAAGTACGATCTACAAATTTGAATAGCCGCGCCCCGCGTGCATGCAGTGTTTCCAGTTCTCCCAAGAACAGATCCAGATCAAACGGCCACGCTGTCTTGTCCAGCGCCGATAGGCAAAATTCGCACTTGAATGGACAACCACGCGAGGCCTCCACATATAACGTGCGGTGCGCGATGTCTTGATCGGTATATAGCGAATAAGGCATCACGATCTCAGATAGTGGTGGTTGCACCCCTGCGTGAATTTTCATTAGCGGCTTAGGGCCATTGAGAATTTGCGTGCATAACTTTGGAAAAGTAACCTCGCCCCATCCCGTCACTAAATAATCGGCTAGCTGCACAATTACTTGCTCATTGGATTCGTAAGACACCTCCGGGCCGCCCAACACAATGACGATCTGCGGCGCAACCCGCTTGAGCATTGCGATCACTTTGGTGGTTTCTTCGATATTCCAGATATACACGCCAAAGCCGATAATGCGTGGTGCTTGCGCTAATAATTTTTCTACGATTTCTGTGGTCTTAGCACCAATGACAAATTCATGCAGTTGCGTATCTGCCTGCAACTCGCCCATGTTCGCTAGCAGGTAACGTAAGCCCAGCGAGGCATGGGCGTAACGGGCGTTCAATGTGGACAGCAGAATGGTCATGAGCGTGGCAGCTTGTCAAAGCGGGGAAATACGGCATTTTACGCTGTGCATGCGGCATGCCCTTGCGACGGCCAGTAAGCCAAGGTGAAGGTTAACCCATAGTGATGGCGTACGCATTGTCAAAGTCAGGGTTGAACGGTAATGATGGCCCTGCGATAGGCAAAGAGATTGGGCATCCCATCATCCTGGACTTGCAAAATGACGTGAATTTTCGCCATTTTTTTAGTATCAGGTACGCTTAGCGTGACCGTTTCTTCGCTTGTGGAACTGAGCTTGACACTTCCGTTATTTGTTCCGGCTTCTGGATAAACGTACCAGGTAAATTTAATTTTGTTGCCATCGGGATCGGATGAACCTGTGGCGGAAAGCGCAAGATTACTGTTTCCCTTGGTGGTAATTTCAATGATATTTTTGGTCTTGTCGCTATTTAATATGGCTACGGGATTGTGATTCGCCTTGTTATATTCCGTCGCAACGCACCAATCCATGCGCGCAGCAAAATCGTTTTGAAAATGCTCGCGCCAGCGCCATATTGTTGCCGGATCCGTACACTCCGCATGTCCCGCATCATCCATCACACAATCGCGACTGTCTTGATTGTTGGTCCATATTTTTCTGGGTTCACCATAAGGTTGATAGAGTGCATATCGACCGCCCCAACCACCGTAAGAGGGATTGATGCTCCAACCCAAGCCATTATTAATTAACCCTAGAAACGAAGGCGTGTCCCCTTCCATGATGTACGCAAATTTTGGATAAAGCGCTCCAAGCGGCCCGTGATTATTAATCACATTTTTCTCAAGCCACGGGTTATCCACCAGATCAAATTTATAGCGAGGCCCGTTTTTATAATGCCGGTCGCCGCTGATGCCCGTCCACGTGGCGCGCCAATATTCTCGCCAATCGGGGTTGCTTGGCGAAACGATATAAAACAACTCTGGAAATTCACGGCGTAACCAAGGCCCAGCGTCATCCTGATCGGAAATAGAATACACCCGGAGTTTTTTGACGAGTTTTTTAAGCTCATCCGGCGATCGTTCCGCACGCGCGTCCAACAGCGCCTGCGCTAACGTGTTAGCACCACCCCAAACAGAAACCCACAATGGACGCTGATCCGGTTTATCAGCAGCGTCCAATAACAACTTGGACCCAGCAGTAGATTTCCCAAGGCCGACAGCAGCCATACCATAACTTGTCTGTCCGGTTGCAGTAACAGAAAGCAATTGGTCCTTGAGAGGAAATTCGGAGGCGTGAATAAGAAGATTGCTACGCACTTGCCCATAAGCCTCAATTTGTCGGCGAATTAAATCTTCACGCGTCTTGTTGCGCAGCCACGTCGAAGTCGTCGCCACAAGTCCTTCAATATCGTATTGATTCGAATAAACGAGAAACCGCACCATCGACTCTTCATCGTCCGGTTCGTTAGAAATGTCGGTGAGTACGAAAATACGTTCTTTGTTGAAGGCGGATTTATTTTGCGCGTCATTTTTAGGCTCTTGTGCAACGCAATTGATCGCAACAAAAAAGAGAAGGAGGATAGTAGAAAAATTTGTTTTCATGATTAATTTTTTAAAAATGCAGTGTTCGCATCATATCGCAACACACTTTGAAAAAAACTTAGATGCCCCCAAAAAAATGGGACCTTCATTTTGCTAGGCTTCGCAGTCAATCAACTATTGATCCGGCACGGTGAAGTATTGATTCCGCGCTGTTAGAACACAGCAGTACATCCCGGGCTGTCATCCCAGGTGAAGGCAGGCTGAAATGACAGAAAAAGGGTGCCTCGGCACATCGTTTTTTAGGGATGTGGTGCGTCCGAGTTTCTCCAGTGTGAGCAAGCATGCGGCTTTGGCAGAAAAGAAAGCGGTCTAATGGAAAATCGGGGTTAAACACGGATGTCCCGCGGAATTCATTTTCGCATCATGGGGTTCTTCTTGGGACGAATAGCTGTGTCTTTGTCGTTCGGAATACTCTCGTCAAGGTGGGGGTTTTGATTGGGGCGCTTGTATCATTTGTTTGTGTCATTTGTACCTGCATAAAACTGGAGTTGCAAAGGACGTTAAAATTGCTTCTGAAACAAAAAACCCGCATTCCTCATAGTGAGTCGTGCGGGTTTTTGTACGTTACCGAACTTCCTGAAACGTGTTTTTGGTGGTGATAGGTGGACTTGAACCACCGACCCCAGCATTATGAGTGCTGTGCTCTAACCAACTGAGCTATATCACCAATTGAGCCGAAAATTATGCCGCTTTTGACAATATCTGTCAAGTTGAAGCTGCTACAGGGTTGTGATGGCAAAATGAAATCGCGTAAGCATCGCGTTCTATTTTTCTGGATCAATCACGGTAGCGGCAAGGCCTCCACAGGAATTTATCGTACAGATTTCCATCACATTTGCTTAACAACTGACTCAGGAATTGTTTTGGAAGTTTGCAATGTGCGCCAGAATAATGGTTGCAGCATGGTTGTCCAAGCAATCCACCACGATTCTATCGGGCATAGAACGCAGCCAAGTGAGTTGCCGCTTGGCTAGTTGCCTAGTGGCGGCTATTCCTTTTTCGCGCAGGTGCTGGCGGTCATAGAGGCCGTCCAGATGTTCCCATGTTTGTCGGTAGCCCACACAGCGCATGGAGGGCAGACCGAGATGCAAGTCGCCGCGTGCGCGTAGTGCGGCTACTTCCGTCACGATATTGGCCGTTTTGTATACGGAACTCTCTTCTAGCATGGCATCAAAACGGTCGGCGATGCGTGCGTGCAGCACACTGCGATCGGATGGCTCCAGCGCAAATGCTAGCAGGTGGAACGGTAATTTGGGCTTGGATCGCGGCGAGAAAAGCTGAGACATGGCTTGGCCGGTCAAGGCAAACACTTCCAGCGCACGTTGAATTCTTTGAGTGTCGTTCGGTTCCAGGCGTGCTGCGGTAAGGGGGTCGATATTGGCGAGTCTGGCGTGCATCGCAGCACTTCCGATGTGTGCTGTTTCCGCTTCGAGCCGTGCTCGTATTTCTGGGTTGGCGGGGGGTAAATCATCGAGTCCCTCGGTTAATCCTTTGAAGTACATCATGGTACCGCCGACGAGCAGCGGTAACTTTCCGCGGGCGCTGATCTGCGCCACCAGGCGCATCGCATCAATACGAAACTGGGCGACTGAATAGGCTTCCGATGGGTCGATGATGTCGATCAGGTGATGCGGTACTTCAGCGCGTTCTGCTGCAGTTGGTTTTGCGGTGCCAATGTCCATGCTGCGATAGATCAAGGCGGAATCGACCGAGATGATTTCAGATGGGATATGCCGCGCGATTGCTAGCGCAGCTGCGGTTTTACCCGATGCTGTCGGCCCCATGATGGCGACGGCCAGCGGCATTGGTATTTCTGGCGTGCGGATCACGGCCAATTTATTGCCCCCGCATGAAGAACTTATCGAGGTCCGACATACTCATTTGTACCCACGTAGGTCTGCCGTGATTGCATTGATCGGCGCGCTCGGTTATTTCCATCTGGCGCAGCAGAGCATTCATTTCGGGAATAGTTAGCATACGATTGGCACGCACCGCCGTATGACAAGCCAACGTGCCGAGCAGTTCATTGCGGCGCTCCGTCAAAATGTGTGAGCCGCCAAATTCGCGCACATCGCGCAAGACATCGCGAGCAAGAGTTTGTGCATCGGCGTTTTTTAGCAACGCCGGTACTGAGCGCACGGCCAATGTGGTCGGCGACAAAACCGCAATATCGAAGCCGAGGGTTTGCAAGGTCGCGTGATTTTCTTCTGCAGTGCTGACATCGATGGCGTCGGCAAAAAAAGTAATGGGGATCAGCATTGACTGCACTTGCATTGTTTGCCCGGAGGATTGTTCATCCAGGGCATTTTTTAATTGTTCATACAAAATTCGTTCATGCGCCGCATGCATGTCGACCAGCACCAGTCCCTTGATATTTTGTGCCAGAATGAAGATGCCGTGTAACTGCGCCAGCGCAAAGCCGAGTGGTTGTTCACCCTGCGGAAAATCTTGAGCGGAGGCGGCAGAGCCGGAAGCTTGATGTACAAATGCAGCCGAAGTAATTGACGTATCCTTCTCACCATTGCCGAACAGCGTACCGTAATTGGCATGGCTCTGCGCGATACCGTAAATGGCGCCAGCACCAGAATATGACGCTGACGAATAAGCGGGTGTCAACTGCGCGCCGAAGGAAGTCTGCTGGGGTTCACGTTGCCACGACATTGCCCCAGCGCCGGCTTGCACAGGCGGTGGCGTGGTACCAAATGCGGTCGCAGAGGTTTGGGACAGAGTGCGGCTTACCGCGTGAAATACGAATTGATGAACGGCACGGCTATCGCGGAAACGGACTTCAATTTTTGATGGATGTACATTCACATCGACCAGCGCGGGATCGAGGTCGAGCGCTAATACATAGGATGGATAGCGGTCGCCATGCAATACATCCTCATAAGCTGCGCGTACCGCGTGAGAGAGTACTTTGTCACGCACGAAGCGGCCATTCACATAAAAATATTGCGCATCGGCCCGTGCCTTTGATGCAGTGGGCAAGCCAGCAAATCCGTGCAAGCGTAAAGGACCGGCGCTTACATCCAGTGCCAACCGGGCTTGCGCGAATTCGTGTCCCAATATCTGGGCACTGCGTTTGGCAATCTCACTTACGGTCCAGTGATCGATGGTTCTACCGTTGTGCGTCAGTGAAAAAGTGACATCGGGGCGGGCCAATGCAATGCGACGCACGACCTCAGCACAATGGCCGAATTCTGTTTGCTCGGTTTTTAAAAATTTGCGCCGGGCAGGTGTATTGAAATACAAATCTTGCACATCGACAGTGGTTCCGTGTGCCCCGGAAGAGGGCGTCACAGTGCTGGATTTCGAACCGATAATTTCCCATGCGTGCGCTGCATTCGCAGTACGCGAAGTCAATGTTAACTGCGCCACCGAAGCAATCGATGCTAACGCTTCTCCCCGGAAGCCGAGTGTGTCCACGTTTTCCAGATCGCTGAGTGATGCGATTTTTGAAGTGGCATGCCGCGCTAGTGCCAGCCCTAGCTGATTAGCGGCAATACCGCAGCCATTATCGGTGACCGCGATGCGTTTTACGCCGCCTTCTTCCAAGCGTACCGTGATGTGAGTAGCGCCTGAGTCGAGGGCATTTTCGAGCAGTTCCTTCACAACGGCAGAAGGTCGTTCAACAACTTCGCCGGCAGCTATTTGGGAGATCAGTTGATCAGGCAAGGCCTGAATGGGGCGGTATGGCGTTTGAGGGGCATTCATAAAGGCGATTATACCGTTGCATGGGTGTCAACCAAGAATAACGAATTTTGTCGAGATCTGTGTAACGTCTGGCAATGCAAAGAGCACTCCTGAGGCCATTAAAATCGCGTCTTTATTCTTGCGTTCGTGGTGTATCATCTCGCCCGCAACTAAGGAAAATTATGGATTTAATGCAGTTACTTGACATGATTTTACATGTCGATAAGGCACTCGGTCAGATCATTACGCAGTACGGCACGCTCGTGTATGCAGTGTTATTTGCGATCATCTTTGCAGAGTCGGGTGTGGTTGTTTTATTCTTTCTACCTGGGGATACGCTGTTGTTTGTGGGCGGTGCGCTATGCGCAACGGGCGCTCTCAATGTCTGGTTGTTGATTATTTTACTGGTCGTGGCTGCTGTCACCGGTTACAACACCAATTACTGGATCGGCGAAACCATTGGCCACCGTATGTTTACTCATAATTATCGTTGGCTAAACAAAGATGGACTGCATAAGGCACATGTTTTCTTTGAAAAGCATGGTGGAAAAACCATTGTTATGGCGCGCTTTATTCCTGTGGTACGTACCTTTGCCCCTTTTGTCGCGGGAGTATCGGATATGACTTTCAAGAAATTCCAGTTATTTAATATGTCCGGCGCAATGATATGGGTTGGTGGCCTGGTTTTCGGCGGCTATTTTTTTGGGAATATACCCATAATCCGTGATCATCTGAACACCATTGTATTGGGTGGCGTGATGGTCGGTGTCGGTGCTGGTGTGATCCCATTTGTGTTGAACACGCTCCATCGGCTGACTAAAAAAGGGCGCGCTAAATAGTGCCTGAAAGAGGTCTCTGAGAGAATGCCTGAAAAAAGAACACCGAAAAAATTCCTTGCTGAACTCCCAAGAAAAAAAGCGCACGTATCAGGGATTAAACTGAGGTTCTTTTAGTGTGCCTGACACAGCAAGGTCGGCTTGGGCTTGCCGCGTGGATGTTGAGAGCGCAACCATAAAGTGTCCATTGATCTTATCCTTCTCATTCAAATCCACATTGCCGTTTGCGCTTACCAGACCTGCGGTTAATTTCACGTCACGCAATTGGGTTTTGCCGTCCGCGTAAGAAAAATCGCCGGTGAGCGTATTAAACGTAGATTTTCCTGTGCTTTCAGCATCCCGTAACAAGCTAATCAAATCCAAGCCCACCAGTGCGCCGTTATGGGAAGAAAAGTTTCCATTCATGCGCGCCGAACTGAAAAGCTTGCTCGATTCATGAGCTTGCAAACCGTATTTTGCATTCACCTCGAACTTACCATTCTGGAATATGCCGGGTGCCAACTTCACTACATTCATCTGCTTCGCATTAACATCGCCTTTGAGCGTCCAGCTTTCACCCCAGGTCAATTTGGCCGCACCTGATAATGTACCTTCATAAATGGTGCCGTAGAATTTCGTCAGTGTTATTGCATTCGGGCTTACTGTTCCTTCAGCGCTAAAAGTATCTAATACCACGCTGGAACCAAATGGCACAGAAAACGTTTTGGCATTAATTTCGATATGAAGCAGATCGCCCTTGGGTTGCAATTCCATATGATTCTTTTCATCGGAAGAATCGAGGGAAATATTTTTCCATGTGCCGTTCACACCCACATCTGCGCTGACATCGAACGTGCCTGCATTAATATGGGGCGAATCTAACTTGGCATTTGTTGCATTCACGTGGCGCACGCGCAAGCCTTGGCGCTGCGATTTTCCAAACAACAACCACCCTAGGCCCTCTTCATTAAATACAGGCGCTTCAAAGTCAAAAGAATTAAATACGGTTTTCTCGGTAAAAAGAGAATGCAGGTCAATGATGGCATTGACCTGTTTTGCCTTGATTTGTCCTTGTGCGCCAATTGTGACGTCGTCAAGTTGCCAGTGCGGTCTCGGCACAAAAGCAAACCGCAGTCGTTTGATTTTTACCGGCTGCTGAAATTGCGCGCTGGCAGTTTTTTCAAACACCGATATTTGCTCTTCGAAGGCGTCAAAGTGCATCCAGCCGACAAAAAACATCATTGAAAATAAACCCACGATAGCCACAATCTTGCCCCAGCTTCCAGATTTTCTATAGTATTTCCCACTGGTTTCTGCCCCACTCTTTCTCGCCATATTTTCGGCTACGCGCTGGCCTTTTTTCTCTGCCTTTTGCTGCGGGCGATCTTCTGAATTTTTTTGGGTAGTACTCGTCGCATCAGGTATTGGTGGTGCTGCATCAGTCAATAGAAGACTGTTTTGTTCTTCCTCCAGATCGTCCATGAAAAGCGATGACTGATTCTGGTCCTGTGACTTCTGACGTGCCAGGGCTTCCGCTATTCTTTTACCTTCCTTTTCTGCCTCAGCTTGCGCGTGCCGTACTTTTTCTTGATGTGCAAGTGCTTCCTTCTCTTGCTTTAATTTCTCTTGTTCAGCCTGACGGGATTTTTTTTCCGCTTTGCGGCGCAACTTCTCCTCCGCTTCCTGCGCTGCTCTTTCTTCGGCTGCGCGTTGCTTTTTTTCTGCGGCGGCTATTTGGGCTTGTTCGTGTGCGTGCTGACGTGCTATCTCTTCCGCTTTCTTTCGTGCCGTTTCTTCCGATTCGCGCCGTGCGTTTTCTTCCGCTTCTTTGGCTAATTGCTCCAGAGCTTGTCGACGCGCCAATTCAGCGGCTTTTTCTTTTTCCTTTTCTTCAGCTTTGCGCTGCGCTTTTTCTACAGCCTCCTTTGCCGCCTGTATCTGAGCTTGCTGACGGGCCAGCTCCTCTGCCTTTTTTTGCGCTTCTTCAGCTTCGCGTTTTGTTTTTTCTGCGGCTTGTTTTTCGGCTGCTACTTGCATTTGCAGGCGCCTCAATTCATCGGCTTCTTTTTTCGCTATTTCTTCGGCTTTGCGCCTTATTTTTTCAGCAGCTTCCTTTTCGGCTTGTGCCTGTAGTTGCTGACGGGCCAGTTCTTCGGCCTTTCTTGTTGTCTCTTCAGCTTCACGTCTTGCTTTTTCTGCAGCCTCTTTTTCGGCTTGTACCTGCGCTTGCAGACGCATCAATTCGTCCGCTTCTTTTTTCGCGTTCTCTTCCGCTTCGCGCTTTATTTTTTCAGCGGCTTCTTTCTCAGCGCGCGCCTGAGTTTGCTGACGCAGTAGTTCCTCAGCCTCTTTTTTTGCTTTTTCTCCTGCTTCTAGCCGGGCTTTTTCTTCGGCCTCTTTTTTAGCCTGTATGTGCGCTTGTCGTCGCAGCATATCCTCCGCTTCTTTTCTCTCTTTTTCTTCGGCTTCGTGGCGCGTTTTTTCCTCAGCCTCTTTTTTGGCTTTCTCCTGAAATTTACGCCATGCTTTTTCTTCGGCTTCTTTTTTTTCTGCGGCTTCGGCCGTTTGACGTGCTAATTCTTCCGCTTCCTTTTTTTCAACTTCGCGTCGCCTGCGATCTTGTGCTGCTTGTTTGATTGCTTTTTCTTCCGCATCAAGCTGCGCTTTTTCAGCCGCTTCCTTTTCCGCTTGCGCTTGAGCTTGTTGGCGCATCAACGCTTCCGCTTCATTTTTCGCTCTTTCTGCTGCTTCGCGTTGAGCCTTTTCTAGAGCATCCTTTTCGACTTGGGCTTGAAATTGTTGATGCGCCAACTCTGCCGCTTTTATCCGGGCTTTTTCTTCAGCCTCGCGCTTTGCTTTTTCCTCAGATTTTTTTTCCTCTGCTTCGATCCTGGCTTTTTCTTCGGCTTCTTTTTTGGCCTGTATATGTGCTTGTCGTCTTAGCAGCTCCTCCCCTTCTTTTCTCTCTTTTTCTTCCGCTTCGCGACGTGCTTTTTCCTCCGCCTCTTTTTTGGCTTTCTCCTGGAACTTACGCCATGCCTTTTCTTCGGCTTCTTTTTTTTCTTCGGCTTCTTTTTTCTCAACTTCCCGTCGCATGCGTCCTTGTTCCGCTTGCTTTATTGCTTTTTCCTCTGCATCAAGCCGCGCTTTTTCAGCCTTCTCTTTTTCCATTTGCAGCTGCGCTTGCTGACGGTTTTTTTCTTCGATCTCTTTTTTTTCTTTTTTCTCAGCTTCGCGCCGTACACGATCGCGTTCCGCTAATTTTAGGGCTTCTTCTCGCGCCTCAAGTCGGGCCTTTTCTACCAGGTCCTTTTTTGCTTGTTCCTGAATTTTTCGAAGGGCGAATTCTTCTTCTTTCTTTTTTGTTTTTTCTTCTGCTATGCGCTTTGCATTTTTTTCGGTTTCCCGCATAGGGCCGCTTTGTGTGTGCGCACTGATTTTCTGTATCGTTTCCCCTTTTTGAGGAACCAACTCGCGCAGAAATGCGCCCATTGTGACGGCAGTCAGGGCGTCGTTAAGCGCGGCTCCGGGTGCAATGCGTGACCCGTCGTCGCCGGTAATGGGCGGAGGGTTAAATTCGCGGATGTAATCTTCAGCGATGAGCTTGGCGAGGATATCGGTGAGTTTTTCGCTGGAAATATTTTCTAATGTTTCAGATAACTCTGCGAAAGAGGCTTTTCCATCAATTTCTTTTACTACTTGACGAGATTCGCGCGATAAGGCCTTGGTTTTTCCAACCGATTCTCCTAAACCTTTGGCCGTTTTGGTAAAGATGGTGTTGCTGTCCATGCTGTCTCAATAGAAAGGCGCTGAAAAATGATCGTACACCACGATGCATCTCATAGCAAACCGGACATCCCCCGATTAGGTCGAGGATGGCAGACACGACCCGTACTGTTTAAATACTGTCTGCCTCCAATAAATTCAATCTGATGCGTGCGATTACTTGACCATGATCCGATGCTTGTGGCAATTGCAGGGCTAGATGGTCATTGAGGTAGATCACTTCCAGCACTTCCCCAAGGGGGCTGCCGGACCTGGGGTTAAATTCCTGTGATACCAAAATATGATCTATTGTTTCGTAGCGGCCATCGTGGATCACACTGTATCCAAGGTTGCGCAGAGTATTTCGTTGCTGCTGGATATGGTAACAATCGAATAGTCGGCCGTCGGGAGTCGGGTTATTGTCGCGCCCGCCATTCATGACAATCTGGGTTGTGACAGCATCCACCACATCGTTAAAATCACCCATGACGACCAAAGGCTGGTGATTGGTTTTTACAAAATCGGATAACAAATAACGCAGTCCAAGTGCTTCGGTTCCGCGCCGTACCAGGGAGCGCAAATGCGCCAAGCCATGCTGGTATGAATCGGCCTCATTTTCATCGCCGATAAAATCCGGGCGCTTGGATTTCAGGTGGACCACAAATACATTGAGCACTAATGTGTCGGACACGCATATCTGGGCATGCAATACGGGACGTGTGAAATGATCTAGGCCAAGGTCGATCACGTCCCCGGCATCGCCTGGCAATGACATACATAAATCGTGCGTGAAATGGGCGACAGATTTGGCTTCTTGAATCAGCGGAAAGCGTGACACCAGGGCGACATTAGGCGTTAATTTGGGGGCGTGCGGGTCGGGATCAAAACCAGCGTGGTACGCGTCTTTATAAAGCTGTGTTTTGGCCAAAACATCTTGCAGTGCGGCTTGCGAAAATATCTCCTGAAAACCAATAATGTCGGCATTCATGAGATCCATTTGTCGCGCCAGCCAACTGGTCTTGGCTTCATATTCAGCCCTAGTGTAGGGAGTGAAATTATCATAGGTGCGCATGCCGGGAGGCGCGAGATTAAGCACATTGAAAGTGGCAAGCCGGATTTCTTGTTGCATAATGTCTCCCATATTTTTGATGAGCCTATCACATGAGCAAGAAAGAGCACGTTGCCGAAACACAAGCGACACAGTTTTTACGCAAGCACGGGATTTCTTTTTCTGAGCATCCTTACCCATACGAAGAGCATGGCGGTACCGCCGTATCGGCACGCGAACTCGGCGTCGATGAACATGCCGTCATCAAAACGCTGGTCATGCAGGATGATGCCACCAAGCCGTTAATTGTCCTGATGCATGGTGATTGCAAGGTATCGACCAAAAACCTGGCGCGCCAGATTGGTTGCAAATCGGTTGAGCCTTGCAAGCCCGACGTCGCCAATCGACATTCCGGTTATCTAGTGGGTGGCACTTCACCTTTCGGTACAAAAAAAGTGATGCCGGTGTATGTCGAACGTAGCATCCTGTCGTTGAGCCGGATATATATTAATGGTGGACGGCGTGGGTATTTGGTGGGGCTGTCACCTGATGTGTTGGGGCGTTTACTGGCGATCAAAGAAGTTGATTGTGCGTTGGACGATTAGGTTACGTCGTTTTCGATGACATTCAAGAATTGGTAACGCAACATGTTGCCGAATTTAATCTCTCGCATGTCCTCTGATGCGCCAGAAAAAAATTCTCTTCGGTCGGCCGTGGGATTGCTATGATGCGCTCTCCTAGAATTCTCTTCCAAATCAAAATCCTGCGCGATTATTCTTCTCCTTGATAGGCGGGTCGGGCCACCAGGCAGCTAGGCAGCCGATTGATCGGTGCCTCTAATATTTTGAAATGTCAGTGCTTTGATTTTGAACTGCCACTTACCCGTGGCAAGGAGTCACTGGGCTTCATTCCGCATTGGGTATTGAAAAACGATCCTTATTAATTAATATGGAGATACGTTTTTCTTAAAAGTTATGTATATCGATCCCGTGTGCCAATATTCGATCCATTCCCACCACTCGAAAGTACACAATGTTCTTCCAAATCAACGGCCTCAAATCTATCTTTTGTGCGATGCTGTGCATTCCCACGCTGATGGCTTCGTCAATTGCACTCGCCGGTGACGATAGCGATCAGACAAACGTGGCGTTACGCGACATGCCGACATCGATCCATTCTCTCGCCAAAGATTTCCAGGTTGGCGACCTCGTCTTCATTCGGGTTTCTGCGAAGCCATTTCGAGAAGTGGCCGCCGCAACAAATTCATGGACCAACCATGTCGGTATCGTCATCGACACCGCTGGTGAAGAGCCGCTGATTGGTGAAAGTACCTTCCCATTTTCTCGTACCACGACGTTATCGCGTTTTGTTGCACGATCAGAAAAGGGGCGAATTGCCGTTGCCAGACTCAAGAAAACGCTCTCTCCCGAACAACAGCAGCAAGTCCGTGCGGCCGCTGATCGTCGTTCTGGGATCTTCTACGATACCGGCTTTGACCTTCATTCACATCGTCAATTTTGTTCGCGTTATGCGCGTGAGGTGTTGAGCGAAGCAACGGGAGAAAATATTGGAGAAATTGAGACCTTCGCGAATTTACTGAAACATCGTCCAGACATCAATCTAGGGTTTTGGAAGACATGGTACTTGGGCCATATCCCTTGGGAACGCGAAACCGTCACACCAGCCAGCTTGCTACAAAGTCCGAGGGTATCGTTGATTTTTAATGGGGCGGTGGCGGTAGTGAATAGCAATGCACGGTATTGATCGCAAAATTAAAGGAGTGGCGAGACTATTCGACAGAGCTGATTTTTACGCGTTATTAAATTTAAATTCACTGTTCCCGAAGTTACTGCGTCTTTACCTATGTGGATACTTCTCCTAAGGTATTGGGGCTGGTAGAAATTATATGTTCAAGAATATCTGCTGACTCTTCACTTAACGGAGAGTTTCTTCTGGATGGTTTGAGTATTGAAGCATTAAATTTAAGTAAATCCATGCTGCGCCAACGCCCACTGCACATGTTCTCGCACCAATGCGGATGTATGTCCGGCTTGTGCTTCCAGTGCGGCAACAATGTCCGGTGTCGCTTCGGCCCCTTGCGCCGCATTGCCCAGACCCACCGCAATATTGCGCAGCCAACGTTCATGCCCAATGCGGCGGATAGGACTGCCTTCCATTTTTCGATGGAACTCCTCTTCACTCCAGCCGAATAATGTGACCATGCGGACGTGATCGAGTCCGTTGCGTACATCGAAATCGGCTAGGGGTGAAGGCTGGGCGAATTTATTCCACGGGCAGACCGTCTGGCAGTCATCGCAGCCATACACACGGTTGCCGATAAGAGGACGCAACTCAACTGGAATGCTGCCCTTGAGCTCTATGGTCAGGTAAGAAATGCAGCGTCGTGCATCGAGCGTATGCGGGCCGATAATGGCTTGAGTTGGGCAGATATCGATGCAGGCGCGACATTGGCCGCAATGGGATGTGGTGGGCGCATCGATGGGCAAGGGAATGTCGACGAAGATTTCACCGAGGAAGAACATGGATCCGGCATGGCGATTGAGGAGCAACGTGTGTTTGCCGCGCCAGCCGATGCCTGCCTTTTCTGCCAGAGCCTCTTCCATGACGGGTGCAGAATCGGTAAAGACGCGGTAGCCGAATTCGCCGATTTCTGCTTTGATGCGTTCGGCTAATTGTTGCAGGCGGTTGCGCAATACCTTGTGATAATCGCGGCCCCTGGCGTAGATGGAAATGACCGCCGCATGCGGATCATGTAGACGCGCCATTTCCGCTACGCGCCAGCCGGGCTGCGTGGTTTGTGGTAAATAGTCCAACCGCACCACGATGACGCGCACCGTGCCGGGTACCAATTCTGCGGGGCGGGCGCGCTTGAGTCCGTGGGCTGCCATATAATCCATCTCGCCGTGGTAGCCTTTGTCCAGCCATGCTTGTAAGCCGGCCTCGGCACGCGACAAATCGACATCAGCAATGCCGACATCGGCAAAGCCAAGCGCACGCCCCCAAGCCTTGATGCTCAGGGCGAGTGCGCTCATGTCAGTAAAAGATGTCATACAGAATAAGTAGGAAAACCCACGGTAGAAACCACAAATTGACGATCATTTTATTCGATGCCGCACTCTAAAAAATTTAAAACGCACTTGCAGGACGAAGCTGGTACCGCTGCCCTCGGCCACGCATTAGCGCGTGCGATGCTACCCGGGCTGGCTATTTATCTGCACGGCGATCTGGGCGTGGGAAAAACAGTACTTACCCGATCCCTATTGCACGCGGCCGGTTATGTCGGCCACGTTAAAAGTCCGACTTACACGCTGGCTGAGCCGTATCAAATTGCGCTGGAAGGGCAACCAGTGAGCGTCATTCATTTTGACTTGTATCGTCTGGCTAGCCCGGAAGAATTTCTCGATGCCGGTTTTCGTGAGGATTTTAATGGGGATGCTATTTGCATCGTCGAGTGGCCCGAGAAAGCCGAATCGGTGTTGCCAGCACCTGACGTGAATGTTTTTTTAAGCGTATCCGGTCAAGGCCGTGAGGTAGAATTAAGCGCTTGCTCTGACAAAGGTTTGCAATGCCTCCAGCGCCTCCATTTCGCGCCCAATCTGTGATGCCAAAGAATCCCGCCAGACCTGGCGTGACGCGCCGTACTCTGCTCAAAGTGGGCGGGACCTTGCTGCTATCGGTGTTGTCGCCGCTGTCGCGCGCTGCGCAAATCCTGGCTGTGCGGGTTTGGCCGGCGGAGGACTATACCCGCGTCACATTGGAAAATGACAGCAACCTCAAAGCTACGCATTTTGTTGTCAAAAATCCTGATCGGCTTGTGGTCGATATCGAAGGTTTGGAGCTGAATCCGACGCTAAAAAGTTTGGTCGCCAAAATTCAGTCGAACGACCCCTACATCCAGCAAGTGCGTGTCGGGCAGAATCGCCCGAACATTGTACGGTTGGTGTTCGATCTGAAAGAGGAAGTCAAACCGCAAGTGTTTACGCTTGAACCGGTCGGAACTTACCGGCATCGTCTGGTGTTTGACCTCTATCCGGTCAACCCGCCCGACCCCCTGTTAGTGCTTATCCAAAAAAGCGAAGAGCGGCAAGAAGCAGCCACCAAACCCGAAATTAAGGTAAGTCCTGAAGATAAGCTGGAATCTCAATTTCAATTTACACGGGAAAATAAGCCAGAAATAAAACGGAAAAATCCTGATCTACCCAATCCCAGGACGGACACAAAATCAGGGAATCCGCCGCAAGAAAAATTGCAGCTCACCCGTATGATCACGATTGCGCTCGATCCCGGTCATGGCGGAGAAGATCCGGGGGCGATAGGCAGAGGGGGAAGTTACGAAAAAGATGTGGTGCTAGCCATTGCCAAGCGTCTCAAATCCAAGATTGAGGAACATCCCAATATGCGGGTCATGCTCACACGTGATGCCGATTATTTTGTGCCCCTGCATGTGCGGGTGCAAAAAGCGCGCAAGGTTCAGGCCGATCTGTTCATGTCGATTCATGCCGACGCTTTTATCGAATCGACTGCCCGTGGTTCGTCGGTCTTTGTTCTATCCGAAAAAGGTGCCAGCTCGACCGCTGCGCGCTGGCTCGCCAGCAAAGAAAATTCTGCCGATTTAATTGGCGGCGTGAATATAAAAAACCAAGATCGACAACTGGCCAGTGTCCTGATGGATCTCTCTACGACTGCGCAAATTAATGACAGCATGAAGCTGGGAAAAGCGGTGCTGCACGAAATCGGCGACATCAACCGGCTCCACAAAGGCGCAGTCGAGCAGGCGGGATTTGCCGTATTAAAGGCGCCGGATATTCCTTCTATCTTGATAGAAACAGCGTTCATTTCCAATCCGGAAGAAGAAGCAAAGCTAACCGATGACGCATATCAAGATCAAATGGCGGATGCAGTATTGAAAGGCATCAAACGGTATTTTTCAAAAAACCCACCGTTGGCAAAAAACAGAATGACTTGACGCACTCGCAGATTAGCTACTTCTTGGTAAAAAAACGTTCTCCTCCGAAGATTCCCATCGCCCATTGTTCACAGGATCGCCATGTCAACCTTAAAGATTTTCGCATTCTTGTTAGCCGCAATCTTCAGCAGCATCGTTTTCGCGGCAGACGAAGATGCCATCACACCATACCGCCCATCAGTCTCCAGCCCTGCGCAATTGCCAGTGGCGGGACAACTGGAATTTGAAATAGGAGGACTCAGCAGTAAAACCGGCTCAGCCCATCGCGACAGCATGCCGTATCAATTCAAACTCGCGTTCGACAAGCAATGGGGCATGCTGATTGGCGGCGAGGCTGTCGTCGCGGCGCGGGATTCTGGCCAGAGTGAACACGGAATAGGGGATACCTCGATCGTTCTCAAACGGGCATTCCTCATCGACGATACCCATGCTTTCGGCCTAGAGCTGGGCATCAAGCTGCCCACTGCCAGGGAGACTATCGGCAGTGGAAAACGGGATACTACTTTAAACGGAATTTATAGCCGGGATTTCGATAAATTGCACATGGACGCCAACCTCAATCTCACGCGGATTGGCCTGGTTGATCTCACTACTTCACGTACACAAATCGGCCTGTCTACCTCATTTTCTCTACCGGTCGCCGATCAATGGGGCGTCAGTGCCGAGCTGTCCGGCACGCATCGTAGCGGCACACCAAATGCCGAACAACTGTTGGCTGCTGTTGCCTACAGCCCAAGCAAAAGACTCACCATAGATATGGGAATGGCAAAAGGCTTGAACCATGCTTCACAAGACTGGTCTTTGTTTGCGGGTGTTGTATTACCGCTTGCTAAGCTCTGGTAGGGCCATCGCCATGACATTGTTGACCTCAATCGAATTCGGAAAACTGCCAGCGATATGCCTCAAGGCTCCCGATGGGGCGCAGGCGACCATGACCTTATTCGGCGCGCAGGTTGTGTCATGGATACCTGCTAACGGCACAGAACAATTATTTTGCAGCGCTAAATCGGTGCTGGATGGTAGCAGCGCAATACGCGGTGGCGTGCCGGTTATTTTTCCGCAATTTAATCAGCGCGGTGAGGGTGTGCGGCATGGGTTTGCGCGGCTCAATCCTTGGAGATTGACAAAGAGCGGGGTAGAAAGCGGCATTGCTTCCGCTGAATTTTATCTCAATTCTGCAGGAGAATATTCTGCCCAATGGCCGCATGATTTTTCCTTGTTATTGAAGGTCAGCATACATGCGGACCAATTGACGCTGGCGCTGCGTGTTCGCAATAAGGGATCGCATGCTTTTTCATTTTGCGCAGCGTTGCACAGTTATTTTCATATCGAGGATCTGCCATCGGCCACTGTGGATGGTTTAGTCAATACGGCGTATACCGAGCTAGGGATAGCCCAGATACAGACAGAACGGCTTCTCCCCTGCACGGGTCCGGTAGACCGGCTCTACCATCAGGTTCGTGGCGATCTGGTGCTGGCTACCTCGCACACCCGACTAATGTGGCAACAGACGGGGTTTCGCGATGCGGTGGTATGGAATCCAGGCAAAGACACGCGTCAGATTGTTGATTTAGGCGAGGGTGAATCAGACCACTTCGTGTGTGTCGAGTCGGCGCAACTGGATGCGGTGCAATTGGAACCGGGGAAGGAATGGCTGGGAACGCAGCGCGTCCAATGCGCTTGAGAATGTGCGTTTTGAAACCTCTGAAGATTGGCCTGACGTTGTTTTACGTTGTCCCGGGAAAAATGATCAACTCATGCGTTGATGCGATCAACGCTTTCATTCCGCATAATTTTCTGAAAGGCATCTCCGGCCACGGTTAATAATGCGGTGGCTTCTCATTCCCGGCATCGACCATACTGCCTGCGCCGGACATCTCTTTGATATGTTTTGCCAGGGCTAGTATCATCGCCTCCAGGTGATCCATTTTCTTTTGCTGTTGATAGACCACCTGGTTCAAGGAGTCGACTACATCTTCTTGATGGGCGATTTTAATTTCAATATCTACTAAACGATTTTCGTTCATTAATTTCAGCTTTCTTTAAAAATGTAGTGCATTGCTGTTTTTAGTATCATGTGCCTGGCCGTCAATCCCTAACCGACAGGCTGCTAGATGGTAGCGCATTATTTGGCCAGAGCACCGCTTGTGGCGGGACGACTCAGCTTGATGAAAATCCGTTTTATCAGAATCGGCAACCGACCAGTTACAATGGCTCGCTCATTACATTGAACCCATTTTATGATTGAATCGATCCGACTTGCGAAGCGCCTTGCCGAGCAACTTGCGTGTTCCCGCAGCATGGCGGAGCAGTATATCGAGAGCGGCTGGGTCGAGGTCGATGGGGTGGTAACGGAAGAGCCGGGGTGTCGGATCCTACCTCACCAACAGGTCACCTTATCGCCGCAGGCCAGCCTTGCACCGATTGCGCCGGTCACTATTTTATTGCACAAAAAAGCGGACGAGGATTCTCGGCTTTCATTGGGCAGCATTACTGCCGAAACTCATGTCCCCGATGATCGCTCCGGCTTGCGTTTTCTCAAGCGGCACTTGAACGATTTGAAATTGACCGATCCTTTGGATACTCACGCCAGTGGTTTGCTCGTATTCTCCCAAGACTGGAGAATCACGCGCACATTGATTGACGGCCACGCACGCATCGAGCAGGAATATATCGTGGAAGTTAGCGGAAACTTAGCTGCCGACGGGCTTGCTCTGCTTAAGCATGGGTTGTCTTTTAATGGTAAGGTCCTGCCGCCGATGAGCGTGAGTTGGCAGAATGAAACGCGGTTGCGATTCGCTTTGAAAAGCGCGCAGCCCCTGCAGATTCCTCACATGTGTGAAAAAGTCGGGCTGCGTGTGGTGTCCTTAAAACGCATGCGTATTGGACGCGTTCCACTATCGCGCCTGCCCACAGGACAATGGCGCTATTTACTGGGATATGAACGCTTTTAATATGTCAAGGCATGGTTGAACAGGTCTCTCAGTCGTAGTTATCTAACGTGATAAGCCGTATGATCGCTCGGTAAAGCGAATAGGCCACCTCGTACCACACGCGTTTGTACCAGGGGATGTGGGAAAAATCCTCCAGTTTGACCATGACTCCGTCGACAATTCCTTGTTCGATATGGCCGCGTAGTGTTTTTGAAAAGGCGGCGTCCTTGATGACGACGTTGGCTTCCTGATTGAGAAACAGACTGAGCGCGTCGCAATTGCTCGACCCGACCGTCGCCCAGTCCTCATCGATCACCGCAACTTTTCCATGCAACTGGGTTTTGCCATACTCGACTAGCTTGACGCCGCTTTTCAGCAATTGGGGATAAAAAGAATGTGCCACCGCATCTTGCATGCGAAACTGGCCCACGCCCAGCAACACGGTAACTTCAACGCCACGCGCTGCCGCCGCGGCCAGCGCATTGCGGAAACGTCGTCCCGGTGCAAAGTAAGGACTCGCTAATAAGGCGCTCTTTTTCGCAGTGCCCAACGCATGCAAATAGGCGCGCTGAATTGTGCGTCTATTGCGCAGGTTATCCCTGACGACCAAGCCGGCCAAGGCAGGCTGTGCGTTGGTGAGAGGCTGTGTTTTGCGTAACTGACGAAACATTTCAAAGCGCGATACCAAATTGAGTTTTCCCAGACGTGCCCATTGCGCTTGCATCTCCAGGTGGATGGTGTTGACCAAGGGGCCAACAATCCGAATCGCGAAATCCCAACGTGGGGCGGGCAAAGCGATGCGACTATCGTCGTCGGAGAAAAGATCGTCGTTGAAATTGATGCCACCAACAAATGCTACTTCACGGTCGACTACGCACATCTTGCGATGCAAGCGCGTGGTTCCACGCCGGAACCACGCATTAAAAATGCGGTGATTGACCTTTGCCTGAACAAATTCTTTATCCAGTATCTGCGCTTGAGCCTGGCCGGTGCCAAGCCAGTCGGTGATAACGTTGACCTCAACACCGCGTCCGGCTGCCCGCACCAACGCTTCTTTGATGCTTTGACCAGCGTCGTCACCTGCAAAGATATATGTTTCCAACAATATTTCGTTTTTGGCCCCCTCAATTGCGGCCAATAGAGAGGGGAAAAATTCAATGCCGCAAAATAGCAGCGTCAAATTATTTTGGGAAGAGAAGGTGACGGTACGCATGGATTAAGTCATTGTTAATGTCGCTACCAGCGGAGCATGATCCGACAACTGTGCCCACGCTGTGCCATGCATTACTTGCGCTGACTCCACTTTAAATCCGCGTACATAAATGCGATCCAGCCGTAACCAAGGAAAGGCAGCAGGAAATGTTCTGGCCGGTGTCGGGCGAGGCCTGACGCCAGTAAATCGCCATAAAAAATCCAGTGAGTCTGACGCAGGTTCGACTTCATCAAATACCTCTGCAACCTGTAATGCAGAGCGCAATCGATCACTTAGATTATTGCGCCAATCGTTGAAATCCCCAGCAATAATAACGGGCGCATCCGTCGGCGCAGAATGACGCACGGCCGCAATCAAAGCATCCGTTTGCCGAAGTCGGCCGCCGGCAAATAAGCCGAGATGCACGACATAACAATGGACTTTTCCCCTCGGAGTCTGCAATACGGAATGTAATATTCCCCGCTGCTCGTACGCATGATCCGACACATCCCGGTTATGACTTGATGCGATGGGAAATGCGCTCAATAAAGCATTGCCGTGGTGGCCGTGCTCATACGTTGCATTCATTCCATAAACGCTGTGATGGGAGTCGCCAGCCAGAAATTCGTGTTGAGATTTGTCTGGCCAGTGCGTATGTCCGTTGGAGTGATGACCGAATTGCGCGGCATGTTTGTCATGTCGACCCTGTACTTCCTGGAGAAATACGACATCGGCCTGTAGTTTTGCGATGGCATGTTTTAAGGCATGCACACGCGGCTGATTGCGTAAGGCTGAAACGCCTTTATGAATATTGTAGGTGGCAATCCGAATTTTCATGTGGTTGAACACCGTAAGTGTACATGGGGCAACTGCAGAATTGCCTCGGCATTCGAGGCTGAGAAACATTTGTCTGCTGCCTCTTTATAAGGCAGCCACACATACTGAACATGTTCGCGCGGACTCAACGTGATCGGTATGGTTGACGGCACCTGCAAGCTGAAAACATGCTCAGTATTGTGCGTCACGCCGGGTGCATAACGATGACGCCATACGGGATAAATTTCATAAACGTTGGACAGGTGCCAGTCGTGCAGCTGTGCGACGCCACTATTTTGTATCTCGCTTTGTATGTCGATTCCGGTTTCTTCTTTTACTTCGCGGATTGCGGTCGTGGCTAACGCTTCGTCCTCCACATTTTTTGACCCAGTGACCGATTGCCAAAAGCCAGGTTTATCAACGCGTTCGATGAGCAACACATCGAGTGGTGACGTATGGATAATGACAAGAACGGATTCCGGGATTTTGTAGGTCATTTTGTTAACAAAAAAAGGCGCAAAAATCTGCGCCTTTGATTATGCCCTAAATGGTATCAAGCTTTCACAGCGGGTTCGACATTACGCAAGCGAATATGCAGCTCCCGCAATTGTTTTTCATCCACTTCGGAAGGTGCTTGTGTCAACAGGCATTGCGCGCGTTGCGTTTTAGGGAAGGCGATCACGTCGCGGATCGAATCGGAACCAGTCATCATCGTTACGATGCGATC
Organism: Oxalobacteraceae bacterium; assembly: GCA_025352145.1. Lineage (GTDB taxonomy): Bacteria > Pseudomonadota > Gammaproteobacteria > Burkholderiales > Burkholderiaceae_D > JANXTY01. The sequence continues at coordinate 112,654 of JANXTY010000061.1, forward strand.
CAGGCCGAAGGCAAGGCCGCCATGCGGTGGCGCACCGTATTGCAAAGCATCGAGCAGGAAGCCGAATTTCAATTGTGCTTCTTCCGCATCAATTTTGAGCGCACGGAACACTTTGCTCTGTACTTCGGCGCGATGGATACGCACCGAACCACCACCCAGTTCCCAGCCGTTTAGCACCATGTCATAGGCTTTGGCGATGCACTTGCCGGGATCGGTTTCCAGCATGTCTTCATGGCCGTCCTTCGGCGCAGTAAACGGATGGTGGGTCGCGTTCCAGCGTTGCCCTTCTTCGTCGTATTCGAACATTGGGAAATCGACTACCCACAACGGCATCCACACATCGTCAAACAAGCCGATTTTCTTGCCGAAATCGCTGTGCCCAATCTTGACGCGCAACGCGCCGATGGCATCGTTGACTACCTTGGCTTTGTCGGCACCGAAGAAAATCAGATCGCCATCCTGTGCGCCGGTTTGCTCGATCACTTGCGCCAGCGCAGCGTCGTGCAGATTCTTGACGATGGGCGATTGCAAACCATCCCGGCCTTGCGCCTTGTCGTTAACTTTGATGTAGGCCAATCCTTTAGCGCCGTAGATCGCCACAAACTGCGTGTAAGCATCGATCTCTGAACGTGGCATGGCAGCACCGCCTGGTACGCGTAGGCCGACTACGCGACCGTTTTCCATATGGGCGGCACCGCTAAAGACTTTGAAATCGACATCTTTCATTACGGCAGTCAAATCGGTAAATGCCAGCTTGACGCGCATGTCGGGTTTGTCCGAACCGTACAGACCCATCGCTACGGTGTAGTCCATCACAGGGAAGGGATTAGGCAGATCGATATTGAGCGTGTTTTTAAACACGATGCGTAACATGCCTTCAAACATGTCCCGAATTTCTTGTTCGTTCATGAATGAAGTTTCGCAATCGATCTGGGTAAATTCCGGCTGGCGATCAGCGCGCAGATCTTCATCGCGGAAGCATTTGGTGATCTGGTAATAGCGATCGAAATTGGCGACCATCAGCAACTGTTTGAAGAGTTGCGGCGATTGCGGCAACGCGAAAAAATGATTGGCATTGACACGCGATGGCACCAGATAATCGCGCGCGCCTTCCGGTGTCGATTTGGTTAGCATAGGGGTTTCGATATCGATGAATCCGTTGGCATCGAGGAACTTGCGCACTTCCATCGTGACCTTGTAACGCAGACGTAGATTATTTTGCATTTGCGGGCGGCGCAAATCGAGCACCCGATGCGTCAGGCGGGTGGTCTCGGACAAGTTGTCATCGTCGAGTTGGAACGGGGGCGTCACGGAAGGATTCAACACTTCAAGTTGACTGCACACGACTTCAACTTTGCCCGAAGTCAGGTTGCTGTTGACCGTGCCTTCCAGGCGATTGCACACTACGCCAGTGACACGCAGGCAAAATTCGTTACGCACTGCTTCCGCCGTTTTAAAGACTTCGACCTGCTCAGGATTGCACACAATTTGCACCAGACCTTCGCGGTCCCGCAAGTCGATGAAGATTACGCCGCCGTGATCGCGACGCCGATGCACCCAGCCGCACAGGCTAACAGTTTGACCGAGAAGTGCCTCTGTCGTGAGGCCGCAATAGTGGGTACGCATGGGCATAGTTTTACCAGTCTGTATCAAAAATCAGTATTCAATTAATCGGAAATATTCTTTGGTGTTAATGCTATTAAAGGGTTGCTTTAATTATTCGTGTCTGATGGCAAATGATCTGGTGCGACCACGCCCATTGACACAATATATTTCAGTGCAGCATCCACACTCATGTCGAGTTCGATCACGTCCGTTTTGGGCATCATCAGGAAAAAACCGGATGTCGGATTTGGCGTGGTCGGTACGTACACGCTGACATAATCTCCGTGCAAATGGTTTTTCACATCACCGCCCGGTACGCCAGTAAGGAAGGCAATGGTCCACGAACCTTGTCGCGGATAAGGCACCAGCACCGCTTTGCGAAACGCATTACCAGAGGAGGAAAACAAGGTGTCAGAAACTTGCTTTACGCTGGAATATAGCGAGTTGACTACAGGGATGCGCTGTAACAGTCTTTCCCATACCCTCACCAGATAATTGCCTACAAAATTACGCGCTAGCAAACCGGTCAAGAAAACAATCAGCAACGTAAGGATTGTACCTAGACCAAGGATATGAAAGCCGATCAATTTTTCCGGACGCCAGGCTTCCGGTAGCAACAGTAAGGACTGATCCATCGTGCCTATGATCAGGTGTAAGACCCACAGCGTGATAGCCAAGGGTACCAAGATGAGTAGTCCGGTAATGAAATATTTGCGCATAGTGGGTGTCGTGATCAGGGAGCCGATTTGGCGCCGCTGTCGCTGCCCGGACTTGGGGGCACGCTTGGGGGTGGTGTGGCCGCCGTTGTATTCGGTGTATTTTCCGGGGCGGTACTTGTGGCGGTTGAAGAATCGGCTGCCGGATTAGTAGATCCTGGCTTGCCCGATTCTGCCGGAGGCTTGCTGCCACTACTGCGAAAATCGGTCGCGTACCAGCCCGACCCCTTGAGTTGAAAACCGGCTGCCGTCACTTGCTTTTTGAAAGTCGGCTTGCCGCAAGACACGCAATCGGTCAAGGGCACATCGGACATTTTTTGCAATATATCTTTGGCAAAACCACACGCTTCACAGCGGTAAGCGTAAATCGGCATCAGGAAACTCCGCAAAAATCATTCAAAACCCTGCATTATAAAGGTTTTCGTCTTGATTTTGGGTGGCACTGAAGAGGCCGGGCTCTGTAGCGGCCTGGTTTTTCAAAGGCAAGGATTGAGGAGTCACCAGCGGCATGCCTTAATCCGATCTTGGCAACCATTACGTGAGCCTTTGCGTGTCTTTTGATTCCTCAGAAATTTCCCTCATCGGTTGGTTAGGCACCTTTTCAGAAGAGTTTCTACCAATCAAAATTCTGTGCGATTCTCATTTTTTCTCGAGGGGCAGCAAGCATATGGCTTTGACAGAAAAGAAAGCGCTCTAATCGGAAACCTGGGTTAAATGTGGTTCCCGGCACAAATCATGCGGGTACCCTCCCCAAATCGCATATACCCTGCTAAAGTTGCCAGATGGGAATTCATAAAAAAACCGGTCTGATTCTTACGGGTGGTGGAGCGCGCGCCGCCTACCAGGTTGGCGTTTTACAGGCGGTTTCATCCATATTATGGGAAGCTGGTTGGGCACCTGCGCGCAATCCGTTCGACATTATTTGCGGCACTTCTGCGGGAGCCATTAATGCCACTGCGTTGGCGTGCCATGCGGATAATTTCGGCGAGGGTATGCAAAAGCTGCTGGAGGTGTGGGAAAATTTTGAAGTCGCGCAAGTCTACCGCGCGGATTCTCTGGGCGTGCTTCGTTCAGGGGCACGTTGGTTGTCGTTGCTGTCGTTTGGCTGGCTGTTGCGCAAATGGCGTGCGTCGCCGCCTAATTCTCTGTTGGATAATTCTCCGTTGGTTAGCCTGTTGCATCGTCTGATTGATTTGCCACGTCTTGATGCCGTGCTGTCCGAAGGATTGCTGCATGCGCTAGCAGTGAGTGCTTCGTCCTACACTGCTGGGCAGCACGTCACTTTTTATCAGGCAGCGACGGAAATCGCACCGTGGATACGCATGCAGCGCATTGCGCAGCAAGACCAAATCTGCATTGAGCATTTGCTGGCTTCTTCAGCGATTCCTTTTATTTTTCCAGCCGTGCCTTTGTATTGTGGTGGACGGCGCGAATATTGCGGTGATGGTTCCATGCGCCAGCTTGCCCCCATTTCTCCCGCGATCCATTTGGGTGCGGACAAGGTTTTGGTGATCGGTGCCGGACGTTTGTCAGAACCCATGCAGGACATATCGGAATCGGCACAATATCCGAGCCTGGCGCAGATCGCCGGTCATGCCATGTCGAGCATTTTCCTCGATAGCCTTGCAGTAGACATCGAGCGCATGACGCGTATCAATCTCACGTTGTCTGGATTGCCGGAAGAAATATTGTCGAGAACCTCTTTGCGACCGGTCAAGGTGTTGGTGATCGCGCCGTCTGAGCGTTTGGATGAAATTGCGGGGCGCCACATAGATAGTTTGCCCTTGTCTATTCGTACTTTGTTAAGTGGTATAGGGGCAACCGAATCCAAGGGCACGGTGTTAGCCTCGTATCTCTTATTTGAGTCAAGCTATACGCGTGAATTAATTCGGCTGGGACACCAGGACACGCTGATGCGGCGAGAGGATGTGCTGGCATTTTTTGCTGATTAGATTTGCCCATTTGTGGTGGGAATCGCACGGGAAATATTTTATTTAGTTAATCAGTGCGAATAATTCTTTGGGTTAAGGAAATTACCATGACATTTAATTTTTCTTTTTGCCGCTTCGCCATTTTATTTTCTGCGGGATTGTTCTGTAGTTCTCCCTATGCTGCTTCCGTGACGGTGCAGGTAGTCGATGGTGCAGGGCAACCATTGGCGGATGCGGTGGTGTATGTCTTGCCGGAATCGGGGCCGGCGTTTCCAAAGCAACAGCGCCCGATTGAAATCGAGCAGAAAAACCGCCAATTCTCTCCTCTGGTGACCGTGATTCAGGTTGGATCTGCTGTTCTTTTTCCCAATAACGACACAGTGAAGCACCACATTTACTCTTACTCTCCGGCCAAAATATTTGAGCAAAAACTGTATTCGGGCGTGCCAGCTAAACCGGTCATTTTCGACAAGCCTGGAGTGGTGGTTCTTGGTTGCAATATACATGATCAGATGTTCGCGTATATTTTTGTCGTCGACACGCCTTATTTTGCGAAGACGGACGCAACAGGGAGGGTGAACATCGATGTTCCGCTTTCAGGAAAATTGCACGCCCGGGCGTGGCATTTCAGTTTGCCAGCCGGCGAATTTCCTGATCAGCCACTGATTTTCAAGAATGCGCAAGCAATGGTAAATTTCAAGCTCAACATCAAAGCCCCGGCAGCCAAAAGCAACGTCAAGGCGCCCTCTATGCCCGCCGACTATTAGGAAAGCGTATGCGTTTTCGCAGTCTTGAAGGTCGCATTGTCGGACTTTTCCTCATGCTGATACTGAGTGTCCAGCTGATTGGGTTTGTCTTTATCCGTTTGAGCATTGCCGCTAAAGCGCGAAATTCCATCGATACAGAACTCGTTACAGGCCAAAAAGTATTTGGAAAATTATTGGCACAGAACGCGGAGAAATTAAGCGATCGTGTGGGATTGCTGGTAGCGGATGATGCTTTTCGGCATGCGATTGGTACTGAAGACAAAGAAACGATTAAATCGGTTTTGGAGAATCAGCTAGAACGTACCAAAACGGAGGGGTCGCTGGCGATGCAACTGGGATTGGATGGCCAGATAAAGGCATCGACCGTCGCTGTTTCTTCTAGGCTCGATAGTCTCGTGTCGCAGATGGTAAGCCAGGCGGAAGGCAGTGCTAACGGCAGCACGAAAAAGGTGGCGGTGTTTGATCATGCGCTCTATCAATTTGTGACAGTGCCGGTGAAGGCACCGATCACCATCGGATGGGTGGTCATGGCCTTTCCCATAGGTCAAAATCTTGCGACCGTAATGCATGATCTTTTTCCTTCGCTGCAGGTGTCCATTTTGACCAAGGATCAGGAGGGGCGCTGGATAACCAGTGCGACCACGCTAACACTTGCGCGCGCGGGTAGCCTGGTAAGTCAACTGCCGCTTCTTTCGGGCGCGCAGGAGCTGCCTTTCTATTTGTCTCTTGATGGCAGTGAATACGGTAGTTTGCGTTTTTCGCTGGATGCCGATTCTGGAAATGCAGCTAATATTGTATTGCAACGCTCTGTCAACGAGGCGACTGCGCCCTATAACCAAGTATTGCGGACGTTGCTTTTTCTTACGATTCTGGCGACGTTGATTGCTGTCGTATTCAGTTTTATCACTGCCAAACGTATCGCGCAGCCGTTGCGCCAGCTGGCTGAGATCGCCAGGCGGTTGGGCCGGGGTGAATACCAGGAGCATATCGAGATTAAGCGTGACGACGAAATCGGGGCATTGGCCAATGCCTTCGGCAAGATGCAAGAAGGCATATCAAAGCGCGAACTTGAAATTCGTAGATTGGCGTATTGGGACACCTTGACTGACCTCCCCAATCGCGCGCAATTCGTCAGCCTGTTGGATCAGGCATTAGCGCAAACGCAAAAAAAGGGGGAGGCGTGTTTTGTGTTGATGATGGATCTGGATCGTTTTAAAAATGTGAATGATGTCATGGGACATCATTTTGGAGATGCCTTGTTGCGTGTAGTCGCTGAACGTTTACAGACACAGATAGACCCCAGTAAAGATATCATTGCACGCTTTGGTGGAGATGAATTCGCAGTGCTATTGCCGAGCGCCGATCTTCCGCATGCGCAGAAAATTGCCGCACGGATTCTAGTGGCTCTTGAGGCACCGTTTTGCCTGGATCAACAGACGGTCGATCTAGGTGCTGGCCTTGGCATTGCTGGCTTTCCCGACTATAAGTCTGGAGCCGAATCTTTGCTCCGGTTGGCGGAAGTAGCAATGTATGAAGCCAAGCAACGTAGTAACGGCGCAGTTGTATACGATGCAGCGATTGACAAATCCAGTAAGCAAAGCTTGTCTTTGTTGAGTGAGTTGCGTCGCGCTATAGAGCGCAATGAGTTTCGTTTGTTCGTGCAACCTAAACTCATGCTCAGTACCGGAAAAGTGGTCGGCGTAGAGTCATTGGTGCGCTGGATGCATCCCGAAAAAGGGGTCGTTGCTCCCGATAACTTCATCCCATTTGCCGAACAGACAGGCTTTATCCGTCTCCTGACACGGTGGATTTTTGAACACTCTGTCATGTTGTGCAGTGATCTCCACACTCAAGGAATAGATCTCAAGATGTCGATCAATCTATCGACCCGTGATTTGCTGGATCAGGATCTGACCGTAAAATTTGCCGAGATTCTTGCGCGACATGATGTTCTTGCCTCATCTTGCTGTTTGGAAATCACCGAGAGTGCGATCATGGATGACCCGGTACGTGCTCAGCAGACGTTGGAAAAATTACATGCGATGGGGTTTGATTTGTCGATTGACGATTTCGGCACGGGTTATTCTTCGCTAGCGTATTTAAAGCGTCTGCCGGTGGATGAATTAAAAATTGATAAGTCATTTGTTCTGAACATGGAAAAGGATGCCGACGATACAAAAATTGTTCGCTCTACGATTGATTTAGGGCATAACATGGGCTTGCGCGTAGTAGCGGAGGGCATCGAAAATGAAGGGGTCTGGCATCTATTGGTCAACCTGGGGTGCGATCAAGGGCAAGGCTATTTCATGAGCAAGCCAATGCCAGCCGACCAGCTTGTGACCTGGCTGGGTGAATGGGAATCACCGCAGATTGCTTAAGCCGCGCTCGGCTACAATGGTTGTTTAGGGACGTTTAAAGGCAACGATGAATAAAATTCCCTCCTGGGTTGCAGCATCCCTGATTGTTTTTTTTCTGTTTTGCCCATTGACGAGTCGCGCACAAACATCCAATGATGCCGAGTTTCAAGCGCTCGGCGGTAAAGTCGGCGTTGCCAAAATAGCTGCCGAGTTAGTCACGATTGTATTGCTGGATCCACGGATTAAACAAACATTTAAGGGGGTGGATACCGAACGGTTAAAAGAAAAATTGGCCGAGCAATTTTGTGCGGTGAGTGGAGGTGGTTGCACTTACAGCGGTAAGGATATGACGACCATCCACGATGGTTTGTCGATTACGAATGCGCAATTTAACGCGTTGGTCGAAGATTTGCAGCGCGCGATGGAGCGATGTGCAATTCCCCCTCATGCACAAAATAAACTGCTCGCGAAGCTAGCGCCTATGCAACGTAATATCGTCACCCAATAATGAGAGAGATTCCTCATTTTTTATAGCAGAATATTTTTGTACGTAGAGTACATTGCCCTGCAATGTACTGGCAATTCAAACAAAAATTCAGTACCGAATATACGACCCATTACACAAAAAAATGGGCCACCCGAATCGGAGAAGGCAGCATGAGATGTTCGTGGAAACAAATGGTGAGCGCAAGTGTAGTCTGTACGTTTTGTGCCGCTGTGGGCTATGCCGCAGTACCCAAAACCTTGGTCTTTTGTTCCGAAGCGAGTCCAGAAGGATTCAATCCGCAATTTTTTACCACCGGCAGCACGATGGACGCCTCGGCGATCCCTCTCTACAATCGCCTGGTCGAATTCGAACCTGGCAGCACAAAGTTAGTACCGGCGCTGGCGCAATCGTGGACAGTGTCGCCCGATGGTTTGCGTTATACCTTTACTTTGCGCAGAGGCGTCAAATTTCATAGCAGCGCCAAATTCAAGCCGGGCCGCGACTTTAATGCCGATGATGTCCTGTTTTCCTATCAGCGCATGGCAGATCCAAAACATCCCTTTCACAACATCGCGCCGGGTCAGACCTTCGCTTATTTTGAAGACATGGGCCTGGCCAACATTGTGGACAAGCTTGAGAAGATTGACGACACTACGATACGCTTCACGCTGAAGCATCCTGAAGCGCCTTTCATAGCAGACATGGCAATGGATTTTGCCTCGATTATGTCGGCTGAATATGCACAAAAAATGAAGGCTGCGGGCACGCCGGAAATCATCGATCGCGAACCGATAGGCACCGGCCCGTTTCAGCTTCAGTCTTATCAAAAAGATGCCATCATTCGTTACAAGGCTTTTGATTTCTATTGGGATGGACGTCCAAAAATTGATAATTTAATTTTTGCCATCACTCCTGATGCCTCCGTACGATATGCAAAGCTAAGGGCGGGGGAATGCCATGTGATGGCCTACCCCAAACCGGCTGACATCGCGCAGATGAAAGCCGACCCCGCTTTAAGCGTGTCCGCCCAGGAAGGTTTGAATGTGGGCTATATCGCCCTGAATGTGGAGAAAAAGCCCTTCGACAATAAATTGGTGCGCCAGGCCCTGAGCATGGCCATCGATAAGCAGGCGATTCTTCATTCGGTATTTCACGATGGAGGGGGTGCTGCAAAAAATCCGATTCCGCCCACCTTATGGTCGTATAACGCCAAGATAAAAGAGTATGCGTATGATCCGGTCAAGGCCAAAACATTACTATCGAAGGCAGGTTATCCCAACGGGGTTGATGTCGAGTTGTGGTACTTGCCGGTGACGCGCCCCTACAATCCAGACGGCAAACGTATGGCTGAGTTGATTCAGTCCGATTGGGCAAAAATCGGTGTCAGGGCCAAGCTGGTGACTTACGAATGGACCGAATACCGCAAGCGAGGAAAGACCGGCGAACAGCACGCTATGATGTTCGGCTGGGCGGGAGACAATGGCGACCCGGATAATTTCTTTGCGCCGATATTGAGTTGCGATGCAGTTAAAGGCGGCGGCAATGTTTCGCGTTGGTGTAACAAGGATTTCGATGCTTTGATTCAGAAAGCAAAACTGAGCGTTCAACAATCCGAGCGTGCCAAGCTGTATGAAAAAGCGCAAGAGATAGTGCATGAAGAAGCGCCGCAGATTCCTATAGCGCATGCGATCCGCTATAAGGCGGTGCGTAAGGAAGTGCTTGGTTTTACAATGGATCCGACCTCGCATCATAATTTCAGTAAGGTGGATTTGAAAAAATAATCGCCTCTGATTTTCCAGCTTTCCTGTGAGGTGTTGTGATCTTCTAGGCCATGAAGGGCTTTATTTATGCTGGGACGATGTTGCATAAGCCCTATAGATGTCAGATAAGCGCATGCGGGAATGAGCGCAGTAAATTTGTGCTACCAGCTATTTTGAATGCGAATTGAAGAACCGAATCTGTTAGATTGAAACCCCATGCTAGGATTTTCTTTGCGCCGCGTCGGTGTGGTGATTCCCACATTTCTCGGCATCACCTTATTGGTGTTTTCCTTAATTCATTTGATTCCCGGTAACGCAGTCGAAGCTTTGTCGGGCGAGCGAGGCATGGATCCGGTACGCATGGCTCGGCTGATGCAGGAGTTCGGCCTGGATCAACCGTTGTATCGGCAATACTTGACGTATGTCAACCATGTATTGCATGGCGATCTGGGCGTGTCGATGTCTACTCATGTACCAGTTTTGACCGAATTTTTGGCGTTGTTTCCGGCTACCTTCGAGTTGTCTTTTTGTGCGATGTTACTGGCGCTGGCGATGGGCATACCGGCGGGTATGCTGGCTGCATTGAAACGTAATACAGTGCTTGATTATTCTGTGATGGGCGTATCGTTGACGGGATATTCGATGCCTATTTTCTGGTGGGCGCTGTTGTTGATTTTGCTGTTTTCGGTGACGTTGGGCTGGACGCCGGTGGCGGGCCGTATCGATATTTTGTTTGACCTGCCGCCAGTCACAGGGTTAATGCTGGTCGATAGTTTGTTATCGGGCGAGGCGGGCGCTTTTAAATCGGCAGTTTCCCATTTGATCTTGCCCACAATTGTGCTGGCTACCATACCGCTGGCGGTCATTGCGCGTATGACGCGCTCTGCCATGCTGGAAGTGCTGCGCGAAGATTACATCCGGGCCGCACGTGCCAAAGGCTTGCCGCAATGGCGGGTAATTGGTGTGCATGCTTTACGCAATGCGCTCATTCCGGTGGTGACGATTATTGGCTTGCAGATCGGTACGCTACTTGCCGGTGCTATCCTTACCGAATCGATTTTTTCGTGGCCCGGTATCGGGAAATGGTTGGTGGAAGCGATACACCGGCGCGATTATCCGGTGGTGCAAGGCGGTATCCTGCTATCGGCCATCATTATCATCACAGTTAATCTGTTAGTCGATTTGTTATACGGTGTGATCAATCCCCGTATACGGAACAGCGCATGAAAAAACCACCCTCGACCGTTTTAATGAACACACACATTAGGATGCCACTGGCTGCGTCAGAAGAGATTGCTCCGCCCCATCCGCTGCGTGAATTTTGGGACTATTTCAGCCAGAATCGTGGCGCAGTGATCGGGCTGGTGGTGGTGATCAGCCTGGTGTTGACAGCATTGTTGGCCGATCTTATTGCACCGCATTCGGCTATCGAACAATATCGCGATGCAACTTTGGCACCGCCTATGTGGCAGCAAGGTGGCTCGATCAAATTCATTCTCGGTACCGATCCCTTGGGGCGGGACATGTTGTCGCGTTTGATCCACGGTACCCGCTTGTCCTTGCTCATTGGATTAGTGGCCGTGACTTTATCGCTCAGCATTGGCGTGATGTTGGGACTGATTGCCGGTTATTTTCGAGGCTTTGTGGAAATCATTATTTTGCGCCTGATGGATATCATGCTGGCCTTGCCCAGCTTGTTGTTGGCGGTGGCTGTGGTGGCTATTCTCGGTCCCGGGTTATTAAATACGATGGTAGCGATTGCGGTTGTGATGGTGCCGCATTATGCGCGACTTACAAGGGCCGCTGTCATGGGCGAGATCGATAAAGATTATGTTCACGCCTCACGCATCGCAGGTGCGGGCACGCTGCGCCTGATGTTCAATTGCATATTGCCAAACTGTACTGCGCCCTTGATCGTGCAAGCGACGTTGGGATTTTCTGCCGCGATTCTGGATGCTGCCGCATTGGGTTTTCTCGGTCTTGGCGCACAACCGCCGACCCCGGAATGGGGCGCAATGTTATCGAGCGCATTGGAATTTATCCAAAACGCGTGGTGGGTTGTAACCCTGCCAGGGTTAGCGATTTTGGTGACAGTGCTAGCGATTAATGTAATGGGCGATGGCTTGCGTGATGCATTCGACCCAAGGTTGAAAAAATGAGCAAGCTGTCCTTGTTATCTGTAGAAAATCTACGCGTGGAATTCGGCACTCCGGCATATCCATTGATTGCGGTCGATGGTTTCGATCTTGCCATCGACATGGGTGAAGTGGTCGGTATCGTGGGTGAATCCGGTTCAGGAAAAAGCGTCGCTTCACTGGCGCTGATGGGACTCATCGATGCGCCCGGACGAGTTAGTGCTGCGCGTATGGCATTCGATGAACGCGATCTGCTTGGCATGCAGGAGAAGGAGCGACGTGCCATGCTGGGCAAAGAGATCGCTATGATTTTTCAGGATCCTGTGAGCAGCCTCAATCCTTGCTTTACCGTGGCCGATCAACTGATAGAGACCCTGAGCGTGCATCAGGGGGGGGCAAAAGAAACGTTGCGTGCGCGTGCTTTGAGTTTGCTCCAGCAAGTCGAAATTCCCGATCCAGAGCGTCGCCTGGATGCGTATCCCCATCAATTATCAGGCGGCATGTGCCAACGTGTGATGATCGCCATTGCGATCGCCTGCAACCCGCGCCTCTTGATTGCGGATGAGCCGACCACCGCGCTCGACGTGACGGTACAGGCGCAAATGTTGGCGTTACTGATGCAATTGCAACGTGAGCAGGGGATGGCGCTCATACTTATTACGCATGATCTGAGCGTAGTAGCGCAGACCGCGCAGCGCGTGATCGTTATGTATGCGGGGCAGGTGGTCGAGAGTGGACACGTGCCCGATATTTTTAATGCGCCGCGACATCCGTATACCCAGGCGCTACTGGCTGCGCTGCCCGAACACAATATCGGTCGCGTCAGGTTGCAGGCGATTGAGGGTGTCGTTCCCGGTCAATATGATCGGCCGCACGGTTGCTTGCTTAGTCCGCGCTGCCCGTATGTCAAGGCGTATTGCCGCGTAGTGCAGCCCCCGCTGATGGGGCAAGGTCAAACGCAAGTACGTTGTCATTTTCCCCTTGACGATGCCGGGCAACCTGGGAATGCGTGGCAGGAGGCAGCGCAATGAGCATCGATAAAATTTTGTTGGAGGCAAAAAATCTGACGCGGCATTATCGTCTTCCGCAAGCATGGTTTCAACCTCCCGCGCTAGTACGCGCTCTTGATGGTGTGTCATTTACTTTAAATGCAGGGAGAACGCTGGCGGTGGTGGGTGAATCCGGCTGTGGGAAATCTACGTTGGCGCGGCAAGTCGCCATGATCGAGCAGCCGACGGGTGGACAATTGTGGATCGATGGTGTCAACTTATCTGTATTGTCGACAACCAATAAAGCACAGTTAAAACGGGTACGTCCTCAGATTCAGATGGTGTTTCAAAATCCCGCAACTAGCCTGAATCCGCGCAAAAAAATTGGCACCATCTTGGAAGAACCATTATTACTAAATACGCCGCTAAATAAATTTGAGCGTATCGAAAAATCCCATGCGATGATGGAAAAAGTGGGCTTGCGGCGGGAGTTTTATGCGCGTTATCCGCACATGTTTTCGGGCGGCCAACGTCAACGTATCGCTATTGCGCGGGCATTGATGCTGAGTCCAAAAGTGATTGTTGCCGATGAACCGGTATCGGCACTCGATGTCTCAATTCAGGCACAAGTGCTTAATTTATTGATGGATCTCCAGGAGAGCAGTGGCCTGGCTTATCTGTTCATCTCGCATAATCTAGCGGTGGTTGAGCACATTGCTGATGAGGTGATGGTAATGTACCTTGGCAAGGTGGTTGAGCATGGTACGAAGCGCGCATTATTTTATCGCCCCTTGCATCCCTACACCCAGGCTTTGTTTGCCAGCATGCCCAGAATTGATTCGGCGCAGCGCCAGAAAATTTCCCTGTTGCGTGGCGAGTTACCTTCGCCTCTGACGATGCCAACAGGCTGTGCTTTCCATACCCGTTGCCCCTACGCCATCGATCGGTGCCGAAATGAGGTGCCGTTGTTACAGGCATTCGATGGAAGATGGGTGGCCTGTCATCGGGTAGCAGAAATTTCGGTATGACAGCACGCCAGATGCACACTTGGACTACTCGTCCTCAGGGTAAATCTGGGTTACATTCTCTGGATCTCAAAAAACTACAGTTCGACACAGATTGGCCGTAATAGGAAACAGGCTTTATCATTTCATGGATCATTATGCGACGGCTAATCTGCTTAAGTTTTTTGGTATTCCTTGTTGATGAGGCATTTGCTAGTGACGAGCACGCGCCGGTATCAGCACCAATTCACGGTGCTGCTGTCGAAGAAGTGCCAAAGGTGGAACCGGGCAAGGGTCTCATCAAGGGAGGAGTAACACAGATCCCAGCGGTGGTACCTAATGCAGCTTCTGCTCGAAGCAAAGAAGATATTGCCGCGCATAATTTACAAGTGAAAATCGCCGCACGCCTCGCTGCGATGCGTGCGGCCAGAGCGGCGCAGGCATTGAAATTATCCAAGATGAAAGAAAGCACTGCGTCAGCAGTACATGGCACCACACCGCCCTCAATCCTAGCGCCTTCCATTCCCGATCCTCACTGGAGTTACGAAGGTGAAAATGGCCCCGCTGCGTGGGGGAAACTCAGCCCGTCATGGTCTAAATGTGACGGCGGTACGCGTCAATCCCCCATCGATATACGTGAGAGTTTCAAGGTCAATCTGGAAATTATTCGATTCGACTACAAACCCAGCCGCTATAGCGTGATTGACAACGGCCATACCATCCAGGTCAATATAGACGGAGGTAACTCTATCAGCGTGATGGGTCGTACTTATGAGTTAGTGCAGTTTCACTTTCATCGGCCAGCCGAAGAGCGCATCAACGGCAAAGGATTTGAGATGGTTGCACATTTAGTGCACAAAGATATGGACGGCAAGCTGGCCGTGGTGGCGGTAATGATAGAACGCGGTAAGTCGCAAGACGTTATACAGACGGTATGGAATAATTTGCCATTGGAAAAAAACGATGCTCTGGCGATCGCCAATCCGCTCGACGTCAATCAAATGCTACCCGCTCGTCGTGAGTATTACACTTACATGGGATCGCTGACGACACCACCATGTAGCGAGGGTGTCTTGTGGCTGGTCATGAAGGAGCCGGTGCAGGCATCGGCGGAGCAACTGGCCGTGTTCGCTCGGTTGTATCCTTTCAATGCACGGCCCATTCAGAACACATCGAACCGGATGATCAAAGAATCCAATTAAAGAACTTAACCGCGCTTAAGTTGGTGTGTCGTCGATAGAGGTTGGAGCGACAGATTCAGTATCTTCCGTTTCCGTTGCGGGTGCATTTTGTTTTTCTAGTTTGCGCTTTGCTTTTTCCTCGGTCTTTCTCTTTTTTTCTAATTCTTTTTGGCGCTTCTCATATTGAAAATTTGTTTTTGCCATTGGCTACCTCGGAAGTGGAGTATTTCTTGGAATGGAAGAGTCAGCGAAATTGCTGGCGTCTTGATCGTGTCTGAATAAAAGTGAGGCTTACATTTTTGATACTTTTTTACAACCTATAGCTATAGATTCGGTAGTCAAATAAATTCAACGGCATATCCTGCAAAGGCATAGCATCGCTACGCGAAAGTTCATCTATTGGGCTGCTGAATCTATAGTGCGCGACGAATCTGGAGCCTGCAATGCTCACCGTACAGTCGACCGGTTGCGCTTCTTGATCCCTTATTTCGCCGCTTGCTACAGTTGTGCAGAGGTCGCTTCTCCCGATTATCGCTCACATTGCGGTGGTGTGAACAAGTAGGATACGTATACGGTGATTAAAAATTCTATTCCTTATCCGCGTGGATGATGCAGAGCGTGTAGTTTCTTTAATCGGTCTCGTGCGATATGAGTATAGATCTGTGTGGTCGAAATATCTGCGTGGCCGAGTAGCAGTTGCACCACGCGCAAATCGGCACCGTGGTTGAGTAGATGCGTAGCAAAGGCATGGCGCAACGTATGGGGTGATAACGGTATATCAATTCTGGCACGCAGTTTGTATTTTTTAATGAGGGTCCAAAACATCTGGCGCGTCATCGCACCCCCACGTGCCGTTACAAACAATGCGTCGTCTGTTTTCCCTTCCAAAATGGCAGCACGCGCTTGTTGTAGGTAGCGCTCGATCCAGAGTCGAGCTTCCTCACCGAAGGGAACTAGTCGCGTTTTGTTGCCTTTGCCCGTAATGCGCACTACACCTTCGTTCATGCTCACTTCGACCGTTTTTAACATGACCAATTCGGTGACCCTCAGGCCGCTGGCATACATCAATTCCAACATGGTGCGATCTCGCAGACCCAGTGGCGTGTCGGCATTGGGCGCTGCCAACAGGCTTTCTACTTGGGTTTCGGATAACGTTTTTGGAAAGCGGAGCGCTTGCTTGGCCGATTTCATTTTCAAACAGGGATCAGCGCCGATTTTTTTTTGTCGAAGCGCCATTTGAAAAAAACGTTTTAAAACAGCCAAGCGGCGATTAGCGGAAGTCGCTTTCGAAGTAGGATGTTTGGCTGAAAAATAGTCGGCAATATCGGTTTCTTCGGCTAAGTACAGATACTTGGCTGCCGATTCTTCCAACCAGGCCGCAAACAAACGTAGATCGCGTCGATAAGCTTCCAGTGAATTTTTGGCGAGGCCGTCTTCGAGCCACAACGCGTCGCAAAAATCGTCGATTAACCCCTCGTTAATGGCATTGATCGCGTTACTTTCAACCATCAATAGCCCTCAATTTTTTCATGCATCAGCAGCCAACGTTTGACGCCGACATGAAAACCCATCGCGTCATCATGATGGGCAAATCCACCTAATCCACTTGCCGCAGTTACTCGATGGCATGGGATGACTAAAGGAAATGGGTTGTTGCCACAAGCTTGACCCACTGCACGAGGAGCGGATGATATTTCTTGTGCAATCTGGCCGTAAGTGCGTACTTCGCCAAGAGGAATTGATGCGATGGCTGCCCAAATTTTGCGCTGAAATATAGTCCCTCGGTTCGCGAGCGGGAGATCGAAATGAAAATCTGGATCGGACATATAGCGCTTGACTTGACCTGCGGCCTGTTCGGCCAGCCAATTAGTAGGGGATTTTTCTGCGAAGCTGGGAGGGAGATAAACTAATTCAAGGACAGCTTCATCGGGAGAGCGAATGCCAATGGCACCAAAAGATACCGGTACAACCGCGCAAAATGGAGTCGTGATTTCGAGCCTTTTCATGCTACTCCGAGTACCGCAATTTTTTAGTTGCAAGAATGAAGAGGCGATAGCCAAATACCCTTTGCCTTTGGATGTGGCGTGTTTTCCGAGTTTATAGGATTCCTCCGAAAACCCATTCCGTTAGTTCAGGTCAGATAATCCCTCATCTTCCAAATCTGCAGGGGGATTGATAGCAGGAATAGAATATTTTTCGGTAGCCCAGGCGCCCAGATCGATTTGTTTGCACCGTTCAGAACAAAAGGGGCGGAACTTGTTTGCTTCTACCCATACTACTTTTTTCCCACAGTTGGGACAATCGACAACAGCGGCCATAAGCGAAGTAAATTAAAAGTTACAGAGTGTTAGTTCAAAGGGGACGTCATTTTCTAAAGCGACTGGCTTGAACTCGCCGCCTTGTGATGTAAAACGAACCCAAAGCATGTATTTATTGGCCGATATTTCGGGAATAGCGGCCAGCGCTTCATCCAGCGTTAGGCGCAGCATCTGATATACCTTACCTTGAAGCATTTGCTGATAACTCCCAGCGTGTGCGATCATTTTGACGGGGTTGCCTGATTCCCGCAGCAAGCGCAACACTAAACATAGCGCATTGAACAATGGTGCTAGCGGCGCAAACCAGTTTGCGATATCCGCAAAACGGTCTTTGGGGGGGTGTTGTTGCCAGGCGTAGTAAGACGGCAGATCGAATTCGCAAGCACCCCCAGGAATGATGGTGCGGCCGCGGATGCTCATGAGCCATTCGTTGTCGCGCACATTTTGTCCCGTTTTTCCATGCGATGCGACGAGTGTTGCGCTAACACGGTCTAGCTCCGCCAAAATAGCATCGAGTCGCTCCGCCTGAACATTGGGATTGGATCTGAATCCGAGTAAAGTCTGTTTTTGCCGCTCAAGTTCTTGCAGTAAATCAGATTTCAAATCGGCACGACCAGCTACTTCCAACATTTCGAAAATTGTTGAGAGTGCGACATGATGTTGCATGGCGTGTTCTTGATGCAAGAAGAACTTAAATCGTTCGTATAGGTCTTCCAATCGCAGCAAGGTGCGAATACGCTCGTTGAAAGGATATTCGTAGACGATCAAAGTAAAATCCTAAATTGTGGCGCTGCGTAGATAATCGCGTCATTCTGAACGATGCTGAACCAAATTACAAATGCTATGCCGTTTTTTCACTAACTTCCTGCAAGGCGAGAGTACAGCCCATGAAGTTTCTCGATTTTTTCTTCCAATGCCGCCAGATTTTTATCATTGATGATGACGTCATCAGCAGCCGCCAGTCTTATTTCTCGCGATACTTGTGTGGCCATAATAGTGCGCACTTCTTGTTCAGTCATAGCGCTGCGCTTCATCACCCGTGCGATCTGCAATACCTCTGGACAATCGATAACAAGTACGCGCGACAGTTGTTTTTTCCATGTCCCTGATTCAACCAGAAGAGGAACGACAAAAATAATATAAACCCCTAATGCCTGTTCTGCCATGCGGGCGGCTTGCTCAAAAATAAGCGGGTGAAGGATGGATTCCAAGCGCCTTCGAGCGGCAGGACTTCCAAACACATGGGCACGCATCTTTTCTCTATTCATCGATCCTGCAACGTCAATAAAGTCATGCCCGAATTGATCCCGAA
This sequence comes from Oxalobacteraceae bacterium, assembly GCA_025352145.1. GTDB lineage: Bacteria > Pseudomonadota > Gammaproteobacteria > Burkholderiales > Burkholderiaceae_D > JANXTY01. The sequence goes on from JANXTY010000061.1 coordinate 131,216, forward strand.
TGGCCGACATCGCGGCACCATCCACGGTCGTTAGCGCATGGGCGATTTGGTCAGTATCTATTACGGATGCCCCCCGCATTACAAACATATTGGCAGCGGCGGTTTTGCCACAACCAATACCGCCAGTGAGCCCGATCGAAATTCTTTTTGTATTCGATGTTGTTTGTATAGTTATCTGGTTCAGCGGCACGTCTCGTATCAATAAAGAATGTTGAATACAAATTGGGATATAGGTTTGCCATAAAGCATTGCTATCATCCCCGCCGCAGCCAAATACGGTCCAAAAGGAATGGGAATGTCACGGCCGTGCTTGGCAAATATAATCAAGCTAATGCCAACAATGGCGCCCACCAGCGAAGACAGGAGAATAATGATGGGTAGCATGCTCCATCCGAGCCATGCGCCTAGCGCAGCAAGCAATTTGAAATCGCCATATCCCATGCCTTCCTTTCGGGTGGCTAATTTAAACAGCCAGTAGATAGTCCACAGAGCCAAATATCCAACGACTGCGCCAATGACTGCACTGTGCAAGGGAACAAACGTGCCGTTAAGATTAATCAGCAATCCGCACCACAACAATGAAAAAGTTAAATTGTCCGGCAGTAATTGCGTATCAGCATCGATAAAGGCCATCACTATCAGCAAATAGGTAAATACAAGCGCAGACAGTCCAGCCCAACCGCTTCCAGCATGCCAGATGAGAAATGCTGACAGCACACTGGTGAGCAATTCTATAGCGGGATAGCGGGCAGAAATAGACGCTTTACATTTACTGCATTTACCTTTGAGTGCCAGGTAGCTGATGACGGGAATATTTTCAAGCGCAGTAATTTGGTGGCTGCAGTGGGGACATGCAGAGCGGGGAATCATTAAATTATAGCGATCTGAATGAGGCAAAGGCTGGCCGTTTTCATGCGCTGCATAATTGTCCCACTCTCGTTGCATGATACGTGGCATGCGATGAATGACGACGTTCAAAAAACTCCCAACGAGAAGGCCGAAAATTCCTGCCACTACGGCGGGTAGAATCCCGCCGGGAGGAGCTGACATAAGCATATCAAGCATTAAACTACTGAGCCGAGCTTGAAGATAGGGAGATATAGGGCAACGACTAAACCCCCAATTAAAACACCTAAAACTACCATGATGATTGGCTCCATTAAGCTAGAGAGTGCTGCTACTGCTTCGTCAACCTCCTCTTCGTAAAAATCGGCAACTTTGCCGAGCATACTATCGAGCGAACCAGACTCCTCCCCAATGGCGACCATTTGCGTGACCATATTAGGAAATACATTAGCGTTTTGCATGGCGGTGGTGAGACTAGTTCCGGTGCTGACTTCGGTTTGAATGCGTTTTGTTGCGTCCAGATATACAGCGTTCCCTGATGCCCCTCCAACTGAATCGAGTGCCTCAACAAGTGGAACGCCTGCGGCAAACATAGTGGCCAGCGTTCGGGTCCACCTGGCGATGGTCGCTTTTCTAACAACATCCCCAAACACGGGAGCTTGCAGTAAGATCCTGTCCATAAAGCGTTGTATGGGGAGTGAGCGTTTCCAGGCATGAAGAAATAAATAGATGCCTCCACCTACACCGCCAAAAATGAGATACCAATATTTTACAAAATTATCTGAAATGGCCATAACGATGAGAGTGGGGCCCGGCAAATCTGCACCAAAGCTTCTAAATACCTCCTTAAAAGCTGGGACGACCCAAATCATAATGACTGATGTGACAATAAAGGCAACCGCAAGAATGGATACGGGATAAAACAAAGCTCCTTTAATTTTTGCTTTAATGGCGAGCGTTTTTTCTTTATAAATTGCCAGTCTTGTTAACAAATCCTCCAAAATACCTGCCTGTTCACCAGCTCCGACTAAATTGCAAAAAAGCGGATCAAAATACAAAGGGAATTTGCGAAACGCTTGATTCAAGCTGGTACCGGTTTCGACATCGGCCCGAATTTCATTGACAAGCTTTGACACAGAGGGATTTGAGTGACCTTTACCCACAATGTCGAAAGATTGCAATAAAGGGACACCAGCTTTCATCATTGTTGCCAATTGGCGAGTGAAGAGGGTGATGTCTTTGTCCGTGACTTTTTTCCCGCTCGTAAATGATTTCTTTTTGATTTTGGTGATAAGAATACCTTGACGTCGTAGCGTCACGGAGGCTATGGCCTCGCCTACTGCACGCAACTCGCCGCGCACTACTTTCCCCGACTTGTCTCGGCCCTCCCAAGAATAGATCGACTCTTTTACTTGGTTTGAATTTGCGTTTGTGCGTGATGAGGTTGCCATGCTTATTATCCTTCAACTATTCGTTGGTGCAGCCAAGTACTTCTTCCAGGCTGGTCAAGCCTTGTCTCACCTTCATTAGTCCCGACTGACGTAAAGACCTTACTCCTTCACTTTCGGATTGCTGTGCAATTTCCGGCGCAGTACCGTTTGCGAGAATAATGCGCTCAATTTCATCGGTAATTGGCATAATCTGGTATATCCCGACGCGCCCCTTATAACCGCTGCCGCTGCAGCGATCGCAACCAATCGGCTTATATGGCTGCCAGGTGCCGTCCAGTTCTTCTTCTTTGAAGCCGGCCTGTAGCAAGATTTCATCAAGAACGACAGCAGGCTGTTTACATGTACATAGGCGTCGTGCCAGTCGCTGCGCTGTGATGAGGATGACGGATGAGGCGATATTAAATGGTGCAACGCCCATATTCATCAAGCGCGTCAGTGTAGAGGGGGCATCATTGGTGTGTAAGGTGGAAAATACCATATGACCTGTTTGCGCAGCCTTGATCGCGATATCGGCAGTTTCGAGATCCCGTATTTCACCCACCATGATGATGTCTGGATCTTGCCGTAAAAACGACTTCAAAGCGACCGCAAATGTTAGGCCGGCCTTGTCATTTACATTGACTTGATTGACGCCAGGCAAATTGATTTCGGCAGGATCTTCAGCCGTCGAAATATTGATGCCAGGTTTGTTAATCACATTTAAGCATGTGTATAAAGAAACGGTTTTGCCTGAACCTGTGGGGCCAGTTACCAGCACCATGCCATAGGGTCGTTGAATCGCCTCCATCAAAATTTCTTTTTGATCTGGATCGTAACCTAATGCGTCAATTCCCATTTGGGCTTGGGTCGCATCCAGAATACGCATGACGGTTTTTTCGCCAAACAAAGTCGGTAACGTACTAACACGAAAATCGATGGCTTTTGTTTGGGACAAAACTAATTTCATACGCCCATCTTGTGGAACGCGTTTTTCGGAAATATCTAGTTTGGAAAGTACTTTGATGCGGGACACCAATTTGTCTTTAATGGCAAGTGGGGGTTGTGCATGTTCACGCAAAACACCATCGATCCGCAGACGAATTCGGTAAAATTTTTCAAAAGGTTCGAAATGAATGTCCGATGCGCCCAGATTAATGGCATCGAGCAGAATTTTGTTGAGAAATTTGACGATAGGGGCATCGTCAATATCTGCGGTTCCCAAGTCGGCTGGAGATGCCACGGCATCATCTTCAACAAATTCGAGATCTTGCTCGTCTCCAATGAGCTCGGTCAAATTTTGCTCAGAATTTTTACCGAGAACACTCAGGAGCTGAACGAGAACGTCATGTTGAACGACAACCGGCTCAACTGATGCCTCAGTCTGAAATTTGATTTGATCTAGCGCTTGTATATTGGTTGGATCAGAGATGGCCACAGACATCTTGTTGCCACGCTTAACCAACGCAATGACGCGCTGGCTCTGCATAAGCTTGGCATCAATGATTTTTTCAGGAAGACTACTGACATTGATCGCGCTAAGATCAACCAGGGGATAGCCGAAAGTCTCCGAGCAAAACATGGCGAGCGCCCGTGCATCAATAGCGCCACCTTGTAGTAGTGCATCAATAAAAGGTGTTTTGTCGATACTCGTTTTTTTTTGAATGGCCTCGGCTTGCTGAGATGATAGCCGCCCCGCTTGCATCAATGCACGCGCAAGTCCAGGCATAGAGGCGCTTGAAATCGGAGAGGGAAGCACTGCAGCCATAAAATAAAATTGAAAGTAGCACAATAAGCTAAACGTCGGATTAGCGTTAGATAATGCCCCTAGGCATCTGATTTGTAAAGATATTGTCTCTCAATAGTCATTTTGTAGGAAGTTACGTTTCCAGATGAGGTAAATCTTCGATTTTTAATCGGGTTAGTTTGACAACTTTAATCGACTGATCTTGCGTCTGAATAATTTCGATAACGCAATTACCGGTTTTGACGCAGACGTTTGCATCAGGGATATCTTGCAATAATTCTAGTAACAGGCCATTGAGTGTTTTCGGTCCTGTTAGTGGAAAATGTAGTCCTAGACGCTTGTTGATATCCCGTAAGGCCGTACTACCCTCCAGTAAACATTCATTTTTCTCATCCCACAAAAAAGAGTCGGCACGTGCTGCACCGGGCACGGAAGTCGTGAATTCCCCTATCATTTCTTCGAGAATGTCTTCCAGCGTTACCAACCCCTGCACCTCACCGTATTCGTCCACAATGATGCCGAGTCGTTCACGATTTTCCTGGAAATATTGCAGTTGTTTGAGGACGTCAGTATCTTGGGGAATAAAATAGGGGGGTGTCAACAGTTTCCGGAAATGCTCAACTGTTAATTCTTCTTCATAGTTGAGGAGGGCAACGGCCCTGCGTACATGCAAAATGCCGATAATGCGGTTAATTTCTCCCTCATACACGGGAAGCTTGTTGTGATAACAGGTAATAAGTTGATGCTTTATTTCCTCTACTGTGACGGCCATATTAAGTGCTTCAACTTGGGTGCGAGGGGTCATCACATCTTCGACGGTAATTTTTTCAAGCTCGAATAAATTCAACAAAATACTAAGATGTTTTTTGGGAATAAAATTACCACCCTCAAGCACAATCGAGCGAAGTTCTTCGGATGAAATTTGGCTCTCTTCTTTATTCTGGGGCACGTGCAGTATCCGCAATAGTCCTTTAACAAGCAAATTGGTGACCCACACCAAAGGATTCATGACAAACATCAGAACACGTAATATCGGCGCGATAGTCAAGGCGATACGCTCAGGATAGGCCGCGCCGATTACCTTTGGCGTAATTTCGGCAAAGATGACAATGGCAAATGAAACAGCAGTAGAGGCAATCGCCAGGGCGTATTTACTTTCTCCGAAATAATAGATGGCGAATGCGGCGGCCAGTGCAGAGGCGCCAGAATTGATCAAATTGTTGCCAAGCAAAATGACGCCGAGTAAGCGCTCGGTTTCCGTTAGCATAGTCAATACCAGCTTGGCGCGCCGACTCCCCGCAGTTGCGAGATGGCGTAACTTATGTCGATTTAGCGCCATCATGGCCGTTTCAGCGATCGAAAAAAATCCTGACAGAAGGAGGAGAATGGCGAGCCCCAGTATTTGGGCCCATAAAGGCACGGTATCCAAGGGGTCACCGTAAAGAAATGGAGTCGATAAGACTAGTAAGTGTGGGGTAACTTACAGCAGCAGAGCATGGCCTGAAAGTGGAATGGCTCAATGATTTCTGTCCACTGCAAACGCGCATAATTCTAACAAAGAATTCTTAAAGTGCGTGTTTGGCAGGTTGGAAATCGATTCTGCTGCACGCTTTGCGGCTTTCTTTGCTTCGTGTTTTGTGTAGCTTAGTGCGCCCGAACTCGTTACCGCATCTAGAATGGCGTTGAAGTGCTGTTCATCACCATCTTTGATGCAGGCGCGCACCATTTCCTTTTGTTCGGGGGTCCCATGTTCCAATACATAAATCAGTGGGAGCGTCGGCTTGCCTTCACGTAGATCGTCCCCGACATTTTTGCCAATGTCGACTGCGTTGCCGGAATAATCGAGCACATCGTCAATTAGCTGAAATGCAGTTCCGAGCGAACGTCCATATTCTGCGGCTGCTTCAATTTCAGATTCTGTCGCTCCAGAAATGAGTGCGCCAAGTTGGGTGGCGGCTTCGAATAGTTTCGCTGTTTTAGAGCGAATAACTTGTAGATAACGCTCTTCGCTGACATTCGGATCGTGCATATTCAGCAGTTGCAAAACTTCACCTTCCGCGATGACATTGGTAGCGTCGGCCAGGATCTGCATGATCCTCATATCATTCATTTCCACCATCATCTGAAACGCACGGGAATAAAGAAAATCACCCACTAGCACCGAGGCGGCATTACCAAATAAAGTATTAGCCGTCGCCTTGCCACGCCGCATCGAAGATTCATCTACGACATCGTCATGCAATAGCGTGGCAGTATGAATAAACTCGATGACCGCAGCGAGTTCATGGTGATGAGTACCGCGATAACCGTAGGCGTGCGCCATAAGCAGTAGCAACACAGGGCGGATACGTTTTCCACCTGAGGCAATGATGTATTCTGCTATCTGTTTCACTAGACTGACGTCGGAATGCAGTCTAGTGCGGATAGCGTGGTTGACGGCATCCATGTCGTCTGTGATTGATGCGAAAAGAGTGTGTGAGCTGGTGGTGGCGGAAGACAAGGCAAACCTGCAAGAAATCCTAAGTGGGGTGATTATACGATGGCGTTCGGATATTTCGTTAGTGCGCAAATTGCAGCAATGCCCATGTTTTTAAGCGTTATTTGCTTGTTTTGACGTGTGTTCCAAGTCCATGTATAATCGGCGGTTCTCCAGATTTCGCATTGTGTTTCGTTCGCGGGATTGGTGAGAAAATTCCTTAATTCATTTGATGAGGTTTCACATGTACGCGGTCATAAAAACCGGTGGCAAACAATATAAAGTTGTCGCTGGTGAAAAATTCAAAATAGAACAGATACCTGCTGACATTGGTTCCGAAATCACACTTGATCAAGTACTCGCAGTGGGCGCGGGTGACACCATTAAATTTGGTGTGCCATTGGTTGAAGGTGCTACGGTTCTGGTTACGGTATTGGCGCAAGGTCGCCACGATAAGGTCAAGATTTTCAAGATGCGTCGTCGTAAGCACTACCAGAAGCATCAAGGCCATCGCCAAAATTATACGGAAGTCCAAGTCGTTTCCATTAACGCTTAATTAATTAAATTATCATTGGTTAATTAACCAGATACCGAGGAGTCTTAAGTGGCACATAAAAAAGGCGGCGGCACTACGCGCAACGGCCGTGATTCTGAGTCGAAACGACTTGGCGTTAAAGTATACGGCGGCCAAACTATCAATGCGGGCGGTATCATTATTCGTCAACGTGGCACACCAGTGCGCGCTGGCGAAAATGTAGGCATGGGGAAAGACCACACCTTGTTCGCGCTCGTTGATGGCAAGGTAAAATTTCTTGTCCAAGGCCCGCAAAGCAAACAGTTCGTTACTGTAGTACCTGCTGTAGTTGCAGCAGTTGCGTAATATTTTTAGCGCACGCAAGTAATGTAAGGCGCAAGCCTTCAATCAAAAGACTTTGTACTTGGCAGGGTCTTTTTAGGGCACCTCAAAAATCGACTGCGCGACCCATTTCGGGCCTGCGATGCTCGCCATGTTTCGATATGGCCGCGCTTCTCAACCCGGCCTTGGGCCGCTCGCAACGATTTTCTGTGGTGCCCTTTCGTTTTTATGGCGGCAAAAAATGAAGTTCATCGATGAAGCGAAAATTGAGGTCATCGCAGGGAATGGAGGCAATGGCTGCGCCTCTTTTTGTCGTGAGAAATTCAGGCCCTTTGGCGGTCCAGACGGTGGCGATGGTGGTAAAGGCGGCAGCATCTTTGCGGTAGCTGATCGCAATATCAACACATTGGTTGACTTCCGTTTTTCCAAGTTGCATAAGGCTCGCGATGGTGAGAGTGGACGCGGCGCGGACTGCTACGGTAAAGGCGCAGATGACATCTTGTTGCGCATGCCGGTAGGTACGCTCATCGTCGATCACGTTTCTGGTGAAAATATCGCAGACCTGACGGAGCACGGACAAATTGAATTGCTCGCTAAAGGTGGCGAGGGTGGCTGGGGCAACATTCATTTCAAAACCTCGACTAATCGTGCACCTCGCCAAAAGGGGGATGGGAAAGAAGGGGAGCGTCGTGAACTGCGATTGGAATTGAAAGTGCTGGCCGACGTAGGTTTATTAGGTATGCCTAATGCAGGCAAGTCGACTTTTATTTCAGCCGTGTCGAATGCGCGCCCTAAAATTGCCGATTATCCATTTACGACTTTGCATCCGAATCTGGGTGTAGTACGCGTGAGTCATGAGAAAAGTTTCGTCATTGCCGACATTCCGGGTTTGATAGAAGGGGCATCGGAAGGTGCGGGATTGGGCCATCAATTTTTGCGTCATTTGCAGCGCACCGGATTACTATTGCATATTGTTGATCTGGCCCCATTCGAGACGACGGTAGATCCCGTAAAGGAAGCCAAAGCACTCGTCAAAGAATTAAAAAAATACGATGAGTCCTTAGTAGATAAACCGCGTTGGTTGGTATTGAATAAGTTAGATATGGTTCCAGAGGAGGAACGAAAAAAACGCGTCAAGGATTTCATTAAGCGCTTTGCGTGGAAGGGACCGATATTTGAGATTTCGGCCCTAAACCGAGAGGGATGTGAGGAACTTGTTACTGCGATCTATCAGCATCTTGAAACCAAACGCAATTCAGAACAGCGTGCAGAAGAAACACAAATGACAGAGGAGGCGCGTGGAATTGCCTCGATAGACCCTGATGACCCTCGCTTCAAGGTAATGGAATAAGCGGGTTTGTAAATACCAAGGATTGGGTATTAAACGTCATTTCGCTAGCTTTCATGGATGAGATGTCACCGTATTTGACCGCATACAACAGAACATGAATTCCGTCATTAAAAACGCCAAACGTCTTATTATCAAAGTCGGTTCGTCCTTGGTGACGAACGATGGCAAGGGCCTAGATCACAGTGCTATCGCCAAATGGGCTGAGCAGATCGCACAACTGCGTGTGCTGGGCAAAGAAGTCATCCTGGTTAGCTCAGGCGCGATTGCTGAAGGAATGCAGCGTTTGGGGTTCGAACAACGTCCTTCTGGCATCCATGAATTACAAGCCTGTGCTGCTGTCGGCCAGATGGGGTTGGCACAAATTTACGAAACAAGTTTTCGCGCCCATGATTTGCATACTGCTCAAGTGCTATTAACCCATGCAGATTTGGCCGACCGAGAACGCTATCTGAATGCCCGTTCGACACTGTTCACATTATTGCGTTTTGGCGTAGTCCCTATCATCAATGAAAACGACACTGTCGTTACAGATGAAATCAAAGTGGGCGACAACGATACCTTAGGCGCCTTAGTAGCAAATTTGATTGAAGCCGATGTTTTGATTATTCTGACTGATCAACGGGGGCTCTACACAGCCGATCCTCGCAAAGATATCAATGCCACTTTCGTGCATGAAGCGATTGCCGGAGACATTGCGTTAGAAGGCATGGCAGGGGGGGTCGGCACCGGCATTGGCCGTGGCGGCATGCTAACTAAAATACTCGCTGCCAAACGTGCAGCTAGCTCCGGTGCTCATACCGTGATTGCTTGGGGCCGTGAAGAAAGCGTTTTAACCAGACTCGCTGCGGGTGAAGCAATCGGCACGCAATTGACCGCACAGATGGGCCAATTGACCGCACGCAAACAATGGATGGCGGATCATCTGCAAACAGCGGGCAAGGTGGTGTTAGATGCTGGAGCAGTACAAAAACTAGTAGAAGAAGGCAAATCGCTTTTGCCCATCGGTGTATCCGATGTCATCGGGGAATTCGGACGGGGCGCTGTGATTACCTGCGTCACTCAGAACGGCCGCCAGATTGCGCGCGGCCTCATTAACTATGCGAGCACTGACGCCCGACGCATTATGCGCCACCCGTCCTCAGAAATTGCGACAATTTTGGGCTTTGTTGAAGGGCCAGAGTTGATTCATCGCGATAACCTCGTATTACTTTGATCCGAAAATATTTTCCAAATTAAATTCTGTTTATTCGCTTGGTTAATCATTTATTTTCAGGCTGGTCTAACGGCCTATCAACTGGTACGTTCGCTTCTTCTGACAATCGTGGTGCCTGCGGTTGTCGTATATGACGTGTCGCATTGCGCTGGGATGGATGATGTTGAGAATTAAACTGTAAGAAACGCGCCAACTCATGTAACGCTTTTTGGTATACATCGCGCTTAAATTCAATGACGACATCCAAAGGCACCCAGTATTCGTGCCAGCGCCACGCGTCAAATTCGGGATGATCGGTGAGGCGAAGATTGACATCGCTATCGCGCCCGACCATACGTAGCAAAAACCAAATCTGCTTTTGGCCGCGATAGTGCCCACGAATTTCACGTTTGATAAAATGATCCGGCACTTCATAGCGTAACCAATCGCGGGTACGCCCCACGATCTTGACGTGTTCTTGGCGCAGGCCGATTTCTTCTTCCAGCTCACGGAACATAGCCTGCTCCGGGCTTTCGCCATATTTGATACCGCCTTGCGGAAATTGCCAAGAGTGCTCGCGCACCCGCTTACCCCACCATACCTCATTTTGGGCATTGAGCAGGATAATGCCGACGTTAGGGCGGAACCCTTCACGATCTAGCATGTCGTACCTCGAAACTTTCTGCGGCAGGACGCCTCTTCAATACAAATTGTTGCGCATACGAGCACCATTGCTATGTTTCCGTAAAGCGGAACAAGGAAGGTGGTTAACAAATGTGCACAATCGCATAAAGTATGGTCGCATCAGCCAGCTAATCCTTTAAAATTGAGTTGATTATAACTCCCTCTTTTTAAAAAGAATTCATCGTTATGCGTGCCTCACGATTTTTTGTTTCAACTCTTAAAGAAGCCCCCTCCGACGCCGAGATAATCAGTCACCAATTAATGATGCGATCCGGGATGATTAAACGCCTCGGTTCCGGGATTTATACCTATATGCCGATGGGTTTGCGCGTGATCCGCAAAGTAGAAGCCATCATTAGGGATGAAATGAATCGCGCTGGCGCAGTCGAATTATTGATGCCTTTGGTGCAGCCGGCCGAGTTATGGCAGGAGACCGGGCGCTGGGACAAAATGGGACCTGAACTCATGCGGGTCAAAGATCGTCATGGCCGCGACTATGCGATTCAGCCAACCTCAGAAGAAGTCATCACCGACGTTGTTCGAACCGAGATCAAATCGTATCGCCAGCTCCCGATCAATTTTTATCATATTCAGACGAAATTTCGCGATGAGCGTCGGCCACGTTTTGGCTTGATGCGCGGTCGTGAATTTACGATGAAAGATGCTTATTCGTTTGACCGGGATGTCGCGGCTATGCAGCAATCGTACCAAATCATGTTTGACGCTTACATCAACATATTCAACCGATTCGGATTGAAATTTCGTCCCGTCGCTGCCGACAATGGGGCGATTGGCGGGTCTGGTTCACACGAATTTCATGTGATTGCCCAGACTGGCGAAGATGCGATTGTCTATTGTCCTACCTCTGATTTTGCGGCAAATATGGAAGCGGCTGAGGCGCTGACTTTGAATGCAACGCGTGCCGCGCCAACCCAGGCACTGACTAAGATGCCAACGCCCGGCAAAGTAAAATGTGAAGAGGTTGCGGCACTGCTCGGTTTTCCCTTGTCACACATGATCAAGTCTATTGTACTGACCGTAGAGACTGAAAAAGAAAATCAGGTGTGGCTGCTACTGTTGCGCGCAGACCATGAAATGAATGAAGTCAAGGTTAAAAAAATCCCCGGTTTGAGCGATTTCCGCTTTGCAACTGAAGCCGAAATCATCGCGCATTTCGGGACGGTACCCGGCTATCTCGGTCCAATTGGCGTCAGTCAAAGCGTGAAGATAGTAGCTGATCGGACGGTGGCCAATATGCACGATTTTGTTTGTGGTGGGAATGAAATCGATACCCACTATATGGGGGCGAATTGGGGGCGTGACCTAGCAGAACCGCTGGTAGCCGATATTCGCAATGTGGTAGAAGGAGATCTCTCTCCTGATGGGAAAGGCGTGTTGGTAGTTGAGCGGGGTATCGAAGTAGGCCATGTGTTCCAACTGGGCACCCGCTATTCACAAGAGATGAAAGCCACGTTTTTGGATGAAAATGGCAAGCCACAGTTGATGCAAATGGGGTGCTATGGAATCGGTGTGACACGCATTTTGGGTGCGGCGATTGAGCAGAATTTTGATGAAAAAGGCATTATCTGGCCGGCGGCGATTGCACCCTTTGAAGTTGTTTTGTGTCCGATGGGTTATGACCGCAGCGAAGTCGTCAAACTGGAGACCGACAGGCTGTATGCCGGACTTCAGGCCGCAGGGGTGGATGTCGTTCTGGATGATCGGGGTGAACGTCCGGGCGCCATGTTTGCGGATTGGGAGCTGATCGGTGTTCCACACCGTGTTGTAATCGGTGATCGTGGCTTAAAAGAAGGCAATCTAGAATATCAGGGTCGACGCGATACGGTAGCCACAGCATTAGTTATTGACCAAGTGGTCGGGTTTATTAAAACCAAATTGGCGGCGTGAGCTTCACAGGTATTCTGCGCAGCAGTTTATTTTTTTTTGCTCGGCAATGTGGCAGGTGGCATATCGTCTTCATTGCCTTATTCGGGAAGGGGGGTGATTTTCGGCCATTGCCCGGTTTTTGCAAAAATATTCTGATCAACTTGAATCGGACTTTTGTATTGACTGTCCTACTTTGCGGCGGTGCTCATGCGGGTAATCAAAAGGAGGAAGCGCTGGCCGATTCTGTACGGATGGCGTTGTCCAATGCAATCTCGGACGCCCGTCCGCCTAAGGTAAACATTTCCGATATTCATGAGCGTATCAAGTATCTGTACTGGCTTGGCGAAATGTCGAATCGGCTTAAACGTAAGATGCCCGATGCACAGATGCGCATTGAATTTATCGAAACCGTATGGTATGAAGCAAAGCGTGCTGGTCTGGACCCTGGTCTCATACTTGGCTTAGTGCAGGTTGAATCCGCTTTCCACAAATACGCCGTCTCCATGGTCGGTGCGCGCGGTTACATGCAGGTGATGCCTTTCTGGACCAGAGTGATTGGTGATCACGATCGTAAGAAGCTGTTTCACATGCAAACCAATCTTCGGTATGGCTGTGCGATTTTACGCATGTATATTGACATGGAGCATGGTAATTTATATTTGGCGCTGGGCCGTTATAACGGTAGTCGAGGCAAGCCGGATTATCCTAATGCGGTGTTGGCAGCTTGGAAGAAATGGGAATATAAACGCTGATATAACCCCTATGGGGGCTTGCTGTTTTTGTGAATGCAGGAAACATGAAATAGCAATGTGCTCGTTAGCAATTTCAACGACAGAACTAAAAAAATGCCTCCTTAGCGATCACCAAGCAGGCATTTTTTATGTTGGAGTCCATAACGACTCCCACGATTATTTCAAATGATCAGAAACAAGTTTTGTCATTTCAAACATAGACACTTGTTTCTTGCCACCGAAGACAGCTTTCAGTTTCTCATCTGCATTGATCATGCGGCGATTTGCTGGATCTTGCAGATCGAGTTTTTTGATATATTCCCAGATCTTTTTTGTTACTTCTGTGCGCGGCAAAGGTGTCGCTCCGATAACCGCTGCCAGAACGGCGGACGGTGTCATGGCCTTCATAAATGCTGCATTTGGTTTGCGTGGCGTAGCCGGTTTGGCTGCTTTAGCTGGCGCTGCTTTTTTTACTGCAGGCTTCGCTGCTGGTTTTGCTGCGGCTTTCTTTACTGCTGGTTTTGCTGCTGCGGCGGTTTTTGCCGGAGCGGCCTTCTTGGCAGGTGCTTTTTTAGCTGCTACTACAGGTTTTTTGGCTGTTGCCATCTTCGAGCCTCCTTCACAAAAACTGTTAAAAAAATTGGTTATTTATTGCACCGCTAATATTGGTGGCGTTTCCCCTATGACGCAAGTGTTTTTTTTCGTTTCCCCATTTTTTGTGAGTTTTTTGCCTTAAACGTAATCTTGGTCTCGCTGAGAAAGGGGCGAGATAATCCGCTGAGCGCTATTTTGAATAAAAACGAAATCTCATTTTGCTGCTAACGCATGCCCGGCATCATTCCTTTCATGCTACGCATCATCTTCATCATCCCACCGCCCTGTAGCTTTTTCATCATTGACTGCATCTGTTCAAATTGCGCTAGCATGCGGTTGACTTCTTGTACTTGGACTCCTGCACCGGTGGCGATGCGACGTTTGCGCGAGGCTTTGATGAGGTCGGGTTTAGTGCGTTCGTGTGGCGTCATGGAATTAATGATCCCCTCCATCCGGCGTACCTGCTTTTCGGCCTGGTCCATATTGGCACCGCTTGCGGCTTGTTGAAATTGCGCCGGGAGTTTGTCCATTAAATTGGATAGTCCGCCCATTTTTTTCATTTGTCCAAGTTGCGCCTTAAAATCATTGAGGTCAAACTTTCCGCCGACCTTGATTTTTTGAGCAAGTTCTTGTGCCGCTTTAACATCCACACCTTTGCGTGCTTCTTCGACCAGCGCCAGAATGTCGCCCATGCCCAGGATGCGGTTAGCCATGCGGCTGGGGTCGAAGGCTTCCAGGCCGTCGAGTTTCTCGGATACACCCGCAAACTTAATTGGCTTTCCGGTGATGTGGCGCACCGATAAAGCAGCGCCGCCACGTGCATCGCCGTCGAGTTTGGTCAGCACAATGCCAGTCAACGGTAGCGCATCGTTAAATGCTTTAGCGGTATTGATCGCGTCTTGTCCCAGCATCGCATCGATCACGAACAGCGTTTCGATGGGTTTGACCGCCGTATGTACGGCACTAATTTCCTGCATCATCGCTTCATCGATACCGAGTCGTCCGGCAGTATCGATGATCAGCACATCGTGATAATGTTTTTTTGCATAATCCAAAGCCGCGAGCGCAATACCCACGGGTTTGTCGCTGGCTTGCGTCGGAAAAAAATCTGCCCCCGCTTGGGCAGTAACCGCTTGCAATTGCGCGATCGCAGCCGGACGATAAACGTCGGTGGAAACGGTCAGCACTTTCTTTTTTTTCTCTTCCCGCAAATATTTGGCGAGTTTTCCAACAGTCGTTGTTTTGCCAACGCCTTGTAAGCCAGCCATGAGAATAATGGCGGGAGGCTGACAAGCGAAGTTCAGTTGCGCTGCATCCTGGCCCAAATCTGCCCCCATGATCGCAGCCAATTCTTGCTGAACCACACCTACCAATGCTTGGCCCGGGGTGAGGGAACTGATTACTTCTTCACCCAACGCTTTTTCTTTCACGCGTGCAATGAACTCGCGTACCGCAGGCAAGGCGACGTCTGCTTCTAGTAAAGCGAGCCGTACTTCGCGCAGCATGTCGGCGGTATTGGCTTCAGTCAAACGCGCTTCACCGCGCATGGTTTTGACGACTTTGGCAAGGCGCTGGGTGAGATTATCTAACATAGCAATCACATTTCAGAAGGAGGGAAGGGTCGAGGCAGGACAGCAATACACATCGAAAATAGCGCTCTATTTTAACCGATGATGAAGATTTAAAGCCCTGGGAGTGTCGCAGTACTTTCTGAAATATTCGCCCTTGGACAGGCAGAATAATGATTGTCCTGGCTCAGTGGATAAAACGATTTTCTTCAGCACCGGATTATGTTTCTCAGGGAAGTCGAAGATTGATTCGACGCTTACGGTATCGATCAAACGGTCCATGCGACGATCGAAAGGAGGGTCGTCAATGCCCTATTCGTGCGAAATAATCGCCTCAAAAGCAAACATATCCCCTGTCATCGGCAGTTTTTCCTATGAGATTGGAATGTAGTCTAATCGGCGCATTTGAACTCACGTTGGCGTCTATTTTTCGGCATAATGTCTAAAAATACTGGGCATTAAATGAATACACGTTTCCCCCGCGCCAAATCGCGTCAATTTGATACGCGTCACTTTCGTGATGCGCTATCCCAATTTGCCACCGGCGTCACCATCATTACGACGCGTTTGGCTGATGGCCGTTTTCTTGGATTGACCGCCAGTTCGTTCAATTCAGTCTCTCTTGATCCGCCGCTGGTATTGTGGAGCTTGGCCAACAGTGCTCAAAGTTTGCCTGTTTTTTCGGGGAATTCGCATTATGTAATTAATATTCTGGCTGCCGACCAGGTTGCGTTGGCAGAGCGATTTGCCCGTCGTGTTGAGAACCGTTTTGAGGGGGTTGACTACGTGCTGTCACGTACTGGACACCCCATTTTGAAGGGTGTTTCTGCCTGGTTTGAATGTCACAATCGCAGCCGTTATCCCGAAGGCGATCATGTGATATTTGTGGGCGAGGTTGAGGGCTGTGATGCCGAACCAAAAGAAGCGTTGGTATTTCACGGTGGCCAATTCGTTGGCACAAAATCTCCCTAGCATTGAGTTAGTTATTTTTCCCTTCGTCAGCGGGCTATTTTTTATCCGCAACATCAATCGGAATCAAATTTTTAAATGACGACGATGGTGAAATAATTTAGCGGAGCGACAGTTTAAGAACGTGCGTTTTTCAGTGACCCGGAGTCGGCATGAATACAAAAAATAACGCACCTAAAAACGCACCTAAAGCCAAAATACCATTTCATTGGGATGATCCGTTGCTGTTGTCGGATCAGCTCGCAGAAGATGAACGCATGGTATGCGATGCGGCACGTGCGTATTGTCAGGATAAGCTCAAGCCGCGCATACGTGATGCATTTCGTCATGAGAAAACTGACCTCAATATTTTTCGTGAAATGGGCGAGCTCGGTTTTTTAGGCGCTACACTTCCAGAAAAATATGGCGGTCTCGGGCTCAATAGTGTCAGCTATGGTTTGATCGCGCGCGAGATCGAACGCGTGGATTCCGGTTATCGTTCAATGATGAGCGTCCAATCTTCGCTGGTGATGTTGCCGATTTATATTTTCGGCACCGAGCTGCAACGCCAGAAATATCTACCGAAATTAGCGACGGGCGAATTAATTGGTTGCTTCGGCTTAACCGAGCCGGATCATGGTTCTGATCCGGGGGCGATGATCACGCGGGCAAGGAAAATTCCTGGCGGTTACTCTTTATCCGGCTCCAAAATGTGGATTTCTAATTCGCCGATTGCCGACGTGTTCGTGGTATGGGCCAAAGACGAAGAAGGCGACAAGGGAGGAGGACAAATTCGCGGCTTCGTTCTGGAAAAAGGCATGCCGGGTTTGAGCGCTCCCGCAATTCACGGGAAATTCGGTCTGCGCGCATCGATCACCGGCGAGATAATACTCGATCAGGTGTTTTGCCCGGAAGAAAATGCATTCCCGGATGTGCGAGGTTTAAGAGGGCCGTTTACTTGTTTGGACTCAGCCCGCTATGGTATCGCTTGGGGCGCGTTGGGCGCAGCCGAAGACTGTTGGCATACGGCGCGACAGTATGTGCTTGACCGCCATCAGTTTGGGCGGCCTCTTGCGGCAAATCAGCTCATTCAAAAAAAGCTGGCGGATATGCAGACTGAAATCACGCTTGGCTTACAAGGTTGCCTTCGACTCGGTCGCATGAAAGACGCAGGGTCTGCCGCAGTGGAAATTACCTCGATAATGAAGCGTAACTCTTGTGGAAAGGCGCTGGATGTGGCGCGTGCGGCGCGTGACATGCTCGGTGCCAATGGCATATCCGACGAGTTCGGCATCATTCGCCATATGCTCAACCTTGAGGTGGTCAATACCTATGAAGGTACACACGATGTGCATGCGTTGATTCTTGGTAAAGCGCAGACTGGGATTCAGGCATTTCAATGAAAATGGGTTGATTCCCAGGCTCGCGCCGCAGCACAAATTCTGACTCGCTACTTGTTCAATATTTAAAACTTAAAAGAAAACGCATGACATCCTTGAAATCGATACTGACGAACTGCTGTGGCATGGCATTTATTTTGTGGTTGTCGGGATGTTCCATCCTGGTCGGGCAGCGTGAATTGGAAATTCCCTTGGCTCAAATGCAGCAGGCAATGGACAAAAAATTTCCGCTGAAAAATCGGTATATGGAATTCTTTGACATCAGTCTCACTCATCCAAGACTGACGCTCCAACCCGATACTAACCGGATCACGACGACGCTGGATGCAGTCGCCGCGCCATTTTTCTTAAAAAAGGAATGGAAAGGGAGCATGTCTTTTTCCGGCAGCTTGCAGTTTGATGCTGCAAAAAATGCGATAGTACTTGCTGATATTCATATTGAAAATATGAACCTTGCAGATGCCGATGCGGTCAATACCAAGGCATGGGAAAAAGTGGGGCGGTTGCTGGCAGAACAAACACTCAAAGAGGTAGCGCTGTATACCTTCAAACCGACAGAGAGTCATTATGGCGGCATCAATTTTGTCATAGTAAAAATCGTCACAAAGCCGGATGCGCTCGTGGTAATCTTCGAACCTGCAAAGTAAGACGAACTACGCAATGTAGTGCGGTAGTGCGAAAAATTCCCTCAGCAGTTTCCTTTAATCTTATTCAACCTGATTGCACGCTCATCATGGACCTCATTCTTGCGCTAAAAGCACTCATCATGGGCCTTGTCGAAGGGTTCACAGAGTTTCTCCCTATCTCGTCAACGGGGCATTTGATCCTCGCTGGAAGTTTGCTCGATTTTACGGGCGAAAAATTCAAAGTGTTTGAGATTGTTATTCAAGCCGGTGCGATTTTTGCCGTGTGCTGGGAATATCGGGTAAAAATGGGGCAAGTGTTATCTGGTCTATACGGCGATCCCAAGGAGCAACAATTCGCACGTAACTTAGTGATCGCTTTTGTGCCCGCAGCTGTGTTGGGACTTCTATTTAGCAAAGCGATCAAGGCACATTTGTTCTCTGCGATACCGGTGGCATTGGCGTTCATTATCGGCGGCTTGATTATTTTGTGGGTGGAGCGCCAGCACAAAGCCCACTCCGTTGTGGCACGTATTGATTCGGTAGACGATATGTCGGCACTTGACGCCCTCAAAATTGGTTGTGCTCAGGCATTTGCGCTCATTCCTGGCACCAGTCGTTCGGGTGCCACTATCATCGGCGGCATGTTGTTCGGCCTTTCCCGCAAGGTGGCTACCGAATTCTCCTTCTTCCTCGCCATCCCGACGCTCTTTGCAGCGACTGCGTACTCGCTCTACAAAGACCGTGCCTTGCTCTCAGTGGCCGACGTGCCTCTATTCGGCATCGGCGCACTGGCCGCGTTTGTGTCGGCATTTTTATGTGTGCGCTGGCTTTTGCGGTATATCGCTACGCATGATTTTTCCGTATTCGCCTGGTACCGGATTGCTTTCGGGCTCTTGATTTTGGCCAGCCATTTTGGGGGATGGATTGTGTGGGCGGAATAATTTTTAATGCATAATCAAGTTGGCAGCGCGCGCGCGCTCGATGTACTGCAAACGGTATTCGGCTATCCTTCCTTTCGAGGTCAGCAAGAGGAAATAGTCGATCACGTGGTGCGTGGCGGCGATGCCTTGGTACTGATGCCAACCGGTGGCGGTAAGTCCTTGTGTTACCAGATTCCTGCATTGTTGCGCGATGGCGTCGGTATTGTCGTGTCGCCCTTGATTGCGTTGATGCAGGATCAGGTGGATGCCTTGGCCGAAGTCGGCGTGCGCGCCGCTTTTCTCAATTCGACTCAAACTTTTGACGAGGCTAATCGCATAGAACGCAAGATGCGCAGTGGCGAACTCGATTTGGTCTATGTCGCGCCTGAACGCCTGATGACGCCGCGATGTTTGGAGTTGCTACAAGCATCCAGGATCGCCTTGTTTGCCATTGACGAAGCCCATTGCGTATCGCAATGGGGCCATGATTTTCGTCCTGAATATATTAAACTGTCGGTCCTGCACGAGCGTTTCCCCTCCGTGCCGCGTATTGCATTGACAGCCACTGCCGACCATCAAACCCGGGCAGAAATCGCACTGCGATTGCAGTTGACTGACGCGCTGCAATTCGTCTCCTCGTTCGACCGCCCCAACATCCGCTATCAGATCGTAGAAAAAGATAATGGGCGCAAGCAGCTCCTCGACTTTATTACGGGTGAGCATGCGGGCGATGCGGGTATTGTGTATTGTTTGTCCCGCAAAAAAGTGGAAGAGACCGCCGTATTTCTAAACGAGCATGGTATCAATGCGTTGCCGTACCACGCGGGAATGGATTATCCGACACGCACCAAACACCAAGGCCGCTTTCTGCGCGAAGAAAGTATCGTCATGGTTGCTACGATCGCTTTCGGTATGGGAATTGATAAGCCTGACGTGCGTTTCGTTGCGCATCTGGATTTACCCAAAAGCATCGAGGGTTATTATCAGGAAACCGGGCGTGCCGGACGCGATGGCACACCCGCCAATGCCTGGATGGCATACGGCCTGCAGGATGTGGTGCAGCAACGGCGCATGATTGATGAGTCCGAAGCGGATGAAACTTTCAAGCGCGTGCTGGGCGTCAAACTCGATGCCATGCTGGCTTTATGCGAGACATTGCACTGCCGACGCATGCGCTTGCTGGAATATTTCGGTCAACCTGCGACGCCTTGCGGCAATTGCGATACCTGCCTTAGGCCGCCCGTATCCTTTGATGCTACCGTGGTGGTGCAAAAGCTGCTGTCTGCCATTTATCGGGTCGAACAACGTTTCGGCGCGGTTCACGTGATTGACATCTTGCGGGGCGTGGATTCGGAGAGAATCAAGCAATGGCGGCATGAACAATTGTCGACGTTCGGGATAGGTGCAGAACGCAGCGAGGCGGAATGGCGTGCCATTTTGCGCCAGTCGATTGCATTAGGTTTGGTCAGCGTCGATTACGATGCCTACAATGCGCTCAAACTGACGGACGAGGCACGCCCCGTGTTGCGCGGTGAACAGAAGATTCAGTTACGACAATACGAAAAACCCCTCAAGCAAAGGCGTATCTCGGCGAAACCGAAAGGGTATGTCGAATCGGATCTATCGATGGATGAGCAGGTCATTTTTGATAAGCTGCGCTGGTGGCGGGTAGAAACGGCACGCAAACACAATGTCCCTGCGTATGTCATTTTCCATGATGCGACGATGCGCGAAATTGCCAAAGCCAAGCCGGGCTCGTTAGGCGATTTGCGTGGCGTATCCGGTGTTGGCGAGAAAAAACTGGAGACTTATGGAGAGGACATCGTCGCACTGATTGCTGAGTTGATGTGATGCTTTTGTATTCGTCTGGGATATAGAAGCCGCATTAAAAAAGAGATGTTTTATGTGTATGGCCAAACAAGATCATGCCCATTTGGATGAGATGAAGATAAGGATTTCTGGTGTCGATAGCGTTCTTTTCAAGTTACTCAATCATGGCCGTCATGGCTGTTTTGTATTGCATGTTGAGCGTGACTTCCCTCGGTTTGGCACTGGTGCTTACATTGACGCCGGAACGTCCATCTCACTCCCAATTACGGGATCAGGTAAAGGCGTGGTGGTTTATTTTCCCCCTCGTGACCTTGGCATTAGTGTTTTATCCCATTGGCCCGATTATGCTGACATGGGGGATTAATGGCCTCGTCATACGTGAACTTTCAATACATTTCGCGGGACCGGCACGAAATTTTCGACTGCTTTGCACGGTTGTTTTTATCTTGATGACGATCCTGATATATTTTCAGATTCCCTACATGGGCGGTGCTTTTTTCGGAATAATTGTTATTCAACTCATCCATTTTTTCTGGCAAAAAAATGTAAATCAATTGTTGATCCTGCTCTTTCTCTTAAGTAATGTTGGATGCAGTTTCATTATTCAATTGATGCGCTTTCCAATGTCCGCCGAAAAGATTCTTGCTTGGCTTTTCTATTTATTTGTGGTGACTTCTTTAAACGATATTGCGCAATTTATTTTTGGAAAAATCTTCGGCAAACACCGCATCGCCCACATAATCAGTCCCAACAAAACCTGGGAAGGCCTGGTTGGAGGTGTGTCGGCTACACTATTTTTGTCGCTCATTCTTGGGAACTATCTGCAATTGGCAAGTGCGAATGGTCTTTTTTCTTTGGGCCTGCTATTGTCCTTAGGCGGTTTTGCGGGCGATCTGCTATTTTCAATGGCCAAGCGGTTTTTATGCATTAAAGATTTTTCACAGTTAATTCCCGGACATGGGGGGATTTTAGATCGTGTCGATAGTCTGACAATGACTGCACCCTTGCTATATTTCGCCCTTTATTTCCGACATCTATTTTAACGACCAACTTTTGAGATAAGCATGCACGCACAACTTAACTGGAATCCTATTGAATCGGGATTTAGCAGCGCTGATCAGTCGCGTCTATTTTATCGGGCGTGGCAGCCGATTCAGCCAAGGACAGATGACGAGCAACGTGCGCTCATCTTTCTTCATCGCGGTCACGAACATTCTGGACGAATCGCGCCGTTGGTAGAGCAGTTCGGCTACCGACAAGACTGGGCTTTTGCGTGGGATGCCAGAGGTCATGGACATTCGCCAGGGGAGCGTGGCGATGCGCCCGGCTTTCAAACGCTTGTGCAGGATCTTGACGCTTTCATTACGCACATTGCTAATACCTACAAAATCAAGCCGGAAAACATGCTGCTTGTTGCCAATAGCGTAGGCGCAGTGATCGCTGCTACGTGGATACATGATTACGCGCCAAAAATTCGTGGCGTTGTCATGGCTGCAGCCGCATTTGAAATAAAACTGTATGTGCCGTTTGCGAAAGCCGCATTGCGCCTGGCGACATGCTTTAAATCAGATCTATTCGTGACGAGCTATATTCGTTCGTCGATGCTGACCCATTCAGCAGAACAGGCAAGAGAATATGACCAGGATCCGCTCATTACCAAAAATATTTCTGCACGGGTATTGTTGGATCTGGCCGAGACGGCCAAGCGTATTGTGAATGATGCGGGCGCAATTGACGTGCCAGTGTTGATGCTGGTGGCGGAGAAAGACTATGTGGTGCAACAAGCGCCGCAACAACAATTTTTTGATTGTCTCTCCTCTCCCTTGAAGCGCCTTCTTGTGGTAAAGAACTGCTATCACGCTATTTTTTATGAAAAGCAGGTGAAGGAGGTCATTGAGGTTGCACGGCAATTCATCGATACGTGTTTTGCGCAAAGCATTTTGTCCTCAGTGCATTATGTCAGTGCCGATACACAAAGCGATAGCGCGGAAAAATTTCGTGCATTGCAGGAAAGTGGTGCGGGCAACTTTGTACGAGATATTTTTTTTGGAATACAACGCGCCATGTTGGGGATTTTAGGGCCGTTGAGCCAAGGCATGCAAATAGGTATGACGCATGGGTTTGATTCCGGCACATCACTCGATTATGTTTATCGCAACCAGGCAAATGGGCGTTTGTTGATCGGACGTTTCATCGATCGCGGTTATTTGGATGCGATTGGTTGGCGCGGTATTCGGCAGAGAAAAATGCAGTTGCAAAACGCATTGTCGGATTTAATAGAGCATCATCCGCACGATCAGCCGTTGCGGATTCTGGATATTGCTGCCGGCGGTGGAAGATATGTTTTGGAAACCATAAAGCGCTTCCAGGATCGGGACCTCCACCTCACTTTGCGCGACTATCGCACTAATAACCTGGAACAAGCACGGGCGCTTGCGGGAAAATTGGGCATAAAAACGCAGGTTCAGTATGAATGTTGCGATGCTTTTTCCGATGATAGTTATATGCAAGAAGAAGTGCTCTACGACATTGTCATTGTGTCCGGTTTGCATGAATTATTCAGCGAAAATGCGCTGGTCCTGCGGTCGTTGCGAGGCATTAAAAAGCAACTTGCACCAGCCGGTTACCTCATTTACACAGGCCAGCCATGGCATCCGCAATTACGTATGATTGCTAAAACTTTGGTGAATCATCAAGGACAGGCTTGGAGGATGCGGCCACGACCGCAGGCTGAGATGGATGGGTTGGTTGCTAGCGTCGGCTGTAAAAAAATCGAATCACAGATTGGTCTCGCCGGGATATTTACTGTTTCGGTTGCTCAGAACCGTCATGATTGAGCGCCGATTGCAGGCGATTGAAGATCGTTAATACCAGCAGGCAAAGCATCAAGCCTAGCAAGCCATTTAACCAGATGGGTGCTACTTCGCTGGCGATGAGTAGCGCCAATAATCCAAAACATGCAGCGCGGTCGCTTTTGCCCATCGGTCCATCGAATCGACGGGTTGCTCCCACGCACACCGCTAGCACGCCTGCAAACTCTGCGAGCAATGCGATGATCACCACCAGCACTAGCAAGGGCGCGGAAATCGCCGCTATCAGCGCGAAGGGGCAATAGAGCGTGACATCGGAGATCTGATCGCCCATTTCGTTGAGCAATGCGCCCATTCGTGTTTTTTGTCCCGTCGCGTTAGCTAACATGCCATCAATCGCATTGAGCGCCATTCGTATCAGCATGAAAAATGGCACTCCCACCCATAGCCAGCTATTGCCTGGGTACAGCGCGAGCAAAAGACCATACACCAGCGACAGCGCTATCGTAAAAATGGTGATCTGATTCGGCGATATGCGCCATGCTGCCAATTTCGTCAATATCGGCGCTAGCAACTGCTGAAATCTTGGTTTGAATTGGTAAATAGAAGGCATTAATTTTTTATTTCGCCCATATAGAGTTTGGCTAGCAATATACAGCGGCTATAGCCCATGGCGCAATGAAGATACACGCTGCGTCCGGCGCTTATTTCGCTGCGTATGGCTGTGACGATTTCTGTTGTCACGGAGGGGTCGGGAGAAATCAGATCGAGCAGAGGAAAATGCCGGTAGGGATGCTTGCGCAAATTGGCTGTTTCACTTAGTTCGCATGACAAGTCAATGATCACGCAGGCATCGGGTAACTTTTCTGTTTCAATAGCGCTTAAGCGACGCCCTATCCATAGTCGCTCACTGACGTTAACAAACAGGGGATTTCGTCGCTCATGAAATCGCACATAGTGCCACGCCAGCCAATAACCAAAAAAATAGGGGGCATAGAAAAAGCAGATGAACCCTGAATGTCGGCCTGCATGTTTATGTAAAAAATTGTTATCCTGTCGACGATAGGCAAGACTAACGAGCAAAAGAGAGAGCAGCAGATACAGGGCCAACACACTACGCAGAGCGATGACTCCAACAAGAAAAACAATACCACTCGCCATCAGATAATAGAACGCTACATTTGGCTGTTCTCGATCAGGGCGAATGAGGAAAATGGCGGCCAGACCCAGCACCAAGCCACCTAAAATATCTAACAAGTGATGCTGATAAGTGAATAAGGTGGCCACCGTGACCAACACTAACCAGAGCGCCATGCAGATTTGCATCGCCCTGTGTGCAAGCCCTTGTTTGAGAGATACCCGCCACGAAGGCCAATAGATCGCGCAGAAGGCCACGTGCAAGGAGGGAAGTTGATTATAGGGGCGGTCAAGCGCGGCAAGAAAATCAAATAGCGCAGCGTAGAATGGTGATGCGATCGATGGCTTGGGAAAGCTAAATCGTAGAGGGTAGAGTGCGAAGATAAGCGTAGCGCTCACGGTCGCCAGTAATAAGCGTTGGTTTAGAACGCGTAAGTCATCTTTTTTTTCTATCCATAAAAAACTGGCTGCAAATAATATCCCTGAACTCAAGTAGGGAATAATCATCCATTCCAGAAAGGGCATGTGATACTCAAAAGAAAACGCGACATTGCGAGTAACATGGCGCTGTTGTGCTAGAAAATTGCTGACTTGATAGCACAGTGTAAATGCCAGCGCATTGATCAAAAAATAACGCGTGCGTTGGGGCCAGGTGGCCTTTTCTAAAGAATGCATTTGCGTGGAGAACCAGGTTGTCATGACTGCCATTCGTCTCTTATTCTATCAACATGGCACCTACTCAAAAATATAATCGTTGTATGGTCATGGCGGGGGGCGGCTTTCGTTTCGGGTATTACCTTGGAATATACGCTGCCGCATGTCAACGCAATAAAGCGCCGGACTTGCTTTTGGCAAGTTGTGGCGGCGCGATTGCAGCAGCGATTATTCAAGTCCTGCCCGATGATGCGGAGCGCAAGGCATGGCTCAGTTCCTACGAGATGTACGCGTTTTGGTGCCAGCTTCGCTCAGCGCGGCACGCGACTCTCACCCAGTCTTTTATATCTGCTTTCCGGCGACGATATTTTATGCGCAGCGTAAAAATAATTTCTGATTTGTTCCATGACTATTTGTTTGAGATTCCTGCAGTATTGCCCTTGCCGCCAAATGCATTGCATTCGGTAGGAAAAACCCCCGCGTTAGGCATTATCGGTGGAAAATTACTCTATGAAAAACATGAAGTGGGACAGCGCAGAGGTGCGCGGAAATTATTTGCTGAGACACTATTTTGCAATGACAGAACCGGCAGTTTATTAGTTGGCATGTCATCCGCATTGGGCGAAATCCCCGGGCAAGATAATGCCATTGCACCGCACATAATTACCGACTCCCATATGTCGCTCAATGACGCGGTGCGGATATCCATTGCCGACATGTTTTATTTTCCTTGCTATTCTCATGTGAGCGGTAACTATATCGGCGGTGTGATTGACTTATTTCCCCTAGAGATTGCCAATCGCCTGGCAGATAGTGTGATGATGGAATTAAAGCAGCCTTTCGATCAAGCCTTCGCCATTCCTGCCTTGCGCACCGTCTTGGGTATCGATGGAAATGCGCGGTTACGTCATGTTCATGCACAGTTTGCCGATACATGGATAGATACTTCCGATGCCCATCTTATATTGGCAAATCAGCAGATCCGAAAACGATTGTCTTGGCAGCACAATCAGATTCGGTTAGACGTTCCATCCACTCATGCGAAATACGTGGCGCAAATTGAAGCGCAATGGGAATACGGTTATCAGCGGGGATTGGAAGCCTGCGAGAAAGGGCAGCCCAACTGTAAAAAACCTATGCGGCATGTGACCAAACACAACAAGGCAGAACAATGAAAATCATGATCATTGGCGGTACCAGTGGCATTGGGCTGGCGTTGGCCCAGCACTATCTCGCCCAAGCAAATGAGGTCGCCATTTGCGGTCGAGATTTACAGCGTGTTGAGGGCAGTCTCTTTAAACAATACGCTAAATTATCCGGGTATGAATTCGACATCGCTGATCAAGCTGCGCTGGGAAATGCTATGAAGAATTTCTCGGCAACAGGTCTGGATATGCTTATTGTTGCGGCTGGATTTTATTTCAATACCAGACACCATCAGCTCGATGAAGCTACTACGTTACGCATGCTGCAAACCAATGTAAGCGGACTAAGCCACGCGTTTGAACTTGGCGCAAAAATTATGCTGGCCCAAAAATCAGGACACGTGGTCGCCATTGGGTCGGCGGCGGGATTGCTGAAAAATTATCCCGGAGCGTCACTGTATAGCGCAAGCAAACGCACAGTATTAAATCTGTGCGATACCTACCGAATTGCATTAGCGCCATTCTCAATCGCCGTGACTGCTATTGTGCCCGGCTATGTAGATACGCTTAAATTACGTCAACTCAATCATGGGAATGCCAGCCACAAGCTATTTATTCTGTCAGAGAAAAAAGCGGTGACACATATCGTGAGTGCGATAGAAAACCGAGTGCGGATATCCGTATTTCCTTGGAAAATGCAGTGCTTGATTAATGTACTCAATCAGTTGCCAAGAGCACTGCTGGCGATGCGCAGATAAGTCATTTTGGAGACCTTTTTCCTGCGCTTGTTAGGGGCAATAGAACAAAGGAAGGTTCGCCTTCACCTCTTAACTGATGTTGCGCAGTGCCCGGAAAAAATCGTTCACTTGGGTTGGGCACTCTAGGGAACGGCATGCCCGTTAGTTGGTTCAGCCTTGAAAAATAGCTGAACTAGTATCGGGCACGGCATGCCGTGCCCCTACGATCTCTGCACGCTGAGTAACGTCAGCTGTTAACCTGAATTATTTCTTCAGAAAAATGGGGCGATTTATTTTTCAGACAAAAGGGTGACATCTGCTTTGCCGAAAAAATCCTGAATCTCGATCATTTTGTTGAATTCACCGACTTTGTAGGAAAAAATGGTGGAGCCTCCAGCTTCTTGGATTTTATATTTTTCTGTGATGTTGCTCTTATAAAAATTCACCACTTTAGCAACTGAACTACGCGTGATAAATCGCATGGTTACGTTGGTATCAGAAGATTTTTTCTCGACTTTTAATCGTTCTGAATAAAGTGGAATTCTATAGAAAGAATTTGCGTTTGAACCGGTAGAGGCGTCAGCTGCCACATTGTTGTTGATCTTGACTTCCTGGGTTTGCGCCGTCATTGGAGGGCGGTCCCCATAATGAATTTTCCCATCGTTGTCGGTCCATTTTTGGATTGCTTGCGCATGGAGCTGAGCCGAAAAAAGAACCGACAAAATAAGAACATATTTCATAGCGGACGGAAAAATTCTCATGTGAATTAAGGTTGCTTGCTGCGAAGAGTCACTTCCGCACCGGTTAGTCCATCGCTGCTGGCTTTGAGAACGAGCGGCCCGGACTCCCCTGGTTTGGTGCGAACAATAACGAGAGCCAAACCATTATAGGCGGCACGTTGGGGCGACTGGAATGACTCGAAACTCGTGGCATCTCCGTTGTCTGTCGCGATGATTTCACCAGGACCGGTCAGTGTGAAGGCGATGCGGTTCTTTGAACGCGGTACGAGCAACCCTTTTTGATCGGTGACGGTGACGGTGATGAAGGATAAATCTTTTCCATCAGCGCGCAGCACAGTGCGGTCGGCGGCGAGTTCCAGTTTTGCGGCTACCCCGGTCGTGCGGACTACGTCTTCGGCCCACTTCACCCCGTTTTTATAGGCGACGGCACGCAGTTCGCCGGGCTGATACTTTACGTCATCCCAACGCAAACGATATTCTAGCGGCCCGCGTTTTTTGCGGCCGAGTGACTGGCCGTTAAGGAAGAGTTCAGCTTCGTCACCGGAGGTGTACAGATGTACCGGCGTGATTTGGCCGACACGATCTGGCCAGTTCCAGTGCGGTAGCAAGTGCGCCATCGGCAGCTCCGGCCGCCAGCGCGCTTGATAGAGATAGAAGCGGTCTTTCTTGAAACCGGCAAGATCGATGATGCCGAAATAAGAACTGCGTGAAGGCACTTTTATTTTCTGCAATTCGGCGAGTTCTTTCGCCGCACGTTCCTGTTGTGCCGGGTCGGTGAAGTTGAGAATGTTGGTCGTGTCAGCGTTGTAAGGCGTCGGCTCGCCGAGGTAGTCGAAACCAGTCCATACAAACTCACCGGCGACGAAAGGATTCTCGTCCAGACCTTTGAATTCGATATCTGGTGCAAAGGCCCAGCGTGGCGCAGACAGGTCATAGCTACTTACCTGAAAATCCGTTAGTCCTTTGGATTTATCATCACTTACCGGGAAAAAATATTCTCCACGCGAGCTGACGGTAGAAGCGGTTTCGCTGCCGATCAACGGAATATGCGGCGCACTCTGGTGAAACTTTGCGTATTCGCCCGGTTTGTAGTTGTAGCCCAGAACATCGATGGCGGTTTGGAATCCGTTGTAACCGGAACCGGTATTGTTGAACCCGGCGACGGTCAAGCGAGTACGGTCTTCGCCGCGCACAATCTCGGCAAGATGTGCCGCGACCTTCCATCCCTCGGGCGCGCCTTGTTCGCGGATCTCGTTGCCGATGCTCCAGAGAATAACGCTGGGGTGGTTGCGGTCGCGCCGCACTTGGGCGCGGAGATCTTTCTCATGCCAGTCGGCAAACAGCAGGTTGTAATCATTAGGTTTTTTACCCATACGCCAGGCATCAAAGGCTTCGTCCATGATCAGAAAGCCCATACGGTCAGCGAGGTCAAGCAGCTCGGGAGCGGGTGGATTGTGACTGGTGCGGATGGCGTTGACGCCCATCTCGCGCAGAATTTCCAGCTGTCTTTCCAGCGCTCGCACATTCAATGCCGCACCTAAGGCTCCCAGATCGTGATGGTCGCAGACGCCTTGGATCGGCACGCGTTCGCCGTTTAAGAGAAAGCCGCGTGCGGGATCGAAGGCAATGCTGCGGATGCCGAAAGGGGTCTCGATAACATCGGCGATTTTATTTTTTTCTGTGATAGTGGTAACGGCTACGTAACGGCGCGGCGTGCGTGGGCTCCAAAGCTGTGGATGAGTAACGACCAACGATTGCGCGATCAGCGCCTGTCGACCGGCAACGATTTTAGTGGGATACGATGGCGTGCTGGTAGCCACTGGCTCGCCGGTTTTGAGGCCGGCAGCATCCAGCGCATAAATGGCGGTCGCTACCTGAACTTGGGTTTCGAGGGCGTGGTTTTCAATATTGACTTTGACGTCAACCGTGGCGGCGTCTTTGGTGATGCTAGGTGTGGTGACGAAGGTGCCGTACTGCGCAATATGAACGGGCGAGGTTTTGACCAGCCAGACGTTACGGTAAATGCCGCCGCCCGGATACCAACGCGAAGAGTTCTCTGGATTCTCTACGCGAATTGCCAGTACGTTGTCTGCACCGGTTTTTAAATACGGCGTGAGGTCGAGTCGCCATGATGCGTAACCATAAGGCCAGCCGCCGACGAATTGTCCGTTGAGCCATACTGTTGCGTAAGCCATTGCGCCGTCGACATCCAGATACACGCGTTTGCCGGCATCAGCGACCGGGGAGGTGAAATGTTTGCGATACCACGCGACACCCCACCAGGGCAGTTTGCCGGTCTCGCCCGGATATTCCTGCTTGAATGCGCCCTCAATCCCCCAATCGTGCGGCAGGTTCAGGGTGCGCCATGCAGAATCATCGAAACCCGCTTGCGTGGTTGCCACTGCTGTACCTGGCTCGCCTATTGGGCGGACGCGTTTTTTTTCGCCGACATTGGCAAAATCTGCACCGGTCGCTCCGACCCAATCCTTAATTTTTGCGTAACTCAACTGATCGCCCGTGCCTGTAGGATCGCCTTTGGCAAACCGCCAGTTGGCGTTGAAGGAAATGCGTTCGCGGGCCGCATCCTCGGCCTTGGCGGGAGCGAAGGCCAGGCTGAGATATAGCGGGAAAAAAGCGAGTAGGAAGCGGGCTGGTTTCATTGAATGGGACTTTATTTGGTAGAAGTGGATGGGGGAGTGGGTGTGCCAACACGCAGTGTTTCGACCAGCGCAGCAGGAACGGCGATCACGGTCCCGTGGCGCATCCGAACCGGCGTACCTTCATCGGGGAAATGCATTTGGGCAGTAACGTCTTCCCATGTGACAAGATCGCGCGAGCGCAATGCGCCGTAGTGCTTGGAGGTGTAAGCATCGAAATAAACGATGGCGTCATTGCCCACCTGCAAGGCAGTCGGCCCTTCAACCCACAGACCGCGTGGCGTGATGGGAGCGCTGAGTTGACCAAACGGCCCTTGTAAATCCGTTGCATCCGCTAGCTGGAGATATTTTTTAGGCGGGTTGCGTGTTTCGTCTTTAACGATAAGATGATCCCGGCCATTAAAGCGCAGGAACGTAGCGTCGATCACACTAAAACCTGGATCGTAAAAGAGTTTGGTGGGGGAAAATGTGACGAAGTCCTTAGTCGTGGTGGAATATATCCGATGATTGTATTGTTCTTCGGATGAACCAATGGTCTCTGTGAACTTTCCCGTGACAGTGGAGGACCAGAAAATCAAAAACTCGCTGCGTTTTTCGTCATACACGATCTCGGGCGCCCACGTATTGAGTACACCCGGCTCATGTGCCATTACTGGAATTGCCTTCTGTTCAGACCAGGTGACAATGTCCTTTGAAGATGCGTAGCCGATAACGTTTTCCTTCCAGCCTGCGGTCCATACCATGTGGTAAGTACCGTCGGGGCCGCGCACGATACACGGATCGCGCATGAGTTTGGATATGCCAACGGTGGGTGTGAGAGTGCTGCGCCCGCCGTTGAGTTTTTCCCAATGATAACCATCGGTGCTGGCGGCCAGGTGCAGGCCGTCTTCGCCATTTTTGGTGAAGTAGGTGAAGAGGTAAGCACTCGTTTTTACCGGGGGCTGCACCGCCCCCGCCGTCGGTGCTGTCATCGCTGTTGGGGAACAGGCAGAGGTGAGTGCAAGACCGACAGCCAAGGCTACCGGCATGACGAGGTGGCGGTGAAAGGGCTTCATATTATTTATGATCTTCGTCGCCAAGCGGACGTTCCGTAGTGAAAGCCGCGCTCTTTGGTACGGCGAACGTTTCTACCGGATCGGGATGCGCCGGATCGAACTGACCGAAATCGTCAACCACGAAAGAAGCAACAGGGACTTTTGCTTTACGCAAGCCGACAATGATGCTCTTCGCCAGTTCATAACTGCCGTA
Organism: Oxalobacteraceae bacterium; assembly: GCA_025352145.1. Taxonomy (GTDB): domain Bacteria; phylum Pseudomonadota; class Gammaproteobacteria; order Burkholderiales; family Burkholderiaceae_D; genus JANXTY01. Next base: position 163,427 of record JANXTY010000061.1, read on the forward strand.
ATTATTGTGGTGGGTGTTATCCACTTTGCCTGGGGTTGGCTCGGCAAAGGCGAGTTTGCTTTTCTCAGGGCCGAGCGCTTCGTAGAATGGCTTGCTCATGGCGTTCAGGTCGATAAAGGCAACTCCCAGCTCCTGTGCTGCCTGGCGTGCGCCTTCTGCATAGTCGGATAAGGACGGAACGACTTTGCCTGCCGCATCGAAATTACGACGTTCCATCGGTGAGACAATTACAGGGATGCCGCCACGTGCACGCACACCGTCTACGTGTGTTTTTATTTCTGCTTTATAAGTGGTGAATGGTCCACTTTTTCCATCCTTCATTTGCTTCTGGTCATTGTGCCCGAACTGCATGACTAAGGTGTCGCCCGGCTTCATGACGCTCAGCACTTTGTCGAGGCGGCGGCGTCCAATGGAATCGCGGTAGGCTTCACCCGATTCGCCATAATTGGCAATGGCTATACTTGATTTGAAAAAGCGCGGTAGCATTTGCCCCCAGCTAGCGTAAGGTTCACCGCCTTGATCGCAGACCGTGGAATCGCCCAGGAGAAACAGCGTCGGTGTTTTAACGGGGGTAATTTCAACTGAACAAACTGCAGGGTGATCGCCATCAAATTCGAGCGTGATGCGGCGATCCCATGATCTGGCTTCCCCCACGGATTCGCGTGGTACCTTAAGTTTGACCGCTCCCTCAGCGATACTATCTACGGCAGTGATCTTGGGCGTGCGGACATTGACGTTAAAGCTGCGTGTGGCGAATTCGCCGGGAGCAGTCTTGACGTTCTCCAGCATCAGGCGCCGTAATTCTGCCTTGACGGTTGTTGTCGTTGGCGCGTTGCTGGTATTGCCGAGTGTGACCGAGACCTTGTAATTGCCTTCTGCAGGCACGTCAGCCGTAAAGAAAAACGGTTTGTCGCTGGTGATGCAATCTTTGTGGACGGGATTGCTGCTGTTGTTTTGTATGGCTTGCAATGTTGCGCCTTCTTCGAATCCGAAGCCGCGTTCTTTCGTGTAAGTCGACTCTGGCAATACCGACGTGTAACCGGGGGCAACGTGGCTGGCGCTGAAGTCAAATTGGGCACTTGCTTTTTCAGAGGAGGGGATTGCCCCGGACGTTGCGGTTGTAGAGCACGCAGTCGTGAATGCAAGGCCGACAACCAATGCCATTGGAGTGAAGATGTGACGGGGAAATGTATTCATATTATTTTGATCCTCATTGTTGAGTGGGCACAAAGTGATAAAAGTACGACTCTTTGGTACGGCAAACGCTTCTACAGGATTCGGTGGAGTCCGTTAGGTTGATCTTGTGGATTTTTCTGAATAAGGTGCCGCTAATTTATGGTTCATTTTTATTACATGGACGGCGTGACAACTGTAGCAGCTTTGGTCGTGGTAGTGCCAGTTTCGAATGCACCGAGATCTGGGGCTGCACCTTGATAGGGTAAACCAACATCTATGCCTTTGTCGATCAAATTGCTGCCCACCGCTAAGTGCATGCTAGTTAGAACAGGCAGGCTACCGTCGGCTTGCCTTGGGCCATCCCATCCCCTGTCGGACACGCTTTGGAAATCGGCGTCCGTTAGCGTAACTGGCAAACTCCACGCGTTATTGGCATCGTCGGCGCCGCTGATGTTACGTAACAATTTACCTTTGTAGGCAATATTGTTCCGCAGGTTGCCCAGGTTAATGGCCTGACCGTTCGCATCGATTCCTAGCATATCGAAATTAACGCCATTATCGAAGCTGGTATTGTTAAAAAAATCGAGGGCCAGCGGATGATGGTTTGCGTAAAATCCTGCGACCTTATTAGCGAACGCTACAGAGAAACGCACAGTGTGCTTGACCCCATTCGATACATAGCGCCCGCCATATCCGCCTGCTTTGATGCCGTTACCATTGCCAGCCGGGAGCGAGGTTTTTGTTCCTGGCAAGTAGCCTTGCAGCCACGCCCACGAGTACTCGATCGTTACGGGCGAATACGCGTTGATGAGATCGAACCCGTCATCCGTGTTTGACCAGGCGCGACAACCACGAAACACATTACCGGGATGACCTGCGGAGATGTGCGCGCCGAATCCGTCGGCGCTTTGTCCCGCGCCATTTGATGTGAGTGGGTCGTAATTATGGTGCGAATCACAGTTCAAAACCACGTTATTACCGCCATCTTTAATGAATAAACCCGGTCCCATATTGTGGTGGGTATTGAGTTGTTCGAAGACGTTGTCGCTGCCGGAAATCCATACTCCCCAAGATTCGTGATTGCGGTTGTTATGTTGCGGTACGCCGGTGATCTCCAGTCCTTTCAGGTGAATAAAGCTGCCGGTAACGTTAAAGCCTTTGACCCGGCAATCGTCTTGCATCTTAGAAAAATCAAAAATCGGCGTTTCACCCGGATAGGCCCAATAATGAATCAGCTTCCCTGAGGTGCCGCTTTTGTTTAAGGTGATGGCATTTACAGTTGCAGTTTGACTGGCGCAGGTGTTGACGGCTTTGGTGTACTCGTAGGTACCGGCCCGGAAATACACCCTATCTCCAGCCTCCACCTTATCTTGAGCGTGGGCGATCGATGCCCAAGGTTCTGCCTTGGTTCCTGATGCGGCATCACTACCCGTGGGCGCGACGTAGTAGGCGGCAGCCAATGCCGTAGCTGGACTGAACGTGGTAAGTAAGACCAGCGGGGCAAGCAAGACAAAGGCGCTTACGTAGGGGGATAACCATGAACGCGTTTTTATAATTTACTCCTCATGAAATTATTGATCGGGGGCGGTGGTTAGGCGCTTTTTGCAATGAAACCAGAACCGGGTGCTGATTGTCTATTTTATTAACCGAAGGTTACAATTTTATTGCGCTTATCGACCTTAAAAAACCTGTTTTTTGAATGGAGGGTGTTTCAAAGAGTGGGGTAGGCCTCACACACGGAAGTGTTTTCCAGCTTCAAAAAATTAATGGGTGGTTTGGTGGGTATTGATTAATACATTCAGCAACAGATTTTTTTGGGCCTAAGTGTGAGCTAATTTTTTCTGTCTACACTAAATGGGCGTTAATTTTTTCGCACACCCAAATGGAGAAACCTATGCTTCAACTTAATATATTTAACCGTCCTGTTTTCACCATCGTTGCTGTTCTCATTGCCGGCTTGCCCTTAATCGCTGGCGCAGCACCGGCTGAATGTACTGCTAAAGTAACCGGTAAACTGTCTGATAGCGAAATGAAAAATATGGCCAAAATTAGCTTGGCCGATGCGCAAGCGACCGCCATTAAATTGGTTGGTGCTGATCTGAAAAAAATAAAGGGAAAAGAACTTGAAGTGGAAGAAGGCTGCCTGTTGTACTCTTTTGATTTACAACTCAAGTCAACCAAAGGAACAGAGGAAATCATGATCGATGCCGTTTCAGGCCAGGTCTTTTCGCAAAAACACGAAACGCCTGCGGACGAAGCCGAAGAGAAAGCAGCCGACAAAAAAGAAGAAAAAGCAAAAAAGAAATAATGTCTTTGCATGATCAATAGAAGAGCGGGCGCAAAGCAAAGCCGCTTGCGCCCGCTTTATTTCGTCAATGATTCGACAGCAAACTCGCTCTCCTCTCTTTACCAATCTATGCAAATACCTTCTGCCTTTGAAACCTCCCCCTCGCTCGTTAGTGATGTATCGGAAGGCGGTAGTAGCGCCACCATGCGCAATAAAGTTCCGCGCATTACGCTGGTGTTTTGGACGATCAAAATTTTATCCACAACCGTAGGCGAAACCGGCGCGGATTATCTGGCAGTGCACGCCGGTTTGGGTCAGATTGTGACGGATGCAATGATGGCTGCGTGTCTGGCGCTCGCGCTGGCATGGCAATTACGCGCTCATACCTATGTGCCTTGGAAATATTGGCTTACTGTGGTGTTATTGAGTGTGGTCGGTACGCAGATCACCGATGTGCTTACCGATGGTTTGGGAGTGAGTCTGTATCTCAGCACAGCCGTATTCAGCGTGCTATTGGCAGCGTTGTTTGGCGTATGGTACTGGCGCGAAAGAACGCTGTCGATTCGTACTATCGTCAATCGGCGACGCGAGCTGTTTTACTGGGCGGCGATCCTGCTGACCTTTGCCTTGGGCACCGCTGCCGGCGATCTGGCGACAGAAGCGCTCGGTTTCGGATTCCGGGTGGGGGTAGTGGTCTTCGCCGCCTTGATTGCTGCTGTTGTGAGCGCTTATTTTCTGAGTGCAGATGCGGTGCTGACCTTTTGGCTGGCCTACATTCTGACGCGACCATTGGGCGCATCCCTTGGCGACTGGCTGGCGCAGTCGACGGAGTACGGCGGGCTTGGTTTGGGTACCATCTACACAAGTATCGCTTTTCTCGTTGCCATCATTTCGCTGGTGGTGATGGTGAGCTTTACCCAGAGGCATTCTGAGAATGTACCGTAATTACGCCGTAATAAATAAAGCAGCAATTTTTTTACCGCTTGGACGGTTCCAGGCGCCCTATTTATCTCGCAATGACAGGAGTTAATCATGCAATCAATTTTCCACCGCAAAAAATCCGCAACGCGCTTAAAAATGGTCACGGCTGTCGCGTTGTTTAGTCTTTTCTGGGCCGGATATGGTGTGCCTCCGGTCTCCCTGATGACGGCCGCGCAAGCGGCAAGCGTATCAAAGTTGGGTGATCTCTCCTCGTTCAGAAAGATCGCCCAAGATACGGCGGCCCTGATTGAAAAAGGCGATCTTGCCGCTGCCAAAATTCGTATCAAAGACCTTGAAGTGAGTTGGGACGAGGCGGAAGCTGGTTTGAAACCGCGCGCGGCGGCAGACTGGCATGTACTCGATAAAGCCATTGATCGCGTCTTATCGGCATTACGCGATAATCCCCCCGAGATGCGGACCTGCAAGCAAGCCAGTACTGAGCTTCTTGCGACATTCGATAAGGCCACTGGGAAATAAAATCTCGATCGCTGCCGATGGCGTTTCAAATGTAATGTCGCGCGCCATAGGCGCAGGAGGATAGATGCGGGTGCTCTTGGTGGAAGACGACGTTATGATCGGAAATGCCGTTTGTGCGGCGTTGAAAGACGCTTCCTACGCAGTCGATTGGATGCGCAATGGTTTGTCTGCAATCGAGGTTTTATCGTGCCAGCACTATGACCTGGTATTGCTTGATCTGGGTCTGCCGGGAAAAGATGGATTGGAAGTGCTCCATCATATCCGTAGCAAAGACAATCTGGTGCCGCTCCTGGTTGTCACAGCGCGTGATGGTATTGAGGATCGTATCCGTGGCCTCGACCTTGGTGCCGACGATTATGTACTCAAACCGTTCGAGATGCGCGAATTGCTTGCGCGCATGCGTGCCGTCATCCGCAGAAAAGGTGGCATCGCCAGTCCTGAACTGAGCAATGGTTTTGTTGCGCTTGACCCCGCCACCCGCCAGGCGCGCAGCCACGATGCTGAAGCAGTGCAATTGTCCAACCGGGAATTTGCCCTTCTGCATGCCCTGATGATTCGTCCCGGCGCTATTTTGTCGCGTAGCGAACTGGAGGAACGGATATACGGTTGGGGAGAAGAAATTGAAAGCAACGCCGTCGAATTTTTGATTCACGGACTACGCAAAAAACTGGGTAGCGCGGTGATAAAGAATGTCAGGGGAGTCGGATGGATGGTTTTAAAAAGCAGGTAGAGAATTCGATTCAACTCAGGTTGTCGGTCTGGCTATCGCTGGCGATATTTAGCGTAGCATTCATCGCCGGGTTGATTGCTTTTTTCTCGGCATTCGACGAGGCGCATGAACTTCAGGACGATATGTTGCGCCAAATTGCGGCGCTATCGGACCGCCAGCATTGGACTGCGCTATCAAACGGCATAACCGGCACTACCGGTGATTCCGGCAAAAAAGCAGATGAGGAAGGTGACAGGGAGTCGCGAGTTTTTGTGCAATGGCTGGCACCTGCACCTGCGGCGGACCAGGCTTCTACCACCGACAAGCCATCTTTGGCGCTGCCTCAAACGCTGCGCAATGGCATGCAAACCTTCAGCAATGGTCACGCAACTTATCGCTTATTGGTGCGCACCTTCAGCACGGGAGAGCGTTTGGCAGTCGCGCAAGAGACGGCGGTGCGGGATGAAATCGCCAGCAATAGCGCCTTGCGCACTCTGACGCCATTCCTGATATTGGTGCCGATTCTGTTGTTGTTGGTCGCCCATCTGGTACGCAAAATATTCAAGCCGGTTGCAGATCTGGCTATCGAATTAGATCTGCGTGATGAGCAAGCGCTGCATCCGATTTCCCACGCATCATCGCCCCGTGAAATCCGTCCATTTGTGGCAGCCATCAATCGCCTCTTAACGCGCGTGGGGCAATCTATGGATGCACAACGGCGGTTCGTCGCCGACGCTGCCCACGAGCTGCGCTCTCCGCTGACGGCCTTATCGCTCCAGGCCGAGCGGCTGGCTGAGGCGGACATGTCTCCTAACGCGCAGGAACGTCTTCACGCGTTGCGCCAAGGTATTGAGCGCGGCAAAACATTACTCGCACAACTGTTGACGTTGGCGCGCGCTCAAACTGCCGCCCCTACGCTCGATACTCCGGTGTCTGTACAAAAGGTCTATCGACGTGTTCTGGAAGATTTGATGCCTTTGGCTCAAGTGAAGCAGCTCGACATTGGCGTGCTGAATGACGTGGACGCCGAGGTCATGATCAATGAACTGGATTTGATTATTCTCGTCAAGAATCTGGTGGATAACGCAATCCGCTATACACCGGAAGGCGGACGGGTTGATTTGTCGATTGCATGCACCGAGGGCGCGATCATGCTGATGGTCGCAGATAGTGGCCCCGGCATTCCTGTGGCCGAAAGAGAACGGGTGTTTGATCCTTTCTACCGCGTTCTGGGGAGCGATCAGATGGGTTCTGGCCTCGGCCTGTCGATTGTGCAAACCATTGCTGGTCGCGTGGGCGCAAAGGTGCAGTTGGATTTTTCCGACGAGCAATCGGCATCGGGTTTGCGCGTCAGCGTGATTTTCGCGGTGCCATAACTTAGTTAGCGCAGTCCTCACCCCAAACGAATTGCTACGAGGAGGTCAAATTTCTGGACCTGGGGCCTAACTACCCCGTGCAAATACTTTGACGAGCTTCAATTGGGATGGTTGTAGTGCGGATGGGATGGCGCACGAAAGTAATGTGTACTTTCGTGCGCAAGCCAATGGATTTACAAAAGATCGACAGCGTCATACGAATATGCCGGGCTAAGGAAAGTCGTACCGTTGGAACCAGAGATAACAGAGATCGTCATCGTGTTGCTGCCAACGACAAAGGCGCTGGCGGGAACGTCGTAGGTATAGAGGGTATTATTGCCACGATAGCTGCCTGTCGTGAAGCTGCGCGAGTTAGGCTGATTGGATGAGCCGGGATTAGGCGACGTCCATGAATTAATCGTGATCGCAGGACGACCAGCAGAATAAGCGTCGGTAATACCAATGCGTACCGTGTGGGCAGCTACCTGGGCAGCCGTCAAATTGAAGGTGACTGTAGTGGGATTATTCACACTCTTCCATTGCGCCGCCGGAAAGGTATTGTCAGCAGCGCCGATGGCAAAGGTGATCGGGCCCCAAGAGGAATTGCGTACGTCGGATGGATGGCGGAGAGCGAAGGTGCCGCCATTTTTAAATTCGTTAGGTGTGCCATCCCATTTACCGATCCGCCAGATGGCTGCAGCGGTAGATGGATCAGCATTAATAGTACGGGTGTTGAGCGTCGTGGCAGCGCCCGCCGTCACAGTCACGCTCTCGGTGTACACAGCGAGTTCTTCTTTGTAGACTGTCATGGTGTAAGTGCCAGGCTTCATATTGTATGAACCAAAACTACCATTACCGGCGGCGGCCGTGGTCCAATATTGCGCAATCGTCGGATTAGCGAAGCCGACGGTATAAGTATAGGCAGTGTCGCGTCCTGCCAGACCATTGCCGATCACTTTGCCACGCGCAGTCGTGTCGACCCAGCCATCAAGACCCTGGGTGCTCATCCAGCTCATGTCGGGAATTGCCGGGGTGGCGCCTGTAGTAAAGACCAGAGCATAGGGACCGTGGAAGCCCATACGGTCGGCCTCAGTCTGGTTGTGGCCAGAGTTCATGTAGTTATAGACCTCAGTGTCGCCACCGCTTTGATTCTGGATATCGCGATAGAAGGGGCCACCGGAGCCGCCTTCACGATTGCCATAGGCCATAAATATACCGACGCCGCTACCGGTCACGCCGCGAATCGACAGGTCGATGTTACGCTGATTGCCATAATATTTGGAACGTGTCTCGCCGTTGGCGAGAAGAAAAACATCTGTACTTTCTGCGGCACCGATGTTGCCAGCGAGGTTAGACTCGACAGGCACGTTGGTAAGCACTGCAGAATTAAGGCGAGTAATCCAACGCAATTCCCCAACGGTTGGTTCTGCGGTGGTATAGGTGCCCATGTAAATGATGTTCTCGTTTTGACGAACGAGAAGAAATTGTGTGAGCGTGGGAGTCGTGAGCGTAATTTTAGCGACACCGCCAGAAACCGATGAAGTAACAGTGGCACCCAGGCCCGAAGCGATATGAGAACCCTTGGTTTGGGACTGGAGTTCCGGCCCCCCGTTGTATTTGATCGAGTTAATATCCCCACCGCTTATATTGACTTTAAAAACGAGGCCGGCACCGCTATCGACTGTGAGGAAGCCCCCGCTGGAGGTAACGCCGAAGGTGGAAGTAGTGGCGAGTAAAGAAGTCTTGGCCGTAGTGCTATTGCTACTATCGCCACAACCGACGAGGATGGTGAGTAGGGTAAAACCAATTAGTAAGGCTTTCCATAGAGGCTTATTCATTTTTCTCTCCTTGAAATATTTTTTGGGGTTGGGCCTAATTCCCGGAAAATTTTATTTTTACATCCGATAATTTCTCAAGAAAAATATTGGCCTATGTCAATATTCATGCAGTTAACAACAATTGTCAATGAAATTCAATGCTGCGGCACAATATATAAACATAAGTTGTTTTTCGTGCCAAAGTAAGGGGAATTACCGCTCCGATGTTACGCAAAGCTTGGGGAAAGTCGTTCTTCTTGGTGACACTTGGGCCTCGTAGGAGCACGGCATGCCGCGCTCCTACGGTGTGCACAATATATCCACCGATGGGGGATAGCACTGCCAACCCGGAGTACGCACAAGTGCAAGCTTTGCGCGTTGCGTATCAGTGATCCATGAAAGATAAGGAGGCGGATAAAGGGGAACGTAGCTACCTATGCCGGAGGAAATAGCGTTGCCGATCTCGTGAAGCCGAAATCTCTGCAATCAATGATCGCCTCCACGGATCCAGAAAATTGCCATACAACCTCCCCTACAAGTACCTGGGGTGACTACAACTTCAAGAGGTCCTCATAATGAGGTGTTGCCAAAGTCGATAGAGCCGCTCCTCATACTGAGGCTCTACCACGACACGGTTACGTCGCAATTACATTAATGCCTCGTCCCCCTTTCGGCATGTTTGGAAATAACGTGACAAGCTGGCGATCATTCAAATGCAGATGGCGCTCGGCCACTTGACTGAGCACTGTACGGAAGTCGGTCGTTACTGGAACATCGCGTCCTTCATTCAATTGCGCATCGGCTAATCCCTGCCAATCGCCATGTACTTTCCCTCCATTGATGCCGCCGCCTAATAGCCACATGACATTGCCGTGCCCGTGGTCAGTACCTGCGTTGCCGTTCTGGCGTGCGGTACGGCCGAATTCTGACATTACGACTACGACGGTATCATCGAACATCGGTCCTAGCCGTTGCGCCAGGGTCGCTAAACCTTGACCTAATGGGTTGAGCCTACTTGCCAGTTGACCGGTTCCCGCGCCCTGATTGGCATGCGTGTCCCACCCGCCCAATGCCATGAAAGCGACCTGGATATTGTGATCATTACGCATCAAGGTGGCCAAGCGCGCAGCATCATTTGGGAAGCCGTTCGGTGGGGGGGCGCCGCCATCGGCCATTTGCATTTCGATATCCGCCGACGCGGTCATGACTTCTTTATGCGTGTCTTTGGCATCCAGATAGCTGCGCGAATACTTTGGATGGTCTTGGTAAAGCTTGTCGAACGCGCTACCGATTTGAGGGCGGTCCAGCAGATTTTCTTTGGTACCGGCAGCACCAGCGGCCAGGTTGGTTGCAGTCGCGTGTCCCGATAGAATCCGCGGCATCAGTGGCCCGATGCTGAGCGCTCGGCTTGGCGACGATGTGCCGGGCAATGAAGTTACCACACGGTTTAGCCAACCATCGGGCGTGCCTTTGATCCCGGGCGTCCCCGACTCCAAATAATCCTGCGCATCGAAGTGAGAGCGCGTTGCGTCCGGTGAGCCGCAAGCATGTACAAAAGCGAGTTTTTTTTGCTGCCACAAGGGCATCAGGTCAGCGAGCGCCGGATGCAATCCAAAATAACCATCCAGATCGATTGCGCCATTTTCTTGTCCCGGACGAGCCAGCGCAATTGTGGGACGCAGAACGGCATAATTGGCATCGGCATAAGGTGCTACCACGTTGAGGCCATCGACTGCGCCGCGCAGCATGATCACGATTAGTTTACGTTTGGTTTGCGTGGCAGTACCAGTACCATCGCCGGTCACGGCCCAAGCGTTATTGCTGATGGGAATAATCAGGCCTAGCCCTGCAGTTATGCCGATTGATTGCAAGAAATGTCTACGGTTCATTTTTCTCTCCAATAGATGGATTGTCAGATTGTCGGGCGCTATTTTTTTTGGGGGGTGGCGTTCTTAATGTTGCATAAAATCTGGACTGCCTAACACTAGGGCTGCACGCAAATTTTCTGGGGAACTTTTAATGATTTCACGGGTATGTTCCGATACGCTTACCCCAAGTGTGTTGAGCAGTTGCATGGCATCTAGTGGTGGCATGATCGTTTTCCCTCCTTCTCGTTGCGTGACCTCTGCTTGTTTCTCAAGTTGGCGTTTGCCCATTCTCTCGCCATCCTCTACAGTGGTTTTAGCTAGTTGCATGCGTCCAGAGGCGAAGCCGGATGCGAAGGTAATGCGGCGAGTCAACGCATCTGGGCTAAGCCATGCGGCTTCAGTATTTTTATAACCGTCGGGAGTCTGGCATCCATACAAAGGCATGCCCAATTGATTGAGCGCACCGAGCAGGGGGCGCACATTGGTGACCGGTATTTCTGCCGCGCGTGCAGCAGAAATCAAGAATTGATAAGGCGTTTTGAACTTGCTGCCCATGCTGGAGGGCGCCATAAATTCTGGACTGCTAAATAAAGTACGCAACACGGAACGAATGTTTCCATTGGTTTCCAGGTAGCGTTTTTCCATGCGCGTCACCAGTTCTTCTGGTGGTGTATCTTGCACAAAATACTGAGCCAATTGATAGCTCAGATGGTGTGCCGTGGCTGGACGCATAGCCAGATAGTCGAGGGCTGCTTCGCCTTCGTTCTGGCCTGCGCTGGATACGCGCTTTCCCAGCCATTGTTTTTCACCATCATCGTGGCGCCGCGGATCGAATTGGAATGTCCGATTGTTCTTGAGCATATCGCGTTCGCTAAAGGTCCATCCGGTAAAGATGCGCGCCAGTTCAGTCACATCTTTTTGCGTGTAGCCACCGTCGACGCCCAGGGTGTGTAATTCCATTACTTCGCGGGCATAATTTTCATTCAATCCACGCTTGGCAGCGGCATTTTTCCCTGGATTTTTTGGTGTGTAATCTGCTGAAGTAGAAATCCAGTTATCCAGGTAGAACAACATGGCGGGATGTTTGGCGGTAGCTCCCAGAATGTCACGGAATGATCCGAAAACATAAGGCCGAATTGCGTCACGTTCGTAACTTGGAATTAGTGCGCGCTCAATACCTTTATCGGAAAAAACATTGAAATGATTAAACCAGAAATCGACCATGACTTCTTCTAACTGGCGTGGACTTTCAATGGCACGTGCGATCCGATTTTCGGCAGTTTGTTCAACCATGCTTCCTATTATTTCGCGTTCTTTTTTCTTGGTGGCATCATCGCCATCTTTCGCCCTCTTTCGTGCGTTGGAAAACGCCCCAAGCATATCGCCCGTACTCTTATCTGCAACGTCGAGTGCGCCAAGGCGTTCTTTCAGTGCCGGTGGCAGAGGGATTGTTTCTGGGTTAAGTTGACTTTCGATATATTGCTCAATCCCCATTTGTTTGACGCGCTCGACATCACCCGGCCTAGGACCGTACGATAGCCTGTTCAATACGTGCAGCGCTTGTTGATCCGTAGGTGGGGTGGCCGATTGCGCAGGCAATATGGCGATCAGGAACAGGGTGGAAATTGCCAGCCGGGATTGCCATTTCATACGCTGCCTCTTGAGTGTTGTTGGGTTGGGAAGAGTGTTGACGCTATCTTCCGACCATACCGAAAATAAGGCTAGCGGGAAACAGTAAAAATTTGTTACCGGCGTTTCTTAGGCCAGAAGTAAAGGTGAACGCATTGTCGAGTCGATATGATCGATGCGAACGCAGAACCGTAAGTTCGGCGCGCGGTTAACATCAGTTGCTCAGTATCGCTGTGCAACCCGATACTGTGGCGCTAACCGGTTCCTAATGAGGGAAATTACTTTACGATCTGATAGCAGGGCGTATATTTTTTTCCGGGTAGCTTCATACGGTGATGGGCAACAAAAGAAGCTAGCAAAGCATCCATCGGCTCCATGATATTCAGGTCACCGCGAATTTCGAAGTGGCCGAACTGTTCGATGGCGCGTATCCCCGCATCCTTTACATTGCCCGCCACCACACCCGAAAATGCACGTCGTAAGTTGGCCGCCAGCAAGTGGCGGGGCTGATCTTTTTTCAAGGACAGGTTACGCATATTTTCATGCGTGGGAATAAAAGGCTTTTGGAATTCTGGATCGATTTTCAGTAACCAGTTAAAGTAGTAAGCATCGCCGTGCTCTTTGCGAAATTCACGTACCAGCTTGATGCCAGCCTGCATTTCCTGCGCTACCGACACCGGATCATTGATGATGATTTTGTAGCGCGCTTGCGCTTCTTCCCCCAAAGTAAGGCCGATGAAATGATCGATCTGCTCGAAATACTCTTTTGCGCTTTCCGGCCCCGTAAAAATAAGGGGAAAGGGCATCGTGGCATTATCGGGGTGCAGCAAAATACCGAGAATATACAAAATCTCTTCAGCCGTACCGGCCCCACCTGGGAACACTACTATGCCGTGGCCGGTGCGTACAAAAGCCTCTAAACGTTTCTCGATGTCCGGCAAAATAAGCAGGTCGTTGACAATAGGATTGGGTGCTTCCGCAGCAATGATGCCCGGTTCTGAAATGCCCAGATAGCGGCCATTGGTGATGCGCTGTTTGGCGTGACCGATGGTCGCGCCTTTCATCGGGCCTTTCATTGCGCCGGGACCGCAGCCAGTACAAATATCGAGTGCGCGCAATCCGAGTTGATAACCAATTTTTTTGCTGTACTCATATTCGCCGCGCGATATCGAATGCCCACCCCAACATACGACCAGATTAGGATTGATCATCGGATGCAGAATATTGGCATTGCGCAGGATGTGAAAGACAGCGTTGGTAATGCCTTCGGTCGTCTCTAAATCGAATCTTGAATTAGCGTTGATTTCATCATTGACGAACAGGACATCGCGCAGAACGGAAAATACATGTTCGTGTATACCCTTGATCATTTTTCCATCGACAAAAGCGTTGGCTGGCGCGCCCACGATTTCCAGCTTGATGCCACGTTCTCGTTGAATGATGCTGATGTCAAAAGACTTGTAGCGCTCCAACAGTTCTTTACCATCATCGATGGTGTTGCCGCAATTGAGAACCGCCAATGCGCAGTTGCGGAAAATGGTGTAGAGACCGCCTTGCCTAGTGTCGAGCAATTTATTGACTTCGCTCTTAGACAGAACGTCCATGCGTCCTTCTGGCGAGATGAGTGTGTCGACGATGTCGTATTTCATAAATAAGCTAGCCTGAGATGGATAAGGAAAAATAGAATGGGCGAGCGTGATTTAATGTACTAATAGGTGGTTAAAATTCCTCATGAAAGTATGTTCTCTGCGTGGGTAGTTTGTCGTTTTGTGACAACCATAATTGACCTATCTAATTCTGCTAACAACCATCACGCATCAGTCCACAATAAATAGCATTGCTCCCTTCACGCTGGAGGATCTATGTGCTTCGGCGTTATCGGCTACCTGATAACTGGAGCCGGGAAAGAGGATAAATTTGCGTCCATCCTCCAGTTCGACTTCTAAGTCTCCGTCCAGACAAAATAAGATGTGCCCTTTGGCACACCAATGCGCGCCGATATAACCAGCACTGTACTCCACGAGCCGAACCCGGATTGCGCCAAAATTTTGCGTGCGCCAGTGCGCAACACCCACTTGCCCCGGATGTGCGACGCGTTCTACCGTGGACCAGTCGGTAGTACTGAAGGGGATGTCGGCTATGTGCATCATCGGTCCTTAGAAAGAACAATTTAGGGGGAAGGGCATGTCTCGCATACGCCCTTCCCTGCGTGACACGCGGTTTTCAGATCTTAACTGGGCGGCACCGATCTTCGCCAGAAATAAGCCTGGCGAAGATCGGCAGACAATCTAATGCGAGACAATATTCGGGCAAGCATTAATCCGTTTGAAGTGCTGTGAGTTATTCCTGGATCTGGACGCATTGACGCAACTCGCATCTGGCTAAGTACACTTTACCGTTTTTGCATTTCAATCGATAAATTTCAACCGGCCCCTGCTCGGTAATCAGGCCAGCGCCGGCGTTGCTGTAGCACGCATTTTTTTTTGCCATTTCTCCTACGACATAAGAAGAACGGCCTAGGCGGAAGGACTCTGTCTGGACGTCCTCTTCTTCCTCTTCATCCCCCTCTTTTTGGGCTGTTTGCGTTAGTTGTGGCACGGTGCCGATTAGCTTGAGTTTTTTCAGTGATTGTTCGGCTTCGCCTGATGGGGCCAACTGCAAGGCGAGGTGATCAGAAAAAAATCCTTTGGACGGATTCATTCGAATGTATTTACTTTCTCCTCGGGCAAGCGAAAATACAAGCGGTGTCGTGCGACCACCGGCAATATCGACCGAATATTTTCCTGCTTTCACATCCACCAAGAAAAATGTCCCTGACACTGATTTTCCTACGACGGAATCATTTAGCGTAATGTCCGGTTGAAAGAGGCCGCCAAAGAAACTGCTGTCACGGTAGAAGTAGATATGACTCTTATTTTTTGAGGTTTTTTGAATATCATTTACGGCTATGGCGTTCCCCAAAGAATTAGAGGTCGGCTCTGAGGAAGGGGGCAAAGTGGGGCTGACAAAACTATTTGCACGATAAAAAAATATGCGGCTTTTGTCAGCGTCCACTGCTGGCAGATTGCCATTGATTTCGGCATACTTTGGTCCACTTGCGGCACAGCCCGTTAAAATTATCGTTATGACCGTCAAGGCAATCAGCTTGAAATAGTTCATGTTTTCTCTTCCCCGGTAAAGACCATAGATTTTGCTATTTTATGGCTAGTATCTGACAAATCACGGAAATGGCTAGATTAAATTATTGCACGCAAGGGCAAGCATGACACATAAAAATTGCTGTGGGTGTAAGTAAACAGGGGGGATGTGTAACGGTTACCCTACACTGCCTGAACTAGAACAAGGACTTTGTGAAGACAACAATGGGCCTCAACGTCAGGTAGGCCGCTAATGTGGATTCAATTTAAGTCGCTGATGTTAGGCAGCACACCGCAAGAATCCTTAGTTGTTATTCTTGGTTGACACATGGGCATCGTAGGGGAACGGCATGCCGTGCCCGTTCATCAGTGAAGTCGCTGGAAGAACAGTAAAGTTACGGCTATCGAGTATTGAGAACGGCCTCCTCAACGTAAATATCATTTACGTAGTCTGTTCTTTGGCCTAAATACCGTCGCATCGTCATAAAATTCACCATCCTGCGCGGGCCACCAGCCAGGGACCCCCAGCACGGGTAGAGGTGTAAGGTCGTGCGTATTGAGGCCCCGTGTCGCCAATTTGTTTGCTACATGCAGATCAATCCATTTGCGACGTGCATCGTGATCCATTGGAAAGAACTCATCGGACGCCATCGTCACCAAGGTGTGGGCGGTGATTGCTTTATACGGAGTTACCAGTTTTTCCATCAGGGCGTGGCCGAACAGCCAGACTTGGGCATGCGGCCCGAATGTGCTGCGTTGCGCAATGAAAGCGTTGTTCCAATGATGGTTTCGGAGCGTCTCCACCAGTGCTCGGCCTTGTTCTGAATCGTTGACTACTAGCAGCGCCGCATTTTCATCGAAAATGGTGGCAGCATCGCGCGCTGGACCGCGCCATTTTCCGACACCTGTGATGGCAATCTGGGCGGCTTGCAGAGCATTGAGCTGGCGCTTGATGCGTGGGAAACTAAGCCACACGAGGGCGTTGAAAAAATCATGTAGGTTGTTGCGCGTGGGGACGTCGCCCGTTGCGCTGATGAAGGCTTCGTAAGCGGTGCCTTCTGGCAGCATGGTTTGGTCGACAAAAGACAGCGGCAAGCCCCGATGGTTGGTCAATGATAGGACTGCGCTTTGACTATTGAGTGCGGCTCTCCAATCATGGTGGGGAACAATTTTCCCTGATGCGGTTGAGACGGATGTGTACCAAGGGCGGGTCCAGTCTATGCCTTCCATTAAAGATGCTTGCATGGGCGGTGGATGAATAGTGATGATGCTTACAGTAATTTCCAACCGATGATTTCACCACCGTTGAGCGGCACGATGGTGTGCTCGCCCAACGGCAATTCAGCCGGCAGCGTCCAGTTTTCACGTTTGAGAGTGACGTTGCCGGTATTGCGCGGCAAGCCGTAAAACGCCGGGCCGTGAAAGCTGGAAAAGGCCTCCAGCTTGCCCAACGCACCGGCTTGCTCGAAAGCTTGCGCATACAACTCCATCGCATGCAAGGCAGTGTAGCAACCGGCGCAACCGCAAGCATGTTCTTTCACGCCTTTGGCATGCGGCGCAGAATCGGTGCCGAGGAAAAAACGGGCATTGCCGCTGGTGGCAGCTTTTATGAGGGCTTGACGATGTTCTTCGCGTTTCAGAATCGGCAGGCAGTAATAGTGCGGGCGGATCCCGCCCTTGAAAATTTCGTTGCGGTTGTACAGCAGATGATGCGCGGTGATGGTAGCGGCCATGAGGCCGCTCGATTCCGACACGTATTGCGCAGCGTCTTTGGTGGTGATGTGTTCGAATACGATTTTCAAAGCAGGCAGGGCGCAGCGCAGCGGTTGCAGGACGCGTTCGATGAACACCGCTTCACGGTCGAAGATATCGACACTCGGATCGGTCACTTCGCCATGTACCAGCAAAGGCATGCCTACTTCTTGCATGACTTCCAATACCTTGGCGCACTTGTTTAAATCGGTCACGCCCGCATCGGAATTAGTGGTGGCGCCGGCGGGATAATATTTGACCGCATGCACGATGCCGCTGTCTTTTGCCCGTTTGATTTCATCCGGTTGTGTATTGTCGGTCAGGTACAGCGTCATCAGAGGTTCGAACTGCATTCCCTCCGGCAGCGTGGCCAGGATGCGCTCGCGGTAGGCTTGTGCTTGAACTGTGGTGGTGACTGGGGGTTTGAGGTTGGGCATTACGATGGCTCGCCCGAACTGGCGTGCGGTGTGGGGCAGGACGTCGGCTAGTACGGCACCGTCGCGCAGGTGCAGGTGCCAGTCGTCGGGGCGGGTGATGGTCAGGGATTGGGGCGCGTTGGTGGCGGAATGGGACATGGTGGCTTTCTGTAAAGGTGGGATATTTTACCTGTTGAAAAACATGACTGGATTGACGGAGTTGAAACCTGTCTATATATTTTGTTGAAAATAAATTCAGTCACGATTTATTCAACTAGATTTATTCCACTATTTCCGGGTTGTGTTTTTCTGCATTCTGGCCGATCCCTTTCTTCCATTTCTTTTTCTTCTCTTCTCTTTATATGAGTTCGCACATGGAACAATCCGCGGCATTACTCGCTGAGCTGGCAAGACCGACTTCATCCTATAAACAACGTGCGTGGCTTGCCATGAGCGGATTGGCGACATTCATGTCGCTTTATTTACTGCTCGCTATCTGGTTTTTGTTCACGGCGTATCGGCTCACTTTCGGTGCTGCGACGGTGAGTAACGGTGGATTTTTTGGTTATATCGTGGGTGCCTGCGCGGTATTTTTAGCGGTGTTCATGCTCAAGGCCATTTTTTTCGTCAAGCGTGGCGGCACGGATGACAGCATTGAAGTCACGGCAGAGCAGCAACCCAAGCTGTTTGAGTTTCTCTATCAGTTGGCGGACCGGGCGGATGCGCCCAGGCCGCATAAGGTATTTCTCTCCGCCCGGGTTAATGCGGCCGTTTTTTATGACTTGTCTATCGTCAATCTGCTTTTGCCGTCTAAAAAAAATCTGGAAATCGGACTCGGATTGGTGAACGCTTTATCCATCGGGGAATTGCGCGCAGTGCTGGCGCACGAGTTCGGCCATTTCGCACAACGTGCCATGGCGGTCGGTCGCTGGGTCTATATTGCGCAGCAAATTGCCGGTCATCTGGTCGCGCGGCGCGACAAGCTCGATGATTTTTTGCGCGGATTGTCGCGCTTTGATTTCAGGATCGCCTGGGTGGGCTGGATCCTGAGTTTGATCGTATGGTCGATACGCTCATTGGTGGAATCAGCCTTCAACGTGGTCGTCATCATGCAGCGGGCTTTGTCGCGCGAAATGGAAATGCAGGCCGATCTGGTTGCCGTATCGCTGACAGGGAGCGATGCGTTAATTCATGCTTTGCATCGTTTGCAGGCCGCCGATGATTCATGGGGACGTGCATGGAATTTCGCGGCCAGGCAACGCGGCAATCAACGTCTCACCAGCGATGTGTTTGCGGTGCAGTCGCGCGTGCAGGAACACATGGCACTGATTCTGAACGATCCCCACTACATCCGGGTACCGTCATTGCCAGCTCAGCAACCGGAGCAGCATCGCGTGTTTAAAGCAGAGTTGGCGCAGCCTCCCCAAATGTGGCTGACCCATCCGCTCAATCATGAGCGGGAAGCCAACGCCAAGCGCCATTACGTGGCTGCACCGATCGATCAGGGCAGTGCCTGGGATATATTCGATGACCCGGCCCGATTGCGTCAGCAAGTCTCGGCCAAGCTGTTTGATGCGGGTGAAGCGACGCTGGTTTCTATCGAAGAGTCCTTGCTGGAACTCGATAAGGAATTCGATCGCGAACATTTGAAGCCTGCCTATCGTGGAGTTTATTATGGTCGCTCGCCGGTACAGGCCATTGCCCACGCATCCGACCTGTATCGGCAAGATGCAAAGCCCGACGATCTAGACGGTTTGTATCCAGAATCACTCACGCAGGATATGGCGCAACTGGCGCAGCTTGAAAAAGAAATCAGTCAGTTGCGCGCATTGCATTCCGGCGTATTAAAGTCTTCCGGCAATGCGATCAATCTGCGTGGCAAGGTCTTGAAGCCGAAGCAGTTGCCACAGGCGATTAAAGACCTTGAGCAAGAATTAAACACCGTCTTGCAGCGCCTGCAGGCGCACGATCATTTGTGCCGTAGCACCCATCTGGCAGCAGCAGAACAATTAGGCAATGGCTGGGGCGCCTACTTGCAAGGACTGCTGGCGCTCTTGCACTATGCTGAACATACCGCCGCCAATTTGCGCGATGCACAGGGATTACTGCGCAATACCATCCACATCGCAACCGCAACCCGCCGCGTGAATGAGGCTGGTGTGGACCGCATTCTGGCGTCGGCCAATGCGTTATATGCACCCCTCGAAGAGGTGTTCAAGCAAAGCGATCAACTTGTGCTCGATACGATTCTGCGACAACGCATGCCAGCCGGGGAATGGAAGGAACAACTCGGTGAGTTGAAGCTGGTATGGGCCACCAGAGCCAATATCAATGACTGGTTAAACGTCATCGATAGCTGGGTGGATCAGGCTGCCGGTGCGTGCAGTACTTTGCGTTTGCATACGCTGGAACAGTTGCTAATCTCAGAATCGGTGATCGCTAAAAACTTCAGGCAAGGAAAGGCCATCATCCCTGCTCCTACGCCATCGCAGGTACCTGCGGATTACCCCATCCTGATACCGGGTCAGGAACGCACGCGACAACAGACGCTTGATTGGTGGGCGCGTTTTCAGACCGCAGACGGGATTGTTCCTGCTTTGGCAAGGCTGGGCGTGGCGGGCGGCATCGTTGCTGCGGTACTCGGTCTTGGGGGTTCTGTCGGCAGTGCCAGCTTGACGATCTACAACGGGCTGGCGCGTCCCGTGGTCGTTCAGATTGATCACAAGCGCCTACATGTGGCCGCCTTGTCGTCGGCCAACGCAGAACTGGATGCGAATCGCAGCTATCAGATGACGGCATCGACTGAAGATGGGAAGACGATTGAATCTTTCAAGGCAGAGGCAAAGGGAAGCTTCGCCCACTTTGTCTACAACGTCGCCGGTGCAAGTCCGTTGGTGGAATGGACTTCGGTTTATGGTAATGCCCCGATCAGACCGGACCGGCCTCTGGGTGCGCCGCGCTGGAGCACAACCGAGGCTGATGTACTGTTTAGCGATCCGCCTAAAAGTGTGCAAACCAAAAGCGGGGGCGCAACTCGGCAAGTATTGGCGGGACTGGGCAATGTTTCGGCATCACGTCAGCTAGATTTTCTCCAAAATCCAGTTGAACAGCAGGCCTTGATTAGTGTCCATGCGCGCTGGGACACGAGCAGTAGTGCAAACATTGCGCAATGGCTCGAACTGGCTGCGCACCAGCCGGATTTCCCCAAACTGTTAGCGACCCGCTTGCTTGAAACGCCGAATGACGTTTGGTTGTTGCGCATTGCGCATGATGTTGCCAGCGATGCAGAAAAAGTGAAGATTTGTGCGCGCTATCAGCTACGCTCAAAAGCGGCGCCCCAAGACCCCGACCTGCTGTATCTTGCTGCGCGTTGCCTGCCAGATGTAGCAGAAAAAAATTCGGCATTGCGCGAAGGATATGAGCGCTGGCCGACACATGGCTGGCTCGCTTATGCACACGGCTATGGCGAGGCTGAATTGGCGCATTGGAGCGCGGCCCTGAGCGCCTTTTCTCAAGCCCGTCGCGCACTCCCTTCTCTCAATAACTGGATTGCACTGGATGAAGTACGTATACAACGTTTGCTGCATCAGGCCAGCGCTCAACAGTTAGCCGAACTGGCGAAAGACGCCGACGGCGCAAGTATGTTGCTTGCATTGGAAACGGATACTAAATTGGAGCCGCTCATACTACAAGCCTATCAAGCGCTGGCGCATGGTCAGTTCGCGGATGCCTTGCGTTTGGCAAATGACAAACCGGAAACCGCAGCACGCATGCTGCGCTTGATTGCGGCATCCGATGGTGCCACACCAGCGCAAATTGCGCGCGCGCAAGCACTCAATTCAACGCAAGGAATCGACGATAGTTCGGTATGGTCCAGCGTTGCATTGGCCATGCGCACGCAACGTGATTTCTCGCCTTATCTAACAGCCATTAAAAACACACCATCGGAACATGTTGCTGCCATCCAGAATTTCCTGAAGGCACTGCACACCAACCCGGATATACAAGCGGCAGAGCACATGCTCGATGGATTAACGCCAGAGCTGCGCGGCCAGGCATACAGTGCGGCCCTTGTATTGCTGGGAAATAATGCGCCAAAAGAGTGGCGGGATGCTGCCAAGAGATTGTTGTTCGCTTCTGAACGGCCGTATTTTGTTTGATGTTTTTTTTAAAAAATAAATAGGGAATGTATGAAAATTATTGGCATCGAAAACTTAACGGCCGAACAGGTCGACGAAGAATTGCGACGGGGCGGTCGTTTTGTGATGTATCAGTATTGCATCTCAGTATTGATCATGTCTTTCAAACGCAGCTCGGATATTTACTTCATCCCTGCCGATCAAGGCAGCGTAAAGAAAGGACTGGGTTTTGTCGCGCTTTCCCTGGTAGTCGGCTGGTGGGGATTTCCGTGGGGGCCGGTCTGGACCATTGGGACCGTGTTTAAAAATTTGAGTGGCGGACTTGATGTGACAGGTGATGTGCTCAATTCGATCAACAGAAAACCCGTGGTTTCGGCACCAAACGCTATTTGAGGCATACGCTAAAACCCCGCCATCTGGAAGAATCAGATGGCGGTATTTTGATCGGCAATACGGTGCACTTGTCGGATAGTGTTGAGTCGGATAAGTGGCGGCGACATGCGCGCGGCTACGTTGTGCTCCGGCGAGCGTGCCTGATGTCGGACCTGTACAGGAGGCATTAAGACTTAGCTTTCTTTGCAGGCTTCGACTTGCCAGAAATGTTGAAGGCGGCCGCTTGGCCAATGAGCGCCTTGAAGGCGGACTCGTCAACTTCTTCTCCTTCGTGGATGTCGATCGCGCGGCGTACGTTTCCGTCGAGACTCGCATTGAAGAGATGGGCTGGATCCTTTAGCGACGCACCCTTGGCGAAGGTAAGTTTCACGACATTTTTGTAAGATTCGCCCGTACAGATGATGCCGTCGTGCGACCAAACCGGAGTGCCCATCCACTTCCATTCCTCGACGACTTCCGGGTCTGCTTCCTTGATGAGCTTGCGCATGATGCCGAGGGTTTCCCCGCGCCAGTCCCCGAGTGCGGCTATTTTCTGCGAGATGAGTTCCGATGCTGGTTGATCTTGGCTCTCGTCCGATTTTTTCATGTTTTCATCCTAAAGTTCTAGATGTATTTCATTTGCAAGATAGTGGAGGGTACTCATGTAAGACTTTAGAATGACGCTGCATAACGTTTGAGATGAGAGGCGTGACCCGGCTTGCCGGGGCACGCCTCTCGATCGAAGGGTTAGGGCGCATGGACTCGGCAGTAGCGGATTGCTCTTGGCACATCTATGAGGATAGGCTCACACTTGGTTCTAGCAGGTCGCCAGACCGTGCGGAACTCATTCTGATACCAGTACGCTTCGTCTTTCATGAGCACGCCCGGCACTTGATGCGGCTTCTTGTAGTGAGTAGTCTTATTCATGTAATGAACGGAAGCAGCAACCTCGAAGCGGCTGCGATGCCGAACCCGGCGACTTATGGCTCGGAAAAACGCTTGAGGGTCAACAATCTCCATACAAGAGTCACAGCCAAACTGCTTCATCACGGCGAGATCGTACTCAGTGGTCGTGCAATAAATGTGAAAGTCTGGTGAGCTGCTTTGGACAATGAACCCGGCGCCTTTCTCAAAATCTATTTTGAGACTTGCATGCTGCTGGTCTGGTCGAAGGATGTGTTGTCGGACGAAATCCGCCTCTGCAGAGTTCTCTGAAAGATCGACTTGCGCTCCAGATGCAAAGGTCATTTCGGTATGTTCAAAGCCTTCGTCTTGATCACCAACTACTTCCCCATATTGTTCGGTTTTCCTGTATTCGTACAGCGTGCCGATCCTGACGCTTCCTCTTATGAAGAAAGCCTCTAAGTACTTCTTTGGTAGGTACTTAAACAGCGTCATATGGTGCGCTCTAACGTGATTTAGTTTGACAAGTTGCAAAATTAACCGACATCCAAAAATTGAATGCAAAGTTTCTATCCTCTTGAAAGACGCATGGCGCTTAGCTTAATTAAATCGGTTATACCTTTTAAAAACAAGAGATAACCAGATCGCTAAAATGGGCACGCAAATTGATTGCGCATTCTAGCAATATTTTTGAGAATTAAAGTTTCGTAGGACGAAATATATTCCCTCGCATGGACTGTTAAAACATCGACGTCATTTCTTCGTTGATTCGGTCTGACTTCGTGGATGCTTGCCGGGGGTGGCCCGGCGGCCACTTCCTTTCTTTGCTTCGCCAAAGAAAGGAAGCAAAGAAAGGCGACCGCACAACGCTGCCCTGCGGGTTCCCGTCTGTGACACGATCAAAGCGGGAAATGAAACCAACTCGCTTCGCTCAGACATGTTTCATTTCTGATCCGCTTTGATCGTGTCACAGACGGCAGCGTTGCAAGCGGAATCCAGGTCAACATCAGCATCAAAACCAACATCAAAACCAACATCAAAACCGGCAACCGCTGGCGACAGTGAAATATGTTGGGATTGAAAAATCTCTTACTACGCGCCAGTTTCCTCCGCCACAGGCGACCCCAACCCCAGCCCCTCATCCGCACGCGCCTGCTGCCTTGCCCACATTTGCGCATACGCGCCATCCATTGCCAGCAGTTGCGGATGCGTGCCGCGTTCGATGATGCGGCCGTGGTCTAGTACCAGGATTTGCTGGGCATCGGCGATCGTGGATAAGCGGTGTGCAATGACGAGGGTGGTGCGGCTTTTGGCGATTTCTTGTAGTTGGGCCTGGATCGCTTGTTCGGCTTTGGAATCTAACGCTGAGGTGGCTTCGTCGAAGATGAGGATGGCGGGATTTTTCAGCAGGGTTCTGGCGATGGCGACGCGCTGTTTTTCGCCGCCGGATAATTTCAGGCCGCGCTCGCCGACCATGGAGGCGTAGCCGTCGGGCAGGCTTTCGATGAAGTCGTGGATCGAGGCAGCTTTGGCAGCGGCCACGATGTCGTCCTTGCTGGCGCCCGGCTTGCCGTAGGCGATGTTGTATTCGATGGTGTCGTTGAACAGGACGGTATCTTGCGGCACGATGCCGATGGCTTGACGTAGCGATGCTTGCGTGATGTCGCGCAGGTTCTGGCCGTCGATGGTGATGCCGCCGCCATTGACTTCATAGAAGCGAAACAGCAGGCGCGAGAGTGTCGATTTTCCCGATCCGCTGTGGCCGACCACGGCGGTGGTGGTGCCGGGCGCGATGGTGAAATCGACGTCGAACAGGATTTGGCGATTGGCTTCGTAACTGAATTGGACGTGGGAAAATTTGACCTCGGCGCCGCGTACATTGAGCGGGGCAGCTTGCGGCGCATCGGCGATTTCGCGGTGCTGCGACAGCAGGGCGAACAGGCGTTCCATGTCGGCCAGGCTTTGTTTGATCTCGCGGTAAATCACACCGAGAAAATTGAGCGGGATATACAGTTGGATCATGAAGGCATTGACCAGCACCAGATCGCCCAGCGTCATCTTGCCGTCGATTACGCCTTGGGTGGCGCGCCACAGGATCAGCGTGACGGCGGTGGCGATGATGATCGATTGGCCGGTGTTGAGCAGCGACAGCGATGTTTGCGATTTGACGGCGGCATTTTCGAACGTCTGCAAGCCTTCATCGTAGCGTCGCGCTTCGTAGTCTTCGTTGCCGAAATATTTGACCGTTTCGTAATTGATGAGCGAATCGATGGCCTTGGTATTGGCTTTGGAATCGAGGTCGTTCATGGTGCGCCGGAAATGGGTGCGCCAGTCGGTGATGAGAATGGTGAAAATGATGTACAGGGTGAGCGCCGCTACCGTGATCACAGAGAACCATAGATCGTAATGCGACATGAGGTAGATCAGCACCAGCGTGATTTCAACCAGCGTCGGCAGGATATTGAACAGCGTAAACGACACCAGCGAAGAGATGCCGCGCGTGCCGCGTTCGATGTCGCGTGTCATGCCACCGGTCTGGCGGTTGAGATGGAAACGCAATGACAGCGCATGCAGATGGCGGAACACGCGCAGCGCGATGGTGCGCACCGCCCGCTGGGTGACGCGGGCAAACATGAACTCGCGTAACTCTGTAAATAAGGTGGTCAGGGCGCGCAATGCGCCATAGGCTGCCAGAATGCCGAGCGGCAGCACCAGGATCGCTTGCGGATTTTTTGGACTGATGGTCATGCTATCGACCAGCGCTTTGAGTACCAGCGGCACGCCGACGTTGGCTAGTTTGGCGCCGACTAAAAATAATAGCGCTAGCAATACCCGCCATTTGTAAACCCACAAGTAAGGAAACAATGTCTTCAGCGTGGCCCAGTCATTGCGCGGAGGTTGTCCTGCAGCTGGGGAAGGGGCGGGTGGTGAGCTGGGGTGGCGGCGCATGGTGGGTAATTTTTGATGAGTCAATCCAAGATTGTAGCCGTTCGTGCTGATTGCAGTGAGGGAGTCGTAATGAGACGGCTATTCGATGTATTTTCTTGTGGAGCAAGCTAAATTTTTAGGCGAGCTAGTTCGTGCAGATTGCGGGGATGCAGTGGTATTGTTTTACAGGACGGAGGTAAGTTGATAGCATGGGTTGAAAGCCACCTAATCTAAGGAATATGAACATGACATCCGTATCGAATCCCCATTCTCTGCATCCATGTGAAGGTGGGTTACCTCCGGGGAAAATGCCAACGCTAAGAGTGATGTCGATGCCCTCGGATGCTAATGTGCATGGCGATGTATTCGGTGGCTGGATCATGGCGCAAGTCGATATTGCCGGTTCGTTGCCGGCGACGCGGCGTGCCAATGGTCGAATAGCGACCATTGCGGTCAATTCTTTTTTGTTCAAGCAACCGGTATTCGTTGGTGATTTACTGTCCTTTTATGCCGATATTGTGAAGGTGGGAAACACTTCGATTACGGTCTATGTGGAAGTTTACGCCGAGCGCAATCGCCTTCAGGCAGAGACAGTCAAAGTGACGGAAGCTACCCTTACGTATGTCGCTACCGGCGAAGATCGCAAGCCACGCCAATTGCCGCCGCTTGATACCTTGATTGCGCAGCGTTAGTCCGATCCTTTGGACTATTTTTATTGAAGTGAGATGGGAATATTGAAGGCAGGACTGACGCAATCTGACACCGGTGATGTGTGCAAAGATCGGGCTGGCATATGATCGATCAATATTCGGAGTTTGAAGAGTTAATTTGCTTGGGTTTCTGTTTTTTTGCCACAAAATCAAAATTGAATTTAATCAGTTGCGTACTTTTATTGCTGACGCTGATCGTTTGTAGAAGCGGCGGTTTAAGGGTGCCTAAATCGGGATGCCAAGCCCTGATTTCATAAGAACCGCTGGGCAGGCCATTGAGCGTGACTGTTCCGGTAGCTTCTGTTTTGGCGAAATAAGGCGTATCGACTACCATCACGTAAGCCCGCATCCAGTCGTGAATCATGCAGTAAATGATCACTATTCCAGGCTTATCGAAAAGAACCGGGGTTGGGGTGTCTTTCTTGTATAACTTCGATTCAAATTGCTTCGCTGGCGAAAACGATTTTACGTGATGCAGCATCTTATCCATGTTGGGAAATTTAATCTGAGTACCGACCCGCACTGCTGTGACATAAGGTGAAAATTGTAAATCTTCTTGGGCGATGTTGACCAAGGGGAGTTTCTCGGCAGGTGGAAGCGGAACGCCGACCGGTGTAGCGTACACCACTACATCGGACATCAATGCGCCGTTTTTATCTACGGCATTGACATTGACAGAGTCGGCCCAACTCGATGCTACGCCAAAATTAAGCATCGTAAAAACCAATGCGCGGATCACATACGAACGTTGATTGAGGAGTCGATAGAGTTTTTTCATGGTCGATTTCATGCTCGAAAATGGTCGTTGATGAAGGAGGTTAATACGGGCAATGTGCTTACATCGCCCGCAGGTTATTTTGTGACGATACTACTCTGCATCGGCGCTAGTTTGGCAATCAATTTATTTTGGAGGCTTGAGGGAATACCTTGTTTATCCATGGCGATTTGCAAATCCTCTGCCAACGCATTGAAACCAGCGTTCGTAATGTCTTTGTCCGCGTGCGTCTTACGCATGCTTTTGCCACTATATTGACATGGCCCACCCAAAAGATCGCAAAATTGTTCTGTCAAAAGAAAGCCGAGACGTTCCACATCCGCATCCTTAAATTTATCCTTGATGCGCGGATCAGCCAGAACGATAGGTAAAAACGCATCGACTACGTTCTTGATGCCCTCTTTTCCACCGAATGCCTGATACGCCGCGTCATTCGCAGTGATGGTTGGGGTTAGCGTTTGCGTAAAACCGGCGCTTGAACCTAACAGAGCAAATAACGTGATGCTCAAAATAGAAACAGTCTTGGAAAAAACCTGCATGATTCCTCCTTTTTAGAAGCCTACTTGAAGCGAAGCATACGGTCCGCTTTGGCGTTTTTTATTAAATATCGTGATATCGCCCAAGGAGGCATAAGCCGCCGTAAACGAACAGTTCTTACTTGGAAAATAAGCGACGAATAGATCGCTATAATCTTTCTCCTTGTCCACGGCCAGATTGTGCGGCTTCATTCGGTATTCGACGCCAGCGACCAGTTTTCGGTTGATCAAATAAGCGGCCGATATTTCCGGCATCGCTTGATAGCGGTTACCCTTGTCGCCGCCAAAACCGAGAATGCCCATTTGATTCGCTTTGGTAACGCGGATCGTGCCATTGAGCAGCAGACTTTGCGCAAGAAAAATTTTCGTTGCGGACACATAATAATCTGTTCCTTTATCGTCCTTTGCACCCAGCTGTTTTACATTGTTGACGCTTAAGGCGCTCAATCCTTCCACGCCTTTATTGCGCTTGTACATCAATCCGATCGCAATTTGTGGCATAGCGTTATCTTGGTCGTATACCGCATCGCCTGCCAGCTTGAGTTTCAGACCAACAATATCCTGCTTGATGCGAAGTTGATTAAGGGGCGCCAGACTCCCCTGAAAATCCTGAGTGGCGAACGATAGTTCCACGCGGTCAGCAATCCCTAGCGCTACGCCGGATGATGCGAGGGAATAGTCCTGGGTTTTCACCAATGTTGTGTGGGCATTCGCCCCAAAACTGTCTCGCGTGCCGTAGCCTGTAATCATGGCCCAGGGCGTCAATCCGCCACCGCCTGCTCCCTCCAGCTGACTGACGCCACCTGTCGCAATCAACTTACCCATGTCGGGCGCATTCAGAATCTGCGCCACCGCCTGTTCGCTAGCGAAAAGACACAAACTACTGGCCACTATCAGGGCACGCCGTTTATTGAAATGCATATTTATTTTCCTCCTGTAAAAATGTAATCCGTATCTACGTTCCAATATACCGGTGCTTATTTTTAATGTTTTGAAAAATAGCCATCTCTACGCGTCATTCTACATTTGCATTTTGAACCGTAGAGTCAGTTGCCCAAATACGTTACGGGAGTTGTGACCATTAATCGATTCAGATGGGCGCCATAAAGTAAATCGATGCACTTCATTTCTGATCGGTTTCTTGGTTTCCCCCGCACGTTTTCATCCCATTTCTTTGTGTTAGGGGAGGGTGCGCGTTCCTGTAAGCCAAGTAAGGCCTAAGCGCACAGAGTATGTACCTAGCTCAAATTAACCTAACATAACGCACTAGTGGCCCATCCAGTTTCACATTTTATTTAAAACTGGATGGGACAAATAAATCGCTGGGCGAGCGCTTTGAATTTAACTCTTCGATATTCTATGGCTTTTAACGAAGCTACATTTATCTATAGGGAGCGCATATTTTCCAAGCCATTAGATATTTAAAAAATAATTTCTTCATATTTATTTTCACAAGGACTGTTATTATATACAGCAATTAAGGCGATCTATTTTGCGCTTGTGTTGGAGGTCAACAACAACATCACTATTATCTGGTAGTGAATTTATTTACGTTCAGTTACACTTTTGGCGTAGTTTATAGGCGGCCCTGGCCTTCAAGATACACACATGGAAAATATTTATGCGTCACAGTGGTAGCAAACATGCGCAAGCAAGCGCTTTAATCATGGCATTGATGGCTTTCTCCTTCGGGAGTGACGCATTCGCGCAAGCCGCGCCTGTTGCTGCCAACACGGAAATGGTCATTGTCACGGGCTTTCGTGCCAGCTTGCAAAGTTCTATTGCAGTCAAGAAAGCAGAAGATACTATCGTCGATGTAATCAAGGCGGAAGACATCGGTAAATTTCCAGACAATAATCTGTCCGAAGCCATGCAGCGTATTCCAGGTGTGGCAATTGACCGCGACGCCGGGGAAGGGCGGACCATTACGGTGCGCGGTTTAGGTGGTCAATTTACCCGTATTAAACTGAACGGTATGGAGGCGCTGGCTACCACTGGTGGCCGCGATTCTTCCGGCGGTGCCAACCGTGACCGGGGTTTCGATTTTAACGTCTTTGCCGCTGAACTTTTTAGTTCTATCAAAGTAAGCAAAGCAGCTAGTGCCGAGAGCGAAGAAGGCTCGCTGGGTGCCACCGTCGATTTGAGTACTCCCCGGCCTTTTGATTACAAGGGATTTGCCATGGCTGGCTCTTTAACGGGCCAGTATAACGACCTGTCGAAAAAGAAAAATGAACGCGAGACGTTCATGGTGACCAATCGCAGCGCTGATGGGAAATTCGGCGCTATGATGTCAGTCGCTTATTCCACCAACAATAAAATCGAAGAGGGGCCTTCGAGCGGGCGTTGGGAAAATGGTTCTTTATCGAGTGCAGCGGGTGCCCCTACTGCGCAGTCTACGGGGCTGCGCTTCAAAAGTGTCAGTACCGATGGCGGCACCACTTTTATTCCTATTCCCCTTCTTGCAACCACTACGGTCAACGCTGGTAGCCTGGCTGACTTGACCGGCCCCGCGCTGGATGTGACCAAGGCATTGCATCCCCGTATTCCACGTTATGGTCATCTCGTCTATGAGGAAAACCGGTTAGGTTTAACCGGCTCCCTCCAGTTCAAGCCTATCAAAGGTACCTTGATTACTTTGGACGGCATGCATTCTGATTACACCGCCAATCGTAACGAGCAGTATTTGGAAGTGATCTCCTTTAGCCGTGGTTCTGCAACTCCTCTCAATACCCAGGGCAATCCATCCACCAGTGTTTATAACTATGCGATCAACGCCAATGGTGAGCTGTATAAAGGCAGCTTTAATAATGTGGACGTGCGCTCTGAGAATCGTCACGACCAACTCGAATCTATTTTTAATCAGATCAACCTGAGCGTCGATCAAAAAATCACGGATAAGTTGCAGCTCAAGTTGTTTGCCGGAGGTTCTAATTCCGCGCAACTTAATCCAGAACAGACCACGCTAACCCTTGATGCTTATGATGTGCAGAACTACAGTTACGATTACACGAATTCTCGTGCTCCGGTCTTTAATTACGGCAAGCTGAATGGTTGTACGGTTGATCAAGCCTGTTACTGGGCGATTTCTTCTTCGGCAACCAAAGGGGATGCCAGTTTGGTGCGGATACGGCCAAACCAAACGAACAATAAATTCACCACCAACAAAATCGACCTGGTTTATGACTTGACCGAAAGCGATAGACTTAAGATGGGTGCGGAGCTGAAAAATTTCACTTTCAAAACTGTAGAGGCCCGTCTTGCCAGTGAAAATATTCCTGCCAATGCAGCAGCTTATCTTAACGCCAATCTTGCCAACTATGTTTCTCCACAAACGATGGGCAGCGGAGGTGGGCAGCAGACTTGGGTGATTCCCAACTTTAACGCCATTAAATCCGCTATCAACTTCGCTTGTAACTGTATCGTTCCTGCCTTTCCCGGAGCCGGTCTTCCTGCGACCACTAATCCTTTTACGGTAACCAATACAGTTTCCGCTGCGCGCGCTCAGAATCAGGACGCGACAGAACAGGATAAGGCGATATATGCCCAAGTCGATTTTAATCACAAGATTATGGGTATGACGGTACGTGGCAATACCGGCCTGCGCGTTGTAAAAACCAATCAGGCTACATCCGCTTACATTACGTTGCCAACCGTCGCAGGTGTAGCGCCTCCGCCGCAATATCAAACGGCGACCCACGACTATACAGATAGGCTGCCTTCTTTGAATTTGAATGTGGAGCCCGTTAAAGATGTCATGTTGCGCTTTGGTATGTCCAAGGTGATGTCTCGCCCCACATTGCAAGCCCTGACGCCAGCTGGTTCGATCGATCTCGATAAACGTACTTACAAAGGCGGTAATCCGACGCTCGATCCAATTCGTGGAACCACTTATGACCTGAATTTGGAGTGGTATAAAGACAAGGACAGCCTATTCTCTGTGGGCTATTTCTTCAAAAACATGAAGACTTATATTCAGAATACGGCCCATCAAGATACTTATGGCTCCTTGGGTCTGGATCCAGCCTTGGTTGCGGGGATGGGCATCGATGCCAATACAGCGTTTTCGGTCACCAACTGGGTGAATACTCCAGGTGGTCTGATCCGAGGCTACGAGGTTAATCTGCAAAAAACCTTTAATTTCTTGCCTGCGCCGTTTAATAATTTGGGTGGCGTCGTTAACTACACACACGTCAATTCTCAGATGAAGTATTTGCTTTCGCCCACATCCCCTGTTGTGACGGTGGCTGATTTGCTGGGCATGTCGCCAACCTCGGCAAATGCTACTCTCTACTATGAGACCAGCCAGTTCTCAGCACGCGTCACAACGGCTTACCGTTCGACATATACGTACCAGCTTCTTCCCGGTAGCGGTTCTGATTTCCAGGGGAAAAATAGTACCTTGAACGTTGATGCCCAGGCTAGCTACAACATCACACCTAATCTGACGCTGACGCTGCAAGGCGTTAATCTGACAGATCAATACGATGATCGTTTCAATTCTTATAGCAACGTGACTTTTGGTAATGTCGATAACAATGCACCTTCGGATGCGGCGCACGCCGGACGCTCTTACCTTTTAGGCCTGCGGTATAAATATTAAGATGAGGAAGTTTTGATTTGTCTTTGCAAGTGAATTCGGTTTTGGGCGGATTAAAATATCTGCGGTCATGGAGGGAGTTGTTGGCTTGTCGCACCATTGGAATAGATGCACACGCTTTTTTTGTATGTAGTCGGTTTTAAAATTCCAATGGATGACCCTCCGATTAGTTCGGATTCTAAAAATCATTAATACCTCTTTATTTCTTTACGCATAGAGGATGTTTGGAACTTTATAGTGGTTCACCTGGAAGAATAAATTGGTTTGGTTGATGGTGAATTTTGTTGCGATAGATTACAATTTTGGTCGGGTCGGTTTGAGAAAAACTGAATTTTTATAACAGCTCTGGAGAAATTTATGCACCACGGTAGTCACAAAATTAAAACTGCACGCAATAACATGCAGGGGAACGCTTTACTTGCTGCTTTAATGAGCTTGGCTTTTGGAGCTCAAGTACAAGCGCAAACCCCTCCTGCTGCGGGCGCACCAGAAACCATCCTTGTCACCGGTTTTCGCAGTAGCCTGCAAACTTCCCTTGCTGCAAAAAGGAAAGATGACAGTATTGTCGATGTGATCAAGGCCGAAGATATCGGCAAATTCCCTGATAATAATTTGTCGGAAGCGTTGCAACGTATTCCAGGAGTCGCGATTGATCGTGACGGTGGCGAAGGCCGTACCATCACAGTCCGTGGTTTGGGGCCGCAATTTACCCGTATTAACTTGAATGGCATGGAAGCATTAGCTACGTCCGGTGGGCGCGATTCTTCTGGCGGTACCAACCGTGACCGCGGGTTTGACTTTAACGTCTTTGCAGCTGAACTGTTTAGCTCGATTACTGTTCGCAAAACACCTTCTGCTGAAATCGAAGAGGGCTCTCTCGGCGCGACGGTCGATCTGGCAACGCCGCGGCCGTTTGATTTCAAGGGACTTGCAATGGCTGGCCAGCTACAAGGTCAGTATAACGATCTGTCCAAAAAGAAAAATGATCGCGAAACTTTCTTAGTTTCAAATCGCTCAGCCGATGGTAAATTCGGTGCCTTGATGTCAGTCGCTTTTTCACGAAACAATAAAATCGAAGAGGGCCCATCAACTACACGTTGGGAAAATGGCTCGACCGCTGCACTGACCTCAGCAAGCCGCTTCAAAAGCGTTAGTACTGATGGTGGGGTAACATTTACGCCGATTCCAACCGCAGCGGTTGCGGGTACAACCAACGCTGGTACCTTGGCGGATTTGACCGGACCTGCGTTGGATGTTACCAAGGCGTTGCATCCACGTATTCCACGCTACGGCCATATCATTTACGATGAAAGCCGTTTAGGCATGACTGGCTCGCTCCAGTTTAAGCCAATCAAAGGTACGCTGATCACCTTGGACGGTATGCATTCTGATTTCACTGCCAATCGTAATGAGCAGTATCTCGAAGCGCTCTCTTTTAGCCGCTCCGGTCAGGGGACGCCACAATCAAGCGTCTATAACTATACGATCAATCCGAATGGTGAATTGTCCAAAGCCAGTTTCAATGGCATTGACATGCGTTCAGAAAATCGCCACGACCAACTTGAGTCTATCTTTAACCAGCTTAATATGACCGTTGAGCAAAATGTCGGCGAAAAGCTAAGGCTTAAATTGTTCATCGGTGGCTCCAATTCGGTTCAAGCCAATCCCGAGCAAACTACACTGAGTCTCGATGCATATGATGTGCAGGGGTACAGCTATGACTATACCTCACCGAATGCGCCCGTCTTCAACTACGGCAAGGTGGCCGGTTGTACGGTGGATCAAGCGTGTTACTGGAATGTATCGTCCTCAACCGCTAAAGGAGATGCCAGTTTGATACGCGTACGTCCTAATCAGACGAATAACATATTCAAAACGGATAAGCTCGACGCTGTTTACGATTTAACCGATAACTACAAACTCAAAGTGGGCCTGGAGGTGAAGGGATTTGAATTTCATACTAACGAATTCCGTCGCTCGACAACTGCTTTTGGTGAGAACATTACGGCACCTGCAGCAGCTTTGCTTAATGCCAACCTTGCCAAGTATGTTTCTGTACAGTCCCTAGCGGGCGGTCAACAACCTTGGATGATTCCTAATTTTGATGCGATCAAATCCGCATTAAAGTTTGACTGTAATTGTATAGACGCCGCTGGGAATGATTGGACTCAGAGTAACACTGCGGGCGGATCGCGTGGATCCAATCAGGACGCGGAGGAAAAAGATAAAGCGGCATATACGCAGATGGATTTCCAACAAAATATGGGGGGCCTTACATTCCGCGGAAATGTCGGTGTTCGTTTCTTGAGGACGAATCAATCGACAACCGGCTATACGTCAGCCACCACTAGAGCGACGATTAAGCAAGAATATACGGATCGACTGCCTTCTTTAAATGTGGCTATAGAGCCGATTAAAAATGTAATGGTACGCTTTGCCTCATCCAAGACAATGTCGCGCCCATTATTGTCTGCGCTCACTCCTGGCGGCACAATTAACTACACGGCACGTACTTTTACCGGCGGCAATCCTTTCCTCAAACCGATCCGTAGTACCAATTACGACCTGAACTTAGAATGGTATCAAGACAAAGACTCTATGTTCTCAGTGGGCTATTTCTTCAAGAAGATGAAGACTGCTATTCAGACTCTTTCGCATACAGATACCTATGGTAATTTGGGCTACGATCTCGCTTTGGGAACGCCTTTCGGAGTGACGGCAGATACCCCTTTCCTGGTTTCCAGCCCAGTATCCACACCAGGAGGATTGGTTCGTGGATATGAAGTTAACTTGCAAAAGACATTCTCTTTTTTACCTGCGCCCTTTAACAACTTTGGCGGTGTATTAAACTACACCCATGTAGATTCGCAAATTGCTTACTATTTGTCGACCACGGCGACAACCACTACGACAGCAAATTTGCTGGGCATGTCGCCAAGTCAATATAACGCTACGCTTTACTACGAATCCAGTAAGTTCTCTTCTCGGGTGTCAGCAGCTTACCGTTCTAAATACAATAGTCTTCTCAAGCCCGGCAATAATGCGGATTTCCAAGGGAAAAACAGCACGCTCAATGTGGATGCGCAGGCAAGTTACAGCATCCACAAAAACCTGACACTCACGCTGCAAGGCTTGAATTTAACAGATCAGTATGATGATAAATTTGATGCTTACAATAGTTCTACCTTTGGCAATGTCGATAACAATGCGCCGCTCGATTATGTTCATACAGGACGCTCATACATCTTGGGCGTGCGTTACAAGTATTAATCTAATGAACTCTTAGTAATTGATTTAATAGCCCTCGGGCTTTTAGCAAAAACACCCGCATTTATGCGGGTGTTTTTTTATAAGCACGATAAGTTGAACTAGGGACGACGATTCGGCTATCGGGAGGTGGGTGGCAGTACCGTTTCTACCGCTGTGCTTGATTGGCATCGGGATTTCCCGGAGATGAGGGGTAACACGACAAATGTGCGACATTGCATAGCCATAGTGGGAGACCTCTGCGCAACCTACTGTGCGACGAAATATACCTGCGATGTCCACTGCACCGTCTTGCGGTTACGCTTCTCCATGCACTAATTTGTCGCTTTCTACGGTTGGGTAGCGGTTGGGTAGAGGTCTCAATGGATGATTCGATTGGTCGACGTGCCCCAGCTGTTACCAGCCTGATGGGCATAAGAGATGCTTTCGCACAACCTGCTACCTGGCGAATGTTGAGTCTGCGATGCGCACGTTTTTGCAGAATGCGCGCATGCTACAAGCCTGTTGCATACAGTCCGAATTTCTCGCTGCGCCAATCGACCGCTTGCGCTTCTCGCTCTACGGTTGTGCAAAAGGTCTTTAGAAGGGAAGAGAGTCGCAGGCCCCATAAAAAAAGCGCCCCGAAGGGCGCTTTGCATTTCAAATCGGTAAAGATTAGAAATTGTGGCGGATACCAGCTGCGAAAGTACGGCCAGCTTCCAGTTTGGTATGCGAATTATTGCTAAACACTGCGTAGATGTCTGTACGCTTGGACAGTTTGTGATCGTAACCGATCGACAATACTGTGTCTGACTCTTGTTTTCCACCAACGGTAAGCTTGTTCGTGTCTTTGCCAAAAGAAGCCAAGACTGCGCCTGCTGCGGATGTTGGTACCGATACGCCTACTTGGTAGATAACATCATCATTTTTTATGGCAGAAGTTTGTTTGACTGTGGTGTATTGACCAAATGCTTTTACTACGCCGAAGTCATAGCTAGCACCCAGGCCCATGACTTTTTCGTCAGCGTCATAAGCCAAGGCTATACCCGATTTTACATAGGTGAGCGAGCCGCTGAAAGCGCCAATATTGTAAGAGCCGGATGCCGCATAGCTATTACCTTTACCAGCTGCAGTCGATTCTTTTGGGGAGAGCTGAAGTGTACCGCTGAACCCACTCATAGTCGGGGTTTCATAGGTGATAGAATTGACAAATCCAGTATCGAATCCAGTACCCGCTGCCGATTGCGCAATAGCGCCCGCACCATAGTAGAAGTGACGCATGGTTGGGGAAAAACTAAATGAGCTGCCAAACGGGTTGTATGTGTATCCAGAAGTGAACAGTGGATTGTCGTATTGACCCAAAGCTACTTTACCGAAATCACCCGATAGCGCGACGAAGGAACCGCGACCCCAGAACCCCCCGGCTTTATTTGTCACGGGTATAACCGCGCCCGTATCAGGTTGGAGGAAAGACTCGATGGCGATTTCAGCTTTCAAGCCGCCGCCCAAATTTTCGTCAGCAGAGAATCCGATAAAGCTGGTTTGCATGTTGCCGCTCTCAACCTTGGAGGCGCGAGTGGATGCATTTTTTGCATGGGCAGTATCAAACGATCCGACTGACAGGTCTAGCATACCGTAGACCTTTACTTCGGCCTGCGCGGAACCAGCGATAACGAGTAAGGCAGCAGCAGCCAATTTTGTTTTAGTAAGCATTAATTTCTCCTAGATTAAAAAATAATGAGATAGGGTACACAGTTCGTGCCCTGAGGGGTTGCTGAGGTCGACAACTCGACGTGAAGCATAAAGCAAGCTTTGAACCATGTACAGATTACGAGCGGATAACAAGTCGCGTGGTGTTGTTAATTAGCGACGAATGTAATCGCACCAAGAGGGAAACGAATCATTCTGCACAACGTATTTTGCCCATAAAGAGACTGCAATGAGCTGAAAAATTTAGTTTCTAAATGAGGCAGAGTCGCATCTTTTTGGCGCAAGCGATCAATACGCTAAGTGCAAATTCGGCTTTTTGAGCAGCGAGGTCAGTGGCCTTAGCTCAAAACAATAGAACGATAAAATTGGAAAATGTGAGTAAGTCCATGATCGCGGCGCGCGTATCAAGTGCATAGCTTCCAAATTGCTACCCACATCGATGCAGTGCATTGCATGCTTCGCACTGTTTCTATGCACGCAACCCCCTCTTCTTCTAAGTTAAGTCGCAAGGCGCACCAAAATAGCGCTTCTTTACCGGTGTAGAGGAGAACCGATATAGAAAAGCGATGGCACGCATTCTGCTAGAGCGATAGGGCAGCACACCACATTTATTTCAAATAAATTTAATCACGCTAGGAGAAATTATGTCTCGTCGTACACTTTTGAAAGCGACCACAGTCGGCGCTTTTACTTTAGCCGTATCGTCTTTTGTGACATCCGCGTTCGCGGCTGACACGATCAAGGTGGGAATTTTGCACTCTCTGTCGGGCACGATGGCCATCTCTGAGACGTCGCTCAAAGACGTCGCGCTGATGACAATTAAAGATATCAATGCGCATGGTGGGGTCATGGGCAAGCAACTTGAGCCTGTCATTGTGGATCCTGCCTCGAATTGGCCCTTGTTTGCAGAAAAAGCGCGTCAGCTGATTTCGCAAGACAAGGTAGCCGTTGTGTTTGGTTGCTGGACTTCAGTCTCGCGCAAATCAACACTGCCCGTGTTTAAAGAGCTCAACAGCCTGCTGTTTTATCCTGTGCAATATGAGGGTGAAGAGTTAGAGAAAAATGTGTTCTACACTGGTGCTGCACCGAATCAGCAAGCCATTCCAGCGACCGAATATCTGATGAGCAAAGAAGGCGGCGGTGCCAAGCGCTTTGTATTGCTTGGCACTGACTATGTCTATCCACGCACTACCAATAAAATTCTGCGCGCCTTCCTGCATAGCAAAGGTGTGAAAGACACGGATATTGATGAAGTTTACACACCGTTCAGTCACTCCGATTATCAAACCATCGTTGCCAATATCAAGAAGTTTTCTGCTGGGGGTAAAACAGCGGTGATCTCCACCATCAATGGTGATTCCAACGTGCCGTTTTACAAAGAACTGGGTAATGCAGGTTTGAAAGCGACCGATGTGCCGGTTGTCGCATTCTCTGTTGGTGAAGAGGAGTTGCGTGGCGTCGATACCAAGCCTTTGCTGGGTCATTTGGCGGCATGGAATTATTTCGAGTCAGTCAAAAACCCGGTCAATACCGCTTTCATCGAACAGTGGAAAGCCTATGCAGTGGCCAATAAACTGCCTAACGCCAACACCGTGGTCACCAACGATCCAATGGAAGCAACTTACGTCGGTATCCACATGTGGAAACAAGCGGTTGAGAAAGCAAAATCGACCGATACCGACAAAGTTATTGCTGCAATGGGCGGACAGACTTTCAAAGCACCATCCGGATTTACTTTGACCATGGACCCAACCAATCATCACTTGCATAAGCCAGTCATGATCGGTGAAATCAAGGGCGATGGCCAATTTAACGTGGTGTGGAAAACGAAAGGCCCGATTCGCGCCCAACCTTGGAGTCCTTACATTACTGGGAACGAAGATAAGCAAAAATTGTAATGGTGTGTAATGGTTTGTAAAGATCGCTTGCAACGCGTTATCTACCCCACAGTCCGACAGGCTGCTAGGCGTTGCCACGATTCCATCGAATCATCACATTGTCAGTATTGAGGATTGCCGATACGTGGAAGCAGCTATTGTTTTGTAAGTATTCCCCTTTCACGTATTGGTTCTCCCCACCTTCCCGTATTCCCCAATTGCACACACCGTCTCTTACAACAACGATAAAGATGAGGCTGATGAAAAAATTGTTAATGGCTGCCTGTCTATTTTTGCCAGCGCTGGCCGCCCATGCCGTAATCGATCCCGCACTCCTTAAGCCATTAGCGGGGGATGACCCCGATGCCCGTATTGAAGCGGTCACCAAGATTGCTGTGCTGGCTAATGATGATGCCGCTACACTGCTGCAGGCAATGAAGGACGATGCCCTGTTCGTGACTCTGGATGGGAAAGTGTTGATTGTCATTGATGACAAAACGCTTGATCCGGCGACAGGCCAGACGAGTACAGTGCCAGAAGGTGCCGAGGCCATTACCGTCAATAATCGCCTGCGCGGGGCAGTTGAAGCCGCGTTATCTGGTTTAAAGTTGTTTTCACGTGAGCGCAAGCTGCGCATGACCGCTGCGCTAGAGCTGCAAAAAGCCATCGATCCCGCGCAAGCGCCATTAATTCGCAAAGCATTTGAAAAAGAAAACGATGCCGATATTAAAGCGATTTTGCAATTGCTGGTGTCGACTGCGAATTTGCAGGCACCCGATCCTGCGCTGCGTAAATCGGCGGTGATCGGACTGGCTGGTAGTACCAATGCCAATCTTAAGCCGCTATTACAAAGAATGCTGGAGAAAAATACCGATGGCAGTTATGTCGAACCAGATGAATCGGTGCGCGTTGCGGTGGTGGCGACTTTAGGCGACATCAATAGCCGTTTGATGCGCACGGAATTTGTTGGTAATTTGTTTTATGGCATATCGTTGGGCAGCGTGTTGTTACTGGCGGCCCTGGGCTTGGCGATTACCTTCGGTCTGATGGGTATCATCAATATGGCGCATGGTGAGTTGCTGATGATCGGCGCTTATACCACATACGTATGCCAAATTCTGTTCAGAAAATACCTTCCCGGCGTGGTGGACGCTTATCTGATAGTGGCATTGCCCGCCGCCTTCATTGTCGCAGCTGCGGTGGGGATTGCGCTGGAACGTACAGTCATTCGCTGGCTTTATGGTCGTCCGCTCGAAACTCTCTTAGCTACCTGGGGCATCAGCCTGATGTTGATGCAATTGGTGCGCACTATTTTTGGTGCTCAAAATGTCGAGGTTGCTAACCCGTCCTGGATGTCGGGGGGCATTACCGTATTAGGTTCTTTGGTACTGTCGTATAACCGCATCATCATTATTTTCTTCGCTTTGTTTGTGGTCGTGGCGGTCTGGCTCCTATTGAACAAAACCCGTCTAGGGTTGTTCGTGCGGGCCGTCACGCAAAATCGCCGCATGGCCGATTGTGTCGGCGTATCGACTGCCAAAATCGACATGATGACATTCGGGCTGGGTTCCGGCATCGCTGGTTTGGGCGGGGTTGCTCTCTCGCAGCTGGGGAACGTTGGGCCTGACTTAGGGCAAAGCTATATCGTTGATTCCTTTATGGTGGTGGTACTGGGCGGCGTTGGCCAATTGGCCGGTACCGTCATCGCCGCACTGGGTTTGGGCGAAGTGAACAAATTTTTGGAGCCTGTGGCCGGTGCTGTGATGGCGAAAATATTTATTTTGGTGTTCATCATTATTTTTATTCAGCGTCGTCCGCAAGGATTGTTTGCGATGAAGGGAAGGAGCGTCGAATGATGAAGAATTTCCTCTCTTCTACGCAGGTGAACAGGCAAATGAATAGCCCTTTGTATTCCCGTCCCGCATGGCTCGGCATCATAACGATCGTATTTATTGCGGCTTCGCTGCCGATACTTAATCTCGTTTTCCCCGATGGCCATGTGCTGCACATGTCGAGCTATGTCATTTCGCTGGTCGGCAAGTTCATGTGCTACGCCCTAGCTGCATTAGCACTGGATCTGGTATGGGGCTACACCGGAATTTTATCGTTGGGTCATGGTGTTTTTTTCGCGCTTGGCGCTTATGCGCACGGCATGTATTTGATGCGAGCGATTGGCCGCGATGGTGTGTATCAAAGTAATTTGCCGGACTTCATGGTTTTTCTCGATTGGAAAACCTATCCCTGGTACTGGTCGATGACCGATAACTTTTGGTATTGCATGGCGCTGGTGATATTGGTGCCGGGTGTGCTGGCATTCGTGTTCGGATTTTTTGCCTTCCGTTCGCGCATCAAGGGCGTATATTTTTCCATCATCACGCAAGCGATGACGTTTGCTTTCATGTTGCTGTTTTTTCGTAACGATACTGGCTTCGGCGGCAACAACGGCTTCACCGATTTCAAGCGCATTCTCGGCTTCAGCGTGACTGCGCCATCGACCAAGGCGGTGCTGTATCTGATCACGC
Source organism: Oxalobacteraceae bacterium (assembly GCA_025352145.1). Classification (GTDB taxonomy): domain Bacteria; phylum Pseudomonadota; class Gammaproteobacteria; order Burkholderiales; family Burkholderiaceae_D; genus JANXTY01. Next base: position 205,346 of record JANXTY010000061.1, read on the forward strand.
TGGCGCTGTTGGTGGGAGCGCTGGTGCTGTGCCGTGCAATCGTCACTTCCAAGCTGGGCCGGGTGTTGCAAGCGGTGCGTGATTCCGAATCGCGCCTGATGTTCATCGGCTACGATCCGCTCTGGTTCAAGCTGTTCGTGTGGACATTGTCGGCAGTGTTGTGCGGTATTGCCGGCGCCTTATATGTGCCGCAAGTGGGAATTATTAATCCATCTGAAATGTCGCCGGGTAACTCGATTGAAATGGTGATCTGGGCTGCTGTCGGCGGGCGCGGCACTTTGATCGGCCCGATCATTGGCGCATTCACCGTCAACGGTTTAAAGAGCTGGTTCACTACGGCCTTCCCGGATTTGTGGTTGTTTGCATTGGGGTTGTTATTTATTCTGGTGACGCTATTCATGCAAAAAGGCATTCTGGGTTTGGCGCAGAAATTATGGGCACAGAGATTGCCGACGAAAAAGGATGCTAATTCCGGCACCCTGAAGGAGGAAAAAGCATGAGCGAAGTATTGGCGCCCGGCCAAACCTATGTCAGCGGCGAACCCGGCGATCAAGGCGTTCCGTATGGACGCATCAAGGGTGAGGGCGTCGATACCAGTCACGGCGCGATTTTGTATCTGGAAGAAATCACCGTCTCCTTCGATGGATTCAAGGCGCTCAATCAGTTGAGCCTGGATATTTCCGTCGGCGAGCTGCGCTGCATCATCGGCCCTAACGGCGCGGGTAAAACCACGATGATGGATGTGATCACCGGCAAGACGCGGCCCAGTGCCGGTACCGCGTTTTTTGGTCAAACCATGGATTTGTCCAAGATGACCGAATACGAAATTGCGCACGCCGGAATCGGTCGCAAATTCCAGCGCCCGACCGTATTCGAACAGCACACCGTGTTTGAAAATCTGGAACTGGCGATGAAGATGGACAAGCGCGTCAGGCCGACTTTGTTTTCTCGATTGAGCTCGGAACAAAGAGGAAAAATCGACGATATTCTAAAACTGATCCGGCTCAACGGCCAAGAAATCCGTCTGGCCGGTTTGCTGTCCCACGGACAAAAACAATGGCTGGAAATCGGTATGCTGCTCATGCAGGAGCCGCAACTGATTTTGCTCGACGAGCCGGTGGCGGGCATGTCCGACGCCGAGACCGCACGTACTGCCGAACTGCTCAACGAATTGCGCGGTAAACATTCGATCATGGTGGTGGAACACGATATGGGTTTCGTCACCGAGATTGCACAACAGGGCAAGGTCACGGTCTTGCATGAAGGCTCGGTATTGGCGCAAGGGACGATGCAACAGGTGCAATCGGACGAGCGCGTGATCGAAGTCTATCTAGGGCGATGAGAAAGACAGCATGCTACAAGTTGACAACTTAAATCAATATTACGGCTCATCGCACACTCTGCGCGGCATTTCCTTGTCAGTGGAGAAAGGCCAGTGCATGGCACTGCTTGGCCGCAATGGCGTGGGCAAAACCACCTTGCTTAAATGCCTGATGGGCGTGTTGCCGGTGGCGCAAGGCAGCGTGACCTTCAATGGCCGCGACATCACCAAGCTCAAGCCGCATCAACGCGCTGGGCAAGGCATGGCTTATGTGCCGCAGGGGCGTGAAATTTTTGCCCGCCTGACGGTGGAAGAAAACCTGTTAATGGGCATGGCAACCAAGTCGGGGAAAAAGGCATCGGTGATCCGGGAAGAAGTATACGAACTTTTTCCGGTACTCAAGGAAATGCTGCAACGTCGTGGCGGTGATTTATCCGGCGGCCAGCAACAACAATTGGCAATTGCTCGCGCTTTGCTGGCCGATCCGCAGCTGATCATTTTCGATGAGCCGACTGAGGGCATCCAGCCGTCGATCATCAAAGACATCGAGCGCGTGATCCGCCTGCTGCGCCAGCGCGGCGACATCGGTATTCTTCTGTGCGAACAATACTTCGATTTTGCCCATGCGCTGGCCGATAAGTTTGTGGTGCTCTCGCGTGGAGAAGTGGTCGCCAGCGGTACGCAGGATCAGATGGGCGGCGATGATGTAAAGCGGCATTTGGCGGTATAGTCGCGGCATGAAAATGAGCGATGCCTGTAATCTTGTTGATGAGTGCGCCAGTCTGGGCGGCGATGCCAAGCGCGCAGACGATTTTGCGCAGGTGTCAGATTTTCAAATTTGGCAACCGTGGCAAGCGCGTTTATCTTTAGGTTTCGCCGACGATACCGGCACTACGCGCCTGATCGAGCGCACCCACTTCGGTCCGCTGCGCGTGCAAAAACCGCTGTATCCCGAAGGCGAAAAAATATGTCATGCCATCGTGGTGCATCCGCCGGGCGGCGTGGTTGGCGGCGATGCGCTGGCGTTGACTGCGCGCGTCGATGTCGACGCACATGCGCTCATCACGACACCCGGCGCAGCGAAATGGTACAAGGCTAATGGACGTGTGTCACGCCAAGACATCCGACTCGATATTGCAGTTGGTGCAAAGCTGGAATGGCTGCCGCAGGAAACGATTTTTTTTGATGCCGCCGAAGTGCAGCTGTCGCAAACGATTGCGCTCGGCAAGGACGCCAGCTATATCGGTTGCGATATTTTATGTTTTGGCCGTACCGCTTCGGGCGAGTCATTTCAAAGTGGGAAAATAAGGCAAAACACGACCATCCGGCGTGAAGGGAAATTGTTGTGGTGGGAGCAGGGTACGCTGGCTGGCGGCAGTGCCGCCATGCAGAGTCCGGTCGGCCTTGCCGGAAAAACCGTGTATGCAACCCTGATTGCGGTCGGAAAATCACCCTCGGCTGCATTGTTGAATACTTTGTGTGATGCAGTGGGTTTGCTCGTTGCGCATCCGGGAGAGTTCGGCATCAGCAATGTCAAGTCGGTGCTGGTGGCGCGTTATCTGGGCGATTCCAGCGAAACGGCACGGCGCGTGATGTTGTGCGTGTGGCAGTATTTGCGACCGGAATATATGGGATGTGCTGCGGTGGTGCCGCGTATTTGGAATACTTGAGGTAGGTAAGATCTGCCGCAGATAAAGTCGATGAAGAAAACGTTTATTGATTGGTGTGTCATCCCAGCGTTCGCTGGGATGACACA
>JANXTY010000004.1 GCA_025352145.1 Oxalobacteraceae bacterium
CGTGTAGTTGGTTTGAGCAACAAGTAAATACTGGCAGTAATCAAGGCGCGTTGGTTTCATGCCCTGAACTTTACATACTTCCAAGTTAACTTGGGCTTACGTCAATTCGTAACAAATTGTTACGGTTTTGCGTAAGTCCTATTTAAGTTAGATGCGGCAACAACCGTTACAATAACTATGACAATCAGCACGTGCATCTACTTGAAATTTGTCTAGATGCACCCATTTCTCGCGTTATAGACGTAATGCAGTTTTCCTGCAATACAGAAAGGTGAAGGAACCAAAATGAACCTGATCTACAATAGCGAGCAGTACAGCGTGGTGGAATTCGTCGCCGACGATAATCGTGAAACGCTTCGTTTTGGCGGATATGAAATCATGGATAAATCCGGGAAGCGGGAGCTCTTCATAGGCGGGACGCTGGCGCAGTCATTCCGTCATGATGTGCAAGAACTAATTGCATCAGAACCAAGCATTGAGGAAATCGATGACTTTTTGGGAAATTTTGATGTGATGATGAGTCAGCCGGTATTTCTACATTAGGGCTACGCTGATTAAGTGTAGCGAGCGCGCCGAATTTGTATTGAGAAGCGCAGCCGTACGACTGTACGGTAAGCATCGCAAATGCAAAACGGGGTGCGCAGTAACTTAATCAGCGTAGCCTTAGCATCTGATGTTAAGCGGAGAAGACGGCTCCTGCCCATGAAATTGTGCCTTTTGAAATATTTTCCCTCATCTAGAATGCGTAACATCCGTTAGCATTTCGGGCAAGTCATGAAATTATCCTCCTAACAGCGTATTGCTGATTGGCATAAGATTGTTGTGGAAATTCAAACGGTATTTGATTCCCTATTTGTGCATGTCGTCTGATGTGCGTTTATAAAACATCCCGACCTTATTCAAAGGTCACCTAAAATGGCCCATCTATCCAGACATATCAAAATCAAAAATGTGATTTATTTGAAGAACAGGGGTTTGGCTAATTAGCATAAGCACCCATTTCGATCGCATTTTTTAACCAAACCCAGCGTGAGTAGTTAAACTCCCGCCAATTACCGTCACTCTGACCTCATTGCCTTCGTTTGAGCCGCTCTCTCAGGAATCAGTCGAACGGCCAGAGTCGCTTTGGCGTGGGCTGGAATCGTCACCTCAAAACCCAGCAGCGTCGTACCGGGATTGGACGCATCGTAATCGTGCTGTGGATCTGTGGGCCAAGTTTTAAGAACCATGCCTGCTGGCGCGTCCACCTGTACGGTGAGCTTCTTCCCATTTTTGCTTAGCTCGGCTTTGTCCGGGCTAATGAACTTGACTGTGGCCGGTGTCGCCATCGTCCAGCGAATAGTGGTCGGCTCGGTGTCGGCTTCTACTTCGTCGTCTACCTTTACCAGCTTTTGATCCGTAATAGCAATGCGTCGGCCAGCTTTGGCAAGCGTGCCTTTGTAGAGCTCGCTCAGATCGACCGTGGCACTCATCAGACCAGGTACATCCGAGAAATCGGTAATCGTGGCTTTACCCTCTACCCGCTGGCGTTGGCCGTTGACGGTGAGCGTGTTATGGGCAAGATTGTTGTAGCGAAAAACTTCCCATCGTTGTGAGTTCTGGCGCATATTCCACAAATCGACCTTCTTCGATTCCAGCGATTCGTATTCTTGCATGCCGAAGTCCATCGCCCAGCGCACGCCCTCAGCATCCATCACAAACGAACCGGCATCCATGTGGCCGTGACTGAGTGATGGGCTGCCACCTTTGATCCCCACAAAAATGGCGTTCGGATCGGTCCACGAGGTACGCATCAAGGCCACCGGATTTTTCCCCCTTCCCATCCAGGTAGTTATCTTTGGCGGCGTTACGGCGAGCAAATTCTGGTCCCCGAGCCAGAGCATGGTAGCTGGTAACAATCGATTGTTCAGGTCCTCCTTCAAATCACCACTCAACAAGCGCTTACGCTCAACCCATAAAAGAGAAGGATCGTTTTGACGTTGGGAAAACCAAAACATGGCAGGATGAAATTCGACCTCATCGCGGCCATCCGAATAGTTGAACGGCAACCCCGTCGGGCCGGTCATATTTTCCAGATAGGCTGCCGTATTTAAAAAGCCGGGTTTCTCGTTCAGACCATAGCTGGCGCCAAATAAGTTTTCAAGGGCGCTGATGAGCAGAACATTGAAACTGGTACCGTAGCCCCAATAGCTGTAGCCTTCCGCATAAGCACCATCGGGGGCGTATTCAGCCATCGGCAATCCGACCGAATCGATGGCGCGATTAATAATATTTTTTGCCTTGACGGGATCATCCTCGTAGGTTGCCATCGCCCCAAATACCATGCCTGCGCTACAGACTTGATTCCAGTTGTTGGTTGCTTTAAGCCAGCCCAGGCCGGGTACCAAGGAAGTATCGATTCCTTTTTGTACGATGGCCTCTTTGATTAAGTTGCGCGATGCTCCAGCCAGGCCATCGTACAACCAATCGTAGCCGATGGACATCGCCATAGTCATCTCCCCGACGTCGAGAAAATGCGATGGATTCCAATCGCTGAAAGCGGCAATAGCTAACATTTCCTGCTCGGCGCGTTTGAGATATTTTTCCTGCCCACTCATGCGATAGGCATACGACAGAAAAAATAATCGGCGCAGGGCTTCACGCGATACATGCAATAGTCGCCGGCCCGTTTTGATGCGTTCAACAGGTGCGACAGTGAGTAATTTATCGCACTCCGTGAGTATGGCCTCGTGGAGATGCTGAGCTACCTTGTCGGTAACGATTTTCTGCAGGATGGCTTTTTCCTGACCCGGCGCCAGCAAAATCCGGGGATGTGCGCGAACGGTACTCACGCCACTGAGGTGATCGACCTGGGCCGTAGCCATGCCGCACACCAGACTCGCCATGAGGCTGCCCGCGAGAATAAACGAAGGGGGAAGAAAACGAACCATATCGTAAGTCCTGTTGCAAAAAAGGGGGTACCCCGGCTAATCCGTGCAATGTCTTGCACGATTCGAAGAGGGGTGCTACAGAGAAATCACATCGTTTCGTGCGTGACAATATCTCGTTTGCTGTCTGGTAAACCCGGACAATTTCTTATATTGAAATCACGCACCTCACGCAATACAAAAGCGGAAACGCCTTTCACAGAGGGTACTTTGACTGCGTCGAAACTGGCGCCAGCAACATCGTGTAATGCGATTGCCGGGCGCAAATCGGGCTGGGTAAATGCAATGTCTACATGATGTACTTCGAGATTGTTTACATGGCGTGCAAACAAACCGTGAACTGACGTAACGCCAAACATGCTGGGGTCGGGATAACTGCTTTCGTTTTCCGGTAATTCGAGAGCTGCATCCGCAGTGCTACCGCCACCCAGGTGGGAAATATGAATATTGCTGAGTCGAACATCTTCAATAGGATGGCCAGGAATTCCCGCAATGATAGAGGAATACCGCGCATCGGCATTTGAGACGACGATATTGCTGATATTGATGCCACGGATCTTACCTATTGCGCTGCCTTCCGGCCCACGCATACGTCGCCCGAGACGAATGAACAGCGGCGCATTGGTCAAGTCACGCATGACCAGATTGCTGACGGTGATATTTTCGATGAGGCCGCCATCCACACTTTCAATCGCGAGCCCACGACAACGTTCAAAAACGCAATCGGAAATAGCGATGTTACGAAATCCCCCGTTGGACTCGGTGCCAAGTTTGATACGCCCCACGACACCATCCTTGTCGGGCGCCAATTGTTGCGTACGCTTGAAAGTGCCATCGAGAAAAGTACCGAGATCAAAGCCAGAGACTTGGCAATGGCTAATACTGACATTTTCGGTAAGACGTGCCTCGCCTAACGCATAAGAACTCTTGAGGCAAATTGCATCGTCATTGGGAGAATTGATACTGCAATTGGTAATGTGTACATGGCGGCAGCCATCAATATCAAAGCCATCGCGATTGGTATCGACGGTCAGATTATCAATCGTCAGTTGATCGACGCCGGTCGCGAGAACAGCAAAGTGGCCGCCCAACAAAATACTGAAATCACGCAGCAACACATTGCGGCAATGGATAAGTGCGATAGCTTTATCGCCCTTACCCAGCATATCGGCACCATACACTTTGCCCACCGTGTTTTCACCATACGGATCACTGCCGCGCAAGCTCAACGGCATATCGCTGACCTTGGCGGTGCGGCGCGGACCCGGCCCGGCAGGGGTCAAGCCCAAGCCATAAATACGGCCCGTGCCGGTGATCGCAATGTTTTCGAGATGTTCGCCCCAGATCAGGCTGTTATGAAAATGGCTGTGACCGAAATCCTGGAAGGTATCCCATTTATTGGGCTCGGCTTCATCGTAACGACCAGCGTGTTTATCGGGATCGGCTGCGATCAGCGTCGCGCCTGCACTGAGGTGAAGTTCAATATGGCTTTGCAAGCGGATAGAAAAACTGAGGTAATTTCCCGCCGGGAAAACCACAGTCCCACCCCCCGCTACCGATGCCGCCTCAATCGCCCGTTGGATTGCACTGGTGTCCAGGGTACGACCATCGCCGACAGCACCGAAGGACCGCACGTCAAAGAACGTAGGGTGTTTTCCAGATTTATTTTTAACAGTACCTGCCATGACTGGCCACGGCAACATGCTTGCTATCGCTACCTGTGCTGAATGTACGCCCAACGTTCGCAAAAAATGCCGTCGCTTGCCTGACGCTGAGGGTGAGGACAAATGCGCCACCCCATTTAATCGAACCCCGTCAGTCGATTGCTCAGAAATGAAGGGTGACAGCGATGAACGACGGCTGAATTTAAAGATAGGTTGTGACATGGACGACTTCCCTTAAATGCGTGGCTAAAAATGCTCAGCAGAGATTACCACCAACAGCGCACCGGACTTAATCTGCAATTTGCAACTTGTTGATTGTTTGCGATTAGGAATGGCTTATTTCATCACCAATTGCGCTGCTCGATAACCCCACCAGGCCGCTTCTTCAAAGACCGAAAAACCGGATAAATCCGCATGCGCAAAGAGGATAGGCCCATCCAATTCACGCAACGCCTGCAATCCCGCATTGCTGCGAAAACCTGGCCGGGGTGCTGCCATTGCGTGGCCGCGCACAGTGATTTCGACGCGCTCGACGCAAGCGGAAAATTTCCAGCCGTAAGCTGTTTTCAGATCGGCGCTTGCCGCTGCAAGCAATTCTTTTGCGCTGGCTTGTTCTAACCATTGGCGCGCACTTTCTGGTGTATGGTCCGACAAAGCGCGGTATGCGCTGAAAACTGTTTTCTGTGGGGGAGTGGCGCGGATGTCCTGATGAGTGGACACCACATAGCCTAAGCCGGGTTCCTGATAGACCACATTATCCCAACACAGGGGCACCTGTGGCAGCTCTTCCGGGAAATCGCTCATCAAAAAGTTAGAGACCATCCACGGCGCATAACTGGGCACATGGATGGCCGGATCGAAACCGAAATTTGTGATGCCTTCGACCACACGCGCAGCCACATACAGCGGCATGGCGCAAATTGCTTTTCTCGCACGTACGCGGGTAGTGCGGGGCACGCCATCGACCAGTTCAAAATACACCACTTCTACCCCACCTCCTGCGACAGATTTAAGGGAAATGGCTGTGCCACTTCTGCGTCGTTTCCCAGCCGCGTTATCCATTGCCTCTGCCAACGGATGCAGGCCGCCGGGCCAAGTAAGCCAGGCACCGTTGCCAGCATTTTCTGCTTGCCCCCAGCGGCTGCAATAGTAATGCAGGCCCGCCCAGGCTGAGACCTGATCGTAGCGTGTTCCGTAATCATCGCGGCAGCAATAATTGAGGTACCAATGCAAGGTCGGCGAGCGATACCCCTGTTGATCGAGCCATGTTTTCAACGTAATGCGGTCCAGCGCCTGCCATTCGGGATCAGTGGAAGACAGCGCTGTGGGGAAAACGAATATGCGTTTGCCATCGGAACCGCGCAGGGCACGCAGGCGTTCGACTTCGGCAAAAAAGCGTTTGTGTTCTTGTCGTTCTTGCTGCGGCACCCCTTCAGTCGGGATAAAGCCATCCTGCCATTGGCCGTTAAAAAGCAGGCGTTCTTCTGGCCCATGCAAAATGAATCGCTCGTCGTAATACGGACGTTCGCTCAGAGGGTTGCGCAAGATGATGCCAAGGTCGCTGAGCAACTCACGCACATGCACCGATTCTGGCGAAGGCAGCGGAAGATAGTGTCCGCCGGTCGGATAAGCAAGGTCGCCGAAATGACCGCCAGCCGCATTGCCGTATGGTTGAGGACCATCGATCATCACGAAATTCTGGTGGCCTTCCTTGTTCATCTTCCACGCAGCAGTCAGGCCTGCAATGCCGGAGCCGAGGATCACCACATCGGTTTCAAATTGGGCAGAGGGGGGCGGCAGACTGCGATGATCGCGCAAAAGGTTGCGCAAAAAATGGCCTTCGGCCCGACCCGGATAATGGACGATGGAAGGAATTTCTTGCCAGTGCGAAAATCCAGCAACAGTGCCGAGCGCCGCAGCGCCGCCAACACCCGACCATAATAAAAATGAGCGTCTGTCCATTAGCGTACCATCAACGAATCACTTGTCGCCAGTCTTGTTCAAACTCATTGACCAAGGATTGCGTATTCAATCGATTCGGTGCCATCGGCAAGCGTTGCATGTCGGTTGGAAACAGGAACATTTCTCGGGTGGTATCGGCATTCAAAAAACGCATCGGCAAACGGTATTGGGTCGGCGGCTGATAATTCAATTGCGGCGAGGCGAGTACAAAACCCCATTCTCCAAATGAGGGAACATACGCATGATAAGGATACGTACGCAGACCCACCTCGCGCAACGTCGCGTCGATCGTCCAGTAAGCATGTGGCGCAAAAAACGGTGAAGTCGATTGCACCACCATCAAGCCATTGACGGCGATATGTTTTCTCACCAGGCCGTAAAACGGCACCGAATACAGCTTGCCCAGCGAGAAGCTGGAAGGATCGGGGAAATCGATGATAGCCGCGTCAAACATATCGGGATGATCCTGCAACCAGATCGCGGCATCGGCATTGATTACCCGCACACGCGGATCGCTGAAAGAACCATGATTCAGTTTGACCAGTTCTGCCCGCTGGGTAAACGCATTGGTCATGGCAGGATCGAGATCGACCAAGGTGACATGGGTGATGTTCGGATAGCGCAACACCTCTCGTAGCGCCAAACCATCGCCGCCGCCCATGATCAACACCGAGCGCGCCCAAGGTAGCGCCTGCATTGCGGGATGCACCAGTGCTTCGTGATAGCGGTATTCATCACGTGAAGAAAATTGCAGATTGCCATTGATGTACAGTCGCAGATCATCTTTCCAGCGGGTAATGACCAGCCGCTGATAAGGCGTGGTAGTGGAGTACACAATCTCGTCGCCGAACAAACCGTGTTCACCCCAATACACCATACGGTCAGACATCGCAAAACCAAACACAAGCAAGCACATGACCGTGCTGGCTCGCAAAAAACGTCCACCCATATTTTTTAATTCAGAGCGAAAAGTATGAATGGTCCACAATGCCACTGCAACATTCAACATGCCGAACAAAAAGCCGGTTCGCACCAAACCTAAATGCGGTGCCAGAACTAAGGGGAACAACAAAGAAACGGCCAGCGCACCGAGATAGTCAAAGGTCAATACGCGGCTGACCAGCTCATTAAATTCCGTCTGGCGAGCATTCAACGCGCGCATTACTAAGGGCACTTCCATCCCGACCAGGCTACCGATCATGAACACCAGCACGTATAACAAAGTACGAAACGGGGCGGTCATCCAGGAAAAAGTCAGAAACAACAGGGCCGCCGATAGACCGCCCACTAAGCCTACTGCAAGCTCGATATCGACGAAACGTGACAAGACATCTTCATCTTTGATAAATTTGGAAAAGTGCGCCCCTACTCCCATCGCAAACAAATAACAGCCAATGATGGTGGAGAACTGCAGGATGGAATCCCCTAGCAGATAGCTCGACAACGCCCCTGCAATAAGCTCGTAAGCCAGACCGCAGGAGGCGACGATGAAGACGGACAGGATTAAAATTTTCTTATTCATATTCACTTTTTGTACTACCATGTTTTAACAACATTTTGCTTTTCGTTCCATGTTTAAATCAAAACGATAATACCGTTGCACGTGTTTGCCTGATGAAATACTGTCTGCCCATGTATTTGCACTTATGTTCCTCGGTCCCCTTTCCTTGTTATCTCTTTGAGAGTGACATGGAATAAACCTCTTTTGCGAGAATGCCGTGCCTGCCACTCCTGCCATCGTTAATTATGTCATTCACTTGCTACTTGCCAGTGCGCTGTTAGCACTATTTTTCAAAGTCTATGTCAGCGTCACCCCCTGTGATGAAGTACTACTGATCCGCCAAGGCAATAATGCCGCCATGCTGTCGTTGGGCGGTGCGCTGATCGGATTTTCCTTGACACTGGCATCCAGCATCATCCACACCGCCAACTATCGCGAATTTGTCGGGTGGGCGGTAGGGGCGATGTTAGTCCAGATGCTGGCTTATGCAGTGACCTCCAAATTTTTGCATATATCCAAGGAACATATTGACGCCGGCAACACCGCATTCGGCGGCTTGATGGGAGCGATATCGTTGTCGATCGGCGCGATTAATGCGGCGTGTATTTTCTAAAGTTTGTTATGGATATTGTTACGCGATCGTTTCCTCACCAATTTTTTAAATCACCGGAAAGCACATCATGGGTATAGGCTCATTTATCAAGAAGCAGTTTATCGATGTCCTGCAATGGAATGAAGACACCGAGGGCGTATTGGCGTGGCGTTATCCAATGCAGGATTTTGAAATTCAAAATGGCGGCATGCTGACCGTGCGCGAATCACAGATGGCGGTATTCGTGAACGAAGGCCAGATTGCCGATGTATTCGGGCCGGGTAACCACAAACTGACAACGCAAACCCTGCCGGTGCTAACCAATTTAAAAAACTGGGACAAGCTGTTTGCCTCGCCTTTTAAATCGGACGTGTATTTTTTCAGCACGCGAATCCAGACCGGCCGCAAATGGGGCACCGTCCAACCGATCACGATTCGTGATAAAGATTTTGACATGATCCGGGTGCGCGCATTCGGGATGTATTCTTACCGGATCGCTGATCCAAGAAAATTCTTTTCTGAAATCAGCGGCACTCGTGAAACCTATACACGCGATGATGTGGAAGAACAATTGCGCGGCATCACGCTAGCCACTATGGCCAGTTCGCTGGGTGGAGCTAATGTATCTTTCCTCGATATGGCAGCCAATCAAAGCCTGATGGCACAGCAAATAAAAATCGAGCTTCTCAAATCATTTGAAAAATATGGCGTCGGCCTAGATGAGTTTAATGTCGCCAGCGTCAGCCTGCCGGAAGAATTGCAGGCAGCTTTGGATGAACGTATTTCAGCTGGCATGAAAGGTGGTTTGAGTGCCGACAAGATGGCGGGTTTTACCAAGTATCAGGTCGCCAGCTCAATTCCCCTGGCAGCACAAAACGAAGGAGGACTGGCTGGCTTGGGAGCAGGTTTGGCCGCCGGAGTCGGGTTTGGGCAGGTGCTAACGCAGGGCATGGCCGGGGCTATGGCTCCAGCGATGCCAGTAGTTGCCGCGCCTGCCGCGCCAGTGGAAGAGCCGATCGAGGCGCGACTGGAGAAGCTCAAAGGACTGCTAGATAAAGGATTAATTTCAACCAGCGATTACGACAGTGCCAAGACGGAATTGCTCAAAAAATTAGTCGGCTAGGCGCTTCCTTCTCATGCAGACTGTTTCCTGCCCGAGCTGCGGCGCGTCCGTTCAGTTCCGCTCGCATGCATCGGTGTTGGCCGTCTGCGAGTATTGTAAAACCACGATTCTGAAAGATGAAAAATCGATCAGGAATCTGGGGAAAATGTCCGAGGTACTGGAAGACTATTCGCCCCTCCAGATCGGCACGTCGGGGGAGTTCGGCGGTCAAAGTTTCAATGTCATCGGTCGTATCCAGTTGCGCTATTCTGCAGGGATGTGGAACGAATGGTTTGTTATGTTCGACGATGGCACGACTGCGTGGCTAGGCGACTCCTCGGGCTTGTATACGCTAACGAAAGAGCGTACAGGGGGCACCCATTTACCTGCGTTTCACGATATTGTTCCGGCCCGTTCTTACGCGATCGGGGGGAAGAATTTTGTCGCTGCTGAAGTACGCTCTGCAGAATGCATAGGTGGACAAGGCGAATTGCCGTTTCAGGTGGGCAAGGGGTGGAAAATCCATGTTGCCGATTTTCGCAGCGGAGCCAATTTTCTGACGCTCGATTATTCGGACGTGGACGGCATAGTGGATTTGGATCAACCGATCTCCGTCACCGACGACCTCTCTTCAGAAGGGAAGCGACATACCGCTAACCCCTCTGCGCCCAGTGCATCCAACGAATCCGCCCCTAAGATATACACGGGACAAGCGGTCACGCTGGACAAGCTTAAATGTCAATTACTACGTGACGGGGACACAATCAAGGAAGGCGCGGGGAAATTTCGCGGCAAGATTGATCGGCTCGATTGTCCGTCGTGCGGCAGTAACATCAATTATTTACCCGGCCTCACTGCGCATGTGGTGTGCCCCAGCTGCCACACCCAACTCGATACGTCCAGCCCAACTGCCGCAGTACTCGCCGCAAGCGATCGCCTGGCGCAGATGCACACGACACTGGAGCTCGGCGCCAAAGCCACCATCGCCGGCATGCCCTACCAGTTAATCGGTTTGCTGAAGCGTTGCGATGACGAAAATACGATGTGGACGGAATATCTCCTGTATTGTCCGCGCACTGGGTTTTTGTGGCTGGTGGAAACAGACCAGGCTTGGGCCCGGTCGCAAGTACTCCACGAATGGCCGGCCTGGTCCTTGGGCGATACCGCCACGTTGGGCGCGCATACTTTTACCAAGCTCTACGATTACACGGCCAAAGTGGTGTTTGCCGCCGGTGCGTTTAATTGGCGCGTGAGCGCGGGTGATGTGGTGAATGTCACGGAGTTTGAAAATGGCCCGATCAAGCTGGCTGCGGAAATAACGGCGCACGAAATTACCTGGTCGCAATCTTCGCCGGTCGGCTCCGATCAGATCCGCGCCTGGTTTGGCGAACAAATTCAAGCCGATAAACCCGGTGCCGACGCAGATCTGGAAACGCTGTCCAACAAATTTATTTTCTGGATTCTTGCGATCAATGCGATTCCTTTATTCCTGTCTCCCGGACGTACCTGGTTTGGCGTCGCAGCTGCAGTGGCGGCGATTTATTTTCCGGCAAAATTTCTGAGGCGGTTAAGCGAGAACGCCGTATGAAAAATAAATTCCTCGTGTATGCCTTGGTAGTCACACTACTGTCATCGTCGGTTAGCTGGTCCCGCTTTTTATCGGCATCGAGTTCAAGCACGAACGGTTCCGGCAGCAGCTGGAACTCCCGCACCGGAGGAGGTGGCGGCGCATGGGGCGGCGGTTCAGGTGGCGGGGGACATAAGTGAACTCAGAGATTAACTGGTCAAAAAAATTGCGCGCTGCGCCGACAATGCACCAGCCCGCTGGCGTGCATCTTCTAGCGGATTTATATGGCATTGCTAAAGAGAAGCTGACCCAGGCTACCGTGATCGAAACATTGCTGCGGCAAAGTGCGACGGCCGCTGGAGCACACATTCTCAACAGTCATTTCCACAGCTTTGGTAGCGGCCAAGGCATCACCGGCGTGGTAATGCTGGCGGAATCGCACATATCGATTCATACCTGGCCGGAATTCGGTTTTGCAGCGGCCGATATTTTCATGTGCGGCCAAGCACAACCCCTGCGCGCGTTGGAGGTGATTCGGCAAGCATTACAGCCAACATCGTGCCAGGTGCAAAACATCGAACGCGGTTCGGTGACACATAGCGATGTTGCGGCCACCTGATCGTACAGAGAGGCGACAGGACGACAACCATCAATTTCCTCTATCCTCAGAAATGGCAACTTGACCTTGCGTGCAAGGTTCAGTGAAAGCCGCCTATTTTTTTCTGGCAAAAAAAAAGAATCTGCTGTAGACTACGCCCCCTTCAGGTGTGGTGACAAACGCCTGATATTTTGACTGTGTGACATCGGGTGCTTAGCTCAGTTGGTAGAGCGGCGCCCTTACAAGGCGTAGGTCGGGAGTTCGAGCCTCTCAGCACCCACCAGCAAAATGACTCGAGATGGTTTAGTACAAGCAGCATTGGAGTGGTAGTTCAGTTGGTTAGAATACCGGCCTGTCACGTCGGGGGTCGCGGGTTCGAGTCCCGTCCACTCCGCCAATTAAAGAAAAAAGACGAACTCCGGTTCGTCTTTTTTATGCCTGACCGGAATGAAGCGGCAATGAAAAGCAACGTGCTGAAAGTGTCCCATTAGAGAGTCCTCGGTACAGCAATAGCGAGCGGCGATAGTGGAGTGAGGAGCGCACCGGTCAACGGTGAGGTGAACCTCGCAGGTTCCATATTTCGTCGCGCAGTAGGTTGTGCAAAGGTCTTTAGATGGCTTCTCATCCCAGGCCAGATCATTAAAGACGAGAGATAAAGTGACTCGTCTCGACCTTGACCCTACTACATGTTTTTGCCGTCGGCTTGAATGACGGGTGTTACGGCCGTGTCGGCTGTAGCGTACTGCAATTTAATCACGGCATCATCGCTCCAGCTCTTGTCGTGTAGGGGAGGATTGAAGCTGCTGCCATCACGTCCCATCCTCAATTCTTGCTGCCGCTCACCGGAAATCAATGTTGCGCTGGTCAGCTTTCCTTCAGCTCCATTGAAAATAGCAATGTAGGATGAGTGGCAGGGGCCGCCTGCGAGCCGCAATATATTCCTCTTCAGGAATGGAAAATCATCCTGAAAAAGCGCCCACTGTACTTCGCATTCCAACCGCAAATCCCCTAAGCGGCGCAGATTCGGCATGAGTTTATTCGTCCGAATAAAGGGCCCGAAAGAAATGCTTTCTTTTTTCCGGTTCCAGACTAATTCCGCGTTTTTATCCTCCAACTGCTTATGCACTACCGTAAACGTACCGTCCTCGGCGATCGGAACTGGTACGCCAGAATCTTTCCCCACAACGTTGAGTGTGACTCCGTCAAGCGAATGGTTGCGCCGCGCCTTCACTTTGAATAACAGTTCTGTCTTAGGCGCCAATTCATGGTGTTGAGTGAAAGCATCGATCGCTCTTCGCATGACGGAGCCTGATATCACAGTGGGATTTTTGGAGCCTGTGATTTCGACAGTCTCTTGTGCTGTGTCTTCATCGGCAGGAGCGATGGAAATAGATGGTTCGCCGACGCTGGAAGAATCGGCGGCCCATAACGAATTGCTGGAAAATTGTAGCGAAATGACTATTGCAAAATAAAGTTTTTTCATGAAGGTGATATGTGATTGATGGCGGATTGTCTTACGAATGCGGGGTTTGATGTCTGGCGTAGTGAGACAGCATGCCCTGTAAAAAGTTTCATTGATACTAAATACAAACGGTGCGATCTAAACAAAGCGCTTTGTCGCTTGTCTAGAATCGGCTCTACCGTGGATTCACACTGTACGTATAGTCGAATTCACCGTTATTTAATTTATCGATGCGGATGGATGCTTTATAATTTTAGGTCGCCAGTTGCAACGCAATATAGTGGCGCAACCGTCCAGATTGAGGAAAAAGAAAATGCCTTATACCACCCAGCCGGATCGTTACAACACCATGCAATATCGCCGTAGTGGGCGCAGCGGGTTAAAGTTGCCCGTTATTTCATTGGGGCTATGGCAAAATTTCGGCGATACCGGCGCATTGGAAACCCAGCGCGCGTTGCTGCGCCGCGCCTTCGATCAGGGAATTTCGCATTTCGATCTGGCTAACAATTACGGCCCTCCTTTTGGCGCAGCCGAAGTTAATTTTGGGCGTATTTTTTCGGAGGATTTCAAGCCTTATCGGGATGAACTCATTATCTCCACCAAAGCGGGCTGGGACATGTGGCCTGGCCCCTATGGCGGCATGAATGGATCGAAGAAACATCTGGTCGCTAGCCTGGATCAAAGTTTGAAACGGATGGGACTGGAGTATGTCGATATTTATTACAGCCACCGTCCCGATCCTTTCACTCCGCTGGAAGAAACCATGAGCGCCTTAGCGCAATTGGTGCGGCAGGGCAAAGCATTGTATGTCGGCATTTCTAATTACGGCCCGGAGATGACGCAACGGGCCCACGACATGTTGCGCGCTGAAGGCGTACCACTCACGATAAGTCAACCCAACTACAGCCTGCTCGATCGCTGGATCGAACCTGCGTTGCTCGCGGAAAATGAAAAAAATGGCATGGGCACCATTGTTTTTTCTCCTCTGCAACAAGGATTTTTGAGCGATAAATATCTTAAAGAAATTCCCCAAGATTCTCGTGCTTCCCGTCTTGACAACGTGCGTGCCGGTCTGACTCCCGCAGTGATAGAACGCATCAAGGCACTCAATGCGGTTGCCCAAGAGCGCGGTCAGAGTCTGGCGCAAATGGCATTGTCCTGGACCTTGCGTGATGAGCGGATGACGTCAACCTTGATCGGCGCACGCACGGTTGCACAACTGGACGATAGTTTGGGGGCGCTCAATAAGCTGAGCTTTGTTCCTGCTGAACTTGCCGTACTCGATGAAATTACCCGGAGAGATCCTGGCGTATTTACTGCTCCGGCAAAAACAAATGGGCAGGATCTGATCGACGATCCCGACTACAGGGCCTGAGTCACTTTGGACACTGGTCCAACTATTTTTCGAAGCTGAGCCAACAACGGGAACGGCATGCCGTGCCTGTACGATACCTCTCATGCCCAAGTGGGCTATTGACCACTAGGATTACAGGCAAACTGTCTCCCCGGTAGAGGGCGCCGTTGCACAAACGGGGGCATTTTTTTTGGTTGCTGGCTTTGCGGGAATTGCCTCTACCGGCTGAACTGAATCCACTCCGTTTTCCATATCCCGACGCAGTTTGTCGTACTGTTTATAGGTCATTTGATTGCGACTGAGACACTCTTTTCGCATCTCGACCTCAGTGATCGAGTCACACGATCTATTGGCGACATTCCGGTTGCTGTCGTATATCGTTTCACACGCTGTTAAGAAGACACCGCCGAGAGTGAGGGCGATTAGAAGTGAATTGGTTTTTTGCATAATTTTCTGGTTAGGCCGTAATGCCAATCCGATTTCGCCCGCCCGATTTAGCGACATACAAACCCCGATCAGCCTGTGCCACAACGTCAACCCACGTATTCGGTGTCGCCGCATCAAATTGTATGCTGCCAATACCGCCACTAATCGTCACCCATTGCAAGGGTGATTTGCAATGCGGTATCTGGAGTGCGGCTAGACCCGCGACTAAACGACCGGCCAACATGGTGGCGCCATCCAGCGGAGTTTCGGGTAATAACAAAAGAATTTCCTCGCCACCGTAACGATACAGGCGATCCGATTTCCGGATGGTTTGCACCAGATAGTTAGCCACCCGTTGCAGTGCTGCATCGCCAGCCAGATGACCATAATGATCGTTGTAACTCTTGAAGTTGTCGACATCAAAAATGATCGCTGCATAACTTCTCTGGTAACGCAATGCCACGGTATGCGTGCATTCCAGGTCCACCTCCATTGCACGGCGATTGCCAATTTTGAGCAGCGCGTCTTCAAGCGACATGGCTTTGAGCTGACCATTAGCTTCTTCAAGCTGGCGCGTACGCACGTTTACCAGATTCTCTATGACATGTTGTTGCCGCTCTAAAATCGTAAAATGCGCCCGCACTAAATCAGATTGCGTTAACACACCGGTTAATACCCCGGCCGCATTGACTACCAATAAATGACGGATATGACGTGCATTGACGATTGCCAGCGCTTCAAACAAGGTCGCTGTTTCGTCAATGACGATGGGGGGGCTCGACATGATCTCGCCCACTTGCACGGTCTGCGGTTGCTGGAGATCGAGAACTGCGGACAAAATACGCACCATGTCGCGCTCAGTGACCACACCAACCGGTACATCATTGATCGCCACCACCATGCATGAATAGCGTTTATCCCGCATGACGCGGACCACATCGGGCAAGCTTTTCTCAGGCCCGATACAGACTACATTGCGCGTCATTAACTCACTAATGGGAATTTCATCCATTTTTGCCTCCTCCATCACGTGCGCTTGCTACTAGCAACGTGGGTTATCACTGTTGAGGCTTTGGGCCAACCCCAAAGCAATTTATTTTTGGTGACTCAGTGCATACATGCCGCCATTATTGACAGGATGTATGATCAACACCGATGCCAATACCTGTCCTCGATACTACACAACGCATCCTGATAATGCAATGAAGGTATGGATCGTGAACAAGGATGCAATTAGGTATCTAAGTGAGCGGTATCACACCTACACATCGGGGCAAGTCGTTAAATTGTCAGCTTGCCAAAACAAAGGGGCAAAAGCGCGCTCGTCGATCCCAAGATAATGCGCTATCCTGAAACAACCCACTCAATAATTGCTTAAAAATACGTGAGAACAGTATGCGCCCTCTCCCCGGTTTAAGCTTCGATCACGGTGCAGACATCGCTGCATTGCGTGAGTCGATTCAACAGTTTGCCCAGGCGGAGATTGCGCCATTGGCAGCAGAAATTGACCGCAGCGACCAGTTTCCTATGGCGTTATGGGAAAAAATGGGCGCACTTGGTTTGCTCGGCATTACCGTTGGCGAAAAGCATGGTGGTAGCGATATGGGCTATCTTGCGCACATCATTGCGATGGAAGAAATCTCGCGCGCTTCAGCATCGGTCGGTCTGTCCTATGGCGCGCATTCCAATTTATGCGTCAATCAAATCCGGCGCAATGGCAGCTTTGCGCAGCAAGAACGTTATCTGCCACCGCTGGTGCAGGGCAAATTTATTGGGGCGCTGGCCATGTCCGAGCCGCATGCAGGTTCCGATGTCGTGAGCATGAAATTAAGGGCTGAATGTAAGGGCGACCACTGGATATTAAACGGCACCAAGATGTGGATTACCAACGGTCCCGATGCCGATGTGCTGGTGGTGTATGCCAAGAGCGATCCGGCGGCGGGTTCGCGCGGGATTACGGCATTTCTGGTCGAAAAAAACTTCCCCGGTTTTTCCGTTGCGCAAAAATTGGATAAGCTGGGCATGCGCGGTTCGCATACGGGGGAACTGGTGTTTCGCGATTGCGAAGTACCGATGGAAAATGTGCTGGGCGGCGTTGGCAATGGCATCGATGTGTTGATGTCCGGCCTCGATTTCGAGCGCACGGTGTTATCCGGGGGGCCGCTCGGCATCATGCAAGCGTGCATGGACCTGGTCTTGCCCTACATCCACGAACGCGAGCAATTCGGCCAGGCGATTGGCGAATTCCAGCTGATGCAAGGCAAGATCGCCGACATGTATTCCACCATGATGGCATGCAAATCCTACGTGTACGCAGTTGGCCAGGCTTGCGACCGCGCCAGGACACAGGAAGCCGTACGCGCTCTGCGCAAGGATGCGGCGGGAGCGATTTTGTATTCCGCCGAAAAAGCGACCTGGATGGCGGGGGAGGCGATCCAGGTGCTGGGCGGCAATGGGTATATCAATGATTATCCGGCGGGGCGGCTGTGGCGCGACGCCAAGCTATATGAAATTGGCGCGGGCACCAGCGAAATTCGGCGCATGTTGATTGGACGAGAGTTGTTTGCGCAGACAAGCTGAAAGTGACCTCTTTGGAATAGTGCGCATCGGTGGGGCACGTGTAATGCCGCTCAGGAGAAAATCAGCACGCAGGAGGTGCGAAGTGCGCCCTGCCTGACGAACCAACGGCAACGGCTTTCTCCGTCAATATAACCATAACCCCTTTGGTACTCGACAGAATGCACTGACTATCCGACACACCCCTATGAACCCGGCCAATTTCCCCAAACTGCTTTCATCCCAGATCGCGTTCGACATCGCCCGCACAATGCTCGATGGTTTCGATAAGCATTACCGCCTGTTTCGCACTACCTGTCAGGAGGCCAAGCGCCATTTTGAACACGCCAGCTGGAAGGCAGCGCAGATTGCGGCCCGCGAGCGCATTTCTTTTTACGACAAACGGGTGCAGGAATGCGTGCAGCTACTCGAGGACGAATACGATCAGCCCGAGCTGAACGATGAGGTCTGGCGCGAGGTCAAGCTGCATTACATCGGCTTGCTGATCGACCATAAACAGCCGGAACTGGCGGAAACTTTTTTCAATTCCGTATGCTGCAATATTCTCAACCGCGCTTATTTCCACAACGATTTTATTTTCGTGCGCCCGGCAGTCTCGACCGAATACATCGAAACCGAACCGACCCTACCCACCTATCGTGTCTACTATCCGACCAAGGATGGATTAACCTCCACACTCAAACACATCGTCACTCATTTTCAATTACAGCGGCGCTTTGCGGATATCGATCGTGATGTCCATTTTGTAGAAACCCGTCTGAATCAGCTATTCGATTCAGAAAATCCCGAGCCTAATCACCAGATCCAGGTATTGGCCAGCCTGTTTTATCGTAACAAAGGCGCCTACATCGTCGGCAAGGGCATTAACGGTGGGCGTGAATATCCGTTCGTGGTACCGATCCTGCATAACCGCAATGGAGAATTGATACTCGATACCGTGCTATTCGATACCGAGCAACTTACTATTCTGTTTTCTTTTACGCGTGCTTATTTTCAAGTCGACATGGAAGTGCCATCGGCGTATGTACAATTTCTGCGGTCGCTCATGCCCAAGAAACCTCGCAGCGAAATTTATACAATCCTCGGTTTGCAAAAACAAGGGAAAACCCTGTTCTACCGCGATTACCTGCAGCATTTAAAACACTCCTCCGACAATTTCGCTATTGCACCCGGCATCCGCGGTTTGGTGATGGTGGTATTTGCATTGCCTTCGTTTCCCTACGTGTTCAAGGTGATCAAAGATTATTTCCCCCCACCCAAAGAAACCACGCGTGCCCAAATTAAAGAGAAATATTTACTGGTAAAAAACCATGACCGCGTAGGTCGCATGGCAGACACGCTTGAATATTCCGACGTTGCCTTTCCACGCGCGCGAATTTCGGAAGCGTTATTGACCGAGCTGAAACAGGTTGCCGGCTCTTTGATCGAAGAAGAGAATCAACAAGTCATCATCAAACATCTCTACATCGAGCGGCGCATGGTGCCGCTCAATATCTGGCTAATGAATGCCGAAAAAGCCGGTGAAGAAGACCTGATCGAGCATGGCATTACCGAGTACGGAAATGCCATCAAAGAGCTGGTCGCCGCTAATATTTTTCCCGGAGATATGCTCTATAAAAATTTTGGCGTCACCCGTCATGGGCGTGTGGTGTTCTACGATTATGACGAGATCGAAGCCCTCACTGACTGTAACTTCCGCACCATTCCGCAGCCGCGCAATGAAGAAGAAGAAATGTCGGCAGAGCCCTGGTATTCCATCGGAAAAAACGATGTCTTTCCCGAACAGTTCGGCACTTTTTTGCTAGGCAATCCATTAGTCAAAAAATACTTCATGAAACATCATGCCGATTTATTGACGTCCGCATTCTGGCAGAAACGCAAGCAGCGCATACTCGATGGTGTGGTGGAGGATGTTTTCCCTTATCCGCAGAGCATACGGTTTTCCCATTGAGCCGGTTAACATCCATGACGCACATCCCGCAAACCAGGAGAGACACCGTGCAAGATTCGATTGTGATTGTTGGCGCAGCACGCACGCCGATGGGGGCATTCCAGGGTAATTTTTCCAGCCTGACGGCGAGCGATTTGGGCGCAGTGGCAATCCGGGCGGCACTCGAACGCGCCGGGATTGATGCCTCATTGGTAGAGAATGTTTTTTTGGGTAATTGCCTGATGGCCGGACAAGGACAAGCTCCGGCACGACAGGCTGCGATCAAGGCGGGCCTGCCTTTTTCTACGGGTGCGGTAACGCTATCGAAGATGTGCGGCTCCGGCATGCAAGCGGCTCTCTTTGCTTGCGATGCACTGCTAGCGGGCAGTAATGAAGTGATCGTTGCAGGCGGCATGGAATCGATGAGCAATGCTCCCTATTTGCTTCCCAAAGCGCGCGGCGGTTATCGCATCGGCCACGGTAGGATATTCGATCACATGATGCTGGACGGTCTGGAAGACGCCTACCAGAAAGGTACGGATGGCAACGGTCGTGCGATGGGCGCTTTTGCCGAAGATTGCGCAGCGAAATATAGCTTTACACGCGCAGAGCAAGACGCCTTCGCCATCGCATCGGTTCAGCGTGCACAAGTGGCTAGTCAGCAAGGCTATTTCGATTGGGAGATCGCGCCGGTCAGCGTAAAAAATCAGGCGGACGAAGCAGCGATCCGCCAGGACGAGGGGCCGATCAACGCTCGGCCCGACAAGATCGCCAGCTTGAAGCCCGTTTTCAAAAAAGACGGGAGTATCACCGCTGCATCCTCTTCGTCCATTAGCGACGGCGCTGCCGCATTGGTACTGATGCGTGCATCGACCGCCGACAAACTGCGCTGCACGATCATCGCCAGAATACGTGCTCATAGTACTCATTCGCAAGAGCCGGATTGGTTCACCACTGCGCCCATCGGCGCCATTGAGAAACTCACCAAAAAGCTGGGCTGGACACTTGCCAGCGTCGATCTGTTTGAGATCAACGAAGCCTTTGCCGTGGTGCCGATGGCAACCATGAAAAATTTGCGCATTCCGCATGACAAGGTCAACATTCACGGAGGCGCATGCATCCTCGGTCACCCGATAGGCGCATCCGGTGCGCGTATCATAGTAACCTTGATCGGTGCGTTAAAAAGAACGGGTGGCAAGCGCGGAATTGCGGCGCTGTGCATCGGTGGCGGCGAGGCTACCGCGATAGCGATTGAGTTGGCATGATTATTAACCCAGATTTCCCATTAGACCGCTTTCTTTTCTGCCAAAGCTGCCTGTTTGCTGGCGCTGGCGTAAAAATGAAGATGGCGGATTGAGTGAGGGCGCTACGAGTCCAATTGCCCATCTGGCGCACCGCCTGGCAGCGTTGCTTCTCCTTGCGGCATAGAGGCCGCCGCGTCGGCGCGCCTTGCCAGACAGTACGCCAAATGCACACTTGAACTCGTCCTAATGGAAAATCTGGGTTTAACGGACAGCTCATGAGAGAAACCTTCAACCCTTCAATCTAGCCTAACCTTTGCCTACATTGCGTGAGTCCGCGAAGTCTTTGCCGGAGCGCCAATCTTTCATGCACAATTCATGCACAATATTAGGTGTTTGAAAAAATGAAGGAAGGGTTTCTACCCTGCAGTTGCCACTAACCCTGAAAGCTGAGTATGACCACACTGCTTGATTTTTTCTTTGATTTTTCTTCGCCCTACGGCTATTTTGCGGCCATGCGCATTGACGAACTGGCCGCAAAATATGGTCGAGAAGTGGAATGGCATCCGATTCTGTTGGGTGTAGTTTTCAAAGCCACCGGCGCGAAGCCTTTGCCGATGGTACCGATAAAAGGGCCGTATGTGCTGCACGATCTGGAACGCAGCGCGCGCTTCCACCATATTCCGTTTACATTCCCCGCCCCATTTCCGTTGATGACCCAGATCGCGGCGCGTGCCATGTTAGTGATACGTGCCGAGCATGGCGCCAAACGCGCTACCGCTTTTGCCAAAGCGGTGTATCAGGCTTATTTTATACACGGCATCGACATCAGCGCATTGGAAAATGTTCTGCGGATTGTCACCGATCAAGGCTTCCATGCCAGCGGCATTTCCGATGCGGTCAACACACCCCAGATCAAGGAGCAACTCAAAACCGAGATTGAAGCAGCCATGCGCCTGGGCGTATTCGGCGCGCCTTTTATCATCGCGGATGGCGAACCCTTCTGGGGTTTCGACCGCTTTGACCAATTGGAAGCGTTGTTGCAGCAAAATAAATAATGGTGCAGCCGGAAAAATCTCCAACTGGCCCTTGTCCCTGTGGCGGCGCGGCATTGATGCAATGCTGCGGGCGTTTTATCGATACTTCGGGGCAAGCGATTGCTGCGCCTACCGCCGCCGACTTGATGCGCTCCCGCTACAGTGCCTACGTGTTAAAAGACGAAGCCTATTTGCGTGCCACCTGGCATTCCACCACCTATCCGCAAAGCGTCATCCTCGAGGCGAACGATGAAACGAAATGGCTGGGACTGGAAGTGCGCGCGCATACCCAGAGCGGCGAAAACGCTACGGTGGAATTTGTGGCGCGCTACAAAATAAGGGGGCGTGCGCATCGGCTCCATGAAGTGAGTCGCTTTGTGCGAGAAGAGGGGCGCTGGTGGTATGTGGAGGGTAGTTTCCCGGACAAGAAATAATGGACGCTTCAGCGCATCCAATCAAACTACGATAGATAAATAAGGCTTCCCATGCAGCTTGAATCCACATTAGTTACTACCGCTGATGACTTTAAAGCCAACGCTGCCGTCATGCAAGCTTTGGTCGATGAGCTCGAAAAGAAAGTCGCGGAAGCAGCCCAAGGCGGCGGCCCTGACGCCAGCAATAAACACCTCGCACGTGGCAAGCTGCTGCCGCGCACGCGCGTGCAAATGTTGCTTGACCCCGGCACGCCTTTTCTGGAATTGTCCCCACTTGCTGCTACCGATATGTACCCAGATGCTAACGGCATCCCCGCCGCACCGTCGGCAGGCATCATCACCGGCATCGGCCGCGTGGCCGGTCAGGAATGCGTGATCGTCTGCAACGACGCCACTGTCAAAGGCGGCACTTACTATCCGATGACCGTCAAAAAACATTTACGCGCCCAAGAAATCGCCGAACAAAATAATTTGCCCTGCATCTACCTGGTTGATTCCGGCGGCGCAAACCTGCCTAATCAGGACGAGGTGTTCGCCGACCGCGATCACTTCGGCCGTATCTTTTTTAATCAGGCGAACCTTTCAGCCAAAGGCATCCCGCAGATTGCCGTCGTCATGGGTTCCTGCACCGCTGGCGGCGCTTACGTGCCTGCCATGAGCGACGAATCCATCATTGTGCAAAATCAGGGCACCATTTTTCTGGGCGGCCCGCCGCTGGTCAAAGCCGCCACCGGCGAAGTCGTCACAGCGGAAGAATTGGGCGGCGGCGACGTGCACACCCGGCTTTCCGGCGTGGCCGACCATCTCGCGCAAAACGACCAGCATGCGCTGGCGCTGGCACGTTCCATCGTCGCTAATCTCAACCGTCAGAAGCCGCACCCCTTCACGCGGCGCACATCGATCGAACCACGCTATTGCGCACAAGAACTTTACGGCATCATTCCCACCGATACCCGCAAACCCTACGACGTGCGCGAAATCATTGCCCGCATTGTCGATAACAGTGAATTCGACGAATTCAAAGCGCGTTACGGCACCACGCTGGTCTGCGGCTTCGCGCATTTATTCGGCATGCCGGTCGGCATCATCGCCAACAACGGCATCCTGTTTTCAGAATCCGCCTTAAAAGGCGCACACTTTATCGAGCTATGCTGTCAGCGCAAAATCCCGCTGGTCTTCCTGCAAAACATCACCGGTTTCATGGTCGGCAAAAAAGCCGAAAACGAAGGCATCGCCCGCAACGGCGCCAAGATGGTCACCGCAGTTGCCACCGCCGCCGTACCCAAACTGACCGTCATCATCGGCGGTAGCTTCGGCGCAGGCAACTACGGTATGTGCGGCCGCGCTTTTTCTCCGCGCTTCTTATGGATGTGGCCCAATGCGCGGATTTCAGTGATGGGCGGGGAACAAGCCGCGAGCGTTTTAGCGACGGTTAAGCGCGATGGAATCGAAGCCAAAGGCGGGACCTGGACTGCGCAGGAAGAGGAGAATTTCAAGCAGCCGATCAAGGCGCAATACGAGCAACAAGGCCATCCGTATTACGCCACAGCGCGGCTGTGGGATGATGGCGTGATCGATCCGGCGGATACGCGCAGGGTGCTGGGTTTGGGGCTGAGTGCAGCCTTGAATGCACCGGTTGGAGAGACGCGGTTTGGGGTGTTTCGGATGTGATGGTGGCGGTCTCACAAGCATTAGTCTTATTTGACAAGAATTACAACCCTATCATCGATAAAGAAATTTCTCGCCGCTACGGAAAAAAATTTCCGCAGAAGATCGCCCAAAAAGTAGAATTCAAATTTAAAAAATTGCATACGTATAGATTAGAGAAACCCAAGGGCATTTCACATTGGAATGTGCGCGCTTGCACGCAGCTACCGGCAATGTTGTATACGGAGACGAAAAAATGAATTTCCAGAGCCTGCAAATCGACCGGCAATCCGGCATCGCCACGGTCACGCTCAACCGTCCCGATGTACGCAATGCTTTCAACGAAATCATGATCGCCGAACTCACGCAAGCCTTCGCCCGGCTTGGGGCAGAAGAGGGCATCCGTGTTATCGTACTGGCCGCCAGCGGGCCGGTGTTTTGCGCGGGCGGCGACTTGCACTGGATGCAGAAAATGGCGGGGTATTCGCAGGCCGACAACCTGGCCGATGCGACCTTGCTGGCGCAGATGCTGCGCACGGTTTATCTTTGTCCGTTGCCGGTAGTGGCGCGAGTGCAGGGCGATTGTTTTGGCGGTGGCATGGGCTTGGCAGCCGCTTGCGATATCGTCGTGGCGGCGGAGTCGGTGCGCTTTTGTTTGAGCGAGGTCCGGCTGGGTTTGATCCCGGCGACCATTGCGCCGTATGTAATCCGCGCGATGGGGCAGCAAGCAGCGCGGCGTTATTGCCTGACGGCGGAAACGTTCTCAGCGCAGGAAGCGCAGCGCATTGGGTTTGCACATCGGGTGGTTGCGCCGGAAGAATTAACCCGCACAGTGGCGGGCTTGGTGCAGGATTTGGCGGCGAATGGGCCGCAGGCGGTACGGCAGGCCAAGGCGCTCGTGCGCGATTTTGCAGGGCGGGCGATCGATGATGCGCTGGTGGCAGAATCGGCGGAACGGATTGCGCGCATCCGGGCTTCGGACGAGGGGCGGGAGGGAATTGTGGCTTTTCTGGAAAAGCGCAAGCCGGGGTGGCAGGTTTGAAGGGATCGTCCGACCCGTAGGGTGCGCCGCCCAAGCGCTAACCAGGCAGGTATAGCTGTTCGTTTCCCGGTGCGCGGAGCGCACCCTACAGTCCATCCTTGCATGAAAAATCTGATTTTTTCGGACCTTTGGCACTTATCGTATTTTTCCGTGAATATTTCCCCCCATAAGCCCCCCATTCATCAGAACCATCATTATTGTTGAAACAGTTTTGGAGCGTCATTTGGAAGTAAGTAATCAACCTCCCCCCCCATCCGACTGGGTCACTCGCAGCCTGCGCAGCGTGTGGCATCCCTGCACCCAGATGCAGCATCACGAAACGGTGCCGCTCATTCCGGTCAGTCACGGACGCGGCGCATGGTTGTTCGATCAGGAGGGCAAGCGCTATCTGGACGCAATCAGTTCGTGGTGGGTCAACTTATTCGGCCACGCTAATCCGCGTATTAATGCAGCGTTGAAGGATCAGCTGGACAAACTCGAGCATGCGATGCTGGCGGGCTTTACACACGAGCCGGTGATTGAATTGTCGGAAAAATTATCGGCGCTTACCGACCACCAATTAGGCCATTGTTTTTATGCTAGCGATGGCGCGTCGGCGGTGGAGATCGCGCTGAAGATGAGTTTTCACGCCTGGCGTAATGCGGGGTTGGGCGGCAAGCAGGAATTCGTTTGCCTGAAAGGGAGTTATCACGGCGAAACCATCGGTGCGCTGGCGGTGACGGATGTGGCGTTATTCCGCGATGCTTATGGCCCTCTGTTGCGGCAGGCGCATGTAGTGATGTCACCCGATGCACGCAACGCCGAAGCGGGTGAAACAGAGGCGGATGTGGCGCGTCGCGCTGCACAGGATGTGGAAAAATTATTTGAGAAGCGTGCGGGAAATATTGCCGCCGTGATCGTGGAACCGCTGGTCCAATGCGCGACCGGCATGGCGATGCATGATCCGCTTTATCTGGCCGAGGTGCGTGCGCTGTGCGACCGTTTTCAAGTACATATGATTGCCGATGAAATTGCGGTCGGCTGCGGCCGCACGGGGACATTTTTTGCTTGTGAACAGGGACAAATTTGGCCGGATTTTTTATGCCTGTCGAAAGGCATCAGCGGCGGTTATCTGCCCCTGTCGCTGGTGATGACTAGCGATGCGGTGTATCAGGCTTTTTACAGCGAAGACGTGCGGCGCGGTTTTTTGCATTCGCATTCTTACACCGGCAATCCGCTGGCCTGTCGCGCTGCGCTGGCGACGCTGGCAATTTTTGAGGAAGACGATGTGCTCGCGCAAAATCGGGTGCGCGCTAACAAGTTGCGTGCTGCGCTGGCGCCGCTGGCGACGCATGATAAGGTGCGTCACTTCCGGCAACGCGGAATGATTTTTGCATTTGATGCGGTGGTCGATGATGCGGCTGCTACCACATTCTCGCGCAGGTTTTTTTCTGCCGCCCTGGGGCAAGAATTATTGTTGCGGCCGATTGGAAAAACGGTTTATCTGATGCCGCCTTACATTCTCGACGATGCAGAAATCGATTTGCTGGCACAGCGCACGCACGCTGTTTTTGATATGGTGTTGCGGTCATAATCGGGTCTTGGATAGCCCGATCAGACAAACATTTACCAACCCCATGAAATTAATCACCCGCCTCAACCACAAGCTAGCCAGCCTCGATAGCCGCAGTCTGCTGCGCCGTCGCCGCACCACCGACAGCGCCTGCGCACCAATCATGCAGGTCAATGGACGCGCCCTGCTTACTTTTTGCAGCAACGATTATCTCGGCCTGGCATCGCATTCGCGCGTGGTTGAAGCGTTGCGCGAAGGGGTATCCCTGTATGGCGCGGGCAGCGGCGCATCGCATTTGATCAGTGGTCATTCGCGCGCGCATGCAATGCTGGAAGAGCGCTTAGCCGATTTCATGTCGCCGCATTTGGAATCTGCTAAAGCGCTGTATTTTTGCACTGGCTACATGGCTAATCTGGCGGTGGTCACAGCACTAGCAACTTCGGACACCAAAACCGAATCGGAGATTTTCTCTGAATCGCTCAATCATGCCTCCTTAATCGATGCGGGACGCTTGGCGCGTGCCGAGGTGAAGGTTTATCCGCACAACGATACCGCCACCTTGGCTACGATGTTAGGTGCCAGCGCCGCTCGCACCAAAATCGTGGTCACCGATAGCGTGTTTAGCATGGATGGCGACCTCGCAAATCTGCCGGATTTGCTCGCCCTGTGCGAGCAGCATGGTGCGTGGCTGGTGGTAGATGATGCGCATGGTTTCGGCATGCTCGGTGCCCGAGGACGGGGGATTCTGGAACACTTCAATTTACGCTCACCTTATCTGGTGTATATGGGCACGCTGGGGAAAGCGGCGGGGGTTGGCGGCGCTTTCGTTGCGGCGCATGCAAGTGTGATCGAGTGGTTGGTGCAACGGGCGCGGCCTTATATTTACACGACTGCTGCGCCCCCCTCAATGGCACATGCGTTGCTGACCAGTCTGGACATTATCGAGAGTGTGGAGGGCGTTGAACGGCGTGCGCATGTCCACCACTTGATCCGCCAATGGCGCCAGCATTTGCGGCTAAATCGCTGGCGGCTTTCCGCCTCGGATACCGCCGTTCAGCCGGTTTTGATCGGTGCGAATGGTGAAGCGTTGCGTATTGCGGAAGCCCTCTACGCCCGAGGACTATGGGTACCCGCAATACGACCGCCCACGGTACCTACCGGCACCGCACGTCTGCGCGTCACGTTATCGGCTGCGCACACAACCCAAGAATTAACGCAATTGATCGAAGCATTGCATGCGTTGGAAAGGGAAGCTTGAGATGAAATCACACATCGCCTATTTTGTAACCGGTACCGATACCGACATCGGCAAAACCCTGATTTCTAGCGCTCTGCTGCATGCGCTCACTCAACGCGGTGCGCAAGCAGCGGGGATGAAGCCGGTAGCCGCCGGGGCAATTTTGTGCGATGGCATCTGGCACAACGACGATGCAGACTGCTTGGCTCAAGCAGGCAATATTAAAGTTCCACCCCAACTGGCTACTCCCTATTTACTCAAGGAGGCAACCGCCCCGCACATCGCTGCCGCACAACAAAACATCACCATTGAGTTAGCCCATATCCGCGACTGCTTCAATATGCTCCTCCGCTTGACGGATGCAGTGGTTGTTGAGGGCATAGGCGGTTTCCGTGTACCCTTGTCGGATCGTTTTGATACCGCCGATATGGCGCAAATGCTAGACTTGCCGGTAATTCTGGTGGTGGGTTTGCGTTTGGGGTGTTTGAATCATGCTTTGCTCACCGCTGAGGCAATTGCCGCGCGCGGCTTGGTGCTGGCTGGATGGGTTGCTAATGTGGTCGATGCCGAGATGCCGTATGGCAAAGATAATATCAGCGCTTTGGCGGCACGACTTCATGCCCCTTTGCTTGGCTGCGTGCCGCGTTTGATGGCTCCGTCGGCTGCGGCAGTGGCGGCTTGTCTGGATTTTTCGGTATTGCCCGGCTGGCCTTAATACAGAGGATGGTTTTGATGAAATCGGTAGAAAAATAGAATGCCCACTCTATGAGCCTGGCCATTTTCAATAATCTGAATTGAGGAAATTTTATGTCGCACCCTGTCGCATTTCACCCCTCCGTTGCCCCCATTACGCTGCCCGAATCAGCCACGTGGCCCGTGAACGATGTGCTCGCTTTGTTCGATTTGCCTTTCAACGATTTAATGTTCCAGGCGCAGCAGGTACATCGTGCTCATTTTGAAGCGGGCGACGTAGAGCTGGCGACCTTGTTGTCGATCAAGACCGGCGGCTGTGAAGAAGACTGCGGCTACTGCCCGCAAGCGGCGCGTTACGACACCGGCGTGGAAGCGAAAAAAATTCTCCCGCTCGATACCGTGCTCGATGCCGCACGTGAAGCCAAAGCCAACGGCGCGACCCGCTTTTGCATGGGTGCCGCCTGGCGCGAACCCAAAGAACGCGACATGGAAAAAGTCGAGGCAATGGTACGCGGCGTCAAGGCGCTCGGCATGGAAACCTGCGCAACGCTGGGCATGCTCAAGGATGGCCAGGCGGAGCAGTTGCGGGATGCCGGCCTCGACTACTACAACCACAACCTGGATACCGATCCGGCGTTCTACGGCGAGATCATCGGTACACGTGAGCAATCCGATCGCCACGACACCCTGCGCAAGGTGCGCGACGCCGGCGTCCACGTTTGTTGTGGCGGCATCGTGGGCATGGGCGAAACGCGCGCGAATCGGGCGGCGCTGATCGCGGAACTTGCCAATCTCGATCCTTATCCGGAAAGCGTCCCCATCAACAATCTCGTGCAGGTGGAAGGCCTCACGGGCGTTGTAGGTGACCGTCCAGCGCATGCGGTGGCCGAGTAAGGTGGCATATTGAGCTTCATAGGGGTAA
>JANXTY010000039.1 GCA_025352145.1 Oxalobacteraceae bacterium
ACCTGCCGCCATGCCGGGTAGTCCACCCGCTTCCGCACGAGCGGTTTTACGTCAATACCTTTGGCAGGAGCCGTATGCAGTAGTGCTGCAAGTACGGATCTGTGCGGGGGGCGTCAGGTAACTGACGTCCCTACCGCGACCGATAGCCTCCTAAATGACGAACGGCCCGATCGCAAATACGACCGGGCCGTCAAAGCAAGACCAAACCGTTAGGCCATTCGCATTGTGCGAAAAACTGCTTAACTGAACGGCATTGGAGCCGTAGCTCCTTTTATTTTATGCTCCGTAGTATGCGTTATAGCGTAGCCACGACTTGATCATTTTTTAGGATTTGTGCTTCAGGTGGTTGAGCAGTGGAACTAGGTTCAGCTTTTTTGGGTGTATCTAATAATTTTTGCTCGATCAGGGCTGGAAGTTTTTGCCCTCCTGAGCTGGCAGTAGTTGTAAATAGGGGAACGCGCTTGCCAGTAGCTACTTCCTTAAGGCGCCGATATTCTTCTAATACTTTCTCCCCATAGCCAGAATCGGTGTCCTCTTCAGCGGCACCCACATAGCTCTTCAGACCGGCTTCTAGCGAACCACCGCGCGAGACATACTCTTTCAAAATCAGCGCCCCGACACGAATGTTTACAGCTGGGTTTAATGCTGCCCGAATTCCACCTAAAGGTTCAAATTTTTCTTGATGGATCTTCGGCATGATTTGCATTAAACCTTGCGCCCCCATAGCGCTCTCAGAAAATGGGTTGAACCTTGATTCAATGGCGATGACGGCGAGAATCAATAAGGGGTCAAGTTTTAGATCTTTCGCGGTTGAGTAACTCGTTTTTACGAACATATCTGCAGCTTCGCCCGCCACGTGATAGCGCTTGGATATCCAATATGTCACGAGTTGCTGTTGCATTTTTGATTCCCGCAGGCCTTTTTCTTGATGGTCGGGCAATCCATTTTTTGTTTGATCGGAATCACCCGTCGGTGCATTGGATTCGGCTATGCTCGCTGCCATATCAGACTTATTCATTTCTGTTACCGTACTGTCTAGCGTAATAACAATAGGTTGAGTCAGGGACAGGTGGGCCATGATTTGGTCGGCCAAGCTAGGTTTGGCTAAAATCGCACCCAACAGGAGAAAAGCTAAGAGGCACACTATTGTTAATGCAGGATGTGAAGGCGCATCAATAGGCTTGGCGGAAGGGGCTTCAGCCACTGCTTGCAAAGCAAATGGAGCACTCATTTTTTGGATAAAAATATGGTTCGTCCTCATAATTGGATGAAAAAGTCGATGAAACATGATACCTCCTGAGTCATTACGACGCATGTAAACAAAGCCAGCCACAAAATAGAGGCGCGGTGATCGCGCGTAATTTTTTGCTTCTCCTATTACTAGACATCGTGAATTGGCATAAATCGTTTGGCACAGCGTGAAGCGGATTTCAAACGTTGATTTTGTCTGGTCTTCCGTTTCCGTGGAATTTGATCGGTGGCAAACATCATATGTCGGGAATAAAGACGGTGCCTTTGGAAACACTCCTTAAAGTAGTGATATGGGGGATCCGCACCCTATAGAATCAACTATTTTTTGTCTAAGCTCTGTTGCCGTTGGTGTTTGCCCTTTGATTCATTTCTTAAGTTGGGCTGATTGTAGGAGGCGGTTTATATCAGGTCAATACTATAAGAATTAATTTCTATTACTTTTGAATCTAATATTTTTCGTTGCGCCGCAACAATTACCAATAAAATCAAACACTTGGCTAGACTGCTTCAAGAATAAAGTTCATTTACGAAAAATTAAAAATCCATGAAATATTCTGATTTACGAGACTTTATTTCTAAATTGCAACAATTGGGCGAAATTAAGCGTATTTCAATGCCAATTTCTCCTTATTTAGAGATGACGGAGATATGTGATCGTACTTTGCGTGCGAATGGGCCCGCACTTTTATTTGAAAATCCGATTGGCCATACGATGCCAGTTTTAGGGAATCTGTTCGGTAGTACGCGTCGCGTGGCGCTGGGGATGGGGGCTGACGATATTGGTGGACTGCGTAAAATAGGCCATGTATTGGCCACCTTGAAAGAGCCGGAGCCTCCCAAAGATTTCAAAGATATATTGGGTTTAGGGGCACTGATCAAGGCAGTCTGGGACATGTCCCCGAAAGAGTTGCGCGCGGCATCTTGTCATGATGTCGTATGGGAGGGCCAGGATGTCGATTTGGCCCGCTTACCGATTCAGCATTGCTGGCCGGGTGATGTGGCGCCTCTTATTACCTGGGGGCTGGTTATTACAAAAGGGCCGCATAAAAAGCGGCAAAACCTCGGTATCTATCGCCAACAGGTTCTGGGAAGAAACAAGGTCATCATGCGCTGGCTGGCACAACGTGGTGGGGCTCTTGATTTTCGCGAGCACGCTATCGTCAGCAAAGGACAGCCGTATCCTATCGCTGTGGCACTTGGTGCTGATCCAGCCACGATTCTGGGGGCGGTTACGCCAGTCCCGGATACCTTGTCGGAATATCAGTTTGCAGGACTACTGCGTGGTAGCCGAACTGAACTGGTCAAAGCCATTGGATCTGAGTTGCGTGTCCCCGCATCGGCTGAGATTGTGCTTGAAGGGCATATTTATCCCGACAGCACACATCCGTCGGGGTATGAGCATGCGCTAGAAGGTCCGTTTGGTGACCATACGGGATACTATAATGAGCAGGATTGGTTTCCAGTATTGACTATTGATCGTATCACGATGCGGCGCGATCCGATTTATCACTCTACTTATACTGGCAAGCCGCCTGACGAACCTGCCATCCTCGGATTGGCTTTGAATGAAGTGTTTATTCCGCTCTTACAGAAACAATTTAGTGAAATAGTCGACTTTTATTTGCCGCCGGAGGGTTGCAGCTATCGCATGGCGGTGGTGCAAATGAAAAAATCTTACGCTGGGCATGCTAAACGGGTGATGTTTGGGGTATGGAGCTTTCTACGTCAATTTATGTATACCAAGTTTATTGTGGTGGTTGATGAGGATGTCAATATTCGCGATTGGAAAGAGGTGATTTGGGCTATTACCACACGCGTTGATCCTTTGCGCGACACCTTATTGGTGGACAACACACCCATTGATTACCTGGATTTTGCATCGCCAGTGAGCGGACTCGGTAGCAAGATGGGGATCGATGCGACCAATAAATGGCCGGGCGAAACTAACCGGGAATGGGGTCGGACGATGGAGATGACGCCGCAAGTGAAGGTGCGTGTGGATCAGATCTGGCAGGAGTTGGGGCTATGAAATTGAAATTTGAGCGTTCCTGAGTAGATGGTGACGGAATTTGTGAAGGCACAACGCGCCATCCTTATTGTCCGGGAGTACCGACTAATAATGCAGCCACGAGTTGGTCTCGCCATTTTTTTACGGTTCCTGGTGTTTTTTCTCGTGGTGCGCTTGGACGAGCGACGGAATAATCGCCATACAAGAAGCCCAATAATTTTTCGTCATGTACTAAGGAGAACACCGAAAATGATTTTGCGCCGACTAATTCTCCATACCATTCTGGTAATAATTTGACGTAACTAGGGGCATGTACATCAGCGATATACATATCCACTTTTTTTGCAGTAATCAGCTGAAAAATGTCGACCTTGGTGCTGTTGCAACGAAACTTTGGTGTCACTTGATTGACATTGCGGCCTAGGCCAGCAATTGCCACCAAACCACCGGAGCCGCTCGGTAGGCAAAGTACGGTGAGGTCAAAGCCGTATTCGTCATGGATCATTCGCAAGGCAAGATGAATAATCTCGATGGGTTTTTTGCCATCGCTTAATTGGCCTTTGATGAGGCTATCCTGTGAAGACAGTGAGTCAGATACGCGTTCTGAAGCTTTACGCAGCATGGAGCGTGCAATTTCTACATTGCTGGGGAATGCCAGCTCAGCGAGCAAAGTGTTTGTATCTACTAGCGCACGCTCAATCCATTCCAGTACTTCATCATTTTTGAGCAGCAGGCCTTGATGAAAAAAATTGAGAGTTTGCTTGATATCGATTTTGTCCTGGCCTTCGGGCATTCGAAACAAGGCATCGGTAACCCGCCGCGCAAACACGGAGCAAAGTTGGTGCCAGCCTAGAGCCGAGTTGGGCGATACGCGGGGAGCTACTTTATCGATTTTCGACGCCAAGCTTTGCTGGATTACATCAGGAAAATTCCAACGTTCTGTGATGGCAGCGCCGATTTCTTCGAAGCTCATTCCTAAGGTACGGGCTATCGCATCATCTTCGGACAGATTTTCTGTAGCTTGAAGTGCATGGCTCGATTCGATTTCCTCGTATAGATAATATAAGGCCATGATGCGGCCGAGATTTTGCAATAGGCCACACACCTGAGCTTCCTGCGAATTGAAGCGCGCACCATAATTTCTGGTAATTTGAGCGGATAAGGTACCGCAAAAATAGGCGGCGACTATCTCGGCGTGCAGTCGTTTGATCTGTGGTTTGACTGTCATCGCGTTAAGTAGCGCTAATGAAATCGCTACTGATTTCACGGCGTTTAAACCCAGTATCGAGACTGCTTGGTCAATAGTCGATACATTGCGAGAACCGCGACTGCTGGCATTGGCCAAGCGCAGTAATTTGCTGGTGAGCGCGGCATCGTTCAAGATGGCAGCAGTAATTTTGCGCGCGCCCGCATCGTCGTCGTCGTCAAGGCTACTAATCAGTTTTATTGAGCCACCTACCCCCGCAAAACCAGGATCTCTATCCATGTTTTCGAACAGTTTTTTTATTGCTGTGGGGGAGATATTTTGATCAGCGTCTTGATTTATCATGTCTCGTGTTTTTTGAAGTAATGATTTTCTCGGGATCCACCACCTTATGCGCGGGCAGAGGGATGTACGTTCGATTGCCAATCATAGTTACGGAGTAGTTTGAAATTAGCGTAGCACAGGAATCATGATGTTATCGATCTAAACAAAGAAAATTATCAAAATTTGGTAAAGTCAGATGACAAAATAGAGTGATCATTCCTTTGTCAAACAATGCTAATCCATGTGACAGCAAAGCGAAGCGACTCGGGTATAATGGCGTCCGGCGGGCCCCTGCGCATTGCGGCGCGGCTAACCTGGTCAGGTCGGGAACGAAGCAGCCACGGTCGTTTTCCGCAAGTGCCGCAGATCAGGCTCGCCTCTTTTCTTTTATCTTGATGTACGACGTCATCTACTGTCCTACTGACTGTTGGTACTTCCCTGCTGTTGAGCGCAACGTTTTTTACGCTCGCATTGACTGGTTCGTGTGTTCATGGCTTACATATTGGGATAATTCGGCCCCCCTCCACCTTCAGGTACTACCCAGACGATGTTTTGCGTGGGATCTTTGATGTCGCAGGTTTTACAATGCACGCAGTTCTGGGCATTGATCTGCAAGCGGTCAGTCCCGCTATCGGTTTTAATAAATTCATATACCCCTGCTGGGCAATAACGGGCTTCAGGACCCGCATATTTGGCCAAGTTGATGCTGATTGGGACTGCCGTGTCTTTCAGTGTGAGGTGAATGGGCTGGTCTTCGGCATGGTTTGTGTTGGAGATAAATACTGACGATAATCGGTCGAAGGTGAGTTTACCATCGGGTTTTGGATACACAATAGGCGGGCATTCTGCTGCCAGCTTCAAGTGCTCATGGTCGCTGAGCTCATGATGTAGTGTCCAGGGTGCTTTGCCTCTTAATATTAGTTGATCTATCCCTACCATTGCTGCGCCAAGGTAGAGCCCTTTGCTGAGCCACGGCTTAACGTTGCGCGCTTTATGCAATTCGTCATGCAGCCAGGATTGTTCGAAGGTGTGCGAATAATGTCTTAATTCGTCGTGCTGGCGACCGCTGCTCAAGGCCTCGAATATAGCGTCAGCGACCAGCATACCGCTTTTGATCGCAGCATGACTACCCTTAATGCGACTCATATTCAATAGACCGGCTTCGCAACCGATTAATGCACCGCCTGGAAAAATAAGTTTGGGCAGTGATTGCAAGCCGCCAGCGGTGATGGCACGAGCCCCATAGGCGATGCGTTTGCCGCTTTCAAAAAACGGGCGGATTTTCGGATGCGTTTTGTAGCGTTGGAATTCTTCATAAGGTGACAGGTAGGGATTCTCATAGGCTAGTCCGACCACGTAGCCAACCATTACTTGATTGTTTTCCAGATGGTAGAGAAATGAGCCGCCGTAGGTGTCGTTGTTGAGGGGCCAGCCTGCGGTATGAATGACTAGCCCTGCCTGATGCATTTTCGGATCGATTTCCCACAATTCTTTGATGCCAAGGGCGTAACTTTGGGGATCTTTTCCCTGGTCCAGTTTAAATTTTGTGATTAATTGCTTGCCAAGGTGTCCTCTTGAGCCTTCGGCAAATAAGGTGTACTTCGCTTGCAATTCCATACCAAGTTGAAATGCGTTAGTGGGAATGCCATCGCGACTGACACCCATATTGCCAGTGGCGACGCCTCTGACTGTGTCAGCATTGCTATACAAAATTTCAGCTGCAGCGAAACCAGGGAAAATTTCAACACCCGCTGCTTCGGCTTGCTGACCAAGCCAGCGTACTACGTTAGCCAAAGAGATGACGTAGTTTCCGTGATTTTTAAAGCATTCGGGCAGCATCCAATTTGGTGTTTGGAAGGCCCCGGTTTCTGACAGTAGGAGAAAACGGTCTTCGGTGACGGCCGTGTTCAAGGGGGCACCGAGTTCTTTCCAATTGGGGATCAGCTCACTCAAGGCTCGTGGATCCATTACTGCGCCCGACAGAATATGTGCGCCTAATTCACCGCCTTTTTCCAACACGCAGACAGATACTTCGCGACCATTTTCCGCAGCAAGCTTTTTCAGCCTGATCGCAGCCGACAAACCAGCGGGACCACCGCCGACGATAACGACATCATATTCCATCGTTTCGCGAGGTCCATATTGCTCCAGAAGAGGTTGAGTCTGGCTTTGTGTCATGGCAGCACCATTCAATAAATAAGTTGGACGAATCTTTGTAGTTGCGGCTATTTCCAAACTGCACACTGTTATTTATGCAGTTCCGTGTAATGATAACGGTTCTAGGCATTCAATATTGCCCATTGCAAGACAATTCAGGAGCCGTCATGGGGATAGAAGTTAATTTTGAGGGAAAAATAGCCCTTGTCACTGGCGCCTCCAGTGGGCTGGGCGCGCGCTTTGCGAAAGTGTTGGCTATGGCTGGTGCGCGCGTGGTATTAGCATCGCGGCGCATAGAACGCCTCAAAGAAGTGCGCGCCGAGATTGAAGCGGATGGTGGAGCAGCGCACGTGGTGTTGCTGGATGTGACCGATTATGCGAGCATTAAGTCAGCGATTGCACATGCAGAAACGGAAGCTGGGCCGATCGATATTCTGGTCAATAATGCTGGCGTGTCGTTGTCGCAAAACTTGTTGGACGTGACGCCGGAAGATTATGCTTATCTAATGGATACTAATCAGCGGGGCGCATTTTTTGTGGCGCAAGAGACCGCAAAACGGATGATTGCAAGGGCTAAAGGCGACCCGAAATTAAAGCACCGGATTATTAATATTGCTTCGGTAGCAGGACTGAAAGTGAGACCCCAGCTTGGGGTGTACAGCATGGGTAAAGCAGCGGTGGTGCAGATGACCAAGGCGATGGCTGTGGAGTGGGGGAAATACGGTATTAATGTCAATGCGATTTGTCCTGGTTATATTGCGACCGACGTGAGCAAAGATTTCTTTGCCAGCGAAAAAGGAAAAAAATTAATTAATACATTGCCGCGTAAACGAACAGGAACGCCGGAGGATCTTGACGGTTTGCTGTTGTTACTTGCGGCGGAAGAATCGCAATTTATTAATGGTGCGGTGATTACAGCAGACGACGGTATGTCTGCACAATGAATAAATTGAACGCCCAGCATCGCAATAAGCACAATGAATAAGAAACTGGTTAATACAACGCGCATGTTGATTCGTTGGGGCGACATGGATGCGTTTGGGCACGTCAACAATACCGTTTACTTTGGTTACATGGAACAGGCACGTATTGAATGGTTTGAATCGATGGGGTTTTTGCTAGATAAAGCCGGGAGATCTCCCGTTCTGGTTAATGCCCATTGCTCCTTCAATAAACAGCTTAAGTACCCCGGCGAGATTGAGGTGCGTACTTTTGTCGGCCCTGCGGGTCGCTCCAGCTTCGAGATGATGAATGAGATTCGACGTGTGGATGAAGCGGACACCTTGTATGCGGAGGGTGGGGCAAAGTTGGTCTGGGTCGATATGCAAGAGGAGAAATCGGTGCCCTTACCAGATTGGCTGCGGACAATATTGACATAGTAGTAGTTTGTCCTCAATCTATCATCCTAAACAATATTTCTACTCTGCGTGCGTTCCACCCAGCAAGCGACGCACTAGTTCAGATGATGTGGCAGCGGAAAACTTACGCATCAATTTGGCGCGGTGCATCTCGATTGTGCGCGGACTCAAATTGGTTTGCCGCGCGATTATTTTGCTGGTTTTCCCCTCCACCAATAATGCGGCAATTTCGCGTTCACGCGGTGTTAGTGCCCGTGTTAAAGGGCGTTTTTTGCTTAAATCTTCAAAGGTCCAGATGTCGATAGCATGTGGGTCATTTGGTACTAGGGTCCGGCCCGAGACATGGCACCAAAATAATTCTTGATTTGCTCGACGCATGATTCGTTCGTCGGAATAGAAGCCTTCGATATTCATGATCGGAACGATGCGGGCACCCATACGTTCAAATTCATCGGGGCTCGGATACATGGAAAGAAAAGAGCGACCCACCAATACATCTGGTTCGCAGGCAAACATCTTGGCGAGTGCGATGTTGCAAGCTTGTACGACACGGTGCTGGGACACGCAGATGCCGACAGGTGCGTGCAGAAAAATGTGTTCGAAATCAATGAGGGGGGGAACGGGCATAAGTCAGTTGGTATTCAAATTCTAGGCATAGAGATCTGGTAGTTTTACCGTATTGTGCCATCCCCGACGGCGATATATGCTGATGGAAGATGTGGTGCTATCTAGTGTGCTACGCTATTTATCCCAAGGTATTGCTATCACCAAAGATAAGAGGAGTGATATGAATAAAGTATATCCTGATGCGAACGCTGCGTTGGCAGGTGTTGTCAAAGATGGTCAAACGATAGCGGTTGGCGGTTTTGGCTTATGCGGCATACCGGAAGCACTGATAGCGGCGTTGCGTGATTCCGGCGTCAAAAATCTGACGGCCATTTCTAATAACGCGGGTGTCGATGGTTTTGGCCTTGGTCAATTGCTGACTACACGTCAAATTAAGAAAATGATTTCCTCTTATGTCGGGGAGAACAAAGAATTTGAACGTCAATATCTGGCGGGTGAACTGGAACTGGAATTTACCCCACAAGGTACGCTAGCTGAAAAGCTGCGTGCTGGTGGTGCGGGCATCCCCGCATTTTTCACCAAAACCGGTGTTGGCACCATCGTTGCGCAGGGCAAGGAGATGCGCGAATTCGGTGGTGAGCAATATGTGATGGAACACGCGCTAGTGTCGGATGTATCCTTGGTAAAAGCTTACATGGCCGACAAGGCCGGCAATCTGATTTACCGTAAAACGGCGCGCAACTTTAATCCTAACGTGGCGATGGCTGGAAAGTTCACCATTGTCGAGGTTGAGAAACTGGTGGAAATTGGCGAAATCGATCCTGATGATGTGCATACGCCGAGTATTTTTGTACATCGCATCGTGCTCAATCCGACACCGGAAAAACGTATTGAACAACGTACCACGCGACCATCGTAAAAGGGAGAAAATCATGGCATGGACAAGAGATGAAATGGCTGCGCGCGCCGCGCAGGAATTACAAGACGGTTTTTATGTAAACCTGGGTATAGGCTTGCCCACACTAGTGGCTAATTACGTGCCGCAGGATATTGAAGTCTCGTTGCAATCCGAAAACGGCTTGCTTGGCATTGGACCATTTCCCACTGAAGACGAGGTCGATTCCGATTTGATCAACGCAGGCAAGCAGACCGTGACCGCCTTGCCCGGTTCTTCCTTCTTCAGCTCGGCTGATTCGTTCGCCATGATACGCGGCGGCAAAATTAATCTGGCCATTCTGGGTGCAATGCAGGTTTCGGAAAAAGGGGATCTGGCTAACTGGATGATCCCTGGCAAGATGGTCAAGGGCATGGGCGGCGCGATGGATTTGGTGGCTGGCGTCAAGCGTGTGGTGGTTTTAATGGAGCATGTTGCTAGAGCCAAGGATGGTTCGACGACGCACAAAATTTTGCCTACTTGTACTTTGCCTTTGACCGGCGTCGCCGTGGTGGACCGGATTATTACTGATATGGCGGTGATCGATGTGACTTCGGATGGATTAAAGCTCGTTGAGCTAGCGCCCGGTGTAAGTAAGGAGGACGTGGTGGCGGCGACGGGCGTTGTGGTGCATTGATTCGTATTCAGAAGAAAAATAAGAGGGGAGAAAAATCTGGTGTGGTTCATTGGTGCTTTTGCCCTATAAAAAAGCGCGGATTTATTTATCGTCCCCGTAAAGTCGGGATCGAGTGACCTGATTTCCTGGTTTGTATTTTTACGGGGATGATGAAACCGAATTAATTAATCTGTAAAATTGAATGCGCTATCACTACATCGTCTGGAATTCCCCCTTAGATTATTGTTGTTTTGGATTGTAA
Organism: Oxalobacteraceae bacterium; assembly: GCA_025352145.1. GTDB lineage: Bacteria > Pseudomonadota > Gammaproteobacteria > Burkholderiales > Burkholderiaceae_D > JANXTY01. Next base: position 10,682 of record JANXTY010000039.1, read on the forward strand.
AAAAAATCTAGCGCCAACGGTACGCAAGCTATCGTCCAATTGCCTTTGAATATCCAGATCATTGTAATTACCAATTTGAGCTTTTCACCAATGCAGGTGACAATGCAAAAGAATCTAAGCAATCGCTCAGGTTTTTTAATAGATGTTCTCTCGATCAACTTTTTAAGGAGATTTGTATGTCAAACCTCAAGGGTTCCAAAACGGAAGCCAATTTGAAGGCCGCATTTGCGGGTGAATCGCAGGCCAATCGCCGTTATTTGTATTTTGCAGCAAAGGCCGATGTGGAAGGCCAAAACGATGTGGCGGCATTGTTCCGTTCTACAGCGGAAGGCGAGACTGGTCATGCGCACGGTCATTTAGAATATTTAGAAGCGGTGGGCGATCCTGCAACTGGCCTGCCTATTGGCTCATCCCGTTTGAATCTGCAAGCGGCTGTCGCTGGCGAAACGCATGAGTACACCGATATGTATCCGGGCATGGTAAAAGCGGCGCGCGAAGAAGGATTTGATGAAATCGCGGACTGGTTTGAAACCTTGTCCAAGGCTGAGCGCTCACACGCCAATCGTTATCAAAAGGCACTTGATGCGCTGGTAGATTAAGTGTTAGTAGTGTGACGTAAGAAATGGCGGGTTTACCCTGCAAGATTAGGTTTATCCGCCATGAAAATAGGCGAATCGCTCTACTGATTTTTTTGAAGAGATAAAAAAATGTCCCACAAAGAAGGCAATCTCGAAGCGCCCACAAGACATCCGCTAGATTGGAAGAGCGAAGATTTTTATAGCCCTGAGGCGCTCGATAAAGAGATGGAACGCGTGTTCGATATTTGTCACGGTTGTCGCCGCTGTGTATCCTTGTGCGGTAGTTTTCCGACCCTATTTGATCTAATAGATAACTCCACGACGTTAGAAGTCGATGGTGTAGATAAGAAAAATTTTTGGCAAGTTGTCGATCAGTGTTATCTGTGCGATGTTTGTTACATGACCAAGTGCCCCTATACTCCGCCCCATCCTTGGAATCTCGACTTTCCACATTTGATGTTGCGTGCCAAAGCGGTCAAATTTAAAAACGGCGATGTTCCGCTACGCGACAAATTTCTCTCCAATACCGATGGATTAGGCATGTTTTCCGGCATTCCCATTGTTACGAAAACGGTTAATGCCGTGAATAAAACCAAGGTGGCGCGTTCCCTATTGGAATCGGCTATGGGCATCGATCAAGATGCTTGGTTACCTCAATTCGCGGATCAGAAATTTCGGTCTGGGGCTGCGTCTTCCTTGCGCTTTCCGGTACGCGACGGCACGCTTACACCCGGCAAGGTCGCGGTATATTCGACCTGCTATGTTAACTATAACGAGCCGGGCATCGGGCATGATTTGCTGGCGATTTTGAAGCACAATGAAATTCCTTATGTCTTGGTTGAAAAGGAAGTATGTTGTGGTATGCCGAAGCTGGAGCAGGGCGATCTGGCGGGCGTCGAAGAAAAGAAAAACATTAATGTCCCCCATTTGGCCAAGCTGGCTAAGGATGGCTATGCAATTCTAACGGCGATCCCTTCTTGTACCTTGATGTACAAACAGGAGTTGCCTTTGATGTTTCCAGATGACGTGGATACGCAATTGGTAAAAGACGCGATGTGGGATCCCTTCGAATATTTTATCTCGCGTAATAGAGATGGTTTACTCAAGATCGATTTCAAACAATCCCTGGGCAATGTGTCTTATCACATACCATGCCATTCGCGTGTGCAAAACGTGGGCAGGAAAACGGCAGAGACTTTGCAATTGGTGCCTGACACCACACTCAATATTGTCGAACGCTGCTCAGGTCATGCGGGCACGTTCGGCGTGAAAAAAGAATTTCATGCAACTGCGATGAAAATCGGCAAGCCAGTATTTAAAGCGATGGCCAATAATGAGCCGGACTATATTTCTTCGGATTGCCAGTTAGCTGCTCATCACATTGTGCAGGGAATGGATGAAGTGGGACTAAAAAAAACGGAGATGGCACATCCTTTATCGTTGCTGCGTAAAGCTTACAATATTTAAAGCCGGAAGGAATGCGTGATGCCTCAACTAGATGCCGATGACCCATTTGAGTCGCTTTCTGCGCCGACCAAGGATATGCACCGCGCCATCACCTCATTGGTGGCGGAGTTGACGGGCATTGATGGTATGGCGCAACGTGTCGAGACTTGCACTGATCCTGAGCTGAAATTAATTCTTGCTCATCATCGTGATAAGAAAAAAGAACATGCTGCGATGTTGTTGGAATGGATGCGTCGCCGGGATGTCAACTTGGATCAGGCATTGCGTGACGCGTTATTTAAAGCAGGACCGATTACGGCCCAACACAAAAGCTGAAATGAAGACGAAGCTAAGTTGAAATCGGTATCCGGTATTTAACATTAACATCGAGGAAAATAGTATGACGATTTTGCGGGAAAGTTTATTGACGTTAGAAGCCTACACCAAGGCTAGGCCTATGCTGCGTGCGGAAGTGATCGCACATAAAAAAATCCGCCATGTGCAATTGGGAAATCATGTTTCCCTTCTCTTTGAAGATGAAAAAACACTGCGCTATCAAGTACAGGAAATGCTGCGTATAGAAAAAGTTTTTGAGGAGGATGGCATTCAATCCGAGCTCGATGCTTATAACCCATTAGTGCCCGATGGCAGCAATTTTAAAGCGACGATGCTGATCGAATATACCAATGAATTTGAGCGCAAATTGGCGCTGGCAAAGTTGATCGGTATCGAAGACCGTTTGTTCATTCAGGTAGAAGGTCAAGTACGGGTGTATGCGATTGCCGATGAAGATCTGGAGCGCGAAAATGCTGAGAAAACTTCAGCCGTGCACTTTGTGCGTTTTGAATTGAGTCCAGCGATGAAATCGGCACTCATCAACGGGGCGCAGATGATGATCGGATGTGATCACCCTAATTACCCCGCACATGTGGAGGAGTTGCCTGCGGAAACATTGGTAGCGCTGTTGATGGATTTAAATTAATTTTTTGGAATAAGCCGAGCATTTTGTACGTGTAAGGGGAGGAGATGTTCCCCAAATGCATCACGGTGTTGTTTGATAATTTGAAACTGCCCACTATCAAAGTAAAGAACGGCATGGCAATGGCATCCTCACTTCCACTACGGCAGGATGCGCAGATCATTGCGCTGGTCGGCGTCGCTCACGCTGTCTCACATTTTTTCCACCTTATTCTGGCCTCTTTATTTCCCTGGTTGAAAGAGGCATTTCATCTTTCTTTTGCGGAACTCGGTTTTTTGATGTCGGTGTTTTTTCTGGTCTCCGGGATAGGTCAAGCGCTTGCAGGTTTCGTCGTAGATCGACTGGGTGCTCGGGTTGTATTGTTTTTTGGGGTCACGTGTCTGGTAGTGTCAGCACTGGTATTGTCAGCTGCCCAAAATTACGCCACATTGCTGATGGGTTCCATGGTGGCCGGTTTGGGTAATAGCGTTTTTCATCCCAGCGATTTTACTCTGCTGAATAAACGGATATCTTTGCCGCGTTTGGGGCATGCTTTTTCAGTGCATGGCATTTCTGGTAACCTTGGCTGGGCCGCCGCCCCACTATTTTTGACGACGGTTGCGGCAATGTCGGGTTGGCGTAACGCGCTGTTAGCGGCAGCAGTGATTCCTTTTGCATTACTGGTGCTGCTTTTCATCTATCGCGATACTTTGTGGTATGACAAGGTTCAGGCGGAGGTTGTCGCATCTAAAGCGAGCAAGCATGTTCATGCGCTTGACTTCATGCGACGGCCCGCTGTGTGGATGTGCTTTTCTTTTTTTGTTACTGCTTCCATGGCGTTGGCGGGTATTCAAAGTTTCTCATCGTTTAGCTTGCGTTCCCTCTATGGCATGTCCTTGCAATGGGCAGCGGTAGGCTATGCGGCTTATATGTTGGCGGGTGCGGGCGGCATGGTGTGGGGTGGGTTTATCGTCGCGAGAACGACTCGTCATGATCACACCATAGCCTTTTCATTTTCTGTGGCGGCAATCACCGCCTTTGTTATTTCGGCGGGGATTGTGTCGTCTCTGTTTGCCGTGGTGTTGATGGGTGTGATTGGTTTTGCAGCAGGGATTGCGTTACCTTCCCGTGACTTGTTGATTCGTATCGCTGCGCCACCTAATGCGACCGGCCGGGTTTATGGCGTGGTGTATTCTGGTGGGGATATCGGATTTGCGGTGGCACCGGTGTTATTTGGCATGATGATGGATGGCAATCATCCGTCATGGGTATTTGTTTGCATTGGCATTATTTACTTGTTGACCATTGGAGGTGCCGTGAGCGCCTGTAGCAGTGCGGCCAAAAGGGAAAAAAGAGACGCCATTGTGACAGCAGTTTAACGCCTCAGCGTCCGTGGGTTAACGTCGCCAACAATGCGTTGCGTCGCAATTGACTTGCCTGGTTGATGCGGAAAGCTGCGTCAACAAGCTTTTCTCCAATTAGTTGAACTGTGTGATCAGGTCTGACAAGGTCGACATCATCTGATCGATTTCCTCGATAGTGACATTGAGGGCGGGCATGAAGCGCAATAAATCTGGCCGTGGAGAATTTAGCAGTAAACCTACCGGATTCAGGTCACGCGCGGCTTCGACGATCTGTGGGCCGATATCTTTGCCAAGCTGTAGAGCGCGTAACAATCCTTCACCGCGTTCGCCAGCTAAGCCGTGTTGTGCTGATAGTTGCCGTAAGCGTGCGCGCAAATGTTCGCTTTTTTCTTTTACCGATGGTAAAAATGCGGGTTGTAAAAGGGATTTCAAAACCGCTAGGCCTACCGCAGTCATCAGGGGATTGCCATTGTAGGTTCCACCTTGGTCGCCCGGTTCGAAGCAGGCAATTTCTTCACGACACAGTAGTGCGGCGAGTGGCACCCCGCCGCCGATTCCTTTGCCCAACGTCATGATGTCAGGAGTGATTTGGGATAACTGGTAGCCGAACAATTCGCCGGTGCGGCCCATTCCGGTTTGTACTTCGTCGACGATCAGCAACAGGCCGTGCTGTTGCGTCAAAGAGCGCAATTGCTGCATGAATTCTTTTGATGCTGGAACTACGCCTGCTTCGCCTTGTATTGGCTCGAGCATGATGGCGACTGTGTTAGAGGTGATTAACTTTTCTACGCTGGCCAGCTCATTCAGTTGTGCTTTTGGGAAACCAGGTACTTGAGGAGCGAACAAGGTATCCCAGCCGGGCTTTCCGCTGGCCGACATAGTAGCGAGCGTGCGGCCATGAAAGCTGTCATTGAAAGTGATGATTTCGTAGGCACCTCCTTTATTTTTTTTGCCCCATTTTCGTGCCAGCTTGATAGCGCCTTCGTTGGCTTCTGCTCCGCTGTTGGCAAAAAAAACGCGATCAAAACAGGAGTTTTGTGTCAATAATGCAGCAAGCTCAATTGAGGGCGCATTAAAAAATGCGGGCGATGAATTGATAATTTTTTTGACTTGTACACCGAGTGCATCTTGTATGCATTGCGGGGAGTGGCCGAGGCAGTTGACTGCCCAGCCCTGTACAAAATCAAGATAACGCTTGCCCGTATGATCGGTTACCCACATGCCAGCACCTTCGGTGAAAACCAGAGGTGGCCGCTTGGTGAGGATCATCAAAGCATCGGTGGAATATTGTTCAAATTTCATTGGGGTATACTCCGGGTGGGTAGCTAGAAGGAAAATGATATTCAGTAAAAGAAGAGTAGTTGTGTACCTGTGATTATGGTGTGCATTTCGGCTTTTGATTTTATGAGTCAGACGTTCTGCCGTGTACATCATAGTGGGCAAAAAAAAGCCACAGGATCGGCCTGTGGCTTTTATGTAGTCGATAAATACTCAGGCGCACGGCTTACCGGATTGAACCAAGGAGGTACTGCCTCGGTTGAATTTGGTTTGGATGTTCATGCCTCCAATATAAAACGAATTGACGCGGTGCGTCAAAACAAATTTTGTTTTTAATGGGGAGTGGTGAGAAAACCTGCAAATTTCGCGCACGATATACACTCTTAACCCATCCCCAACATGTTCCCAATATTTCTAACAATATATTTTTATACGATTGCATTTCTTGGTTTGATAGGAACGCCGTGGTGAAATTGAAAGATGTATTCTTGACAAAATACTATTGGCTTAACGGTTTTTTCGCTTGCGAAACCCATTTTCGTTTAGTCAGTGGCAGCGGCGATAAAAGCACTGGATGAAATTGCTGCTGTCGATTTAACGCAAGGGATCGATCATGGCTGGGATAGGGCGAATTTCGGTAAGCATACTGGGGAGCGCACTACAAGAGCTGGCAATTGAGCGGGCTCACGCAAAGCGCCTACTGCACGCGTGAAGCGGTGTCGCTATCGGCATTTACCCGATGGAACAAGCGCGCCCGGTCTGGGGGCATCGTGCAAAAGGAG
>JANXTY010000047.1 GCA_025352145.1 Oxalobacteraceae bacterium
GTCGTGGCTCACCTCTCCTTCTACCATCGCAGATAGTCCAGTTGCAGTTGCAGATCCAAAGGTGCTCAGCAAATAGTCGGTGTATAAATCAAGGTTAGCTTTTTTCATCCGGCAAGCCTAGCAGATGTGGCGTGCGTAACATCAGTCAATAAGTGAAGCGTATGAAAGACACTGCATGCCGGTGCGATCACTAATCATGCGTCCAAGGCTTGGCGGAAATCCTCGAGCAGATCAATGGGATCTTCAATCCCAACTGACACTCGAATCAATGATTCGGCAATCCCCATACTGGCGCGTCGCTCGGGTCCCATCTCGTAAAAAATAGTATGTGCTACAGGGATTACCAATGTACGCGTATCACCCAAATTACTGGCGGGAACAGCCAGCTTCAAACGGTTCATGTAATCAAAGCAGTCGATACCATCCTTCAATTCAAAGCTGAACAACGAGCCATAGGAACGAAACAGCTCTGTTGCGATGCGGTGCTGTGGATGTGACGATAAGCCCGGATAGTGGACAGCAGCCACCCGTGAATCCGCCTCCAACATGCGTGCTACTGCCACCGCATTAGCACATTCGCGCTCCATTCTGAGAGCGATAGTTTCTGCGCCGACGGCGATATGATGTGCTGCCTCGGGCGCTAAGCTTCCGCCAAAATCACGCAAGCCCTTGGCGCGAATTTGCGCCAGGCCCCATTGTGTCGGGACATTGCGTTTATAGGTGTCAAAAATATTCGGGAACATCGTCCAATCGTACAGGCCTGTATCGGTCAGGCTGCCGCCTAACGCATTGCCATGACCAGCGATCGATTTTGTTAGCGCATTCATGACCAATCCGGCAAAAACTGTTTTCGGCTGAAATAAATAAGGTGAGGTCATCGTGTTATCGACGATGTACAAAATTCCACGCTCACGACACAGTTCGCCAATGCGTCGCAAATCGGCAATCTGCGTGCGAGGATTCGCAATTGTTTCGACAAATACAATACGAGTTTTTGCTGTCAGCGCTGTTTCGACGTGTTGAACATCGGTGGCATCCACAAAAGAAACGTCAATACCTTGCCCACTCACTGTTTGCCATAAACTGTTAGTGTTACCGAACAAAAAAGCCGACGATACCACGTGATCACCCTGGCGCAATAACGCTTGGAATAGTGCGCCAATTGCTGCCATGCCGGTTGCAAAACAAATCGAAGACAGGCCATCTTCCATTCGGGTAATTTTTTCTTCTAGTGCGGAAACCGTTGGATTCCCTTGGCGCCCATAACGATAACCGGATTGCTTACCCTGAAAAACGGCAGCCAGTTCTCGTGCATCCCGATAGCCAAAAGTCACTGAGGTATGGATGGGTTTATGCAAAGATCCATGCTCAATCGATTTTTGGCGATCACTATGCAGGATAGTAGTGGTAAACCCGTATTTTTTTGTATCGTTCATAGTTTTTTTCCGGGCGTGCATTATTGGACAATGCGTCGACGAGAAATTCTTTCGATATCATTATTAATTCAGGATTCAGCCCGCCGCCCTAATCAACATGGGCTAGATTCAGATTTAATTGAGAGCGGGCCATATCTTCTATTTTCGGTTTTGGATTGTTGCGTGCAAATTCAATGCGGTCCAAATAATCGCGCGAAACGTCGCCGGTCACATAGATACCATCAAAACAGGATGCTTCAAAATTTTTCAGAGCTGGATTCACATCGGAAATGGAGCGTTTAAGAGCATCGATATCCTGATATACCAAGGCATCGGCAGTAATCTCCCGGCAGATTTCTTCTTCGGTTCGGTCATATGCAATCAACTCATTACGTGTCGGCATGTCGATGCCATACACGTTTGGAAAAATGACAGGTGGCGCAGCCGAGGCGAAAATAACGCGCTTGGCACCCGCTTCGCGCGCCATTTGGACGATTTCACGACTTGTGGTACCTCGTACAATTGAATCGTCTACTAGAAGTACGGTTTTTCCTTTGAACTCCGAACCAATCGCATTGAGCTTCTGGCGTACCGATTTTTGACGGATGGCTTGCCCCGGCATCAAAAACGTGCGGCCGATATAACGATTTTTAATAAATCCTTCGCGATAATCTAAATTGAGTTTCAAAGCCAGTTGCATTGCCGCCGGGCGTGAGGAATCGGGAATCGGCATGACGACGTCAATCTCGCCATCAGAAAATTGCTTGGCTACTTTCTCAGCCAAATATTCACCCATTTTTAATCGGGTAGCATATACCGATGCGCCATCAATTACGGAGTCGGGCCGCGCAAAATAGACGAATTCGAAGGCGCACGGTGTGAGGATGGGATTCTCCGCACATTGTCGGCTGTAAAATTTCCCCTCTATATCGATAAATATCGCCTCGCCAGGAGCTACATCACGTAAGAAGCGAAAACCAAGGCCTTCCAATGCTACTGATTCGCTCGCCACCACGTATTCCATGCCCTGGTCGGTATCGTTAACACCGATGCACAGAGGGCGAATGCCGAATGGATCTCGAAAGGCTAGTAAGCCAAATCCAGCGATCTGCACCACTGCTGCGTAGGCACCGCGCACCCGTTTATGCAGAACCGACACTGCCTTAAACAGCGCAGCAGGATCGAGTGAATAGCCACTAGTTGCTTCCTGAATTTCATGTGCCAGCACGTTGAGTAACACTTCAGAATCGGAGTCGGTATTAATGTGACGCCGATCATTTTTGAACATCTCAGTCTTGAGTTGCTCCCAATTAGTTAGGTTGCCGTTGTGGGCTAACGTAATGCCAAAAGGGGCATTCACGTAAAACGGTTGGGCCTCTTCCTCGCTCGATGAGCCAGCGGTTGGGTAACGTACGTGACCGATGCCAGAATTACCTTGCAAAGAACGCATATTGCGCGTGCGGAACACATCGCGCACGAGACCATTGGCCTTGTGCATAGAAAACATGCTTCCATGACTAGTTGCAATCCCAGCTGCATCTTGACCGCGGTGCTGTAACAACAGTAATGCGTCATACAGCAGTTGATTGACAGAGGAATGAGAAACGACGCCAACAATCCCACACATGGTGGACTCCTAACAAAACAATTTAAAACTCTACGTGCTGAGCAACGCTGCCAGGTAAATAGGGCTTGACAGTGCGTGCAGCGGCTTCTGCTATTGGGCTAAGTAACGCATTTTTCCAAAAATCTTGCTTAGGAATGGAGGTCATTCCACATACCAAGACTGCGGCTAGAACGAGCACGATCCCACGCGCGAGTCCGAACAATCCGCCTAGGCCACGATCAGCCATCGTTAAACCTGTAGCGTTAATCATGGCTTGCATCGCCAAAATGACCAGCTGCATTAATAGTCTTACCGCAATAAATAATGCTATGAACCCAATAATCATGCGAATCGCATTGCCAGGTATCATGTCTGGCAATAATTTTGCGAGTGCGGCGCCATAGGCATTGGCAACCACAAAAGAGACTATCCATCCCAACAGCGATAGCATCTCTTTAATAAGTCCCCGCATCGTGCTAATCACAATGGAGCAAACAAGAATTAACAACACTACATAGTCAAAAAGAGTCACGGCATACTTTCAATACCGCTTCTTAAACAGGAACCAAGGTGCCACTCAAGCCAGACTTGATCAATTTTTTCCGCATCCGTTCGGCTTCTTCTTTTGAGGCAAAGGGACCGACACGAACCCGAATACGCTCTCCGTTTTGGGTCGCAATTTTTTGTGTAAATGATTTGATCGCGGCGCTACGTAACCTGTTCTGCAATTCGCTTACTTTCTCCTGGGTAGCCAGTGCCGCCACTTGAATCACAAACTTTCCTGATTTTTGTTCGACAGAGATTTTGGGTTCGCCAGGTTTGAAATCGGCCTTCACATCCGTTTTGTTTTCCAAGATGGCTTTTGCACGGTTGCTTTCCGTGTGGGTATTGGTGACATTTGATACTGGCTGATTCGTCTCGTTTTTTTGGTCTATTTTTGAATCGCTTGGAATGGGTTGGAGTGATTTTTCCGCGCCGGACGAGGCGGGCGCATCCTTTGATTTTTTGATCTCTGTGACTATTCCTGCAGTACCTGCTACTGGAGCAACAGGATTTTCACTGCCAGAGATTGTCGTGTCACCAGCCTGTATTTTGGGTACAGACACGATTAACGTCTCGTTAGATGCGGGAATCGCCGGTACTTGCGCTTTGCGTTCTTGAAATATCTTATCCTTGGAAGGAATTTGAATCTCGATTTCACCAGAGATGGGCTTGGGTACAGAATCCAAAATCATCGGCAACACGATAACCACCCCCAGTACTAGTGCAATTGCCCCAACCAACCGCCGCCGCGCACGCTTCTTTTCGGGCAGAACAGGATCCACTGGTTCACCAACTTGCTTGCCGACAGCACCTTTAATACTGCGCTTGTTACGAGCCCGTGTTAGGTTCGACGCTTCTTCGGCATGCGAATAAAACCCGCCTTCCTTAGAAGTAGATTCTTGCTTGTTTTTACGGAAGAACGAGAACAAACCCATGCGATAAATAATGTTTCGTCAGTGATGTGTGGATTTTCGAACTTCCATTACGCCAGCCACTGTGCGTAAAGAGCCGAAAACCACAATTCTATCATTCTCGTTAGCTCGGCTCACTGCATTTGCAAATGCATGGGCGGGCGAAGGAAAATTTTCTATAGTGAATTCTGCATCTGGCTTCTCACCAGGCTTCACGCCTACCTCCAATAATTTTTTCCTCAGCTCGATGGTCGATGCACCACGGGGCAAGGGTAAATCTGTAATGCACCAATGGTGGATGCAGTCTTTTAATGCGGTGATTACACCACCGATATCTTTGTCGTGCATTGCACCGAATACAGCATATGTGTTGGGATAAAAGCCCATGTTGTCCAAATTCTGCGCCAGAGTAGCGGCAGCGTGTGGATTGTGTGCGACATCGAGGATGACCGTCGGCCGCCCAGGTAACACTTGGAAACGCCCAGGTAGATCGACCATCACCAGACCGCTGCGAACTTCTTGTGCACTTACTGGTAAACGCAAATGAAGAACCTCCAAAGCGGCAAGTGCTGCGGCAGCATTCAATAATTGATTTGCACCGCGCAAACTTGGATATGCCAGTGCATTGCGGCGTTGCGTTCGTCCGCCATAATTCCACTGTTGTTTGTCACCGGAATAGTTGAAATCACGCCCCAATAGCCATAAATCAGCACCAATGGTTTCAGCATGTTTGACGAGCGACAGCGGCGGCACCGGATCGCTACAAATAGCGGCCACTCCTTTACGGAAAATTCCGGCTTTTTCAAAACCTATTTTCTCTCGGCTATCACCTAAATAATCGATATGGTCAATGTCTACGCTCGTGACGATGGCTACATTGGGATCAATCACATTGACAGCATCGAGGCGACCCCCTAAACCGACCTCCAGAATGACTACATCTAGCTTCGCACTAGCCAATAAATGCATAATCGCGAGCGTAGTAAATTCAAAATAAGTGAGGTCTATTCCTCCTCGCATCGCCTCCACCGCTTCAAAACTAGCGACCAGTGCGGGATCCGGTGCCATTTCGCCACAGATACGTGCCCTTTCATTAAAATCCAAAAAATGCGGTTTAATATAAAGTCCGACCCGATATCCCGCTTGCAGCAATATCGATTCCAGCATTGCACACGTTGAACCTTTGCCATTGGTACCAGCAACGGTAATGACCGGACACGTGAAATACAGGCCCAAATTCTCTTTCACTTGCCTGACACGTGCCAAACCCATATTAATCACAATTTCGGCGTGTCTCGTTTCAAGTAGCGCAAGCCATTCAGTGAGGGTGGTAGGAAAGTTAGGCATCGTATAAAAATAAAAAATGCGGGCATTAAAATTAAAAAATGCGGCTAATAAAAAAGCCCGGATTGACTACCATCCGGGCTTAACATAAGAATGATTGATCAGGCTAATGCTTCAATCGCCTGATTTTGCAATAGTGCTAAAAGATGGGCGATTTCTTCACGCATTTTTCGGCGGTCGACGATCATATCGACCGCACCTTTTTGCACTAGGAATTCGGCACGTTGAAAACCCTCGGGAAGTTTTTCACGTACCGTATTTTCGATTACGCGTGGCCCTGCGAAACCAATCAGTGCTTTGGGTTCAGCAATTACGACATCACCCATGAAGGCAAACGAAGCAGACACACCACCCATCGTCGGATCAGTTAACACGCTAATAAAGGGCAGTTTTTTCTCAGACAATTTGGTGAGCATCGCTGTGGTTTTAGCCATCTGCATTAGGGACAATAAACCCTCCTGCATACGGGCCCCACCAGTTGCGGTAATACAGATGAATGGGATTTTTTGCTCTAATGCAACCTGCGCGCCACGCACAAAACGCTCGCCTACCACCGAACCCATAGAGCCGCCCATAAATTCAAACTCAAAACAGGCAACGACCACTGGCAGGGTCATGATCGATCCACCTAACACAATAAGTGCGTCCGTTTCACCGGTCGCTTCTATGGCCGCTTTTAGCCGATCGGGATATTTTTTACTGTCTTTGAATTTAAGGGTGTCCACCGGCAGAGTTTCTTGCCCAATTTCATAGCGTCCCCCTTCATCCAATAAGGCATCTAGCCGATGACGCGCCCGAATGCGCATATGGTGACTACATTTCGGGCAAACATGAATATTGGCTTCCAAATCAGTACGATATAAGACAGCCTCGCAGGAGGGGCATTTTACCCATAGTCCTTCGGGAACAGATTTGCGCGTCGCACTTTCAGAACGCTGAATACGTGGGGGGAGTAGTTTTTCTAACCAACTCATGATGAATTCTCCTGTCGCAACCCGTAGCGGGGTTTTTCAATTTAGCGTGAGTGTAGCTGTTCATGCGGCAGTTGTCGAACCAATGTCCACGCATTTTAGCGCTGTATTAATTCCATTTGGATATCGCCAACCTACAAAAAAAAGTCCGTAATGTTCAACGGACCCTCCACAGGAACTCTAGTTCGTAGGGGAATATTTGCCGATTGAATCTGAGTCAAGTAATGTTAAATAAATATTTATAATTAGGAGGAGCATGTGACAGCTTATAATCGGGTAATTAATTTTCGCTAAAGCAGTTTAACTTAACTCACCCCAAGCTTTTTTTGTCACTAGCGAGATTGATAATTTGCCAGCGAGATTTAATCCACGCATTCGCTATACAAACTGGGAGCTTCGTCCAGATCATAAATAAAGATAATTTTGTGTGCGGGACAAGTTTAAGGGCGATGCGTACAATAGAAGCTAGTTAGCGGTACGAACAGGATTCGCGGGTTGGCATTTCTCATTTATGATGAAAATGAGAAATTTCTTTGAACAGAAGAGTAACCCCGAAGGCGAAAAGAATTAATCATGAATCTCGCCGTGAAAAGCCTAATCCAAAAAAGATACTGCACTGTGTCCTGTACCTAACATCGTACGTGTCAGTGAGATAAAACTTCCTTAACATTAGGCGTTTAATTGATGAACAATAGTACAACCAATCCGGTAATTCCACCGCCACTACAGATTACTGAAAAGCGATTCTGTTACCACCACCAAGGCGAAGTAGCAGTCAACGCCGGTAGCTATGTAGTGCGGAACAATAGGCGGCGATGGATTTGCGCCCGTTGCCAGGATAATATCGCAAAAGCGCTACGTCAAAGCTAAAAAAATAAAGTAGCCCCCGATTTTTCCGCCGGAGGACTCACAAAGTCTGACCATGTGCTGAATTGGCTCAGAGCTATGTTTGACCGCTCGGGCTGTGTCACGCTAGAATGCAGGGTTCCTCAAAACATGGGTTACTATGCGTCGCAAACTGGTAGTGGGAAACTGGAAAATGAATGGTAGTTTGGTTTTTAATGCTGCTTTATTAGCTGGCATTAAGGATCGTGTTGACTCGAGACAATGTGATGCAGCAGTTTGCGTACCGGCACCTTATTTGGCACAGTGTCAGACGCAATTGTCGGATAGCGGTATCTTCTGGGGGGCGCAGGATTTGTCTGCGTATGATGCTGGCGCCCATACCGGTGACGTATCGGCAGCAATGTTAGTTGATTTTTCTTGTAAGTACGTGATTGTAGGACACTCTGAACGGCGTGCCTTGCATAGCGAAAGCAATGAGTTGATTGCCATGAAGGTTGTTCGGGCTTTGGCGTCTGGCTTGACGCCAATTATCTGTGTTGGCGAAACTTTGGAGCAGTATGATGCCGGACTGACGAAGGTTGTTGTGGGGAAGCAAATTGATGATGTGCTTGCGATGATTAGTGTAGAAGACATAGAGAAAATAGTGATTGCTTATGAGCCGGTGTGGGCTATTGGCACAGGAAGAAATGCAACGCCACAGATTGCGCAAGATGTTCACAGTAGCTTGCGTGCAAAACTCGCTCTTAAAAATCCAATAGCTGCTGTGGGTGCAAGGATTCTTTATGGGGGCAGTATGAAACCAGATAACGCAAAAGAATTGTTATCTATGGCGGATGTTGATGGCGGTTTGATTGGTGGTGCAGCGCTAAAGGCAGCAGATTTCTTGGCCATTGTCCACGCCGCTGGGTGATTAATAAAATAATTAGAGTTAACTTGGAATTGGAATCGGAATGATGAATTCGTTATTTACTATTGTCGTGATTGTGCAGGTATTGTCTGCGTTGGTTATCATTGGGCTTGTGTTATTGCAGCATGGAAAAGGTGCTGACATGGGGGCTGCTTTTGGTTCTGGCGCATCCGGCAGCTTATTTGGTGCTACTGGATCGTCTAATTTTTTGTCCAAGTCTACGGGTATTGCGGCTGCGATTTTTTTCTCGGCTACGTTGGCGTTATCTTTCTTCGCTAATAAGCATTCTGTTGGTGGTGGTGTCATGGATAATTTGCCAGCGGTTTCTGTTTCTCCGCCGGCGACTGTTTCACCTTCAACAGGTTCTGCCCCAGCGAGTTCTGCAGTCTCCTCAGCCTCAACGCCAGCATCTAATGCGGCCTCGGCAACGCAAGGAAATCAAATTCCGAAATAGCGGATATTTTTTATGGCGTTTTGTGATTTTCTCCTTGTTTTAGTGGAATTGTGCATTGAGTAAAAACACTAAAGCAGAGTAGAATGTCGCTCTTGTGCCGACGTGGTGAAATTGGTAGACACGCTATCTTGAGGGGGTAGTGGCGAAAGCTGTGCGAGTTCGAGTCTCGCCGTCGGCACCAAAATTTGTGAGGCCAGCTAAGGGGTATATTCTTGGCTGGCTTTTTATCGAGAATGATAGATGTTTGCGTTTATCGACTATGTGTAATCTGGTCGATCCTTCCACCTACTTGCGCCGAATTGTGAATCTCGAAAATTACTTCCCTGTACTCTTATTTATTCTTGTCGGTATCGGCGTAGGTGTCGTTCCGCAAGTGTTGGGCCGTCTTCTTGCGCCATTCAAGCCTGATGCCGCAAAAAATTCCCCTTATGAGTGTGGTTTTGAGGCATTCGAAGATGCGCGCATGAAATTCGATGTACGCTACTATCTCGTTGCCATCCTTTTTATTTTGTTCGATCTGGAAACGGCCTTTTTCTTCCCTTGGGGTGTTGCCATGCGTGACCTCGGATGGTACGGGTTTTTGGTGATGCTGAGCTTTATTGTCGAGTTTGCCGTGGGCTTCTGGTATATCTGGAAAAAAGGTGCCCTTGATTGGGAATGATTTATGTCAATTGAAGGCAAATTTAACGAAGGTTTTGTCACCACGACGCTTGATTCGGTCATTAACTGGACGCGTACCGGATCAATGTGGCCGATGTCGTTTGGCTTGGCCTGTTGTGCGGTAGAGATGATGCACGCGGGTGCTTCCCGTTATGACTTGGATCGTTTCGGGGTTGTCTTTCGCCCATCTCCGCGCCAGTCGGATGTAATGATTGTTGCCGGGACCCTGTGCAACAAGATGGCGCCAGCCTTGCGTAAGGTTTATGACCAGATGGCGGAGCCGCGTTGGGTCATTTCGATGGGTTCCTGCGCCAATGGCGGTGGTTATTATCACTACTCCTACTCGGTAGTGCGCGGCTGTGATCGTATTGTTCCAGTTGATGTCTATGTTCCCGGTTGTCCGCCGACTGCGGAAGCGCTGCTCTACGGCATTATGCAATTGCAGAACAAGATCAAACGCACGAATACGATCGCACGCTGAGAGGGCCATTTTTAAAATGACGACAAAACTGGAAGCACTCGAAGCCGCTTTACGCAATTCGCTGGGTGATCATATTCAAAGCCTCTCGCTGGCTCTAGGCGAGTTTACGCTGGTGGTTAAATCTTCCGATTATCTGTCTTCGATGCGGGTTTTGCGTGACCATGTCGATTTGCGTTTTGAGGAACTGATCGATTTGTGTGGTGTTGATTTTTCGACTTACGGCGAGGGTGCGTGGGACGGCCAACGTTTTGCTGTGGTCTCCCATCTGTTATCGATCGCGCATAATTGGCGACTCCGTGTTCGCGTGTTTGCACCCGATGATGAAATGCCCGTGCTCAATTCGGTTACCGAGATATGGCGTGCGGCGAATTGGTATGAGCGGGAAGCTTTTGACTTGTATGGAATTTTGTTCGATGGACACAACGATCTGCGCCGCATACTGACGGATTATGGTTTCATTGGACATCCATTCCGCAAAGATTTCCCTATCTCTGGTTATGTCGAGATGCGTTACGATTCCGAGCAAAAGCGCGTGATTTATCAACCCGTTACGATCGAGCCGCGCGAGATTACGCCGCGTGTGATTCGCGAAGAACATTACGGGATGAAGTGATGGCTGAGATTAAGAACTACACATTAAATTTCGGGCCGCAACATCCAGCGGCGCATGGTGTATTGCGCCTTGTGTTGGAGCTGGACGGTGAGGTGATTCAACGTGCCGATCCGCACATCGGATTGCTGCATCGCGCAACTGAAAAGCTGGCCGAGCAAAAAACATATTTGCAATCCATTCCTTACATGGATCGCCTCGACTATGTGTCGATGATGTGTAATGAACACGCTTATGTGATGGCGATTGAGAAAATGCTCGGCATTGAAGTGCCGTTGCGTGCACAGTACATCCGGGTTATGTTCGATGAAATCACACGCTTGTTAAATCATTTGTTGTGGCTGGGTGCGCATGCTCTTGATGTGGGTGCAATGGGGGTATTCCTCTATGCTTTCCGCGAGCGCGAGGATTTGATGGATTGCTATGAAGCGGTTTCCGGCGCGCGCATGCATGCAGCGTATTACCGTCCGGGCGGCGTTTATCGCGATCTTCCTGATCGGATGCCCCAGCACAGCGCATCCCTTATGCGTAATGCTAAAGCCATCGCCGCACTCAATGAAAATCGCCAGGGTTCTTTACTTGATTTTATCGAAGACTTTACTGTTCGTTTTCCCAAATATGTGGACGAATACGAAACCTTGTTAACGGACAATCGTATCTGGAAGCAGCGTTTGGTTGGTATTGGCGTGGTATCGCCCGAGCAGGCAAAGGCGATGGGTTTTACGGGCGCGATGCTGCGCGGATCCGGTGTCGAATGGGATCTGCGCAAGAAGCAGCCCTACGAAGTATATGACTTGCTCGATTTCGATATTCCAGTTGGCACCAATGGCGATTGTTATGACCGTTATTTGGTTCGCGTGGAGGAAATGCGTCAGTCCAATCGCCTCATTAAGCAATGTATTGAATGGTTGCGGAACAATCCAGGTCCGGTGATGATCGACAACCATAAAATTGCACCGCCCAGCCGTGTTGGCATGAAATCGAATATGGAAGATTTGATTCATCATTTCAAACTCTTTACAGAAGGTTTTCATGTGCCGTCGGGTGAGGCTTATTCTGCGGTTGAACATCCCAAAGGCGAGTTTGGCATCTACCTGATTTCCGATGGTGCCAACAAGCCCTATCGTCTCAAAATTCGTGCCCCCGGTTTCGCCCATTTGCAGGGTCTCGATGAAATGGCAAGAGGCCACATGATTGCCGATGCCGTAACGATCATTGGTACGCAAGATATTGTTTTTGGTGAAATCGATCGATAAATTGATAGTGTAGTTATAGAGTCGCGACCATGAAGTTCACCGCATGATGCGGGTTGCTAGTTAAGGCAAAAAATGTTGTTATCAGAGCAGACATACAAAAAAATCGATCGTGAACTGGCAAAATTCCCGCAGGATCAGAAGCAGTCTGCGGTGATGTCTGCGCTTGCGATTGCGCAGGACGAGAAGGGCTGGCTTGCGCCAGAAGTGATGCAGGAGGTTGCCGATTATCTGGGCATGCCTGCTATCGCCGTGCAGGAAGTGGCCACTTTCTACAATATGTACAATACCAAGCCTATTGGAAAATTCAAGATATCCGTTTGCACCAACTTGCCCTGCGCCTTGTCGGGCGGCGAAAAAGCTGCGCATTATATGAAGCAAAAACTTGGCATTGACTACAAAGAAACCACGGCTGACGATCAGTTTACGTTGGTCGAGGGCGAATGTATGGGGGCTTGTGGAGATGCGCCGGTCATGCTGGTCAATAACAAGCGCATGTGCAGCCATATGTCGAATGAAAAAATTGATGCTTTGGTCGATGAACTCAAAGGCGGAGCGACAAAATGACGTCTCTTCACAATCGCCATATTAAGCCTCTTATCCTTGCTGGACTTGATGGAAAAAATTGGCATTTGGCCGACTATGTTAAGCGCGGTGGTTACTCGGCGCTAAAACGTATTCTGGAAGAGAAGATCACTCCTGAGCAAGTCATTGCGGAACTGAAAGCATCTTCCTTGCGCGGTCGGGGTGGCGCCGGTTTTCCGACGGGTTTGAAATGGAGTTTCATGCCGCGCCAGTTCCCAGGTCAAAAATATCTGGTTTGTAATTCCGATGAAGGCGAGCCAGGTACTTTCAAAGACCGCGACATTATTCGTTATAACCCGCATGCATTAATCGAAGGTATGGCGATCGGTGCTTATGCAATGGGTATCACGGTTGGCTATAACTACATTCATGGCGAAATCTGGGCCGATTACGACCGTTTCGAAGAGGCGCTGGAAGAAGCGCGTGCCGCTGGCATGCTGGGGGACAGAATTAATGGTAGTGAATTTTGCTTTCAGCTGCATGCTTTTCATGGGTACGGTGCGTACATCTGTGGCGAGGAAACTGCCTTACTCGAATCGTTGGAAGGTAAAAAAGGTCAGCCACGATTCAAGCCGCCTTTCCCGGCGAGTTTTGGTTTATATGGTAAACCGACGACCATCAACAATACTGAAACCTTTGCGGCGGTTCCATTCGTTCTGAATCTAGGCGGGGAAAAATATGCGGCATTAGGCAAGCCCAATAATGGAGGTACTAAAATTTTCTCGGTCTCCGGCGATGTTGCTTTGCCCGGTAATTATGAAGTCCCCATGGGCACACCGTTTTCCACATTGCTGGAACTGGCAGGCGGGATGCGTGAAGGCAAGAAAATCAAGGCGGTTATACCGGGTGGTTCGTCTATGCCGGTATTGACAGGCGAGGTCATGATGGCCACCGATATGGATTACGATTCCATCGCAAAGGCTGGATCGATGCTGGGTTCCGGCGCAGTGATCGTGATGGATGAAACACGCTGCATGGTGAAATCCTTACTGCGCTTATCGTATTTCTATTTTGAAGAATCTTGTGGTCAATGTACCCCATGCCGTGAAGGTACCGGGTGGCTTTATCGCATGGTGCATCGTCTTGAGCATGGCCAAGGTCGCGTCGATGATTTAGAGATGCTCAATTCGATTGCAGACAATATTCAGGGCCGTACTATTTGTGCATTGGGGGATGCTGCGGCGATGCCGGTGCGTGCGATGATTAAGAATTTTCGTGAAGAATTTGAATATCACATCGAACACAAGTGTTGCTTGGTGCCCGTTTACTTATAATCGCGAGCCCGCTTAGGTCAAGTCAAAGAAAATCATGGTCGAAATCGAAATAGACGGTCAAAAAGTCGAAGTGCCAGCCGGTAGCATGGTGATGGATGCTGCCAATAAGCTGGGTACTTACATCCCCCATTTTTGTTATCACAAAAAATTGTCGATAGCAGCGAATTGCCGGATGTGTCTGGTTGAAGTGGAAAAAGCGCCGAAGCCTTTGCCTGCGTGCGCCACGCCGGTGAGCGCGGGAATGATTGTGCGTTCCAATAGTGACAAGGCAGTGCAGGCGCAAAAAAGCGTCATGGAATTTTTATTGATTAACCATCCGCTTGATTGTCCGATTTGTGATCAGGGCGGCGAGTGTCAATTGCAGGATTTAGCAGTTGGTTACGGCAAGTCTTCTTCTCGCTACGCCGAAGAAAAGCGGGTGGTATTCCACAAGAATGCGGGTCCGCTGATTTCGATGGAGGAGATGAGTCGTTGCATACATTGCACACGCTGTGTTCGCTTTGGGCAAGAAATCGCAGGAGTGATGGAACTGGGCATGCTGGGACGTGGTGAGCATGCTGAAATTACCTCGTTTGTCGGCAAGACTGTCGACTCTGAATTGTCGGGCAATATGATCGATCTTTGTCCGGTGGGAGCGTTGACCTCCAAGCCTTTCCGCTACAAAGCACGTACTTGGGAACTATCACGTCGTAAATCGGTGAGCCCACACGACGGCTTGGGTGCCAATTTAATTGTTCAGGTAAAAAACAATAAAGTCATGCGTGTATTGCCGCTTGAAAATGAGGCGGTGAACGAATGCTGGTTGTCCGACAAAGACCGGTTTTCGTATGAAGGTTTGAATAGTGATCAACGCTTGACTATGCCTATGCTGAAACAAGGCGGACAGTGGCAAGAAACGGATTGGCAAACCGCACTCGAATACGCCGCACATGGTTTGAGAAATATTAAACATGAGCATGGTGCTGCAGCCATTGCAGGGCTGGCAACGCCGCATTCCACGCTGGAAGAGTTATCGCTGTTGCAAAAATTAGTGCGCGGCTTGGGGTCGGATCATGTTGACTTTCGTTTGCGTCAAACCGATTTTTCTTTCGATAACGATGTCAAGCCTTGGCTGGGTATGTCGATTACCGAATTTGGCCAATTGAATCGTGCGTTTATCATTGGCTCGTTTCTGCGTAAAGATCATCCTTTGCTTGCGGCGCGTTTGCGGCAGGCAGTCAAGATGGGGGCAAAACTGAATGTGCTGCATGCGACCGACGACGATTTGCTGATGCCGATTGCCAATAAAATGATCAAGGCGCCATCTGCATGGTTGTCTGCATTGAATGAGGTGGTTGTTGCGGTTGCAAAGGCAAAGGGTGTTTTGGTCCCGCCTGGTTTTACCGATTACGAACCGTCGCAAGAGGCTATGCAAATTGCCGCGAGCTTGTTGTCCGGCGAACAGAAAGCCGTATTTCTCGGTAACGCTGCTGCGCAGCATCCACAAGCGTCCCAGCTGCACGCTGCCGCGCAATGGATTGCCCAAAATACCGATGCGAAATTGGGATATTTAACCGAGGCGGCCAATACTGTGGGGGGATATCTGGCAAACGCGCTGCCATCCAACGATGTCAATGCCGCCCAGGTTTTTGCGCCGGAGCGCAAAGCCTACCTATTGCTCAACGCGGAGCCAGAATTCGATTGCGCTAATCCGCAAGCCGCTCGTGCTGCCTTGGATCAGGCGGAAATGGTCATTGTGCTGTCAGCGTATAAGCATGGCATGGACTACGCCGATGTATTGTTGCCCATCGCGCCATTTACGGAAACCTCCGGTACCTTCGTTAACTGCGAAGGTCGAGTTCAGAGTTTTAATGGCACCGTGAAACCTTTAGGCGAAACCCGCCCGGCTTGGAAGGTCATGCGGGTATTGGGCAATTTACTGGGTTTGAGCGGTTTTGAATATGAAACCTCCGAAGAAATTCGTAATGAAGTATTGGGTTCGAACGATGGCACCGTTGCCGATGCTTCCTCGCGTTTGAATAATCTCTCCAAGCAGTTGCCGCAAGTGGCGCCCGTAGCTGCACAGAGCTTGGAGCGCGTTGCAGACGTGCCGATTTATTTTGCCGATGCGATTGTTCGTCGTTCTGAGTCTTTGCAAAAAACCAGCGATGCTAAAGCGCCAAAGGTCTGGATGGCGGCTACCTTGTTGCAAAAAATCGGTATCGTTGAGGGCGACAAAGTAAAAATCTCGCAAGGTCTCGGAACTGGTGTGTTTACGGCGGCACTGGGCTTAAACTTGCCCGCCAGTGTAGTGAGGCTAGCGGCAGGGCATGCATCAACGGCGGCGCTCGGCCCTATGTTTGGTGCTATCACGGTGGAGCGCATGTGATGGGTGAACTGATGGGTGAACTACTAGCGACGATGAATGCGTTTGGTAACGGATTGCTGGGGGCATGGTGGCCCTTGTTGGTAACGTTGTTGTGGACATTAATCAAGATTCTATGCATCGTGCTGCCGGTCATGGGCTGCGTTGCCTACCTGACATTATGGGAACGCAAAATGATTGGATGGATGCATATCCGTCTTGGCCCCAATCGCGTAGGACCGGCAGGTTTGTTGCAACCGATTGCCGATGCCTTAAAGCTCCTGCTCAAAGAAATCATCATCCCTGCTAAGGCAAATAAAATTCTGTTTGTGATTGCGCCGATCATGACGATTATGCCAGCCCTTGCCGCCTGGGCGGTGGTGCCATTCGGGCCAGAAACGGTGTTAGCCAACGTCAACGCAGGATTATTGCTGATCATGGCGATCACCTCGATGGAAGTGTATGGCGTGATCATTGCCGGATGGGCCTCCAATTCCAAATATGCTTTCCTCGGCGCGATGCGTGCTTCGGCGCAGATGGTGTCCTACGAAATTGCGATGGGTTTCGTGCTGGTCGTCGTATTGATGGTATCGGGCAGCCTCAACTTGATCGATATCGTCATGGGCCAATCGAAAGGATGGGGCTTTGATCATGGTATCAATTTCTTGTCGTGGAATTGCGTTGCTTTGCTTCCCATGTTTGTGGTCTATGTGATCTCCGGTATCGCCGAAACTAATCGCCATCCCTTTGATGTGGTCGAAGGCGAGTCTGAAATTGTGGCGGGGCATATGGTCGAATATTCGGGCATGTCCTTCGCCATGTTTTTTCTGGCGGAATACGCCAACATGATCCTCATTTCTGCTTTGGCTTCGCTGATGTTCCTCGGTGGTTGGGCATCGCCGATTGGGCATCAGGTTCCTGTCCTTGGCTTGTTGGCTTATTTGCCGGGGTGGATCTGGTTGGGCATGAAAACTTTTGTGGTCGTATCGATGTTCATTTGGGCGCGTGCTTCTTTTCCACGCTACCGCTATGACCAGATTATGCGGCTCGGTTGGAAGGTGTTTATCCCACTCACGCTAAGCTATTTGGTCATCGTTGCAGCTTGGATGCAGACGTCCTGGAATATTTGGAAGTAATGAAAGTAAGAGGCTCAAACAGATGGAAGCCAAATTAGTCGCAATTAAAGATTTCTTCGGCAGCTTTATGCTGCTGGAATTAATCAAAGGCATGGCATTGACCGGACGCTATATGTTTGCGCGCAAAATTACGGTGTTGTTTCCCGAAGAGAAAACGCCGATGTCGCCCCGTTTTCGTGGATTGCATGCCTTGCGTCGCTACCCGAATGGGGAAGAGCGTTGCATCGCCTGTAAATTGTGCGAAGCGGTGTGTCCGGCAATGGCAATCACGATTGAATCTGAGTTGCGCGAAGATGGCTCTCGCCGTACTACACGCTACGACATTGATTTGACCAAGTGTATATTTTGCGGATTTTGTGAGGAATCGTGCCCAGTTGATTCGATCGTAGAGACGCATGTGCTTGAATATCATGGGGAAAAGCGCGGTGATTTGTATTACACCAAAGATATGTTGTTGGCGGTAGGTGATCGCTATGAAAAAGAAATCGCAGCTGCCCGTGCAGCCGATGCCGCGTATCGTTAATCTGGTTTTTTATTTGGCTTGATATGGAATTTACTACGTTCTTGTTTGGCGCATTTTCAGTGATATTAATATTCGCTGCGCTGTGTGTGATCACTGTGCGCAATCCGATCCATGCGGCGTTGTTTCTGGTGCTGTCGTTCTTCTCGGCAGCGGCAATTTGGATGTTGCTCAGAGCTGAGTTTCTCGCCATTGTGCTGGTTTTGGTGTACGTGGGTGCGGTGATGGTGCTGTTCTTGTTCGTGGTGATGATGTTGGACATCAATATCGACAAAATGCGTGAAGGATTTTGGTCTTATCTTCCACTGGCAGCAGGGATTGGCGCTGTGATTATTTTGGAAATGGCGACGGTACTGTTGCGTGGATTTTGGAAGCTTGACGGGGCTGCACCAATCAGTGAGGCAAATATTGGCGGAACCAAAGAACTTGGATTATTGATTTATACCGAATATGTGTACGCTTTCGAAGTGGCCGCAGTCGTGCTGTTGGTCGCGATTATCGCGGCCGTTGCATTGACGCTACGCCGTCGTAAGGATAGTAAATATTTTGATCCGGCAGATGCTGTCAGAGTTAAACGGGCAGACCGGATCCGTCTGGTAAGTATGAAAGCTGAGTCGGAACGGGCCAGCGCAATTCCTGTATCGGCTGCGGTTGTAGCAGTCGCAGCAGAAAAAGAATAAGGGAACGCACGATGGCTTTATCTCTCGCACACTACCTGATTCTCGGTGCCATTTTATTTGCGATTTCGATCGTAGGCATTTTTCTCAATCGTAAAAACATCATTGTTCTGTTGATGGCTATAGAGTTGATGTTGTTGGCCGTGAATATTAATTTCATTGCCTTTTCGCATTATCTGGGCGATCCCGAAGGACAGATCTTTGTTTTCTTTATTCTGACGGTTGCAGCGGCAGAATCGGCTATTGGCCTAGCCATTTTGGTTGTCTTGTTCCGTAATCTGGACACGATTAACGTCGAAGATCTAGATCGATTAAAAGGGTAGTAGACGGGCATAATTTAGCCCGCTTCGAGCGGGTTCATTCGACATCACAAAAACATCAATTAAGGTTCATCATGGCGGGGCAACTTAACCCTAACCTCCTACTAGCCGTACCCTTGGCCCCACTCGCTGGTGCAATCATTGCGGGTTTGTTTGGCACCAAATTTTTTGGTAATAAAATTGGCCGCGTCAGTTCGCATAGCGTCACCATTTTGGGTGTCCTGATCGCCTTCGTTATTTCTGTAATGACTTTGCAGGATGTGATCGGCGGTGCAAAATATAACGGCGTTGTCTATAACTGGATGACCGTTGCGGGGCTTAAACTGGAGGTTGGTTTTCTGATCGACAGTCTGACGGCAATGATGATGTGCGTTGTCACCTTCGTTTCATTGATGGTGCATATTTACACCATCGGTTATATGAAGGACGATGAAGGTTATAACCGCTTTTTTTCTTACATTTCTTTGTTCACTTTTTCGATGTTGATGCTGGTGATGAGCAACAACTTCCTGCAGTTATTTTTTGGTTGGGAAGCGGTGGGTCTTGTCTCCTATCTCTTGATCGGTTTTTGGTACACCCGCCCGACCGCAATCTACGCGAACATGAAAGCCTTTCTCGTGAACCGGGTCGGCGACTTCGGTTTTATCCTGGGTATAGGCTTGATTTTGGCTTACGCTGGGTCGATGAACTATGCTGAAGTGTTCGCACAAAAAGAAGTGCTGGCACAAGCGGTTCTGCCTGGTACGCATTGGATGTTAATTACGGTGGCATGTATTTGTCTTTTCATCGGCGCGATGGGGAAATCGGCACAATTTCCGCTGCACGTTTGGTTACCGGATTCGATGGAAGGCCCAACCCCGATTTCTGCACTGATCCATGCCGCAACGATGGTCACCGCAGGTATCTTTATGGTGGCCAGGATGTCGCCTCTGTTTGAATTGTCAGATACGGCTTTGTCTTTCGTATTGATCATCGGTTCAATTACTGCGTTGTTCATGGGTTTTCTGGGCATTATCCAGAACGATATCAAGCGCGTAGTAGCGTATTCAACCTTGTCCCAACTTGGGTATATGACGGTGGCACTGGGCGCTTCAGCATACTCGGTGGCAGTGTTTCATTTGATGACCCACGCTTTCTTTAAGGCACTGTTATTTCTCGCGGCAGGCTCCGTCATCATCGGCATGCATCACGATCAAGACATTCGCAATATGGGCGGCTTGCGCAAGTACATGAAAATCACTTGGCTGACTTCTTTATTCGGCTCGCTCGCACTGATAGGCACCCCATTTTTCTCTGGTTTTTACTCTAAGGACAGCATTATTGAAGCGGTGCATAACACCCATATCGCAGGTGCTGGTTTTGCCAATGTTGCGGTATTGGTCGGAGTATTCGTTACTGCCTTCTATTCGTTTAGGATGTATTTCCTAGTATTTCATGGTGCCGAACGTTTTGGAAAACACCACGATGATCATCGTCATGATGCACACCATGCTGCCGATGACCATGATGCACATCATCATGGTTTAGCCCCCGGCCAGAAGCCCCATGAGTCGCCGCTGGTGGTAACTGTACCTTTAATTTTGTTGGCAGTTCCCTCGGTATTGATTGGCTATTTCACTATTGGGCCGATGTTGCATGGTGAATTTTTTAAAGATGTTATTACCGTTGCCCAGTCGCATCCTGGGATGGAAGAACTCACTAAAGAGTTTCATGGTGCTTTAGAAATGGGTTTGCACGCTTTCTTGTCGCTACCGTTCTTCTTGGCACTGGCAGGGGTGGCCTCGGCCTATTATTGCTACCTGGTGAATCCACGGGTACCTGCTTGGTTTTACAAAAAATTCCATGCGATCCATACGTTGTTTGACAACAAATATTATCTTGACCGTTTCAATGAAATTGTTTTCGCCGGTGGCGCTCGTTTGTTGGGTAATGGGTTATGGAGTGTCGGTGATAAGGGATTGATTGATGGCTTACTTGTCAACGGGAGTGCAAAGCTGGTGGGGTGGGGTTCTCGTGTCGCACGTACGATGCAAACGGGTTACATCTATCACTATGCATTTACCATGATTTTAGGGATTGTCTTGTACCTCGGTTATTTATTGATGTTCCCTAAAACCTGAAATAGAAATAGCGGCGAGTCTCGAAAAGAAAAACTATGATGCAGTTATCTTCCCACCTTTTAAGTTTAGCGATTTGGTGCCCAATAGTATTTGGCGCACTGATCTTGGTGTTCGGCCGCGATAGCAATCCGGGCCTGGTACGATTTGCGGCATTGATTGCCTCGATAGTCAGCTTTGCTGTTACTTTGCCTTTGATCAGGCAATTCGACAATTTGGTTCATGGCGTGCAATTCGTCGAAAGAATGCCCTGGATCGAGCGCTTTAATATTCAATACTATTTAGGAATTGACGGCCTGTCTTTATGGTTTCTTCCCCTGACTGCTTTTATTACTGTCATCGTCGTGATTGCCGGTTGGGAAGTGATTGAGAAAAAAGTATCCCAATACATGGGGGCTTTCCTGATCATGTCTGGCCTGATGATCGGGGTTTTTAGTGCGCTGGACGGTTTGTTGTTTTACGTATTTTTTGAGGCGACCCTTATCCCGATGTTTATCATTATCGGTATCTGGGGCGGTGCCAATCGTGTGTATGCTGCTTTCAAGTTTTTCCTCTATACCTTGCTAGGTTCCTTGCTCACGTTGGTTGCCATTATTTACCTGTATCACAGGACCGACAGCTTTGAAATTCTTAGCTGGCACAAACTGGCACTGCCATTAGATGTACAGATTATGTTGTTCTTTGCATTTCTAATGGCATTTGCAGTTAAGATCCCGATGTGGCCGGTGCATACCTGGTTGCCTGATGCGCACGTTGAGGCCCCCACCGGTGGATCGGTGGTATTGGCTGCCATCATGTTGAAGCTGGGTGCCTATGGCTTTTTGCGTTTTTCATTGCCGATTGCACCCGGTGCGAGCCATTATTTATCGGGTTTTATCATCACCTTGTCCCTGATTGCAGTGATATACATTGGTTTGGTGGCGCTGGTACAGGCCGATATGAAAAAGCTGGTGGCATATTCGTCCATTGCGCACATGGGTTTCGTGACGCTGGGATTTTTCATGTTTAACGACATGTCGATGCAGGGCGGTATTGTGCAAATGATTTCGCATGGCTTTATTTCAGCCGCCATGTTTTTATGTATTGGTGTGCTTTACGACCGCATGCATTCGCGCCAAATCGTCGATTACGGCGGAGTGGTTAATACGATGCCAAAGTTCTCCGCATTTTTCGTATTGTTCTCTATGGCTAATTGCGGTTTGCCTGCGACATCTGGATTTGTTGGTGAGTTCATGGTCATTTTAGGCGCGGTTAAATTTAATTTCTGGATCGGCATGCTGGCGGCCAGCGCGTTGATTTTTGGCGCAGCCTACTCTTTGTGGATGGTCAAACGTGTCGTATTTGGCGCAGTCGCCAACCCGAAGGTTGCTGAGCTCAAAGACATTAACAATCGGGAATTTGCCCTATTGTCGTTGCTTGCGATTGCTGTTATCGGCATGGGTTTATACCCCGCGCCATTTACCGATACGATGCAAACTTCAGTCGCTGATTTACTCAATCATGTCAAAATAATTTTGCCGAACTGAACGACCAAGTAAATAGCCTAAATGAATAACATAAACTTAGCCTCCATCAATTTGGTTCCGGCCTATCCTGAGATTTTCTTGTTGATCGCGGCATGTGTGATTTTGCTGATCGATATGTTTTTGTCGGATTCTAAACGGTTCATTACGTATGGATTGTCGCTTGCCGCGCTAGCAGGTTGTGCGGCTCTCAGCATGGTGGACGTTCATTCGGGCGCTACGGCGTACACCTTTCACAACATGTTTGTATCTGACCCGATGTCGAGTTTGCTTAAGGTTCTTTCTTATCTGGCGGTAGGCCTGACGCTTGTTTATTCACGCCAATACGTCAGCGATCGAGGCATGATCAGCGGCAAAATGGGTGGCGAGTTTTACGTGTTGGCATTGTTCGCGCTTTTGGGGCAGATGGTCATGATTTCGGGAAATAATTTCCTGAGCATTTATCTCGGCCTTGAGCTGATGTCCCTGTCCTTATACGCGTTGGTTGCCTTGCGTAGAGATCATGCCATTTCGACAGAAGCGGCGATGAAATATTTTGTGTTGGGTGCGTTGGCTTCCGGTTTTCTTTTGTACGGAATCTCCATGTTATACGGTGCCACCGGCTCGCTCGATTTAACCCTGGTTGCAAAGGCGGCGGCCTCTGGTACGGTGAAGCCGATTGTGTTGATTTTTGGCTTGGTATTTTTGGTGGCGGGTCTTGCATTTAAGTTAGGCGTCGTTCCTTTCCATATGTGGGTCCCTGATGTTTATCAGGGAGCACCTACTGCAGTTACTTTGTTGCTGGGCGGCGCACCTAAACTGGCAGCCTTTGCTATTTGTTTCCGATTGTTGGTGGAAGGCTTGTTTCCCATGGTGGAGCATTGGCAGCAAATGCTGGTTGTGCTTGCGGTATTGTCTATGGCCATCGGAAATATCACGGCAATTGCACAAACCAATTTAAAACGAATGCTGGCGTACTCGACCATTTCGCAAATGGGTTTCGTGCTGCTTGGCTTGCTGTCCGGTCATGTTGCCGACAATTCGTTGGCAGCGCCGAGCGCCTATAGTTCTGCGATGTTTTACGTTATCACCTATGTCCTAACGACGCTGGGAACCTTCGGTGTCATCCTCCTGTTGTCTCGTGCAGGTTTTGAGGCGGAGAATCTGGAGGATATCAAAGGCTTGAATCAACGCAGCCCCTGGTTTGCCTTGGTGATGTTGATATTGATGTTTTCCCTGGCGGGTATTCCGCCGATGATGGGGTTTTACGCCAAGCTTTCGGTACTGCAAGCAGTGCTGGGGACGGGCCAAGTGTGGTTGGCGGTGATTGCGGTGCTGTTTTCGCTTATTGGTGCTTTTTACTATTTGCGGGTAGTGAAATTGATGTACTTTGATGAACCGAATGATGTGTCGAAAATTGTCGTGAACTTTGATATGCGTATTGCCCTGAGCATGAATGGCGTTGCCGTGCTAGTGCTTGGATTAATGCCAGGGTCACTGATGAGCGCCTGTTTGACAGCGATCGTGAAGACCTTAGAGTCTTAATCGACACGGTTCTCCGGTGGATGTTTCCCTCTTAAGCTGGTTCTTTATTCTGGTGGCAATTTGGGGGGATTTGCCGTTCTGGAACGAGCGTATATTCGGCATAGTTTCTTTTAATCGTCCTCAAAAGCCATTCTGGTTGAGATTGTTAGAGTGATGCGTGTTGTGTGGATTGATAGGCTTGGTCGCTTATTATCTTGAGTTCAGTGAGGGAAGGGTGACTCCGCAAGGATGGGAATTTTACGCACTCACAGGATATTTTTTATTGTGCTTGCCTATCCTGGATTTGTATTTCGTTACCTTCGTAAAAAGCATGACTAATGTGATCCGTTCATTGTCCATCTCAGCACGACTGAGGTAACAACGAATAAGTGGAGGGACATTGCGCACCACTGCTGGATTGGCAGGTATCGCAACGGTTGCGCAGAGTTCTCAGTTGGTAGCCGCGTACTCTTCAACATATTTTTCAGGATAAGCACACGATGGATTCTCATTTGAAGGAAACCAGAATCGCAGGTGAAGTGGTCTATGAGGGCCACATCCTTAAAATTCAACGTGATTCTGTGTGTTTGCCCGACGGAAAAACTGCTGCGCGTGAATACATAAAGCATCCGGGTGCAGTTGTTATCCTTCCCCTCTTCGATGATGGCTCTGTACTTTTAGAGCGTCAATTTCGCTATCCCTTGAATCAGGTGTTCATCGAATTTCCAGCAGGGAAAATCGATGCAGGGGAAGACCCCCTGGAGTGTGCCAAGCGGGAACTAAGAGAAGAAACAGGTTACACCGCCAGTCATTGGCAGTTCGTTTGTACGATCCACAATGCCATCGCGTATTCCGATGAGCACCTTGAAATTTATCTTGCGCGTGGACTTACTGCTGGCCAGAGTCATTTGGATGAGGGGGAGTTCTTAGAGACATTTACTGCGCCAATTGCCGATGTTATCGCATGGATACGGGATGGAAAAATTACGGATGTGAAGACGGTGATTGGCACATTTTGGGTGGAGAAAATTTTGTCAGGGAGTTGGCTGTAATGGCGAGTAAATTTTCTCTCGATCGTATTTTGCAATCCCAAGGCTTCGGTACCCGCAAATATTGCCGTGGCCTGATCGACGATGGCGAGGTTAGCATCGGGGGTGAAATTATCGGGGACTATCGCTTGGGCATGGATACGGACCATCTTATTTTTAATATTTTTGGCGAAGAATGGACGTATCGAGAACATCTGTATATCGCTTTGAACAAGCCGGCTAATTTTGAATGTTCCAGAAAGCCGAGCCACCATCCGGGGGTGCTGACTTTGTTGCCGGAACAATTTTCCTGGCGCGATGTACAGCCCGTCGGACGCCTCGATCATGATACGACTGGCTTGCTATTGATGTCCGATGATGGGCCGTTCATTCATGCGCAGTCCTCGCCCAAACGACATATTCCGAAAGTCTATGCTGCCACCACACACGACACAGTGACACCAGAATTGGTAGAGCGTTTATTGAGTGGGGTGCAGTTACATGATGAACCGGGGCCGCTGGCTGCCATCACCTGCAAAAAATTGGGTGATCATCAGCTTGAAATCGTTCTGGAACAGGGAAAATATCACCAGGTTAAACGCATGCTGGCCGCCGCCGACAATCATTGCGTTGCATTGCAGCGCGTGGCGATTGGAGGGTTGATACTAGAAGCACTGGATTTGGACGAAGGTGAATGGTGTTATTTGGACGCAGAGCAGCTGGCGTTGTTGGTGCCTGCTTGAAGTTCTGTGGGCATTGAGCCTGTAAATAAATTTTTGTGTGTACCCGGCTTGATTCCACCATTCAAAAAAAGCCTCTGCACAACCACTGCGTGATGAAATATTGAACCTGTGATGCTCACCGCATAGTCAATCGGGTGTGCTTCTCGATCCACTATTTTGCCGATCGCTATGGTTGCGAAGAGATCTCAAAATGAAGTCTCTTCAGTAGAACGTTAACACTTCAATTTTTACATTCCAAGGCATATTTTTCTTGTGCGCGCAGCGATTTGCGTTTTGTTTTGGCTGCCGATTTTCTGCTTGCTTTATTCGCATCTTCTTCCGCCCATTTTTTCTTTAGCGCTAGTCCGGCACATTTTTTTTGCATTTTCTCAGCGTGGCGGCTAGCTTGCTGTTGAATTTTCTCTTCTCTTTCTTCTCGTTTCAGGCGCTCTTTTTCGAGATGCTTCAATGTCAGTGCTTGCTGCGTTAACAAAGCTTTTGCCGCAGTAGCATTATCCGGTGGGGCTGGCTCACGCAGCTGTTGTGATTTTCCGTTAGTGCAGGGCATTTCGCTGTAGGCGACGCCACCGTTGGACTCACATTTATTAATAGCAAATACGTTTAATGGAAATGCAAAAAATAATAGGGATAGTAAAACTGATCGCATCGGTGCTTTCTTATTTTTGGCCGTTCGTTAAACAATAAATTTCACATCTAGTGATAATTGGGCTTAGGATTTGCCTTAAATTACTTTGCCCGGATTCATCAGGTTGATAGGATCCATCGCTTTTTTGATCGTTCGCATTAAATTGATTTCTATTTCAGATTTATACCGGCTTAGTTCTTCGCGCTTTAAAGCGCCTATTCCATGCTCAGCGGACATGGATCCTCCGAATTGATCTACGCTGTCGTATACCAATCGGTTGACATTGGTTTGATGAAAGAGAAAATTGTCTGTCGATTCGCCTGCAGGGGGAGAAACGTTGTAATGCAAATTGCCATCGCCGAGATGACCGAAAGTGACGCTGCGGCAGCCGGGAAAGTGTTGCTCCAGCAAGGCATCCGTGATGCGGATAAATTCACCAATGCGTGAAATGGGTACTGATATATCATGTTTGATATTCTTGCCTTCTAACGCTTGCGCTTGGGAAATATGTTCGCGAAGATGCCATAGGGTTTTTGATTGCGCGATGGAACCCGCGACAATCGCATCTTCGATAGCGCCTTCTTCTAAAGCATGCCCCACACAACCTTCTAATATTGATCGGGCGTGTGTTTCTGATTCCGTGTCGGATATTTCCAGTAAAACGTATTGTTGATGAGGGCGGCAAAAGGGTGCCTTCATATCTGGGAAATGTTTCAAGACCAGCTGCAGGCAAAAATCGGACATCAACTCGAATCCGGTCAGCGCGGTGCCACAATGATTCTGCGCTAGCGATAAAAGGCGCAGCGCATCGTCAGGTGTTTGCATAGCCGCCAGTGCGGTGGTTTGTGCTTTCGGTGGTGGGAAAAGTTTGAGCACGGCGGCGGTGATGATGCCCAGCGTGCCTTCCGCACCGATAAAAAGATCGCGTAAATCGTAGCCCGTATTGTCTTTGCGCAGACCGCGCAGGCTACTCCATAGTTCGCCTTGCGCAGTGACTACTTCCAGTCCAAGACAAAGCTCGCGCATATTGCCATAACGCAGCACAGCCGTGCCGCCTGCGTTGGTAGACAGATTGCCGCCGATAGTGCAACTGCCTTCTGCGGCTAGCGACAGTGGGAAAAGTCGCTCCGCCGTGGACGCGGCTAATTGTATATGTTCCAGTATGCAGCCAGCTTCTACGATCATCGTATTGTTGACTGGATCAATCGCACGAATTTGATTTAATCGGGTGAGCGACAACACGATGGCGTTACCACTGACATCGGGAATGCTGCCGAGGACGAGGCCAGTGTTACCCCCCTGGGGAACGATAGGCACCTCAAATTGATTGCACAAACGGACGATTGCCACGACCTCATCGACACCGGCTGGTTGGATGACTGCGAGTGCATTGCCAGTAAAGCGCTTGCGTCTGTCGGTCAGATAGCTGGCTATGTCTGCAGGATCGGTCAGCACATGGTCTGCCCCAATTGTGCTACGACATTGCGCCAAAAACGTTTTCACTTTGATGCCTTGTGTATCGCTTGTTGCGCTAATTGTTTGGCTATTTTTTTGAAGGGGCGTAAATAAAGAATGCTACAGAGAAAATAGATGATAACGAGGCCGACTTCAATCCATCCCAAGGCAGCCGAGAAAACATTCTTGTCGCTAAATCCTCGCACTATACCTTCGGTGAAATACAGCAGAATAAGCATGGACGACCATTGCAGCGTATAGACATCGCGTTTAATCACGCCGCGCAATGGCACCAGGAGAGGAATGACCTTGAGTACCATCCATGATCCGTTTGGACGCAATGGTGCCAGCCACATTTCCCATAGAATACACAGGAAAATCAAGGTGATTAGGCTGGCGACAGCCCCGACATAGTAGATTTTTTGGGTGGGATGGGGCGTTGAATTTTCCATTAAGATGTCTTTAGAAAGGGGCTTCTCTTGTCAGCGAATGCGGTAGCCATGATGTTTAAGAGGGTGAGCACTGATCAGCTGTACCGTAATTTTTTTGCGGTTTCCGCGAGGCGTTGACCTAGCGCGATGGCTAATTTTTTCTCATCGTCTGATATCGGCTTTGCACCGTCAACTCCCGCCCAGTGCGTCGCACCATAGGGGCTGCCACCGGTTTGGGTAGTCATTAATTGTGGATGACTATAAGGTAATCCCAGCAATAGCATTCCGTGGTGCAATAAAGGGATCATCATGGAAAGCAGTGTTGTTTCCTGACCGCCATGCAAGCTCCCCGTGGAAGTAAAGACACAAGCTGGTTTGCCGGACAGCGTACCCGATAGCCATTGTGCGGCGGTACTATCCCAGAAATATTTCATTGCGGATGCCATATTACCGAAACGGGTGGGCGAACCGAGCGCCAGAGCAGCGCATTGTTCCAGGTCGATGAGTTCGACGTAGGGCGCGCCTTGCGGGGGAATATCGGATTCGCTGGCTTCGGCTACGTGAGACACTGCAGGCACCGTGCGTAAGCGGGCATCGCAGCCGGGTATGCTTTCAACGCCGTGGGCAATGAGCTCTGCCAGTTGACGGGTCGCTCCGTGACGCGAGTAAAACAATATGAGAATAGTACAGTTCGATGGGGCCATGCACGGTATTATAGGGCGCTTTATTGGTGCTGATTCATAGCATTGGGTAGATATCGTGCGATCTGCACTGTTGCCAGACAATTTTGCATCAATGTGTGATCAGTTTGGATTTTTTCGGTTTGGACTTTTTCGTGTTTCTCCTGTTTTACGGACTTTAGTTTTTTTATTTATTGATACCATGTTTTCATTTACTTTATCCGTGTTGCACGGCCTGTCCTGGACTCAATTTCGAAATTTAATTCGCTTTGCACGACGTCGTCTTTATGAAGAGCGCCTGCCACAGGTGGCCGGTAGTTTGACCTTTACGACGGTATTGGCGCTGGTGCCGATTTTGAC
The DNA here is from genome assembly GCA_025352145.1 of Oxalobacteraceae bacterium. GTDB lineage: Bacteria > Pseudomonadota > Gammaproteobacteria > Burkholderiales > Burkholderiaceae_D > JANXTY01. The sequence goes on from JANXTY010000047.1 coordinate 29,323, forward strand.
TATTGCACTGGCAATTTTTACTACGTTTCCGCTGTTTAATAATTTCCGTACTGCTCTCGAAGCGTATTTCATCAAAAGTCTGATGCCCAAGGCAATCGCCGGCACGATATTGGGTTATCTCAATGGATTTGCCAGCAAAGCTACACGCTTGTCGGCGGTTGGTGCAGTGGCCTTGATGGTGACTGCAGTGGCGACGATGGCAATGATCGATCGCACCTTTAACCAGATATGGAGGGTTAAGAAGGCGCGTCCTTTGGCACAGCGTATCCTGGTTTATTGGGCGATTGTGACGCTAGGGCCTCTGCTCATTGGGGGCTCAATTAGTATTTCATCTTACCTTTTTATGCCTACGGATGGGCTGTTTGGTACGGTGCCCTTGTTAGGTGTTCTGGTGTACACCTCGATTTCTATTTTGCTTACGACGGGTGCCTATACTTTGTTGTATGTAGCCATTCCTAATCGCTCTGTGAATTGGGAAGACGCTGCATCGGGCGGTTTGTTAGCTGCGATCGTATTTGAAATATCCAAGCGGTTATTTGCAGTGTTCATTGCAAAATTTCCCACGTATACGATGATTTACGGCGCTCTGGCAGCGATTCCGATTTTTCTGGTGTGGATTTATCTATCGTGGCTAATCACGCTGATGGGTGCGGTGGTGGTCGCTGCATTACCGGTTATTAAATACGAACGCTGGTGGCATGTGCCAGGACCGGGAGGCGAATTTATAGATGCAATTGCGTTGCTAAAGGTGCTCTACCAAGCGCGTGCATATGGTACGACGGCGATGGTTACGGCAACAGAAATTCGGGCGCAGACCCGACTTGGTTTTGATGAAATGCAAAATCTTATGGAGAGGATGCTCGATGCCGGCTGGGTGGGACGTTTTAAAATGGAGAGTCCCGGTCGTTTGCGATGGGGAGAAAAAATTACTGAAGGTATGGATAGCTGGACCTTATTAAGTAACCCTGAAAATTTGACGTTGGCGCAGGTGTATCGCTTGTTTGTTTTTAATGTCGCCGAAAAAAGCGACCTTGCCAAGCAAGTTGAAACAATAGTCGAGCAAGGTTTGAATGAAACGCTCGTCACTTATTTTTCGCACAGCTAATTTTCTTACAGCGCATGTGCTCACAGCTAATAAGGGTTATATTTCAAGATTGTCGATAAGACGTGTACCGCCCAATTTAGCTGCGGTAAGCACGACTAGTGGCGTACCTTGGACCAAGTCATCTGCAGATGGCGGAAGCAGGTTTACTCGCTTTCTGATGGAAACGTAATCGGGCTGCCATCCACGATCAGCAAGTGTTCTCATGGCATTTCTTTCCAGATCAGGAAGAAGAGAATGTCCATCGCGGACCGCATTCGAGACTGCATTTAAGGTCTGGAATAACACTGGCGCTTCGGCGCGTTCTTGCGAGGACAAATACACATTACGCGACGATAAGGCCAAGCCATCTTCGGCACGATAGGTTTCAGCTGCGATGATTTTTGTCGGCAGTGCAAACTGTTTACACATGTTATGCACGATCATTAATTGCTGATAATCTTTTTTACCAAAAACCGCCACGCTGGGCTGTACACACGACAATAATTTTAATACGACGGTGGTGACGCCAGCGAAAAACCCCGGGCGAAATTCACCTTCGAGGATATCGCCCAAGTCATCCGGCGGTCGCACGCGGAATTCTTGCGGCTCGGGATAAAGATCCTTTTCAGTCGGCGCAAACAATACGTAGACACCTTCCTTTTCCAGTTTGTCGACATCAGCCTGGAAGGTACGCGGGTATTTGTCGAAATCTTCGTTGGGGCCGAACTGTAGCCGGTTCACAAAAATCGATGCGACGATAGGATCGCCGTGGCGGCGTGCCAGCCGCATCAGCGATAAATGGCCTTCGTGCAAGTTGCCCATTGTCGGCACAAAAGCCGTGCGTAATTGTCCACGTAACTGGTCGCGCAATTCGTCGATGGATGAAATAATTTTCATTGGCTACCTGGTTGCGGTGATGCTGTAGAGAGCGTTTCAGTAGACGCTTATTACTGCAAAGTCGATTGAAATGTGTAGAAGAAAATTGCGTAGGATCAGCTTGTGGAATAGGCGAGCCGCACGTAGATAGGTGCAAAAGGTTCGGCCTGCGTGATTTCGATCAGTGTTTCCTTGGCCAATTCCAGTAACGCTATGAAATTGACCACCAGTACAGGCACACCGCGCGAGGTATCGAAGAGATCGCAAAATTCAACAAATTTCGCTGACTGCAATTGGCGCAAGATGCTGGACATGTGTTCACGCACTGACAATTCTTCGCGGCTGATCTTATGATGTTCGGTTAGTTTTGCGCGTTTGAGAACATCGGCCCAGGCGTCTTGCAAATCAGACGCATTTATTTCAGGCCATGTCGGTACCAGACTTTGCTCGATAAAAATTTGGGTACGTATGAAGTCGCGTCCAAGCTGGGGAAGAGTATTGATTTCATGCGCAGCGAGCTTCATTTGTTCATATTCCAGCAAACGACGTACCAACTCTGCACGTGGATCCAAACCTTCTTCGCCTCCTTCACTTTTCCTTGAGGGCAATAGCATGCGCGATTTGATTTCAATTAGCATCGCTGCCATCAGAAGATATTCTGCAGCCAGTTCAAGATTGCGAACGCGGATTTGGTCTACGTATTTGAGATATTGCAGGGTGACCTGCGCCATCGGAATGTCAAGGATATTGAAATTTTGCTTGCGGATTAAATACAGCAGCAAATCGAGCGGGCCTTCGAACGCTTCGAGAAAAATTTCTAGCGCATCGGGTGGAATGTACAGGTCTGTCGGCAGGCGGAACAACGGTTCGCCATACAAGCGAGCGAACGCAACGCCATCGATCACATCGGGCGTAGTGTCGTGCGAGCCAACGAGACCTAGCTCAAGTTCTTCAGTGATGTAAGCCGAACTCATGGCCCGTATCTCAGCCCTTATTTTGATAAACGTAAGCTTGTTGTTTAATGCGTGATGCTTTGGCGCGTTCCTGTGCATCCAGGGAGATTGGCTCTTTGTCCCACAACAAGGCACGACCTTCGCGTTGTTGCGCTTCGAGATCGGGTTGTTGTTGTTTGAGTTGCTTGATGAATTGGGTAGCTTCAGATTCGTACTGCGAAAACTGCTTGGAAAATTTCATAGGGTCTTTAATCGAAAAATGATTGCAGACCATATTCTATCCGGTCTGATACCTGACGGGTTTCGGGTTGACAATAGGAAAATACGGCGAATGCTCAGACTGCCCTAAACTGCTCTACGCATTTTTTTAATGACGTAATTTTTTTCTTCTTTAGGCGGCTCAACTAGTTTGACGATCGCCAGCGTGCAATTGTCGCCATAGCCGTTGGCTCGTTCTGCTGCCTTTTTGATGAACATTTCTGACGCGTCGCGCGGGCTATTCATTGCGACAATGGCTCCCAATTCCATTTCTGTGAAATAGTGCCAAAGACCATCCGAACACACGAGAAATGAATCGCCTGCAGCCAAGCTATCATAATGACCAATGGTCAGAAAGGGGTCATTCTTACTGCTGCCTAGGACATTGATAAGGAGGTTCGATTGCGGGTGTTTCTTGGCTTCTTCTCTGGTGATTTTTCCTTCTGCCACCAAAGTTTCTACATACGAATGATCAATGGTATGTTCGGCGAAATTGGGGCCGTTAAATCGATATAGGCGTGAATCGCCAATATGCGCCCATATGGCTTTTCTTTCAGGGGTAATGACCAGTACGACCATCGTGCTATGAGGTTCGCTTTCGGAGGACATCGCGCTAAGTTTGATAATCGTGTGCGTTTCCATGGCGATGGTTTCCAGCATGGATTCGACATTATGTGTGTTGGGTGAAAACTCATTGAATAACTGCTTGGCTGAATGCACAACCTGTTCTGCAGCAATTGCGCCGCCTTTGAGTCCTCCCATGCCATCGGCCAGCACGGCCATCATGTAGCCTGGTGCTTTCGGGGCCGCAAATAGGGCAGTGCGGTCTTGTTGCTCGGGGCGGTTGCCGATGTGCTGTCCGGTGCCTGCTTCGATCTTATATTGGCTCATACGTCTGGGTAGATTAAACTGTGTGTTGGTAGCCATTTTTTGCCTGAAACCAACGAATATTATATGCCAATGCCCGCTTGAGAAGTAGTTGTGTTTTCTTTGTTGTAGGTTGCCCTAAGTCACGGATAAAAAACGATGAGCCATCCTCAAGATATACAGCGCCGCATTATCGAACTGGAAGTTGAACACCGAGATCTGGATGCGGTGATCGATGCATTAATCCTCGAGGGACATCCTGATGAGTTGCAGTTACGTCGCCTTAAAAAGCGCAAATTACAGCTTAAAGATCATATAACTTTGTTGAAGATGCAATTGATTCCTGATGTTCCCGCCTAGTTTCCCCCCATATTTTTTTGAAAATGCTGTTAGCCCATTCCCCCCATTTGCCTATTTTGACTGAAGATACTGATGCTGCATCCTCACTACCTGCCGGTGAGCATGATGCCGAGCTTGATCGGCTATTTGGTGCAGGCGGACCTTTAGGGCCGGTAGTGGGCAGTTATCGTCCCCGCTCTTCGCAGATGGCTATGGCTAAAGCGATAGGACAGGCCATTTCCGAACAAAAAACCTTGATTGCAGAAGCCGGCACGGGTACTGGTAAGACTTTTGCCTACCTAGTTCCAGCTTTGCTGTGGGGGGGTAAAGTGATCGTCTCGACAGGGACAAAAAACTTGCAAGATCAGCTTTTCTTGCGTGATATTCCCACCGTGCGTAAAGCGCTCAATGCGCCAGTTTCGGTGGCTTTGCTGAAGGGACGTGCCAATTACGTTTGCCACTTCCATTTGGAACGTACTCAGCAAAATGGTCGCATGACCTCGCGGGATGATGTCGGATACCTGCGTGAAATTTCCCGTTTTATCAAAACCACGAGCTCGGGCGACAAGTCCGAGTTGTCGAAGGTGCCTGAGACTGCCCTGATCTGGAATCTGGTGACATCGACCCGCGATACCTGCCTGGGTGCGGAATGTCAGTATTACCAGGATTGCTTTGTAATGAAGGCGCGCAAAGAAGCGCAAAATGCTGACGTGGTTGTCGTTAATCATCATCTGTTTTTTGCGGATGTGGCATTGAAGGATACAGGCGTGGCGGAGCTGCTGCCATCTGCGAATACCGTTATTTTTGATGAGGCGCATCAACTGCCTGATACGGCCACGCTGTTTTTTGGCGATACCGTTTCTACTTCCCAAGTGCTGGAATTGTGTCGCGACGTGCTGGCAGAAGGTTTGTCGCATGCGCGTGATGGCGCGGATTGGGCGAAGGTGGTGATGCCGGTGGAGCGTGCGGCACGCGATTTACGTTTGGCATTTCCGCAGGATGTAGTGCGTTTGGCACTCAATCAAATTGCCCTGTCGAGCGAGTTCTTTCCTGCACTGGAAAAATTAAAAGACGAATTCAAAAGCATGATAGTCACGCTGGAATCCCAGGCCGAGCGTGCCGAAACGATTGAACTATGCCGTGTACGCGCCATTGAATTAGGGCAGAGCATTGAGAACTGGAATGGCAAAAAGAACAGGGCCAAAGGCGATAATAAATTCGGCGATGCCGAGACTGTCCTGTGGGTAGAGGCATTTTCATCCTCGCTCCAATTGCATCAAACACCACTCTCGATCGCTCCGATTTTTAACAAACAGCGCGAAGGTACGCCGCGCACTTGGATTTTCACCTCCGCGACATTGGCTGTGAAAAATGACTTTCACCACTTTGCTTCACAGATGGGCTTAAGCGGTGAGCCGTCGCAATCCTGGCTGAGTCCTTTTGACTATGAACGCCAGGGTTTGCTCTACGTTCCCAATAATATGCCGTTACCCAATTCCTTTCAGTATACCGACGCTGTGCTCGATGCGGCACTGCCCGTGATTGAAGCTGCAGGTGGGCGCACCTTTTTACTATGCACCACGATACGTGCCGTCACTCGTGCTGCCGAGCGTTTGCGTGAAGAATTCGAGAAGCGGAAATTACCTTTTCCTTTGATGGTACAAGGTGAGGCCGGACGTACTGAGTTATTGGATCGTTTTCGTGCGGCTGGCAACGCTGTATTGATCGGTAGCCAGAGTTTTTGGGAAGGCGTCGATGTCCGTGGTGAGGCACTGTCGCTGGTCATCATCGACAAATTGCCGTTTGCCCCGCCTGATGATCCCGTATTGGCAGCCCGTATCGAGGTGATGGAAAAAAATGGCTTGAACGGTTTTATGCACCATCAGTTGCCGGAAGCGATCATCAATTTAAAGCAGGGAGCAGGGCGGCTGATTCGCGACGAAACAGATCGTGGGGTATTGATGATCTGCGATCCCAGGATTATTTCTAAGCCTTATGGCAAGCGGATTTGGCAGAGTTTGCCGCCCTTTAAAAGAACGCGGGAATTAGTCGATGTGGAAAGTTTTTTTGCGGGCAAGGCGAAGGCCTGACATGGTTAGGCCAGCTAGCGGATATAAGATGAGCGAGGTTCGATTTTCTGGAGGGGCAAGTTAATGTAGTTTACTCCCTTGTCAGGAGAATCTATGAATCCCATTCCACGTCGTATTTATACTGAGGAATTCAAACGCGCAGCGATTAAGTTGGTCACTGAACAGAAGTTGAGCGAGATGCGGGTCGCGGGTAGGGACGACGGTTATCCCTGCCCACTCATTTCCACGCAACGAAACCATCCCATGTCCCGCACTCAACGTCTGCTTGATCTGATTCAGATCGAGCGGGAACCGGGTTATCTGCTCCGTCCCGGATTTATGCTGCCGCCGCTCCTGTTTTCGGAAGAAGAAAGCGAAGCGCTCGTACTCGGTGTGGGCCACGGCAACGACCTGAAACCTCAAGCTCGCTTATCAAGGTGACGCGGCGCTCGGCGCCGAATAATGACATCGTAGCGACGGGGAAGCATTAAATAAGATCTCGCAACACGATCGACACAACTCTTTCCACGCCATCGGTGCCGCGCAAATGCAGCGTCAGCAACGCGCCCGCCGGACCACGCAAGGCGGCACTCATCTGCTCGGGGACTTGCAATAGCTTGCCGTCCGCTTCAATGGCTACGGCGGTGTCACCGACTTGCACACCTGCCTGTGCTGCAGGGCTACCAGGCACCACCTGGATCACTTTCATTTTTCCCTGATCCAGCGGTGCGACCAGACCGGCACGCGGTCCGTCGAATGATTGGGTGTAAGCGTTATTGGGTTTGAGGTACAACATGCCGCCAGCAACGTCGATGGTAACCGTAAAGCGATGCCACAATTCGCTCCCCAGATTGCCTACGGTGTTATCCAGCGGATGGGCAAAGGCCCCATCGGTAGCGGACGATAATTCAGCCACGACTTGGCGCATCTGGAGAGTACCTAACCGTAATTCCGGCAGGCGTACCAAATCGCCTTCGGTGATGCCGCCTGCGCTGATGCCGGTCACGACATGCAACAGCGGCGACAAGGTGGAACGTAAGGCATATTTTTCAACGGTGGGCGTAAACAAAGTGACGCTGCCGCTGGCGCCGGTATCGACCACATACCACCCCGGAACGCCCGCTACATTGGCGTTGACCAACAGTTTATTTGCCAGGATATTTAGTGGCAGCGTGGTAGCATCTACTGGCGCAGAAAAGTCCTGCTTCAGAGAAAGCCGAAGTTGTGCCTGCTGATAATCCATCTGAACCACAAATGCCTGGAAAAATGGAAAACCAAGCAGACCGTCAAAAGTAACCTCCTCCGGCAAAGGAATGATGAATGCGGCTTGATGTGGCAATTTGGCGCTACCGATCCGCATCTCGGGAATGTCGACCCAATGCACCTGATCATACGACCCCGCGGCACCCTTGCCGCTGACCGTCTGTACGCTCAGCGGCAAGCCTAACTGGGCAGCGGCGCGGGCGCTCATGACATTTTGGTCTGCGCCGGAATCGAGCAGGAAATTAAATGTTTGCCCATTGATGAGTACCTTGACCGAAGCGTGGTTTTTATCCACGCTCATTGGAATGGCCTCATTGCTCAAGCCTACATCGGGGTGCCCCAGAGTTTGCCCGTTGCCGCTACCGCAGGCCGACACCAGACTCATCAGCATGACCATCAGGCACATGCGTAACTGATGTACATGACATAGCCCACGCCCCTCAAACACCCCTAATTTCAAGCCTGTCGGGGCAGGAAAAATGGTTAAAATAAAAGTTTTCATAAACATCCTTTAATAACGATAAAATTATTTAATACAATAAAATATTATTGTTTAACAGAAATTAAATGAAATATTACGCGTTCTTTTTGGAGAAGTAAATGAAATTTTCGTTAAATGTTTTCGTTATTCAAAAAAATGCGCCAGCCAAAGCGCCGACTATTGTGGTGCCACGTATAAAGCATTTAAATTTTCTAAAGGCAATGGACGCTATTCCGGGCATTACAGATCGCTCAAGGCCCATAAGTGAACCACTTGTAGGCGATCTTTTTTTAACCTACGCCATCGACATTGGGGCTAGCTACGAGGCAGTAAATCAAGCAACATTGGAAAAATACAACCTTCAACAGAGCGGCTTGCAATCATTAGCCAAAGCCAATGCGCTGATTGCCCTGAGCAAGATCAAAACTAAAACCGATGGTACTGTGCATGAACTCACCGCCGGCGACAACATGGCGGCATGCAGCATTCTTTTTCCTGAACTATGGCAACAGATTGAACAGCAAATAGGCGGGGACATTATCGCGGCATTTCCGCATCGGGATGCGGTGTTCTACGTGCGTGCAGACGCGCCCAATGCGGTGGAAGCGCTGAAGAAAGCCATCAGCCAGATCAATTTCGCCGAGACGCACGCACTTTCACAATTACTGTATCGCCGTGTCACTGGTCAATGGTGTACGTTCGAGTCCTGACAAAACAAAAGAGGGAACAAAACAGCGTTTTTGTTCCCTCGTCATGTCCGGCACAACCGGATTTCCCCCTACCAAAGCATCGCATTCGTTGCAATCGCCTTGTCTACATTGCCGTATCCGCTTTGATGACCGTTATTTTAAAAAGCTAAAGTGATTATCGTACTGCGCGAGTGGCTCCATCGGCAGCCACTCTTGCGGGACAAAAGGTGAATCGACTTTAACTTCGTATCCATGCCGCCATGCGATCTTGGCGTAGATGACCGCCGAGGTGGAAATTAAATCTTTCGTGTAGCCGCCGTTCTCCTCATACAGCGCACCCAATATTTTGGGTGTCACCATTTGCTGTAAAACCTCTTCCATTTTGGCAATGTCGCCATGAGCGAGGGCAAGGTAAAAATGGTGTGCTGTTAGGCGTCGCTTCAGGCCACTGTCTTTGGGTGAATCACTGATTATTCTCTCACAACGCTCAATCAGCCGTTGCCATTCACCGCGCAAAGCAAGAACTCCTTGATATGCCCAGAAATCCCAAGTCTTATGACTTTCCACTCGCTTCATGTCGTAACGTTGGTCGAGGCGGGAGAACCAATCAATCAGCGCTTCATTATTTGATATTAGCGGTCTTAATAATTCTAGAAACGCCGCGCCAGGATTTATCGTGCTACCCCCTCCCATCTTATAGTACATTTGCAGGAGTTTTGCAGATACGTGCCACCATTGCCGCATCGCATTTAAGTCGTGGTTTTCAAACCATGCCAGCATGGCATTTGCTTCAGAATAGTCTGACAAACTCGTTACGCATGCTCTAGGATCACCCTGATTGTGCTCAATATTATATATAGGGCGATCAATATTTTTTCCATCACGATGCCCCCTAATATGTGCGATACGATGGATTTGTTTCTCGGTATACATATTTGTATTCATTTAAATATCTCTCTTAAAACGAACTTGCGAGGCGAACCATCGATAATGCCCCAGTATTGCGGTCGATGCCTATTACCCCTTTTATTAAGGTGCCACTTTCTCGCGCTGCATCCACAGCTTTATATGCGGCGGAATTTTCGTCCAAGCTAGCAAGTACTTTGCGCACCCAAGCATCTGACATCTGGACTACTCCTTCCGCATTTACTGACAATCTAGTCGCCCCATTGACAATCTGCTTGGACTCAAACAAATAAACCTATCGGCATACTGAAATAATCAGGAAGTGTTTTTACCAGCACCGATCCAACCGCGCCTGCCGCTGGCTTAAGTAACTCCCCGCCAGCCAAAAACAATGCTAATTCCCGTGGATCACCAGGCAAAAGAAGTTGCAATATCGTGTGTCGAATGCCAGCGCTCATAAGCGCAGCATCGTCGCCTTTACGCACGGCTTCCATCGCTTCGATATCAATGGATTCCATTGAACCTTTTTTGAAGTCATGCATGAAGTAAACTGCATCCGCAAAAAAAAGGAACAAGAACACCATTTTTGTTCCTTCACCCCTCGCAATGTCCGGCACAACAGGATTTCCCTTACAAAGCGCTTCATTCATTGCAAGTGCCTTCTGTGCGCTTACGCATTTGCTTTGATTGCCGTTACTTTAAAAAACTAAAGTAATTATCGTATTGCGCGAGTGGCTCCATCTGGAGCCACTCCTGCGGGATAAAAGGCGAATCCACTTTGACCTCGTATCCATGCCGCCATGCTATCTTGGCGTAAATGACCGCCGAGGTGGAAATTAAATCTTGCGTGAAGCCGCCGTTCTCCTCATACAGCGCACGCAATATTTTGGGTGTCACCATTTCCCGCAAAATCTCTTCCATTTTAAGAGTATCGCCATGGGCGAGGGCAAGGTAGAAATGATGCGCTAATAAGCGTCGCTGCTGGGCACCTTTGGGTGGATCGTTAATTACTTTCTCGCAGCGCTCGATCAGCCGGGGCCATTCGCCACGCAGTGCCAGAGCGCCCGAATAAGCCCAGAAATCACCGGTCTTATGACTTTCCACTCGCTTCATGTCATAGGTTTGATCGTAGTGGGCGAACCAGTCAATCAGCGCATCATTATTCGATAATAATGGCGCCAATAGCCTCAGAAGCTTATTGCCGCCGTTGAGTATGTCCGGCTGTATCTGGTACCACATCTGATCCAGTTTCGCAGATACATACCACCATTGGCGCATCGTATTTAAGTCGTGGCTTTCAAACCATGCAAGCATGGCTTTCCCCTTTGCAAAGGAAGACAATCCCATCGCGCATGCTATAGGATCACCTTGGTTATTTACAATATTACTGACGGCGTTAAGAGAGGGGCCTTCATCAACGTGCGATTTAACATGTGCGATACGCTTGATTTGTTTATCAGAGTGGATCATGGTATTCATTTAAATATCTTTCTTAAAACGAACTTGCGAGGCGAACCATCGTTAATGCCCCAGTATTGCGGTCAACGCCGATCACGCCTTTGACTAAAGTATTGTTGTCCACAGCGGCTTTTACGGCCTGATATGTGTTGCCGATCACTTGAAACTGAGCCATTTCCACAATAAATTATCGACGTGCACTGACCCAGAAAATTGCCATGAAAGAGAGCAGGGACGCGGTCTTACTACAACGTCAAGCGGGTCACCATAATGTGAAAATCCTGGGTCAATCTGAGTCGATATTTAACAACCGTACCTCCGATAGCGAACGCAGCCGGAACAGGATCAAACGCCATCACACCACCTTCTTTCCGCTTTGGATATCTGGCAAGGTCAAACCGCCAGTGTATTGGCAGTGCGCCATCTCTCGCAGCCTGCCGGTCCAACGTCCCGCCCATGCCAGTCCGGTCGATTCTGCGATTGCGCCACATCGATCAAAGGTGTGCGGATCATCCCATTGCGCTTTGCCATTGACGATCGGCACAAAGTCGAACGCGCATCCGTAGTTATGGAAAGATTGTCCCGCTTGGGCATTGGTGACGATTTTTCCTAATGTGGTGCGCCCTTGCGCATAGAGCAAAGTTCTTACCAATAGTCCAAAAACCAGAAAGGGGTTACAAGCCTAAACTTGTAACCCCTTGATATTACTGGTGCGGCTGGCAGGAATCGAACCCACGACCCCTTGGTTCGTAGCCAAGTACTCTATCCAGCTGAGCTACAGCCGCGAAAAGTAAAATTATAGCATAAGCCCTCTTAATTCTTGAAGCGCTATTCTCGACTGCGTAACTAAAATTAACAATTTTACGCAAAGTAATTTTACGTTTAAAAACGACGCTACTTCATGAATTTGGAAGGTAATTTAGCCAAATTTTTACTTTAATACTCTGCGTTATACAAAGTATGGTAACTCTGGCGGAGACTGAGGGATTCGAACCCTCGATACAGTGTTAAGCCATATGCTTCCTTAGCAGGGAAGTGCCTTCGACCACTCGGCCAAGTCTCCACGCTCAAACGATATTACTTAGTTCGTTTGAGCAAGAGCAGGATAATATCTTTTTGTGCGGTTCTGGTCAATCAACTATACGGGAACCCGACAAATTTTTTCTTTCGTTAGGCTTTTTCGAGCTCGAAGGCTTTATGCAATGCGCGAACAGCTAATTCCATATATTTTTCATCGATCAACACAGAAATTTTAATTTCAGAAGTAGAAATCATCAGGATGTTGATATTTTCTTCGGATAGGGTGCGGAACATTTGTGAGGCAACGCCCACATGGCTACGCATGCCGACACCCACTACGGATACTTTGGATACTTTGGCATCACCTAAAATACTGGCGGCACCAAGTGTTGCCTTAACGCTGTTATTCAGCACATCCATCGCCTTAGCATATTCGCCACGGCTTACGGTGAAGGTGAAGTCGGTTTTTCCTTCCACCGATTGATTCTGGATAATCATGTCTACTTCGATGTTGGCATCCGAAATTGGGCCAAGAATTGAATAGGCAATGCCTGGTTTGTCAGGTACGCCTAAGACGGTGATTTTTGCTTCATCGCGATTGAACGCGATACCTGAAATGACAGCTTGTTCCATATGGGTATCTTCCTCAAACGAAATCAGGGTGCCGGAATTTGCTTCTTCTTCCAGCGGCATTAATGGGTCGGTCAGCGAGGACAATACTCGGGTCGGGACTCTGTAATTGCCTGCGAATTCGACGGAGCGACTTTGCAGAACTTTTGAGCCGAGTGAGGCTAGTTCCAGCATTTCTTCAAATGTCACGGTTTTCAAACGCCGTGCATCGGATACTACGCGCGGGTCGGTGGTGTAGACGCCATCCACATCGGTATAAATGAGACATTCTGCTGCTTTGAGTGCAGCGGCGACTGCTACGGCGGAGGTATCGGAACCACCCCGTCCCAGCGTTGCAATGTTGTCGTTTTCGTCGACGCCCTGGAAGCCGGTAATGATCACGATCTTGCCCGCATCCAAATCGCCACGGACTTTGGCATCATCGATGGACTGGATACGTGCTTTAGTAAACGCAGAATCGGTTTTGATGGCAACCTGCCAACCGGCATAGGACACTGCTTGTTTTCCGATTGCCAACAATGCCATTGACAACAATCCAACTGAGACCTGTTCGCCGGTGGAGGCGATCATGTCGAGTTCGCGTGGATCGGGGTTGGGCATGATTTCTTTGGCTAAACCAATGAGACGATTGGTTTCTCCTGACATGGCTGAGGGGACAACGACAATCTGGTGGCCTGCATCATGCCATTTGGCGACGCGCTTGGCGACGTTTTTGATGCGGTCGGTGGAGCCCATCGAGGTGCCGCCGTATTTGTGAACAATTAAAGCCATAGGGAATAGGTAGATGTGGGCTTCGGGATGCGAAGGAGCAAAAAACAACCCTAAACTTTACATGTTGGAGAGAAAAATAACAAGCGGGATGACGCAGAAATGGCGCAACAACTACGATATTGACGATTGTAATGGGGAGAATTGCCATCTCAATTGAATTTTTGGTCCTGGGGTTGAGCTTAGATGATGGCAATCGAATCCAATTCCAGCGGCAAAGATCAGATGATTTGATGCAAAAATGAGCGGTAGACGTTCGCGTTCCCACGGTGGGACATCAAAAACCTGATAGTGGTATTTCAGGCTTTTGGTAGGGCGATTTGATGCAAGTTTGAGCCGCTCTCCCCCCTGACGAAAACGAATCTCCAGGAGGTGGGAACGGAGTTGTTCGCTGTCTGCCCCTGTCTCTGCCTCATCGAAATATAAGGTGCCATGGAAGGCGGAGAAATGTATTTGTGATTCGCCGTTCCATCGAAATGAATAGGGTGTTACGCCGAACGTATCTTCATCAAATTTTGGTGTGATGAATAGGCGATTGCGGTATCGCCGGAGGTGGCAATTGGGGTGCGTCACGCAGAGTTGCGCATCTCCCTTGGCTTCAAATAGTTGGGTTTGCAATTCGCTTAACCAAGCGGTAGATGGCATGCGTAGATTACGTGTGCCAAACCAGTAACGCAGTAAGTTACTGGCGCGATCGGCGCCCAGTTTCTGGAGTGTGATCACATTCAGGCAATCGCCATCCAGGCAGATAGCGAGATCTTGCGCGGCTAGTTCAATGAGCAAGCGTTGTGCTGATTGTGCATGCTGTGCGGTACGGGAAAAACGTTGTTGAAACGCTGGGAAAAGTCTTTCCAGTGATGGCATTACCTGATGCCGCAAGGCATTGCGTGCGTAACGTGGGTCGGTATTGGATTCGTCTTTAACGTAGCCAATCTTTTTGGTATGGACATAGTATTCCAATTCCGTGCGGGAGATGGAAAGTAGTGGTCGTGCCATGATCAGGCTGGCATTGTTGAGCAGTTTGGGAGCGGTGTTAGCGATATCCATGCCCGATAATCCAGCCACGCCTGAACCCCGCAAAAGTTGTAGTAGCACTGTTTCTGCCTGGTCATCTTGATGATGGGCGGTCAACAGCAATGGTACATGATGCTCGCGACATAAGTCGCCTAGAGCGGCATAACGTTTGATTCGGGCCGCTTCTTCTATTCCGTTCTTATCGTTTAAGGAGAGATTGATGTGACGGGCTTCAAAATGAATGTGGCGTTCCTCACATTCTTGCTGGCAATGCGTGAGCCAGCTATCGGCATTTTTACTGATGCCGTGGTGAACGTGAAATGCGAATAATCTGGTGGGGTGATACGTAGCGTATTCATGCACTAAGTGAAGCAGGGCAGAAGAATCGAGCCCACCGCTATAAGCGATGGCAATTGCGGGCGCTAAGCAAGTATCAGGATTTTCAGTATTATTTCTTGCGTTTGAGGGGGCGGAGGGTAGTTTGGCCGAAATAAAAAAGCGCGCTAGGATTTCCTGTAGCGCGCCTTCGAAGGTTTCGGTCAGCGATACGTTCTTAGTCACATTTACTCCGTCGCTGCGATTTCCTTGAACTTGCCGTAGCTCATTAGTTTTTGGTGGCGTGTTTCCAATAACTCTTTGGTTTTCATACCTTGAAATTGGCGCAAGGTATCGGCTAGTGCGCGCTTGAGCAATATCGCCATTTGTTTAGGATCGCGGTGCGCGCCGCCGAGTGGTTCGTTGATGATTTTATCGATCAGGCCCATTGCTTTGAGTCGGTGTGCGGTCAGTCCTAACGCTTCTGCCGCATCCGACGCTTTTTCAGCAGTTTTCCAGAGAATTGATGCACACCCTTCGGGTGAGATGACTGAATAGGTTGAGTATTGCAGCATTAACACAGCGTCGCCAACAGCGATCGCCAATGCGCCGCCAGAACCGCCTTCGCCAATAATGGTGGCGATGAGAGGCACTTTTAGTTCGGCCATTACATACAGATTATGGCCGATGGCTTCTGACTGGCCACGCTCTTCGGCATCGATGCCGGGAAAGGCGCCAGGCGTATCGACAAATGTAAAAATGGGAAGCCCGAATTTTTCGGCTAGCTTCATTAATCGCATCGCCTTGCGATAGCCTTCTGGTTTGGGCATACCGAAATTGCGTAAGGCGCGTTCTTTGGTGTCGCGCCCTTTTTGATGGCCGATCACCATGCAAGACTGACCGTTGAAGCGTGCCAGGCCACCCACAATGGATAGATCGTCGGCGTAACTGCGGTCGCCATGCAGCTCATGGAAATCGGTGAAAATTTGGTTAACGTAATCCATCGTATAGGGACGTTGGGGATGACGTGCAATTTGAGAAACCTGCCAAGGGGTGAGCTTGGTGTATATCTCTTTGGTTAATAATTGACTTTTCTTTGCCAGGCGATCAATTTCTTCTGAAATATCTACTGCGGAATCGTCTTGTACAAAGCGCAGTTCTTCAATTTTAGATTCAAGTTCCGAGATCGGTTGTTCAAAATTTAAAAAAGTTGTTTTACTCATCGCTTCTCCTTTTTTACTGCGAAATGCTGTGGATATCGAGGTTCGGATGTATTTAATACTCTACTGGAACTGGGTCCAGGCTACGCCAAAGATACCAAGTCGCTACGGTGCGCCAAGGTTCCCAGTTGGCTGAAACTTCTCGTGCATCGCTGCGTGAGACGGGTTCTCCCGAGAAGTAATTGATGCTGATGCCTTTGATCAATCCCATATCATCCAAAGGAAAAACATTGGGGCGTCGCAGATTAAATATCAAAAACATCTCAGCTGTCCACCGACCGATCCCGCGAATCTGGATTAATTCAGCAATCACTTCCTCGTCCGCCATTTCGGACCATTTATTAACATGCAGAAGTTTGGCTTTAAAATGCTCGGCCAGATCCATGATGTATTCGGCTTTGCGTTTAGACAGTCCGCAGGCAGCAAGATTCTCGGTACCTGCTTTCAATACTTGTGTCGGCAAACATTTGGGACAAACCAACAAGAATTTTTGCCAGACAGTTTCTGCTGCCTTGACTGAAATTTGTTGTCCGATAATGGATCGTGCCAAGGTATTGAAGGGGTCGCTGCGGCCCACCAGATGCAAGTCACCGAATTGGGGAATCAATTTTTTTAGAATGCGGTCGCGCTTCATTAATTCGACCTTTGCCTGCTCCCAATAATCGGGGATATCGGGCGTACTTGCTTTACCATTTAAAATCATATGCGACGCCATTCAGTAAGCCCGCCGGGTTTATCCTCAAGAATAATTCCCTGGCTAAGCAGTTCAATGCGAATACGATCGGCATCCGCAAAATTTTTCATTTTTTTAGCTGCCGAACGTGTTGCAATTTGGGACTGAACCCAGGTTTCTATGTCTTCAGCATGGCTATCTTCATCCGCCGACCGCGCTTGCAAAAAATCTTGCGGCGGGCGTTGCAAGATTCCGATTGTACCTGCCAGCGCCTTTAATTGGCGAACCAGTTTGGCAGATTTTGTTTTGTTGACCTGGCTGGACAAATCAAATAATACTGCAATGGCTAAAGGTGTATTGAAATCGTCATTCATGGCATGAGCAAAGCGGACTGCATGAGGTTCAGACCAGTCTAGAGCAAGCTCATCGCTCATGACGTCCTTTGCAGCAGTATAAAGTCGCGCCAAGGCAACCTTGGCGTCATCAAGGTGAATATCGGAGTAATTGAGTGGGCTGCGGTAGTGCGCTCGTAGAATGAAAAATCGAACGACTTCTGCATCATATTTTTTTAATACGTCCCGAATCGTGAAAAAATTTCCCAAAGATTTGGACATTTTCTCATTGTCGACGCGGACGAAGCCGTTGTGTATCCAGTAATTGACGAAAGGGCGTTTTGATGCGCCCTCCGACTGGGCAATTTCATTTTCATGATGGGGGAATTGCAAATCAGCTCCACCTCCATGGATATCAAATTGCTCGCCCAACAATGCGCATGCCATTGCGGAACATTCAATATGCCATCCGGGGCGACCGTTGCCCCAGGCAGAAGGCCATTTTACTTCCTGAGGCTCGGATTCCTTAGAGGCCTTCCATAGAACAAAATCCAGCGGATCGTGTTTACCGGTATTTACATCGACGCGTTCGCCGGCACGCAGATCATCTAGCGACTTTCCCGAAAGCTTGCCGTAACCTGGGAAATTGCGGACGGAAAAATTAACGTCTCCATCCGAGGCTTTATATGCCAAACCGTTTTTTTCGAGTTCCTTAATCAATTCAAGCATCTGTGGCACGTATGCAGTTGCACGTGGCTCATGGTCCGGGGGCAAGATACCTAGAGCATGGATGTCTTCGTTCATTAAGGAGATGAAGCGCGTAGTCAACTGGGAAATGGATTCGCCATTTTCTACTGCCCTTTTGATGATTTTATCGTCGATATCCGTGATGTTGCGCACGTATGTGACCTGGTAACCAGAGGCCTTAAGCCAGCGATAAACAACATCGAATGCCATCATCATTCTGGCATGTCCGATGTGGCAATAATCGTAGATTGTCATGCCGCAGACATACATGCGGACTTTACCCGGTTCCATTGGAATAAAGGTTTGCTTTTCACGCGCTAGCGTGTTGTAAATCTTTAAGTTGATCATGCGAAGAAATTTCGGGGATAGAGTTCGGCTAATAGCTTGTCGGGGTAAAAAATCGGCGCTTGAAATCACAAGGGAACGACATCGATGTGGGGAGGAAATCAACCCCCTTTTTGCCATACTTATTTGATAGAATGGAATTTTTCGACACAAAGTATAACATTGATGAAATCCTTGATAACCTCACGCCATCGTTCTATATGTCAAATCATGCTGCGTGTCGCCAGGCCCGTTGCCATGTTATGCGCTGTGGTGCCAATGTTTTTTGTGGTGCCGGCATTTGCCGATGACAATGCCGATGTAAGCAAGCTGATGAAGAGTGGTCAGTTTGCCGACGCGCTTGTTAAAGCGGATGCTGCCTTGGTGCAGCATCCACGCGATCCCCAACTGTTGTTCTTGAAAGGCTTGATTCTGACAGAGCAAAATAAGACCACGGAAGCGATTGCAGTGTTTGTTAAGCTCACGGAGGAATTCCCCCAATTGCCTGAACCGTATAATAATCTTGCCGTGTTATTTGCTTCCAACGGTCAGTATGACAAGGCCAGGGCTTCTTTGGAGATGGCCATACGAACCAATCCGACTTATGCAACTGCCCATGAAAATTTGGGTGATGTCTACGCCAAACTGGCTAGTCAAGCCTACGATAAGGCGTTGCAACTTGATTCCAATAACTCTGGCGCCAAGTCGAAATTAACGTTGGTGCGTACTTTAGTAGGAAACCCAACGGGCAACGTTGCTCCTAAAGCGATTGCCGGGGCAACAAAATCGGTTGTTACTGCGGCGGCTTCGGTACAGCAAGAGCCAGCTAAAATCGAGGCCAAACTTGATGCGAAGGCGGTGGCAAAAGTCGAGCCAAAAGCATCCGCCAAGGCAGTTGTGAAAGTAGATGCCGACAGCGATCATGACGATGTATTAAAGGCAGTCAATGCGTGGGCCAGTGCTTGGAGTGCGAAAGATATGAAGGCCTATCTTGGTGCTTATGGTAGTGCTTTCCAGACACCGGATGGTGTGTCACGGACGAAATGGGCTGATGAGCGTCGCTCCCGAATTGAAGGGAAGGGCCATATTCATGTTCAGGTGGAATCTCCTCAGGTAACCATGAACGGCAACACTGCGTCCGTAAGGTTTCGCCAAATATACGCCTCAGATCGGTTGACCGCCAATAGCAAGAAGACATTGGTATTGGAAAAACAGGGCAGCAAGTGGCAAATCAAGCAGGAGCGCACGGGTAATTGATGTTCGGCTTTACACAAATCAAGCGCCTGAGGAG
This sequence comes from Oxalobacteraceae bacterium, assembly GCA_025352145.1. GTDB lineage: Bacteria > Pseudomonadota > Gammaproteobacteria > Burkholderiales > Burkholderiaceae_D > JANXTY01. Next base: position 48,900 of record JANXTY010000047.1, read on the forward strand.
TAATTCTGTTGGCTGCGTTATACCTGCCCATTTGATCTGTCTGCTGTTATGCGGCGCTATTCTCTCGCCTTGCTCCTGGGCGAAAAATAAGGGGGATGCCAATGTCAGGTCAAATAGGCCCGACCCTGATGTTTTATTGATTAGCGTCTATAAAGATCTCGCGGAAAATCATCTGCAGGCCGCCCAGCTGAAGGCTGATGCTTTGGTTGAATCCTATCCTAATTTCCGGTTAGGTCATTTGATTCGGGGCGATTTGTTGCTGATGCATACGCACCCAGTGACATCGTTGGGTGGTGCATCGAATGCGTCCGCCGACAAGCTCAAGGATCTTCGTGACGAAGCGATGGTGCGTCTCAAATCGCTCAGTCAAAAACCGGATGTAGACATGATTCCGCTTGCGCTTCTCCAGTTGCGGGAAGATCAAAAATATGCCCTGGTGGTTGATGCAAAGCAATCGCGTTTGTACGTATATCAGCATGAAAATGGTCAGATTAAATTTGTGACCGATTACTACGTTTCACAAGGGAAGTTGGGCGTCAATAAATTGAAAGCCGGTGATCAAAAAACGCCGCTCGGGGTTTACTACATTACCAGCCGTGTTGCGCGGGCGAAGCTTCCGGATTTCTATGGCGCTGGGGCGTTGCCTATCAACTATCCCAATGAATGGGATAAATTAAATGGGCGTAGTGGCTCTGGCATTTGGCTACATGGCACGCCCTCTGATAGCTATAGCAGGGCACCGTTGGCGTCCGATGGTTGTGTGGTGCTGACTAATCCAGATTTGGAAAAATTGTCACTCTCGGTAGAGGTCGGAAAAACACCTGTCGTTATCAGTGATCAAGTTGAATTTGTCAACAAGACCAAATGGAATGCAGAACGCAATGCCGCTTTAAAGATGGTGGATGGGTGGCGAAGCGACATGGAGAGTTTGGATGCCGGGCGTGTTGTCAACAATTATTCGCGGCAATTTAAGTCGGGCTTGGGTGAGGATATCACTGTCTGGCTAAAAAAAAATATGCCTTCATTTCAAAATTCGAAGGCGCTTTCTATCCATGTACGTGATCTGACATTGATCCGCTATCCGGGGCAGGGAGACATGATTGTCGGGACCTTTACGCAAGATACAATGATGGGTAAAACTAAAACCACTATTCGCAAGCGTCAGTATTGGGCGAGAGAAGGTACCCAATGGAAAATCATTTACGAAGCAAATATTTAGGAGAAGATTATGAGCTTATTTTTACGCCGTCATGTGGGACTACTGTTAGCGAGTTTCATTCTGCTTAGCGCTGGACATGCGGCGATGGCTGCTACCCACGTCTCGATGAAAACCACAATGGGCGAAATTGTCCTTGAGCTGTATCCAGAAAAAGCCCCCAAAACAGTGGCCAATTTCTTGCAATATGTCAACGATGGCCATTATGCGGGCACGATATTTCATCGTGTTATTCCCGGCTTTATGATTCAAGGTGGTGGTTTTGATGCTGCGTTCCACCAGAAACCAGTTCGAGCACCGATTAAGAATGAGGCGAATAGCAAGGGATTGTTGAATGCGCCCTACAGTGTTGCGATGGCACGGACTGGCGATCCCGATTCGGCATCGGCGCAGTTTTTTATCAATGTCGCTAATAATGCGGTCCTTAATTTTCCAGGAACAGATGGTTGGGGTTACTGTGTTTTTGGCAAAGTGATTAAAGGCCAGGGCATTGTCGATAAAATTAAACGGGTAAGTGTGACCAACAAAGGCGAATATGAGAATGTTCCTGTGGTGCCTGTTGTAATCAAATCCATGTCGCTAATGAAGTAAACCAGTGATTTTTTTGACGTCACCAGTATGAATTCGCAGTAATTCCAATCACCTACCACCTATTTTTTTAAGGACCATCATGGCTGTTATTCTCACCACTAACCACGGCAATATCAAAATTGATCTAGATGCGGAGAAAGCACCTAAAACAGTGGAAAATTTTCTTGCTTACGTTAATTCGGGCCATTACAGCGGCACAATTTTTCATCGTGTGATTGATGGATTCATGATTCAAGGCGGTGGTTTTGAACCCGGCATGAAACAAAAGCCGACCAATGATTCAGTCGAAAACGAGGCTAAAAATGGCTTGAAGAATATGCCTTATACCTTAGCAATGGCACGCACATCGGATCCGCATTCGGCCTCGGCCCAGTTCTTCATTAATATTAAAAATAACAGTTTTCTAGACTATCCCGGTCAGGATGGCTGGGGCTATTGTGTGTTTGGAAAAGTCGTCGAGGGTATGGATGTGGTCGATAAGATCAAAGCCGTTAAGACTACGCGGAGTGGTATGTTTGCCGATGTGCCGCAGGAAGATGTCATCATTGAAAAAGCGGAAGTCGTTTAATTTAATTCTGTGGCATGGCTATGACATTTTTGATAGAACAACCCTGACATGGCAACGCAAGCGATAAAACAAAAAGCGCAATCGGAGCCGATTGCGCTTTTTGTTTCTGATTTACATTTACAGCCATCGCATCCTAAAACGACCCAGGCATTCTTCGATTTTCTGCATCTGCACGCATGCAAAGTGAGGCAGCTGTATCTGCTGGGCGACTTGTTTGAGTCGTGGGTTGGCGATGACGATATCGTGGATCCTTACAATGCGGGTGTGATAAACGCACTGCGCCAAGTCAGCGATGCCGGGGTGGATGTTTTTTGGATGGGGGGCAATCGTGATTTTTTAGTCGGCGAAGACTTTGTCAAGGCAGCCGGCTTAATGGCGTTGCCGGATCTTTTTGTCATCACGATAGCTGGCCAACGGATCCTACTTGCGCATGGTGATGCGCAGTGTACGGATGATCTGCCTTACATGACATTTCGCAATAGGGTGCGTCAGTCTAGTTGGCAAAAACAATTCCTTGGAATGCCGTTAGCTCAACGCAAAGCCATTGTTGCCGATATGCGCGTTGATAGCCGACAGGCGCAAGAGTCAAAATCTTACGACATCATGGATGTTAATTCTGAGGCGATCAAGGCACTCTTCGTTGATACTCGATCCGAGGTGCTGATTCACGGCCATACCCATCGTCCGGGTTATCACCTGCACGAGGTGGGTGGCGCACGGCCTGCGAGCCGTTATGTACTGCCAGACTGGGAATGCGATGCGATGCCCACACGCGGCGGTTGGATTGAAGTAACGAGCGATGGCGAGATCAGGAGAGTCGGTTTGGATGGCCAATCGCTGGCTTTTCCGTAATTCCTGATCTTGTTGGTTCGGAGGCATGAACGATCATCTTGATGTCATCACGCGGTAAGGCCTCACGCCGTTTTCTTATTTGTTATTTCCGATGACGGCACGACCGTGAGCAGTCCCAATGCCAATGCACGGTGAAGTATTTTGTAACTGTCCAGATCAAAGCGATTTTTTGCAGGCGTGTCTTGTAGCAATAGACGGTGAGCATCAGCGTGTGTTTTGGCGCTGCCGAGATAGCACCATCGATCGATGCTATGAAAATCGCAGCGTTTGCCATCTGCACTGAACTCCGACAAAACGACCGCGCCGGAGTAAGGCCAGCGTTGCACGCGCAAGTTGGATAATGATTGTGTGAATCGTAGCTGATGCGCAGCCGCTGTTTCCTTTCCAATACAGGCACCTCGGCACTGTCGGGAGGCGAAAGCACTGCAGGGCGCGTTGGATTGAGGTCGATTTTCCAGCCCCATGAGTACCAAACATAATTGATCGGTAGCGGCCAGTTCTCGCAAAGCGGCCTCCGCTTTTTTTCTGGATCTGAAAAGACCATAAAGAGGGTCAGTTTGAGAAAAATCGAGATTACTGGCCTGCATCAGCACCGGCAGATAGGTGCCGTCACCACCGGAGCGCAGTTGCCAGGTGCACAGGCCATTCTCGCGTAACACGCGATTGTGGCGCGGCTGTAAATCCTTGATTAAGTAGGCTTCCAATAAAGCTGCCCCGATGTCGCCAGCGCTTTCTTGCCATGCCACGCGCTTTACTTGGTGGGCGAATGCGGAATTTTTTGCGTGCGCAGAGGGGTTGTTGAAATGCGATTGGGCATGTCGGCGCATGTGCGCGCTTTTGCTGATGTAGAGTGCTGTGTCGTTTTCATCGAAAAATTGATACACGCCACACGTGTTGGGTATTTTTTGCAGCATATCGGGCGCCAGCGCACTGGGTGAATGCGGTGCTTTTACCAAACTACGGAAAACCTCTTGGAGCGTGTCCGCAGGAATATCTCGCTGTATTGTCTGCCAAAACTGCCACAGTACATCGGCGTCTGCCAAAGCACGATGACGTGCAGCCGCCGTCAACTGGTGCCGCTCAATCAGACTGCTTAAATTATGTTTGACCTCATCGGGATACAGCTTGCGTGATAATTTGACGGTACAAAGTACTTCGCACCGCAGTTCCTTACCCATTCTTTTAAATGCATTCGTGAGAAAGCCATGATCGAAGCGGACGTTGTGCGCAATGAACAGTGCGCCATTGAGTTGGGTCCACAATTGTTCGGCAAGCGATTCAAATACAGGCGCATCACTGACCATGGCATCGGTGATACCGGTCAAGTTTTGGATAAAAGGGGGGATCGGCGTTTGCGGGTTAACCAGACTGGACCATTGCGTTACTGTGCCATTGTCGACGCGGACGATGCCGATTTCTGTAATGCGATCGTCAGAGGGATTGGCACCTGTGGTTTCTAGATCGATAAAGACTAGTTTGTGGAATGTGTTTATGGGTGAGCATAATGGCATGGGCATAGTCTTACTGAGGTAGATACTGGAGTTGAATTTTCAGCTGTTCAAAGAAGCGCTAGCGCGGCTTCAATATCCGCAATCAAATCCACCGGATCTTCCAATCCAATATTAAACCGCACCAACTGCCCCTGCTCAGTCCAGTTGGCACGCATGGTTTGCATGCGATAGGGAATACACAAACTGTTTGCACCCCCCCAGCTAAAGCCGATCTTGAAAAGTTGCAAGTTGTCGACAAAGCGGTCGGTTTGTTCTTCGGTATAGCGTGCATCAAACAGTACGGAAAACAAGCCTGCGGCACCGGTGAAGTCGCGTTTCCATGTCTCGTGTCCGGGGCAATCGGGCAGGGCGGGGTGCAACACTTTCGTAATTTCTGGGCGGGTCTTGAACCAGGAGGCGATGTGTCGGGCGCTGGCGTCGTGGGTGTCGAAGCGCAGTTTGAGCGTTGCCAGGCTGCGCAATATGAGTGAGGTGTCGTCGGCGCTGACGCCTAGGCCCAATCGCATGTGGGTCAGGCTAAGTTTTTGCGACAGATTTTTTTCGCGGGTGATGACGGCACCCATCAACACATCGGAGCCGCCCGATTGGTATTTGGTGAGGGCGTGCATGACGATATCGACACCGTGGTCGAAGGCGCGAAATGCGATGCCAGCCGACCAGGTATTGTCGAGTGCGACGAGCACGCCTTTATCGTGGGCGGCTTGACAGATGGCGGGAATGTCGGGCATTTCCATAGAGACCGATCCGGGTGCTTCGGTCCAGAGGAGTTTTGTGTTGGGACCGATGAGTTCGGCGATGCCTGCACCGATTAGCGGATCGTAGTAGCGTGCGGTGATGCCGTAGGCGTCGGCCATCCAGTTGCCCAGATCGCGATTAGGGCTGTAGGCATTGTCGGGAATGAGTACTTCGTCACCGCTGTGCAGGAAGGCAAAATTGACCAACATTATGGCTGCCAGGCCGCTGGGTGCGAGCAGACAGTCGGTGCCGCCTTCGATGGCCGCCAGCCTTGCTTCGAGGGTGAAGGTGGTGGGTGTGCCGTGCAAGCCGTAAGTGTAGGCGGTTTTGTCGAGCCAATGACGCGAACGCATGGCGGCGACGTTTTTGAATAGGATTGTCGAGGCGCGCTGAACAGCGACCGGAAATGCGCCGAAACCTTCAGGGGCTTGGTAATCGTTGTGGATGAGCGCTGTCTGTGGCGAGAGTGGTCGTTTCATGGCTTTGCCTTTGAGATCGGGCTGGTCAGAAGGGTGGGGCCGTAGGATGCACCCCACCTATCCTACGGCCTTGACCTGGTATATCCAAGCGGGGAAGGTAGTTTCATTATTGAGGAGTGATTATGCTTCGGCCCACAAATCATGTGCATCGGCAGCAGTGACAGTGACGTCGAAGAACTCGCCGACGTTCAATTTTTTATGTGGTTCGTAAGGTGGCTTCACATAGACCACGCCATCGATTTCCGGTGCATCGGCGGCAGAACGTCCTACGCCGCCATTGCTGGTGACCTCATCGATCAGGACGCGAATGGTTTTACCTACTTTGGCTTGCAGACGTTTTTTCGAAATACTTTCTTGCAATTGCATCAGTCGTCCGCGCCGTTCTTCGCGTATTTCTTCGGGCACTGGATTGGCGAGCAGATTAGCAGTTGCGCCTTCTACGGGGGAATAGCTAAAGCAGCCTAGACGGTCTATCTCTGCTTCTTTAATGAAGTCGAGCAGGTATTGGAATTCTTCTTCCGTTTCGCCAGGGAAGCCAGCGATGAAAGTAGAGCGGATCGTGATGTTCGGACACATTGCACGCCAGGCTAAAATGCGTTCGATATTTTTTTCGCCGCTGGCGGGCCGCTTCATCCGTTTGAGAACGTCAGGATGGGCATGCTGGAGTGGTACGTCGAGATAGGGCAATACCGCACCCTCGGCCATCAAAGGGATGATTTGATCGACGTGTGGGTAGGGGTATACATAATGTAAGCGCACCCAGGCACCATATTGCGCCGCCAGTTCGCTGAGAGCGGTTACTAATTGGGTCATGTGGGTTTTGATTGGTTTCCCGTTCCAGAATCCGGTACGGAATTTGACATCGACGCCATACGCGCTGGTGTCTTGCGAAATGACGAGTAGTTCTTTGACGCCAGCCTTGAACAAATTCTCAGCTTCCAGCATCACATCGGCAACTGGGCGCGATACCAGATCGCCACGCATCGATGGGATGATGCAAAAGCTGCAGCGATGGTTGCAGCCTTCAGATATTTTTAAATAAGCGTAATGCTTTGGTGTGAGCTTGACGCCTTGTGCCGGCACCAGATCCAGGAAGGGTGCATGCGGTTTGGGCAGATGAATGTGTACGGCATCCATGACTTCGGCCAGTGCGTGGGGGCCGGTGACTGCTAATACTTTGGGATGCACCTTCATGATGATGTCGTCACCTGCGGCATCTTTTTTGGCACCAAGGCAGCCAGTTACAATGACTTTGCCATTTTCATGCAATGCCTCGCCAATAGCGTCCAGGGATTCCTGCACTGCAGCGTCGATGAAACCGCAGGTATTGACGATGACTAAGTCGGCACCGTCATAAGATTTGGCTGTTTCATAGCCTTCGGCGCGTAGCTGCGTCAGGATTTGTTCCGAATCGACTAATGCTTTGGGACATCCGAGCGAAACAAAACCGACTTTTGGCGCAATTTGAGAAGAGTTGGACATAGAAAATGTAAAGCGAAAGAGAGTAAAGCGAATCCGCTATTGTACCTCTTCGATGTCCTTTACTTGTGCCCGTGACGGACTGCGGGGTATCCCATTCACAATTTCCCGCGTCGCTTTATTTGGGTTTGTCGTTTGGATTGAATGGAAATGCACTAAACATCGTATTGCTTTGACTTTGCATTTTTTCTTGCATTTGGACGAACAGGTTCTTGCTTTGATCGATGTAGTTGCTCATCATGCCTTGCATCATCGGCCCTTGTACATTCATGAACTGTGACCACATCTCCGGGCTAAATGGTTTGCCTTCATACAGGCCCTTGGAATTTTCCGTGAGTTTGTTTTGGATGTCGATGAAGGCCTGGATGTTTTTTTCTAAATAGGAACCCATCATGCCCTGCATTGCATGACCGTAATAACGAATGATTTGGGATAAAGCAATGCTGGAAAACATAGGTTCTCCGTTGGCTTCTTCTTCGAGAATAATCTGCATCAGAATGCTGCGCGTCAAATCTTCCTCGGTCTTGGCATCGACTACCGAAAATTCTTCGTTGCCGAGTACCAGCGCTTTGACATCTGTCAGCGTAATGTATGAACTTGTTTGCGTATCGTACAGACGGCGATTGGGGTACTTCTTGATCAAGCGCTCAGAAAGTTTTTTTGCACTATTCATCGAAATTCCAGTGGTGTGCGCCGCAACGCAATTCGGTTAAGAAATCTTACAAAAACGAACATTGGCCCGCTTTCAGGGCTGGGCCTATTATAGTGTGGAAAATTGAAAATTTACGGAAACTACGGGTATATTGCAATACAAACGGGAGAGATTTTCTCTCCCGTTTGGAATGTCTAGAATGACAGGCTCATGGTTGAACCCGGCATCGCATTACCCCATGTGCAGTCCACCATTAAGCGAAAAATCCGAACCAGTTGCGTAACCACCTTCTTCGGAGGCGATCCAGGCGATGATGGAAGCGATTTCTTCTGGTTCGCCTAAGCGTTTCAATGGAATCCCTGAAACAATTTTTTCAAGCACTTCCGGCCTGATTGCCTTGACCATATCGGTGCCTATATAGCCAGGTGACACGGTGTTGACGGTCACTCCCTTGGTCGCCACTTCTTGCGCCAGTGCCATCGTAAATCCATGCAATCCTGCTTTGGCAGTTGAATAATTGGTTTGACCAAACTGGCCTTTTTGACCATTGACCGATGAGATATTGATGATGCGGCCCCAGCCACGGTCAACCATACCTTCAATGACTTGTTTGGTGACGTTAAACAAGGAATTGAGGTTGGTGTCAATCACCTCGCTCCATTGTTCGCGGGTCATTTTACGGAATTGACCATCCCGTGTGATGCCCGCGTTGTTGATCAGAATATCGATTTCACCGATTTCTGCTTTCACTTTGTCAAAGGCTGCCTTGGTGGAATCCCAATCTGATACGTTGCCCTCAGACGCATGCACGTTGTAACCTGCTGCGCGCATATCGGCTAGCCATTTTTCTTTGCGGGGCGAATTGGGTCCGCAACCTGCGATCACGGTATAACCATCTTTACACAGACGTTTGCAGATGGGACTGCCGATGCCACCCATCCCACCTGTTACGTAAGCAATACGTTTTGTCATCATGTTCTCTTTTACAGTTGGATTAAAAATACGTGTTCTGAAGAAAATCTGTAAGCGATTCTATGTGTTATCGACAGCCTCGTCAAAGCGCATCGTTACGTCGCTTGGGCGGGCCATCCCTCCAACTGAGGGATGGCCCGCCCCTAGATAATTCAGGCATTGGCCAAACGTAACATTGATTTCTGAACGAGGCCTTACTCTGCCCTCGCCTTAACGTAACGCCCAGGTGCTGGTTCGATGGGTTTATTGCGCGCATTGCCCAGTTTGCTCGGTGCTGTTACTTGCTTGCCTGCGTGTTCCGTTAAAAAAGCAGCCCATTCTGGCCACCAGCTGCCAGGATGTTCAGTTGCTGTGTTGAGCCATGAATGGGCGTCGTGTATGGTTTGATCGTTGGTCCAGTAGCAGCGTTTGTTTTTGGATGGCGGGTTGATTACGCCGGCAATGTGTCCCGAGGCACCGAGGATATAGCGGTTTTTATTTTTCTTTTTGGGGTTTAATAATGTGATTGAAGCAAAGGCTGAGGTCCAGGGAACAATGTGATCTTCGCGTGAACCATAGATGAAAGTCGGCGCGTTGATTTTGCCCAGATCAATTTTTTCACCAGCTACGGTTAATTTCCCGGGTACTTTCAAACTGTTTTCAAGATAGGTGTTGCGCAGGTACCAGCAGAACATCGGGCCGGGCAGATTGGTGCTGTCGGCATTCCAGTACAGCAGATCAAATGGCGGCGGTTCTTGACCTTTGAGATAGTTGGATTGAACGTAATTCCATACTAAATCGTTTGAACGCAGACTTGAAAATGTGCTCGCCAATTCACGCCCCGTCAATAATCCACCTTGTGCCAGTATCTGTTCGCGTAACTGGACTTGGGTTTCATCGATAAATATATCGAGAACGCCAGTATCGGAAAAATCGAGTAACGTGGTCAATAAAGTGAGGCTCGCAATGGGCGCTTCACCACGCGCAGCCAATACCGCCAATGCGGTGGACAGGATGGTGCCACCGACGCAAAAGCCAAATGCATTAATTTTTTCCTGGCCTGAGATTTCTTGAGTGAGGTGGATCGCCTTGATCACGCCATCTGCCACATATTGATCCCACGTTACTTGATGCATCGTTTCGTCGGGATTGCGCCAGGACACCAGAAAAACGGTGTGGCCTTGCTCAACGGCGTAACGTACCAAAGAATTTGCGGGTTGCAAATCGAGAATGTAGAACTTGTTGATACACGGCGGGACCATCAGCAGCGGCTTTTGATATACGGTTTTCGTTAAAGGCTTATATTGAATGAGTTGGAAAAGGGAATTTTCAAATACGATCGTGCCTTCCGTTGTGGCAACGTTTTTTCCTATTGCGAAAGCAGACTCATCTGACAGCGAGATGCGTCCTTTCTGTATATCCGATAGCATATTGCAGAGTCCTTTAGTCAGGCTATCGCCCTTGCTATCGATTATTTTCTGCTGAGCTTCGGGATTCGTTGCGAGAAAATTGGCTGGCGACATCGCGTCGATCATTTGCTGTACGGAAAAGATTATTTTCTGTTTTACTTTATCGGGTGCTTGCACGGCTTCAGCCAAGGCCATTAAAAATCGCGCATTTAACAGGTAAGATGCAGCATTAAAGGAGGGCAATGTGTGCGTTTGCCAGGCAGGGGAAGTAAAGCGGCGGTCGGAAATTGCGGGTGTCTTGTCGTGCAAGAAATCTTGCCAGAGCGCGTAAATTTGTTCGCTGTATTCATGTTGAAGCCGATTAGCGATTGCTGGGTCGATGGTGCCGCCGACCTCTTTGAGAATATCGCTTACTCGATTGGAGGGTGTTGCAGGCGCCACTTTCAACCAGGACTGCCATGTTTCTGGATCACTAAATTGCGCCATCCAGGTAGAGGTCAGGGTTTGATAGTCAGGCGTATTCATACTTGCTTCCTTTCGTACTTTGTTTTTGTGCTTTATCGAGCACTGTTTGGTTGGAATCATTTAATTCATAAGGCAATATTTGATGGTTATCGTCGCATCTGCCTGGATTTATGTGGTGCTCATGATGTCTATTGTGGAGACATCCATTGTTGCCGGGATCATGACCTTTTTATTTTATTGCGCATTGCCTTTGGGCCTTATTTTATACGTAATGAATACGCCCAGTCGTCGACGTCACATGGCGGAAAAAGAATCTGCCAGGCTGACGCAAAATGAAATAAAAAATCCTGATGACTTGTCGCCCGATAAGGAGTGAACCCACGCTTGCATCAGATTTCGTTGATCCATATCAGCGATGCCATTCTGCCGGTAATCCCATCCCGACGATAAGAGTAGAAACGCTGTTGATCGGTCATGGTACATAATCCCCCGCCATAGATGCGATAGACATCGCTATTGTTCAGCCGTTTTTTTGCCAGAGCATACAGATCGGCGAGGAATTTCCCCGGCCTCTCCGGGATCGGTTTAAATGCTGAAATCGTCTCCCTATTGTCTGCCCAAAAAGCGTCGACGACTTCTTTCCCCACTTCAAAGCAGCCCGGTCCGATGGCGGGGCCAAGCCAAGCGAGGATTTCCTCTGCTCCTGCGTTGCGCATGTGCATAACCGTATTTTCAAGAACGCCCGCTAGCAGGCCACGCCATCCGGCGTGCGCGGCGCCGACCACATGCCCGTTTCGGTCGCAGAATAAGACAGGCAAACAATCTGCGGCCTGGATAATGCACACCACCCCAGCTTGGGTGGTAATACTGGCATCTGCTTCTGGAGGGAGGCGACTTTCGGCGGCATTCATATCGGCGGCATTGATCACATCTGTGCCATGTACCTGGGTCAACCACAATGGTCTCCGTGGAAGGTAGGTTTGAAGTCTGGCGCGATTGTACTGTACGTGCTGTTCCAGGTCGCCTACATGCGACCCTAAATTCAAACCGCCGCTGCCAGCCCCATCATCGTATGGGCCGACACTAACGCCACCTCGTCGCGTCGTAGAAAATGCGCTGATATTAGTTGGTGTACCAACCCAATTAGGAATAATCACGTCCATCAGCTTGCATCAGTAGCGGTGATGCCAGCCGTTGCAATCAATGCGGAAAAATCAAAGGGTAATGGTACCGACCATTCACAAACACCACCCGTGGTTGGATGAAGCAATCCCAGGCGGCAAGCCTGTAAAGCCTGGCGCGGAAATGCCGATGTCAAATGCTGCTTTCCATACAAGGCATCGCCCACCAGTGGAAAGCCGATAGATAACATGTGTACCCGAATCTGATGTGTGCGCCCGGTTTCTAATCGGCATTGCAGCAAACTGACCGGACGTCGATCCAGCAGTCCGGTTGCCAGACGCTGATAATGCGTCACTGCCGGTTTAGCATTGGGTGTTTCCAATACGGCCATTTTGATACGGTCTCGGGGATGTCGACCCATGCCGGCATCGACTGTGCCATTGAGGTGGGGTGAACCCCAGACCAAAGCCAAGTATTCGCGCTTTACTGTGCGCGCCTGTAATTGTCGGACTAAATCGGTATGGGCTGCCAATGTTTTTGCCACTACCATCAGGCCGCTGGTATCTTTGTCCAAGCGATGAACGATGCCGGCACGTGGTACTCCCGCAATCGGCGGAAAATGATGCAACAGACCGTTTAACAAAGTGCCTGACCAGTTGCCAGCAGCGGGATGGACTACTAAACCCGCTGGTTTATCGAGGACAATAATGACCTCGTCTTCATACACGATAGTCAGGTCCATCGCCTCCGGCTTAAAGGCTTCATCTTCGGGTGCTGACTGCGGCTGAACGACAATTGTTTCATCGCCGAAGGCGGTCATTTTTGTTTTCGCAATTTGTCCGTCAACAGTCACGTATCCGGCCTCGATCCATTGCTGCATGCGGCTGCGGGAAAATTGCGGCACCAATCTTGAAATGACTTTGTCCAAACGTTCACCACATACAATGGGGGTCAATTTCAAGACGATAGCAGGCATGGTAAGTAATCCGCCGCTTCCTTCATCGATGTCATCCATATCGGCCTCCATTGTGGTATCGGCTATATTTGGCATCGGAGTTAATATCACAGTGAGTCCCATCGGCTATAATCAGCCTTTTAATCAGTCAGTTGTTTAAGCGTTAAAACCTAAAGTGCGAGGAAGTCTCAAATTTTCTATGCTGGCCTTATCTTGTTTCGGAAGGCTGGTTTGTTAAACTTCCATCGCTTGCTGTGGTCATAAGAACGACCTTAAACACATTCTTGCCAAACGTCATGCAAAAAAATTTATTCAAGCTCGCCGCCATTCTTTTACTTGTCGCCTTATCTGCATGCAGTATTTTTTCCGATAAAAAAGAAGTCGGTAAAGATGTGGTCGCGGCGAAATTATACGCGGACGCGCACGATGAGTTGTCGAAGGGCGCTTATGAACAAGCGATTCATCTGTTTGAGCAGCTTGAGTCGAACTATCCATTCGGCGTCTATGCACAACAGGCGCAAATGGAAATTGCCTATGCCTATTATCGGAAGGGCGAACCCGTAGAAGCATTGGCCGCAGCCGAGCGCTTTATTAAACTCCATCCAAAACATCCGAATGTCGAATATGTGTATTACCTGCGTGGTTTGATTAATTTTAGTGATTCGGGTAATTTTTTGAACGTGTTATTTAACCAGGATCTAACGGAGCGTGATCCTAAGGCTATCCGTGAGGCTTTTGACGCCTTCAAACAGCTCACTGAACGTTTCCCCAACAGTATTTATACCCCGGACGCGATTGCCCGCATGAAATACCTGGTCAATGCGATGGCGCAATATGAAGTGCACGTCGCCAAATATTATTACCGGCGCGGCGCTTATCTAGCCGCCGTCAATCGTGCGCAGACCGCAGTCAACGATTATCAGGGCGCACCTGCGACTGAGGAAGCATTGTTTGTCATGGTACGTTCTTACGACAAGATGGGATTAAACACCTTGCGTGATGATGCAGACCGGGTCTTTAAAAAGAATTATCCCAACAGTGCTTTCCTGAAAAATGATGGTAACAAGAAGCCTTGGTGGAAAATTTTGTAAAGATGTTTTGCTCGTATCGGAATAAAAGATCCCTGGCACCCTAGGGATTTTTTGTTATGGTAGAACTGGCGATATCTGGCATGGCGACGATCCACCTGTCTTCAGGACATCGTTCTGGCATACCTCCTTCCAGCTTGACAACTGAGAGCAACTCTCTATAATACGCACCTGTTGTTTCTGCGGGAGTAGCTCAGTTGGTAGAGCGCAACCTTGCCAAGGTTGAGGTCGAGAGTTCGAGACTCTTCTCCCGCTCCAGATTTGAAAGGGGAGCTAAGAAGGCTCTTTTTTTATTGTTGGAATTTATTGTAGATGTTGTGAGATATTTGCGGGAGTAGCTCAGTTGGTAGAGCGCAACCTTGCCAAGGTTGAGGTCGAGAGTTCGAGACTCTTCTCCCGCTCCAGATAAAAAAGGGAAGTGATAAGGCTTCCCTTTTTTTATTCTAAGACTTATTGGACTTGAAAAATAAGCGACTGAGAATGTATATTTTTCAGTCAGCACGGTTTGTATTTCGCAGTTACAATATGCCCCTTGGCGGGGTAGCAAAGTGGTTATGCAGCGGCCTGCAAAGCCGTTAACGCCGGTTCGATCCCGACCCCCGCCTCCATTTATTTTAAAAAATAGATAACTTAGCTCGCTTTTTAGGGGGCTATTTTTTCGCCCATTTTTGCTTAATATTCACTGAATGAGTGTTTATCCACCCGTAGATAAATTGTGGCGGAGGGGGATGGGACGGGGGAAGAGTGTCTAAAAATCTGATATAAAAAAAAGCGTATGGCCTCGAAAGGTATACGCTTTTTTAAGGATTAAAGGTGTTGCTCTGCTTTTTTCGTTCTTGTTATACCTCAGTCGCCATACAGCTTTTGCTTGAGTTCTCGGCGCTGCTGCGCTTCTAATGACAAGGTTGCTGTAGGGCGTGCCATCAAACGTTGAACGCCAATGGCTTCACCGGTTTCTTCACACCAGCCATATTCGCCTGCATCAATACTGGCGATGGATTGCTGTACTTTCTTGAGCAATTTTCGCTCGCGATCACGGGTACGCAATTCAAGTGCATGCTCCTCTTCTATTGTCGCGCGGTCGGCAGGATCGGGAACGAGGACGGTTTCACGCAGATGCTCTGTTGTTTCGCCCGCATTTTTGAGTAAATCTTTTTCAAGTTGTTGCAAGCGTGCTTTGAAAAATGCAAGTTGGTCAGCATTCATGTAGTCCTTCTCTCCCATTTTGAGAAGTTCAGCTTCAGTAATGAGCGTGCCATCAGTACGGATGCTAGAAGGGGATAATTTACTTGTTTTGTTTATCACTTCGCTTACTTTCGATACGACAGATCTGTTAACTTTATCAGCTACGTTGACGACTGCATTGATATTTGTGCGGGTCTGCGAGGGAGCTGGCGTTGGGGTTATTTTTGGGGCCGCATTAGAAGTCGGGAGAACCTTTTTCTTGGCCACAGGCGCCGCAATTTTAGCAGGTGTTTCCACTATTCTGCTGGGAGTCTTCGCAATTTGCTTTGGGCTGCTTGTTGTCTTGCTAGGTGCCTTGGCTTTGGATAGCGCGGCGGTAGTTTTTTTAATGGGGGATACCACTTTTTTTGTTGTGGCAGACTTGACCGAACTCTTTGTGGTTGGCGCGGTTACTTTCTTGGGGGCGATTTTTTTCTTTGCTATTGCCGCTGGTTTAGCAGCCGCTTTTCTCGCAGTTTGGGGTGAAACTTTTGCAATGGGTTTCTTGGCGACGGCGCTCACTGCCTTAGTCACCTTGCTCGGTGGTTTAGCAGCAGTTTTTTTTGCTGTCGATGTCGCGGTCATTTTTTTGGCTACCGGAGCCTTTGAAGCTACGCTGGTCTTGCTAGTTTTTTTCAGCGATAGCTTGGCCGGTGAAGCTTTTTTTAAGGATTTTCCCGCGCTAGCTTTCATATTTTCCTCACCATCAATCAAAGTTATGCATGAATGCACCGTTTATTGACCCACCTTTTTTGTTTCATGAATCAGATTATTGCACTCTGAAGCCGGGATAGTTTATACCAGACATTGCTCTAAACCGCGAATAAAAATATCTTTTGGTAAATTCTTACCGATAAAAACCATTTTGCTGCCACGGGGCTCATCTTCGCCCCATTTCCCCCCTACATCCGTCCCCATCAGTTGATGGACTCCTTGAAAAATAACCTTCCGATCTGCGCCATTCATGAATAAAACGCCTTTATAGCGCAGCATGTCCGGACCATAGACTTGTACTATGCCACCCAAAAAATCATCCAGTCTTGCAGTGTCGAAGGCTCTACTACTTTTAAATAGGAAGGCGGCTATTTCGTCATTGTGAGGAGAGTGATGATGGTGTTGCTCTTGTTCACAGTGCGCATCGCATTCATGCTCGTGGGGTTCGTGTTGATCTTCTGCCTGTGCGGCCAAAAAATCAGGGTCTATTTCTAATTTTTCATTGAGGTTGAATCCGCGTATATCTAGTACCTCGCATAGCGGTGCGCGGCCGAAATCCGTGCGTCCTACCGGCGCACGAGGATTAATATGTTTGAGCCGTTGTGTTAGTCGTTCTAACTCATCTAGGCTGACCAAATCGGATTTGGATAGGAATAGCCTGTCGGCAAATCCAACCTGGCGCTGCGCTTCTTCGTGGCTGTCGAGCTGTTGCATTGCATGTCGGGCGTCAACTACGGTGATGACCGCATCGAGCAGGTAGTGCGTAGCGACTTCCTCGTTCATGAAAAACGTTTGGGCAACCGGGCCAGGATTGGCTAAGCCCGTCGTTTCGATAATAATGTGATCGAAATGCAATTCCCCGGCGTCACGTTTTTTTGCTAGCGCCATGAGCGCGACAATCAGATCGCCGCGTACCGTGCAGCAGATGCAGCCGTTGTTCATTTCAATGATTTGTTCGGAACTCTCTTGTACCAGGATTGCGTTGTCGATATTTTCCTGACCAAATTCATTTTCAATCACTGCAATTTTATGGCCGTGATTTTCTTGCAAAATCCGATTGAGCAGCGTGGTTTTTCCCGCACCCAGAAAACCGGTGAGGATGGTACTGGGGATAAGTGTCATGTCGGCGCGTTAAAAATAGTATAAAAAAATATCGAAAATTATTGACTGCAATAATTCAATTTGATTGGAGTATCGTGATGCAAACGTCAGCTTACGTTAAGTTTATCAAGGCCATGCACGGTTATTTTTTTTTCGCTCTTGGATGCGCAGCATCATACACTTGCGCTAGGTGTTGAAAGTCAAGGGCTGTATATACCTGGGTCGAGGTAATGGAGGCGTGTCCCAGCATCTCTTGCACGGCACGCAAGTCGCCCGAGGATTGCAGCACATGCGATGCGAACGAGTGCCGCAGGACGTGCGGGTGGACATTGACCGGAATGCCGATGGCTTGGGCATGCGCTTTTAAACGCAATTGCACTACACGCGGCGACATGCGGCTGCCTCTGGTGCTAAGAAAAAGAGCCGGATTTTCTTCGGTGCCGAGTAAAAAATTTTCCACTTGATGGCGTACCGATAACCAAGCGGCGATGGCGCTCATCGCCGCTTGTCCCACCGGCACACTGCGCATTTTGTTGCCTTTGCCAGTGACGGTTACTTCATGTTCATTGAAATCGATCCAGCCCTGCGATACATAAGTGCCCCTATGCGTGTGCCGTACATCTAGGCCGACGAGCTCTGATACGCGCAGCCCGCTTGAGTAGAGCAGCTCAAACATAGCTCGATTGCATAGCTGCGCATTGGCATCCCCAGCTTGTTCACAATGCTGATCGGCGACTAACCGGACGGCATCATCTGTGGATAGCGCCTTGGGGAGGGTCTTGGCGCGTTTGGGTGCTTTGACACCTTCGACTGGGTTTGCGCTTAGCACAGTATGCTCCGCGAGCCAATCAAAAAATCCGCGCCAGGCAGATAGTTTGCGTGCAATAGAGCGTGGGTTCAGTCCCTGAGCATGCAATTTCGAAGCAAATTTTCGTACATCAAAATGCGTGATTGACGCAAGTTCTATGGTGCCAGCCAAGACGGCTAATTGGGTAAGATCACGGCCATATGCGGAAAGGGTATGGGGCGATAACATGCGTTGCGTTTTCAGGCTATTGAGATAACGCGTGATGAAGGTTTGTGTAGACACTGTCTATTACATTTCCAGCATACAAGGCAATCTATTAATCAAGCAAACAGCTCAGCGCTGCCCCCGTGGTATCGCTAATGTTGATCAGGAAATCGATGGCCATGTCGGCAGTAAATCGGTGTGGGTCGGGAGAGCCTAAAATCAATAAGCCAAACGCTTCCGATTCCGGGCGTACCCGCAGGGGAAGAATGGCGGTGGAATGTACGCCTGCGGTCTCTTCCAGCCAGCGTACGGCTTCGAAATCGTTGTTGGTGCCGCAATAGGGCGCCGTGAGGCTATTGGCAAATAACTTTGCATCGTCAGACACGCCTTGCACGAACCAGGTATGCGAAAAATCTTCGGCTACGCGCCACATTCTTAATGTCGCATGGGGCACACCAAAAATAGTTTGGAGTCCTGAAGTGACAACATGCGGAAGATCGACATCATTGCGGGCGAGCAGTAAGGACTGGGCCCAGGCCTGAAATTTTTTGGTGATAACGTCATTTTCTTCGCCGCGCCGGAGTAGCTCCGCCATGCGTAGTTCAAGTGTTTTGTATTTCTCGCGCATGACTTCCATTTGGCGCTCCTGCAACGAAATGGTACGCCCAGTTATCGGGCTCGATAACTGCACCTGGCCGAGGAGGGCGGCGTGTTCTATAAAAAAATCAGGGTTATCGGCCAGATATTGCGCGACGTTGGAGGAATCCGAATTTTTGGTCATTGCTTTGGGTGAAAAAATAGTAAGAGATAAAAGAGCAGGAGGGCTGATTGCCCTTTGGCTGGTATCTGAAAATAATTGGATCAGGGGCGATTGATAGCCGATGATGCGTCTGTTATTTTACCCGACTGGTCGGATGATTTCGCCGGGACATAAAGCAAATCAAGGCATCCGAGGACGCCTTGATTTTACCTGCTAGAGGGGCACGACGATAATAGTATCCTTAGAATCGATGGCGTATGCCTAATTGTAAAGCTTTGCCCGATTGTCCTGGTTTGGAGGTAAAACCACCAGGAGAACCAGCAGATGTAGCTGCATATTGGCCATCATTCTGGTTTTTGATATAGCCTAATACTGTATATACGTCGGTCCGTTTGGACAGGTTATAGTCGTAACCGATGGCGTACTGTGTTGCATCGCTGTTCGATATTGTCCTGTCATTTTCATGCGTGACTGATCCCATTATTCGGCCGTTACCTATGTGGTAGTGCATCCCGACGCTCATCACATTTGCGTCAAACTGCGTATTTTCAGTGATATTGGTCACGTACACATTACGAAGTGCTGCAGCGGTGCGAAGTGCTGTAGCGGTGGAGGCTAATGAAGGGGCGATTGATCCATCCCAAGCAGCAATGAAATCTGGCAACAAAGCAGAATGTGCATTTTTCATGTCGTGATAGGAAGCAAAAAATTTCATGTTTCCAGTTTTGTAAGAGCCGCCTAAAGTCGTGGTAACCAAACTGCGGTTGCCGCTGGCGTCCGTCCCTCGGTTGTAGCCCAGACCCACATCAAAGCCATTGGCCTTATAGGTGACATTTCCTCCGTAAAATTTGTCATAGCGAGCAAAATATCCTGAACTCTTGAAGCCATACATTACGGCCCCATTCAAGCCATTGGGCAACTGAATGCGGTATTGAATTGCTTTAGGCGTGCGGATATCCACGCCTAACGAAGTAAAGCCCCCGGTACCTGTGACCAAACCACTCATGCTCCCGGCAGTACCGGCCTCGAAAGTATCTGAAGCGGCGAGAACTTCATAGCCAGGCGTATACATGCGGCCAGCCAAGATGGCACCCACGGGCGTAATGACACCGAGCATGGACATGCGGTCGAATGGCGCGTTATCGATATTGACGGAAATGGTGGGTTGCAGCGCCACTTGCAGTTTGGGAAGAAGCGATGTCCCCAATGGCCCCATACCTTTGGTAAGGTAATAGCCTTGGTTATCGCTGAGGGCGCCAGTACTACTTTTGCCGGTATCGAGTTCAACGCGCATTTCCAATTGGAAAATAGTTTTGTAACCGCCGCCCAAGTCTTCAACACCTTTGAAGCCGAGCCGTGAACCGTCAGCAAGGCCACTGGTAAGTTTTGTCTTGGTGCCTTCACCATTGCTGGTGATATGGAAACCGGCATCTGCGATACCGTAGATGGAGATGCTGGAATCAGCAAATACGGGTGACACAAAGCAGGCGCAGACTAAGCCGGACAACAATTTTTTTTGCATTTTTTTGTCTCCAAAAAATAGGGGAAATTTCAGGAATAATTACGTTATTGGATATTTTGTTTGGATGAATATGCCATCGTTCGCCACTTGTGTACAGGGTTTCAGTGGCTGAATGCGAATGCGGTTGCAAAAATGAAACAGCCATTTAAAAAGCGCAATTTGGACCTGGCGCAAATGAAGTAGATAAACGCTAAAAGGAGGGGAGTGATTACTATGGGAGTTACGCAAAATGGTCCCAGTGGAGGCATAGGTATCTCATTCCAATTCGCATTAAAAACGATAACAGCGTTGCATGCCCTTACCGTGCTAGTGCACTGTCTGCGGCCATGCGCCTTGTTCTCCTTTTTAATGCGAATTGGAATAAGGGAGCTGTATCACACCCAGGTATTGACTAAACAAACCCTGTCACATCAACCATTCCAATGAGGAGAATGGTAATTCCGTGTGGTTCGGTGATAGTTTGCTCTGAGGGGGGAGGCGTAACGCCCAGGCCGACCAAGCCACTGCCTTGCAGTTTGGTTAAAGTAGTATTGACGACGGACTGAAAAGTGGCGGGGTCCGTTGTACTTGTGAGCGCCGCCAGCATCGAGCGCGTCGTTGCAGCGGCTGTATTTCCACTGTAGCTGCTTGTTTCTGCTGGCGTATCGAGCGCAAAAGTAAAATCGGATCCGAGCATGATTTTCCTGTTAATCAAAGCAGCATCAGTCAAACCTGCCGGGGTGAGATTGGCCAACGCGCCCGCCATAATCGAAAACGAGGCATGTGATCGCGTCAATCCGCCTTGATCGATTGCACCGGTCCAAAATGCTAACCCGCTTGCGTCCGGCGTGCGATTAAGGACGTTTTGATAGATCGCTGTTACGAAAGCGCTGGTACCACCGTTGTATAAAGCCAATGATTCGGCGCTGGTTCCGAAACTATCGATCAGTGCCTTTATCGCCGAATTAGTGTTGTATGCCGCATCGAGTGCCTGGATATCTTTGGATGCGCCAGTCGCAGCGAGTGCCGCCTGGAAATTGGCCAGCCCGCCTGTATCGGCCGGGCGGCCAAAAAAAGAAATGTAGAGTTCTTGCACGATGTCGTTGTAATCGACCCTGAGCGTACTGCCGGAAAATTGCAATGTCTCGATATTAGATAGAGTATCTAAGCCGTCGGTGCCCACATTGTCTTGGAGCGTAATAGTACCGGCCAGAGTTTTTTGAATAGTGTAGTTGGTACGGACACCGGCAAACACGGCAGTGTCGTTGCCCCCCCCGCCATCGATGATGTCATTGCCAGCCCCCCCCGTTAGCGTATCGTTACCGGTGCCGCTTGTTAGCGTGTCGTTGCCTGATGTGCCGGTAAGGACGACATCGGCCAGCGTCGTAAAGCTGTAGCTACTGGTCCCTGCAAAATTATTTCCAGAAAGGTCCTTGATGCTGCCTGCCGCAAAATTTACTTTATAAACGGTTCCAGGACTCAGATCCAATGAGGGGTTAATGGTCAGAGTGCCTGCAGAAATAGACAAATTTCCGCTATGGCTGGCATCGTAGCTCGCTATAAGCGTGCCATCCGCTTTGGTCAGGGTAATAGCGTTGGTTCCGAGGGTAATCGGCTCGCTAAACACCACCACAATATCGCTGTTAAGTGTGACATCGATGCTTTGTGGACTGGGGCTAAAGCTGTTGGCCGTTGGCGGAGTGATATCGGCAAAATAAGCGGCGAGGGTAATGATATCGGTTTTACTCGCAAAAGCCAGTTTTTCAAAATTAAACAGGGTTGCGCTAAACATGCCGCCGCCGCTGGCGCTGGAGATTGAATCCACATGTACCGCGCCATCGGAAGATTTTGTGATCGTATAACTTGAGCGTTCTGAGGTACCCAGATCGAGCGTATCGATGCCGCCTAAGCCATCAATTGTATAGACGCCTGGATCAACGATTGTCCGTATATCGTCCCCTGCCGTAAGTTTGATGGTAGCCATTTTTTCTTCCTTGAATATCGTCAAACGAAATTAAAGCGTTGATGGAAAAGGCGCATTTTTACATCTTACTCACGTGAATACAGCCTTGCTGATCAACGGCCAAATAACTCAAGCCTGAGGAGTCGAGATACTCCAATCCTTCCGATTGCTTGAGCATGGCGATGGTAGTGCAACTGCCCGCCCCCACCGCCAGTGGCGCCACTACGCTAATGGTACGCCAATAGCTGACAGGGTGCCCGGACTGTGGATTAAGGATATGGCAGTAGCGGTGACCATCGATTTCAAAAAAACGTTCGTAGTCCCCACTGGTGGCTAAGCCACCGCGCTCCACTGGAATCGTGGCCACGAGTTGGTCTTTATGGCGTGGGTCTTGGATACCCATCATCCAGGGCTGACCGTCAGGTTTCGGTCCGATGACGCGCATATCGCCCCCAAGGTTCACGTATCCATGTCGCACACCCTGCGCAAAAAGTACCGCACCCGCGCGGTCCGCAGCGTACTCTTTGCCGAATCCGCCGAAGTCGATTTCCATACCCCCTTGCGGCAGCCGCACGTGACGGTCGTCCCGCTCTACCAGCGGCCAGTTCACCAGCTGACAAAGGGCCGCTAATTCTTCATCACTCGGTATGCGCGTTGTTTTAAAATCCCAGGCACGGCGCAAGACGCCTGCGGTAATGTCGAAAAGCGCTTCGCTTGCGTAATAAAGTTTGTCGGCGTACTCCAGCAATGCCCAGGTTTCTTCATCGCAGAGGATCGCTTCCTTGCCTGCGGCGGCATTGAACTGGGAAAGAATGCTATCGGGCCGATAACGCGAATACTTATACTCGACACGATGCACCTCATCAATCGCCATTTGGGCAACGGAGGTAGCCTGCTGCAAATCATCCATCGCCAGGACGATTTCGCAAACACAAGCCATCGCATTAAAAGGGTGTCGGTAGATCTGCATGTCCTTGTTTAGATACCGAGCGCAAATGAGAATATTGAAATCGTCGCATCAAATTTGACGTGATAATCCGACTTGAATACTGCGTGCGTTGAACTGGAGCAGGTACGGACTACCGCGGCCAAATAAGCGCCAGGAAGATCGTTGCGTATATTGCTCTAATTTGATATCTACCGACCAGTCCTGTTGAATCTGTTTGGTGATCTTGAGTCCCCACGTATGCGCCCCAAACGCGGACAAACGCTGGTCTTCCGAGCTGTACAACGCGCCGTCCGGTGGGTTGGGTGGGAACGGATCATAACTGGGATCGGCATCCACATAAAAGTTGGCTGCGCTCTGGCTATAAAATCGTACCAGTGGCGTGACAGTCCAACTGTGCCCAAACGGCTGCACGTATTCCAATCCTAAGGTATGCGCTTTGACTTCCCACGAATCTGAGTAATAGCGATAACTCAAGCGGGCTGTTCCTTCTGTGCTATCGAGATGATGATTCCATCGCGTTAAAAGGGTGTGGTTATTGCGTTCCCTTGGTCGTTTATCAAAAATTTTATACGGATCGGAAAAATATCCATTGCCCTGGGAATAGCCTGCATTAAATTGAAGAATGTCGTTGGCGGTAAAAACTTGGGTGAGGCTCAGCAATACATTGGTGACATGTTTGCGTTCGTTCTTGACCAGCTTGTTGGCGGGGGAGATGGTGTCGTTATTGACACCTATCCCGGCGGTCCAGGTGGTGTTTCTATTTTCTGTAGAGTGGCTTCCCTGTATCGAAAATCCACGCGAGAGGTAGTCCGATTCCGTCGATGAGTTCAAGCCCACAGTCAGGCTATCGTTTTGAAAATAACGGGTGAGATCGGCATCAATGGCGTTGCGCCGGTCCACCATTTTTCTTAAGCTGGCGTTGTGATAAGAGGGCGATGCACCGGAGATGCCATCCGTAGTGACGGATCCGCCGGTGGACCACTGGCCTGAGATAGGTGTCAGGAACTGCAGTGCAGTAGTCTGCACTTTGATGCGGTCATTGCCGGGCTGGCTGTCGAGATAGTCCAGATGTTTCAAACTAATCATGCCGCGATCTGGAACTCCCTCGGCCAAGGCTTGGCCTGCTAGCGGTAAGGACATTGCTGCACTCATCAACGCCGCCCCGACTGTCTGTAGCTTGGCAGACTCTGGCTGGCTGGCGTTGGATGGTTGATTGCTATGCATGATCGTTGATCCTGGTCATTTGAAATGGGTGGCAGTCTTCAATGAGATTTTCAATTACAGCCACAGCCGCCACCGCCCACGCCCGCACCGCCTGAGGCGGCTTCCTTACTGGAGTAGGTATGCTCAAGAAATCTGGCATCGAGCGGATCGGCATCGAATTTCATCTCTTGTTTGGCTAAGTTACCTTTCTCCCAAGGTTGCACCGCATGTATTGTGCCGCAGGCGGAAATGGCCGCCATACTGAGGAGGGATATCATCATTCGCACCATTCGAAAGACGGTCATGTTGTTCATTGCTTCACCTCCATGAGGGCTTCAATTACATGCTCGAATTTTAATCGGGTCTCATCGCTAAAACCGGCATGTTTGACGACGATTTTCCCTTCGCGGTCGATCAACAGACTACTTGGCATGCCCTGCACTGAATATTGTTGGGCAACCGCCCCTTTGGGGTCAAAAGCAATGGAAAAATTGGCGGGTACTGTGGCAAGAAAAGTTTTCCAATCTTCTGGTTTGGCATCCAGATTAACGGCAATCACTTTAAATCCACGGGAACCGAATTTTGTTTGCATAGCATTCATCCAGGGGAAAGATTTACGGCAAGGACCACACCACGATGCCCAAAAATCAAGGTAAATAACTTTGCCTTTGAAGTCGTTTAAGGTGATGTTTCCTGTGATGCTAGGCAAAGAAAAATTGGGCGCATTTTGAAGTGTGTCGCTGGCTTGAGTGGACAGGCTGAGCAGCGCTGCCAATGCAATTATTATTTTTGCGAGAACCTGGAGCATGCTCATCGATATATCTCCGCGAGAATTTTAATTCACTATTTTTTCTGTTTGCAACAATAGGGTCACCCATTAACTTCGAGTAGTCAAGGGTAAAACATGTAACAAAAAAACATATTGAATGGATGAGATCGATTGTCGTGCGCTTGTTGTCTTGAGCTTGTTTTCCCGGCGGGGCCGTAGGCCTTATGAAAATTGCCCCTAGGGTGTTTAAAATATAGAGCGTGTTCGATGACGCACAGACCGGGTTTTTGCGTTCATGTATCTTTGGACGATCAAATAACGATGGGTCGATGAATGTATACAAAATCATCGCATCAAGGGACAGTGAAAAATCCTGAAAATCCTGTGTTACCTCTTGCCGCCGAAGCCGGCGTGTCAGGGTTGTCAGTGGCCGTGCTGCGCTTGCGTTTTGTCAAAGTCGCCAGCCGGATTTGATCTTGCTCGACGTTGAAATGCCGGATATGGGCGGCTATGCTGTGTGTAAAAGGCTAAAGAATGATCTGCTCAATAAAGATATACCGGTCATTTCTGTCAGCGTGCGCGACGATCCTTCGGATGAGGCTCGTGGCCTGAATGTGGGAGGCGTGGAGCCCTTTCATCTCAGGTCGGTGCAAGCGCGTGTGCGTGCGCATTTAACGCTCAAGTATCAATCTGATGCGTTGCGGTCGTTGGCTTTGTTCGATGACCTTACCAGTGTGGCTAATCGTCGTCATTTCGATGCCACGCTGAAAATCGAATGGCGATGCTGTGTACGCGCTGGTTGGCCGCTATCCATCATTTTTATAGATGTCGATTTCTTCAAACGCTACAACGACTATTACGGTCACTCTGCAGGCGATCTCTGTTTGCAAGCGATTGCGTCCGCGCTCAAGCTCGGATTTACCCGATCCCACGATATGGTGGCGCGGTATGGAGAGGAAGAATTCGTGTGCATTTTGCCGGACACTGCATTGGAAGGAGCTGAAAAAATTGCCATCGACTTAGAGCTACGCTGATTAAGTTACTGCGCCCCCCGATTTTGCATTTGCGATGCTCACCGTACAGTTGTACGGCTGCGCTTCTCAATACAAACTCGGCGCGCTCGCTATACTTAATCAGCGTAGCCTTAGTCTGTGCGGAGGCGAGCATAAAAATAATCACATCGCTTGCGTTATTTTTCCTGTGTACGTTTTTTGGGATCGTATGGGGGATCGTATACCGAGGCCTTCTGAATTGCCTGTCAACGCAGAGATGTGAGTTAGCGTTAGAGGCCCATGTATGAAAACAATTTTGTTACATCATACTTACTCGAGGAATAAACATGAATAAATTAATCGCTGCTTTGATTTCCACGCTGTTTCTCACATCTGCATTTGCACAAACCTCAGCGCCTGCCGCTCCCGCTGTCGTTAAAGCTAAAGCTGAAGTGAAAGCAGAAAAATCTGTAGAAAAAGCGAAGAAAGCTGAAGCTAAAACAGATGTCAAAGCCGACGCAACGATGGCATCTGCTGAAGTAAAAGCCAGTGAAGAAAAAAGCGCGGCAAAAGCTACATCTACCAAGAAGAAAACTAAAGCGCGTGCTAAAGCAGCCAAAGCGGATGCGGACGACAAAATAGCAGCGGATGCCAAGGCAGATAAAGTGGTGGCCAAAGCAGATGCTAAAGCTGAAAAAACAAGCATTCACGCGGACGCAAAAGCCAACAAGGTAAAAGTTGAAGCGCGTGCTGATAAAGCGGTTGCGAAATCTGAAACTGCCGCAGTAAAAGCGGAAGCTAAAGCAGACGTGAAAGCCGCAACAGGTAAGTAATTATTTGTGTTGATTAGAGACCTTAAAAAGGCAGAGAGATCCTGCCTTTTTTTTCGCAAAAAATAGTGATAAAAATTTTCTGTGAGCATCAATCGAGGAAGATTGTTGGGAAATATTTCTTCCTTTCACCAGAGGGAGAAAGTGGATGTAAATAAGCAGCAGGGAAGGATAAAGTGTCCACTCGCAGTTCAGGTTTGCCTAATGTGCGTTGGCACACAGACCGGATCGCCTAGAACACGTTATCTTGTTTCCATAAACAGAGTAAACATCGGTGAATTCATCCGCATTAATCACCGCAATGAACAGGACATCTCATGAAATTGACACAAAAATTCCTTTCCGGCGTTATTGCATTTTCGGCGTTATTGCCTTTGATCATGCCGAGCCAGGCTTATGCACAGCAATACCGTACAACACAGGACACGCCGCGTATCGATGGCTTTAATGTGAAGGAAGTTAATCGTCTGCGTCCTGGTGTGGAACTTGAGTTCGGCCTCTATGGGTCGCCAGGTGGACAGGCTACTTTGCGAATAGCCGGAGCAACGCACAATCTTGTATTGGTTGAGGTGGAGCCGGGCCAGTATGAAGGGACTTATACGATCAGCAGTCGCGACAGACTTGATGCGCGCAGCCCGGTTACAGCGAATCTGAGAGTGGGTTACCAAGTGACGAGCGCTGTGCTCAACGAATCGCTGCAAATCGGCGTCGGTTATCACGCTTCAACAACAGCGTCAGGTCCCCAGCCTCGAATAGAACGGATGATGGTCGAACCGATTGCCGATTTAAGAGGCGGCAATGATTTGCGCTTTGTTGTCAATGGCACGCCCGGTGGCAAGATGGATCTCGCTATCAATGGCGTGAAAGGTAAGATTTTTTTATCCGAAGTCAGAGAGGGAGAGTATGCCACTACCTACACAATCAGGAATCGTGATCGGATTACTTCAAGCAGTGCGGTAACAGCCAATTTGCGTGTGGGTGAACGCGTTACCAGCGCCATCTTAGGCCGATCCTTACAGGCTGCTGGAGTGGTAAATACGACACCTGTAGCAACGCGTGAGGTTCGTATTTGCAATAGTTGCGGGATAGTGGAAGCGGTTAATCCAATTGAAGTCAGGGGAGAGGGAAATTATCTTGGTTCAATCGGTGGTGGTGTAGTGGGGGCGTTGCTCGGTAGCCAGGTCGGTGGAGGCAATGGACGCACGGCTGCAGAAATAGCGGGCGCCGTAGGTGGTGCTTATGCGGGTCGTGAGATCGAACGAAATTCCCGCAAAACGATTCACTACGAAGTGCGTATTCTGTTGCAAAATGGGGCGCGACAAACAATCACCTTTGCGAACGATCCAGGCTACCGTGTGGGTGAAAAAGTTCAGGTCATGGATGGAGTGATATCGCGCAATCCTTAACGCAATCCTTAATTCTGTGAGCTGTGCTGTGACCTGCGTAATGTCGGAGTGCCATATGGAAAGCAAGGTTCGCTATGTTTGGATAACGCATGTTGTCGGTATGGTGGGTATCGGTCTGTTATCGACCGCTTGTGCCGCGCTTCCTGAAGTACGCAATCTGAGTAGTTCGCTGGCAGCGCCAGCGAACCCTACAGTGACCAACGCTCACGGCACTATCAGCACCAATCAATCGAAATCTCTCTTGGCTCAACGTTGGGCCAATTCCCATTTGTCCGCTGCCACGATGACAGCGCTGGCAGCATTGGAGGAGGCGGCTACTGGCAGTCCCTTGATAGCCGGGAATAAAGTTACTTTGCTTTACGATGGACCGCAAACTATGGCAGCGATGGTTGCCGCCATCACTGCTGCGAAAGACCACATCAATTTAGAAACCTACATTTTCGATCAAGATGAAATTGGCTTACGTTTCGCTAATCTTCTGATCGCTCGCCAACGCGACGGGGTGCAGGTTAACATCATTTACGATAGCGTCGGCACGATCGGTACGCCGCAGGCATTTTTTGACAATATGCGTAATGCAGGCATTCATCTGCTGGCCTTCAATCCAGTGAATCCGTTGAAATTGATTGGGCCTTGGGAACCTAACAATCGTGACCACAGAAAAATTTTAGTGGTGGATGGGATGGTCGCCTTCACGGGTGGGGTCAATATCAGTAGTACCTATGCCAACAGTTCCTTATTCCGTTCTAAAGCCAGACGTGATGTCAAGGTAGGGTGGCGCGATACCCATATTAAAATCGAAGGGCCGGCAGTCGCGGCACTGCAAGGGATATTTTTAAATAATTGGGCCAGTCAGAAAGCGCCTGATCTACCGGACAGTAATTTTTTCCCGCCATTAAAAACTGCCGGTGACAAAATAGTCCGGGTGCTTGCGAGCGAGCCAGGGGGCGATTACGACATTTACAAAGCCTATGTGCTGGCGATTCAAGAGTCGAAGGAAAATATCCACATCACTTGTGCCTACTTTGTGCCGGACGCACAAATTTTGCAGGCATTAATCGACGCTGCGCATCGTGGTATTGACGTTAAGATCATCTTGCCTGGGGTGACTGACAGTGGCCTGATCCACCATGCAACGCGATCTTATTACAGCGAAATGTTGACCAATGGGATCAAGGTTTATCAACTGCAAATAGCGGTCTTGCATGCCAAGACCGCAGTAATCGACAAGGCATGGGGCACTGTCGGCTCCACCAATATCGATACGCGCAGCTTTATGCATAACAGCGAAATCAACGTAGTGGTTTATGGAGATGAATTTGGCTTGGCGATGGAAAATGCCTTTGCCGAAGATTTGCGCTACTCAGAGCAGATGACGGAAGAAAAATGGAGGCAACGATCTTTCATGGAGAAACTCAAGGAATGGGCGGCACGTCGGTTTGAGTATTGGTTGTGATAAGAAAGACGGCGGAAATTAAAGGGTGTGTTGGCAAGAGAGAAAAGGGGTAGTTAGGCGCTACACGTTATGCGATCGATATGTGACGCCGCATTCGCATTGAGTGAGAAACAAAAAATTATTTTTTGTTTCGCTTGATCAATGCAATCGCGGCTATAGCAGTCAACACGGCACCGATAGCTAGCTTGGATATTTTTTTTCTCGACAGCATGGAAAACGCAGTAATGGCTAACGGCATTAACCTGCGTATTCGTCCGTCTGGCGGCCCCAGTGCTGCTTCTAGTTTGGCGTTAGCAAAGCTGCGTGCACAAACGAGAGCAGCCTGAAGTAAGGACTCTGCACGAAAGCCGTGGGCAACCTGCGCTTTTGCGTGGACGATGCCAATGCGGAAGACAGCACCGTCAAGCAATAGTTGTCTTTTGCGGGCGGCTAGCGCTGTTTGCCTAGGATTCTCTTTCATTGCCTTCTCCGATTTCTCCAGAAAAAACTATAACAACATGTCACGATCGGCTTTTAATTCAGTCATGGTTGCTGGTAGTGAGAGTTTGTCTGAACATAACAAGGTGCGTGCATAAAACAGTAAAGCACTCGCAAATACTGCAAAACAAAGCGTCATGAGGAGCAATATTTTCCAGCCCATACTATTCCACGTGAGATATACGATGAGTAGCGTACCGTAGGCCAGGGAAAAACAAATAGCTATGACTGCTAGCGAAAACACCATTACCATCTTCAGCACATGATCTCGGAATACCGACAGCTCCAGTGCCGCCAGTTCTAGCCGGGAGACGAGCAATCCGATACTATTTTTTGCCACCCCGGCCAGATGGGCGATTAAGCTTGGTGCCGGCACGGGTGGGCGCTTTTCCAGATGGCTGCTCATGACAAGGGACTATTTACTACGAGCCAAAATAATGCCCGCCAAAAGACCAATGCCAGTAGCGGCAGCAATTGCGCGCCACGGATTTTCTTTGACATAGTCATCAGCGGAGGCCACCATTTCTTTGCCAGTGGCAACCGCGCTGGCTTGGGCATCTTGTGCTTTGACCAGTGCTGAGTCCAGCATATTCATTCCACGACTACGAATTTCATCCGCCTTTTCGCCAGTCAAGGCAGCGGCAGCATGAAACAGGGCTTGCGCATCCTTGACGAGTGTTTTTACGTCATTGCTTACGTCACAGCTCACGGCTTTTAAATTTGAATTTAACATGATTAACTCCTAAAAAATTTTATTAATGTGAGCCTATAAAGGTAAGCCCTCTTTTTGAGTACACGGGGCCTGAGCCGATTTTATTCAACTCGGTTTACTGCCCTGAAATGCGATTAAAGATAGCGTTCGTCATTCCAGTAAATCGCGCATGTCATCGGCATGCTCTTCTTCCATCGCCATGATGCCTACTAGCATATGACGGGTGGTTGGATCGGTCTCACCGATTTGTTCGATCATCTGACGATAGCTTTCGATTGCAATACGTTCGGCAATCAAATTAGCTTTGATCATGGTTTGGATAGTTTCCGCATCATCATATTCGGCATGGCTTCGTTCGATGAGTGTGGCGGGGTTAAAGTCGGGTTTTCCGTTCAATTGCACGATACGTTCCGCTAACAAATCGGCATGGGCTTGTTCCTCTTCTGCATGTTGCAAAAATTCGGCTTTGATGGGGCCATTTTGTAATCCAGACGCCGTGTAGTAATGACGTTTGTAACGCAACACACAGACCAGCTCTGTCGCCAGCGCATCATTGAGCATGGCAATTATTTTTTTGCGATCGGCTCGGTAGCCTGTTGTCACTGCTCCATCATCGGTATTGTTTGCGGCAGCGCGGATGGAAGCCTTGTCGATGTTGAAATATTGTTCTTTGTCTGCAGGAGGCATGATTCTCTTTCAAAGAAAATAGTTGGCTTACGCAATCAATTTTTAATTAGATTGGCGCTGGGAAATTTTCCCATCCGCATTTGAAAGAACGATCTCAACTCGGCGGTTCAACTGGCGATTCTGGGCCGTATCATTGGAGGCGACGGGATAAGATGGGCCATAACCGCGCGTTGCGATACGGTCGCGTGCTACACCCATTTCTTGTAAGGCATTACGCACTGCGGCAGCGCGACGTTCAGATAATTCTTGGTTGTGTGCAGCACTTCCGGTGCTGTCGGTAAAGCCTTCTATCAGCACCGTGCGTTGCATGTTCTGCTGCAAGACATCGGCTAATTTTTGAGCGGTACGCATTCCTTCTGGATTCAAGCGCGCCAGATCAGTGCCAAACAATACATCACCGAGGGTAATCACCATACCGCGTTCCGTTTTTTTTGCAGCGAGCTCAGCTAATTGTGCTTCCAGTTGTGTTGCGCGCGCTTGGGCTTCTTGTGTCTTGCGCTGTGCTTCGGCAGTCTCGTTTTGCGCCATCTGTGCTGTCAGCTTGGCTTGTTCTGCCGCCGATTTAGCTTGGTCTGCACTCAATTTGGCTTGATTCGCTTCATTAGTGCGCTGATCTAAACGAATTTGATCGCGCTCTTTACTAGTGTTGGCAATGGCAGCTTCGGCTGATTTCTGTTTCGCCACTTCTTGCGTCAATGCGATTTTTTGTTTTGCCAGGTAAGCGAGCTTGTCGATTTTTTCAGCGCTTTCATCATGGCTGGCGGCATTATTAGCTTGATCCAAGGCCTCGCTGGCTTGCTTCATTTCCAGTGGTGCATAGGTAGGGATATTGGGGTTATTTTGCGCGGCCATGTAATCGCTACGCGTCTGATCAAGCAAGCTGGTGGTGGTCGGCATGGAGCTGCAGGCACTGATCAGCGCTGCAAGCGTTAAGAGAATAGGGGTGAAAGCGATTTTTTTCATGATGGGTCCTTGGGTTACAGCGATGTCATTGATCGCCGTAGTTTTGTATAAAGTTGCGCGGAGTTGCCTGGTTAGTTTTTTATTTACTGGCTTACTTACTGGCGTTATTGCGATTGAGTTCTTCACGTAGCACGCGAATATCGTCTTGCAGCGCAGTGGCTGCAGTCTGCGCTTTCGTTGAATCGGCTTTGCTTTGCGCTAGTTTGGCGTCAGCTTGCGCTTGGATGGCTAAATCATTTGCCAGCTTATAGTCTTTGTTTGCCATCGCCTTGTTAGCTTGCGCCATTTTTTCGCGTGCCGAGTTCATCTCGATTGGGGCAAATTCTGTGCCGCCTGCAGTGGTGGCGTTTTCAACGGCTGCTTTAGATACTTCGACAGAAGCGGTTGCGGGTGTTTTCATGCTGCTGCAACCGGTAGCCAAAATTAGGCCGCTGCCACAGAGAACGGCAATCCATTGTGGTAATTTTTTTTTCATTTGTGATCTCTCGGTAATCATTAATCGAATGGGACGATCCCTCGATGTATGACGTTATAAACGGATAGTTGAGCAAGATCTGTTCGTTGTCGCACATAAGCCCACAACAACCGTATCGGAAAATGATAGTTTGGCTTAGGTAGAGAGGGGGGGATAGAGGGAAGAAATAGTGCGAGGAAATAGCGTGGAGCGAGACGCGGTGTAGGTCACTCATCCAGAATCGAGCAAGAAATAGAGCGAATTTATCCCCCCAATTTTTACGATAAAAACGTAAGGGGATAATCTGCTTCCCTATTGATGGACTGCCTCAGTGGAAGTGTTCAGCACCTTGTGGCGCGTCTTCAGGCATTTCCGCATGCACCAATTCACTTTCGGGATCGGCAAACAAGGGCGCACCGCAGTCGTCGCAAAACTCCATCGGGAAGCGCTCATTGTGACGTTTGACATGGCTTACGCCAGATTCATTGAGCAAGGTAAGAATTTCATTGATGGGAATTTTCTGTACTTCAGTACCGGAAATACCAGAATGCGGTAACGCATCGGCTGGTGTGCCTTCTTCATCTTCTAATCCATAAAATGGCCACACAATGCCATAGATGACATCGGGGCTGTGTCGCATCGTAAAGGCGATCCGGTATTCTTCCAGCAATCCATCGACAGTTTCTTCGCCGAAGCCTGCAATTACAGCTCTTAATTCACTCGCCTCGACCCCTAGGGTGAGCGTTAAATAATTTACCGCAGCGCGAATCGACACTGGGCGAATTTGCTTGTCGGCTTCGCGACAGGCGACGTAGTAGGCTTCTGGTAACAACAGTTCCACGCCGCAACCGGGTAATAAGCGGGCAATATTGGGCGTGCCTTGAGCGCGCCACTGGGCTAACGCTTCTGCTCGATCCGCTAAATAATTCTGCTGATGGGCAGCGCCTTGCCAGCGGAAAAGGGGAGTCCCGAGCGGTGCCACAACTGCTGCCAAGAGGTAGCGCGTGTCGGCCAAAAAAGGCGCAGTTTCAGGTTCGTTTGTGGTGGGGCGAAGCGGCGTCCCGGTGAGAGCGGCTTGTGCTAGCCGCTGCGTCATAGCCGAGGTTTCGCCATAACTGCGTGGTAACTGATCAATGGCATATAAGCTAGGCGCAATTGCGAGGCGCGTACCAGGTGCTAGCAGATGTGCCGACAGATGGGCACTTAAGGTGAGCACCATATCTGGCGCAATCGGACCCGAGGCAATCGAGAAACGGGTCCATGCCAAGATGGGTGCTGCAATGAGTAGCGCATCGTATTTCACCGTCGCGCCCGATTCATTATGTTCAATGATGCAGGATTCACTGACGGCTTCCACCGATTCCATAAGTACATCGTAGGCGTTCAAATCGGCAGGGAAAAGATGATTGAGCGTGTTGTCAATGACATCCTGATGATTGCCCTTTAGCAGTTTTTGCAACAATGTATCAAGGCTGTTTTCCCAGGCGCGTTCTTCAACCCGACTGGCTGCTTGAACAATAGCTTGGGATAAAGTGGAAAGGCGTGCGCTGTCAGCGGAGAGTTTGTGTGGAGATTTTTTTGAGGGGCGGCGCATGAAATTGTGCAGTAAGAAAATGGTGCGAAAAAATAAAGTAAAGTTTGAGGAGGTATTGTACGTCGATTCCTTTGCCTTGCTGAAATTCCATGCATTCACTTCGATTGGTCTATTGTATGCGTCGCTATTCGCTTGCTGTGGAATGAACGCTGCAAAGGCACAAAGGCATCCGGTTCAAGTTGCTACCAAGTCCATTGCGCTTTATAATCGCCGGGTTTTGGTGCCCGCACACATGTCCATGTGTGCAGTTAAACGGGAAACACGGCGCTTGTTTTGGGCGTATGTGTGCTGCCCCCGCAACGGTAAAACAAGCGTCGCTCTTTTTTATTTAGAGAGTGACTGACTGTCTCTCAATACCACTGTGCGTCGCATGGGAAGGTGAAGACGGTTTGACTTGCTAGCCCGGATACCGGCCAGAGCAGGTGGAAATGTGGTGTGCATTTATCATCGCAACACGAACGGTTCATGTAGTTTGCATGCGCCTTTCGATTGCCGTGATCGGTTCATGCATTTCTGTTCAATCCAGCCTACGGGGAGGTCGGCTGGTTGCCTTTCTTTTGAAAATTATCATGACATTATCCGTTTCACGGCACGCCATCCTGGTCGCCAAGTTAATCCCTATTACGCTTGCTGTTAATACGGCATTCTCCTCTGTGTCTATCGCGCAAACCAGTCAGGAAAAAACACTCCCGACCATTGTGGTGACTGCAACGCGTTCTGCCCAGCATCTCAGTGACGTGTTGAGCGATACGGTCGTCATTTCGTCGGAGCAAATTGCACAATCGGGTCAATCATCGCTGGTCGAATTATTGCAACGGCAGCGGGGCGTTGAAATAGCCCGCAACGGTGGCCCCGGCACCTCTTCTTCCGTATTTATTCGGGGCGCGGACAATAAGCAAAGTATTGTGCTGGTGGATGGTGTGCGTGTCGGCTCTTCCACCTTAGGCGGCGCAACATGGTCCAGTATTCCAATAGAGCAGATTGACCATATCGAGATTGTCTATGGTCCGTTAAGCAGCATGTATGGCGCTGATGCCATCGGCGGTGTGGTGCAAATTTTCACAAAAAAAAGCACGAATAACTTACGCTTCAACGCGTCGGCTGGCTATGGTAGTGATGCCACGAAATCGTTTGAGGCGGGCATCTCTGGAGCCATCAACGGGGATCATCTTGTGCGGTACGCACTGAGCGCAGCACGCGAAGATTCCGGCGGATTCTCGGCCACCAAGCCCGGCAATTTCTCCTACAATGTGGACAAGGACGGCTACACCAAAGACAGCGCCAGTGGGCAGTTGAGCGTTGAAATCGCGCAAGGCCATGAACTGGGACTGAACTTTTTGGATAGTCGGCTCAATGCCCAATACGATAATGGCGCGTCTATTTACGATGCCCGTAATTTGCAAAAGCTGGAAAATTACGCGGCTTATTCAAAAAATAAATTTCTACCAGAATGGACAAGTCAATTTCAGGTATCCCAAACGAGTGACAAATCCGGTACTGACGCCAATGCGGGTGCTACGGGGAAAAGCCAAACTGATACCACCCAAAACAATATCAGTTGGCAGAATGATTTAATTGTGGGGACGGATGTATTGCAATTTCTTGTCGAACAGCGCAAAGAAAAAGTGAATGCCAGTTCGACACCTGCTTTGACGGGGCAACGTACTACGAATTCTGTGGCCGGATCGTACCAATTAAAGCAGGGCGCGCATGCGGCAAGCCTGAGCATACGTCGTGACGATAGTTCGCAATACGGGGTTAAAACCACGGGGAGCGCTGGATACGGTTACCGTATCGATCCGGCATTACGCGCCAATATCAGTGCAGGTACCAGCTTTCGCGCGCCTACATTTAACGAACTTTATTATCCGGGTTTCGGGGTGCCAACCAACAAGCCGGAACAGGGGAAAAATGCTGAAGCAGGTCTTTACTATGACAATGGCACCACGCAGGCGAATGCTGTTTACTTCCACAATCGCTTGTCTGACTTAATCGTGGCGGCACCGGTTTGTCCCTTTGACATCCACGGTCATCCATTTGGTTGCGCGTACAACATCAATAAGGCGTTGCTTACCGGCCTGTCTTTTGGAGCGAGTACCAAATTGTCTGAATTTACTATTCGCGGCGCATTAGATTTTCAAGACCCGCGCGATGAGACAACGGATAAATCCCTGAGTCGCCGTGCCAAACACCACGCTAATTTTGCACTCGAATATGGGGTAGGTGCGATCAAGGCGGGCACAGAGATCGTGCTGTCAGGAAAACGTTTTGACGATGGAGCGAATAAAAATACTCTCGGTGGTTATGGTTTGTTGAACCTGTACGGGAGTGTTGATATTACGCATGACTGGTCATTATTCGGTCGTTGGAATAACGTGGGTGATAAGCAGTACGAACTGGCTAGAACCTATGCCACGACTGGCTCGAACTTGTTCGTTGGCTTGCGTTACGTCATGAAATAATTCATGGGTGCTTAGACCGCGTTTTAGGACTTGAGTACGCCGGGTCGTCAGTGGTATCCCGCACAGCGGTGGAATAGGGCACATCGGTGGGGCACGGCATGCCGTGCCCCACTGATGTCCCAGTGTCCACCAAGAATAACGACTTTTGCCGAGCTTTGCGTAACTTGCGTAACATCAGTTAATTAAATGGGACGGGGTAGTTCGTCGTTTCTTCGGAAGGCCACGTGTGAATCCTCTTTTCCACTCTATGCGACATCGGGCCATCGTTATTTTGGCGGCATTGCTATTGCTGGTGGCGGTTAGTCTGCTTTTCGCTGGAATAAGCGGTTCCATTGCACTACCGCTATCCGACTTTCCTTCTGCCTTGAGCGAAGTCATGCGCGGTAAATCCACTACCCTCTCAGCTACGCTGCTGGACTTACGCCTTGGTCGAGCGTTGACCGCATTTGTTACCGGCGCCGCACTCGCGTTGGCCGGTGTCATGATGCAAGCGTTATTGCGCAATCCCTTAGCCGATCCGTATGTACTGGGTTTATCGGGCGGTGCCTCGGTCGGGGCATTGGCGGCGATGTTGTTCATGGGCGCGGCCTGGGTGATCGATGCGGCTGCGTTTGGGGGTGCTGTTGCCGTATCCATGTTGCTGTATTTTTTAGCTCGCCGCGATTTGCGCAGTGGTGTGGCGGCGGAAGGGGGTGCGTCGTTGTTGCTACTGACGGGCGTGATTTTATCGTCCGGTTGCATGGCATTGGTGACGTTAATGTTATCCATTGCGCCGGACAGCCGCTTGCGTAGCATGGTGTTCTGGATGATCGGCGATTTGTCCGGTGCGCAGATGCGATGGTTGCCCTGGCTGGTGCTGGCCGGTGCATTGTTGTTTGCGTTACGCGCAGCGCGCGCGATCAACGTGATGGCGATGCATGCCGAAGCGGCAGCCACGCTGGGTATTCGTGTAAGTGCTTTGCGGCAGGGATTATTTTTTTGTTCCGGTTTGCTCACCGCGAGTGCGGTGACGAGTGCCGGCAGCATTGGATTTATCGGATTAATCGTGCCGCATGCTTGCCGCTTTGCACTGGGGCCGGATCATCGTTTATTGCTCCCTGCTGCCACGCTTGCGGGAGGCATTTTTCTCGTATTGGCGGATACATTGGCACGCACCATACTCGCACCGCAACAACTGCCGGTCGGCGTTTTGACTGCGATGGTTGGGGTACCGATATTCCTTATTCAACTGCATCATATTCGGCGCAAATAACATGATGCGCACAAACAAATTACAACTACGCGTGGGTGATCGGGTACTGGTCGATGGTTTGGATTGGCAGATTGAATCTGGTCAATGTTGGTGCGTGATCGGCCGGAATGGCGCAGGAAAAAGCACGCTGCTGCGAACGCTGGCAGGCTTGCGGAAGCCCGATAGCGGCAACGTTGCAATGCAAGACCGCGACTTGGCCGATTGGCCGTTGGAGATGCTGGCAAAAGAACGGGCTTTTTTGCCGCAATCGCGGTCCGATGCTTTCGGTTATCGCGTCATTGAAACGGTACTTTCAGCGCGCCATCCTTATCATGCCGACCGTTATTGGGAAGGATCCGACGACCATCAAGCCGCCGCCGCTGCACTCCAGACGATGGATGTATCCGACCTGGCCGAACGTGATGTACGTGCGCTTTCCGGTGGCGAGCGTCAGCGCGTCGCCATCGCAGCGTTATTAGCGCAGGACACGCCATTGTTGTTGCTCGACGAGCCAGCCAATGCGCTTGATCTGGCGCATCAGGTCAGCGTGATGCACTTGTTGAGACGATTGTGTGGCGATCAGAAAAAAACCATTGTGATGGTCGGCCATGATTTGAATCTGGCGCACAGTGTCGCTACGCATGTCTTATTGTTGATGGGCGACGGCGAGTGGCAAGCAGGCACCGTAGCGCAGACGATGCAGGCACCGATACTGAGTCGTTTTCTGGGTCATCCAATCGAAGCCATAGAGCATGGAAAACGCCTCATTTTTCTCCCTTTAAAGGAAGCCTCATGAACGATCCCCATAGCAAAGACCTTAGCACAGCTGCCATCAACGAGCGGCATCGCGTTCGCATGGAACGCAAGAAAGAGCTGATTGACGCCAAGATCCAGCAAGCGCAACGTACCGCTGGCGTTATTGTGGTGACTACCGGCAATGGCAAGGGGAAAAGTTCCAGCGGGTTCGGCATGGTCATTCGTGCGATGGGCCACGGCATGAAAGTGGGTGTGGTGCAATTTATCAAAGGGGCGATGTCCACCGGCGAAGAAAAATTCTTGCGGCGCTTTCCAGATGAAGTCAGTTTTCATGCTATGGGTGAAGGCTACACATGGGAAACCCAGAACCGCGAGCGCGATATCGAAAAGGCTGAGGCTGCCTGGAAAAAAGGCCAGGAATTTTTGACCGATCCTAGTATCGGCTTAGTCGTGTTCGACGAACTCAACATCGCGCTAAAATTTCACTATCTCGATGTGCAGAAAGTGATTACCGATTTGCAGGCACGGCCGGCGATGCAGCATGTGGTGATTACCGGTCGCGGTGCGCTGCCGGAACTCATTGAGATTGCCGACACGGTTACTGAAATGCAGGACGTAAAACACGCATTCAGGAGCGGGATTACGGCGCAACATGGCATCGAATGGTAATGACTGTGCAAATTATGGATTACGGCCCGATGTTGCAAGAGTGTTGCAAGAGTATCCGGTATGACGCGCACGTTAGTTCTTGGCGGTGCCCGATCCGGCAACAGTGCCTTTGCAGAACAATTGGCAATCACGTCCGGTAAGCACAGGATATAGAGCGCCCCAGCACAGGTTGGCGATGCTGAAATGCAGGTGCGAATGAATCCCCATAAGCAGCGCCGGGAAGCGACCTGGATCACCGTCGAAGAGCCACGTGCAAGGCGATACGTTGGTTGAACAGTACGCGCCGATCCTGTGATTATAGTGAAGCGTGTGGGCAATCTCTACCAAAGGCACTCGAACAATGGAATGGCAGAAAGAAGTGACCCAATGCAGAGGAAAATAAAGAAGAAAATAAAGAGGAAAAAATACGATGAAAAAAACGATGCAAACATGGTCCTTATTATTTTTCTTTTCGCTTTGTGGAATGATCAGTCATGCCAATGCCGCCATCCGCGTTCAAGATGACTATGGCAACACGGTACTCCTGCAAAAACCTGCGCAACGTGTTATTTCGATGTCGCCGCATGTGACTGAATTGTTGTTTGCAGCAGGTGGCAGCACGCATCTTGTCGGTGTGGTCAGTTACAGCGATTATCCAGAGGCTGCCAAATTCATTCCGCAGATCGGCGACAATCGCCAGATCGATCTGGAACGCGTGATTGCTATGAAACCCGATCTCATCGTGGTCTGGTTATACGGTAGTTCGATGCGACAGGTAGAGCAATTACAAAAACTCGGCATCCCCTTGTTTTACAGCGAGCCGCATAAACTCGACGATATCCCGGATAGCCTCATTCGCCTCGGCCGCTTATTGGGCACAGACAAAGAGGCACAACAGGCCGCGTCGGACCTGCGGCAAAAGCTGGGCGCGTTGACCAAGCAATACGCCAATCGATCGCCGGTACGGTTGTTCTATCAGGTATGGGACAAGCCGCTATACACGCTTAATGGCCAGCATATCGTAAGCGATGCGATGCGTTTGTGTGGTGGCGAGAATATTTTTTCAAAGATGAAAGTCGCCGCCCCGAGCGTGGGTATTGAAGCGGTATTGCAAGAGAATCCCGAGGCGATTTTCGGCAGCGCAGAGAAGAGTCCCTCTGACGGTGGTATCAACATGTGGAAACGCTATCCCACACTCACCGCAGTACAGCGTGGCAATCTGTTTTTACTCGATGGCAATCTGCTCAATCGCGCCGGTCCACGCATGATTGCGGGAGCCGCAGCTTTATGTGAAAAACTGGAGCAGGCGCGGATGAATAGAGTGAATAGAGCTGAAAATAAAACTGAAAACCGCACTGAAGTAAGCGCCAAATGACGTGTCAGTGATACGGTAATAATTTTATGCGTGCGATTACGTTTCACTAATCGCATCTAAGGGCCAGCATCCACCCAACGCAAGCAGCCCTGTCCGGTCTCCTAGCTGACGCCAGCCAAGCCTTAACCGGTTCACTTATTTCCTTGGCAACGCCGTCGGTTGAAACCACCGGCTCCGGCAAAGACACCGCCATCACCCTCGACGCCACAGTCGCAGGTCACGGCTGGTTCATCGACGCCACCCCATCGGACAAAGGTGCAACACGGCTTTTATTCCAATCGATGTTTTTTTTTAATCGCCAAAGAGTTTTCTTCATCTCCGTAACGATTCGTTTTTTTAACCGATGACTTCACATCAGACAATTTCATCTCTTCCAGCACTTCCTTCGTATTGCCTATGCGCTTTTTGGCCCCTTCAGTGATATCCGTTTTTCCGCAGCTCCACTCAAGCATCATGCGTTTACCTGTTTCACGGAAAAATGGATATTTCTCCATCATCTGCACCAGGAGTGGGAAAACCTTGTCGATGCCTTTCACGATGGCGCGCTCTGCTTCGTCTACCTCTCTTTTTGTGAGTGAGAGACGACTCGACGCAAACTGCCGCAGGGTCTTTCCCATCCACCACATCTTTTTACCTTGCAGCGTCAGTGCAGGCATATCGTCTATGTTGGGATAAGCAGAAGTGGTCACTACATCGTAGACGGGGGCGATCACAGCATCGTCGGGGGAGCTGTAAGTCAAGGCAAAGTTTTTGAGATGGGCATCACCGTTGTGTAGTGCGTAGTTCAGCAGCAGCAGACGATATAGCTGATTCGCACTTTCTTGCCGATTCTGCGGTGAGACATATTCAGTATGAAGTTGGGCGATCTCTTCCAGCGAGGCTTTATATTTATTGACAGGATCTAATGCTTTGATCGAGCAAAAATCTTCGACGGCAATATGTACACCATCACGTCGATCAAAACGCGCTACCGCAAGAACCTGGCCGTCTTCCGATAAAGCCGTTTCAGGCACGTTCAAGTCTGCTGCACGAGCCACTTCCAAACAAAGGTATTCATTGATTGCCAACCCCACCAAACTCGCCCTATTGTCGGTACCTGGCACCCCAGTTTTCAAGATAAAATCGCCAGTCCATACTGTGGCTTTGTCGCCTTCTTTCATCGCCTTGGGCATCACGCCCGATATACCCTCTAGCACACCTTCGTTCAGGTAATCAAGT
The DNA here is from genome assembly GCA_025352145.1 of Oxalobacteraceae bacterium. Taxonomy (GTDB): domain Bacteria; phylum Pseudomonadota; class Gammaproteobacteria; order Burkholderiales; family Burkholderiaceae_D; genus JANXTY01. The sequence goes on from JANXTY010000047.1 coordinate 91,430, forward strand.
AAGCGCGCTTGAGAATCAGGGCTAGACAGTATCTGCGCCATATCCAGATTTTGCACAGTATTTAATAGTGGCATTCCGCTTGGCACCACCCGCACCCGGCCTATACTTAATTTACCGGTCAACGCCAGCAGACCCCAATCGCTGACATCTGCATGCGGCCCCAGCCTTTGGCGGATCACTTCTTTCTTGTAACCCTCGGGTAAGTTTTGCTGGAAAAATGGAAACAAGCCGCGCTGCCAAACGTAACTCTCCGCCCGCACTGGCATAGTTAACGACACCAGATAGGCGCTGGGGGTATCTGGTAGATAGCTAAACACATAGCGATCACCCTCGTCGCTTAGCCAGCCGACATGTTGATCAAGTACATAGACATCAAGCCGTTGCGTCATTTCGTCTCATCCTTTTTTTGAGCATGACGTACCCGCTGTCTTGTCTGTGCGAATTCCTTAGTGGTTTCAGCTGAGCTTAATTTTGTCGGCTTCAGCGCATTACCCGCAAGTCGTTCGTTCGATCTTTTGATGGCATCCATTTTTTTGGTGCTCGCGGCCAAGACTTTTTGACGCGCATAACCCGTTCGTGCGTTTTCGGTATTGATATCATCCAAGGTACGCCGTTGTCCTGCGGATCTTGGCTGTAACTCCAGCCCTACTGCCGCAAACAACTGCAATAACTTCACCACACCAATTTCAGGCAAGCTGCCGCGTTCCAATCCAGAAATGGTAGACAGGCTCACGCCAGTGCGGCTGGCCAGCTCACTCTGTGTAAGCATTTGCCGTATGCGCGCCTCTTTCAAGGATAAGCCAAGTTCAAAAATACTCATCAATAGTAGCAATCAAGGTTTTATTTAAAAAAAAACTATAACATGCAAAATACAACTACTTATAAAAATTAAATAGCAGGTAATTTTATTGTCTATGATTCTTGACTCACAGCCGAGTGATCAATAGGGTCGGGTTGAATTGTGCGACACGAAGTCATAGCGAACAACGCCACTAAAAAATGCCTAACCGTAAAGCAGTGAAGCACACCATGCCTAGCACCATTGTTTGCAGCATGTCCCGTTTCACCAAATAAAACAGGAGAGCAGCTAGAGCGGCCATGAGTTTGTCGTTACTCCAATTGAGGTGTAACTGGCCATTGGCGAGCAATAAATCGGGAACAATAATGGCTGTTAGTACACAAGCTGGCGCGTAGCGCAACGCATTTTGTAGGCGTTTTGGGAGGGTGACATGACGCCCAACGACCCACAACGAGCACCGTGTTAACAGCGTGGCGACGACCAGTGCCGCGATCGCTAATCCGGTTTCTCCTTCGCTCATGGGCTGCGTCTTTCGGACCATTCATCCATTGCCAAGGCGGTTATCATTCCCGCAATGACCGCTGCTAGCAGGCCAAGTTTGTAAGGCCAGCTGGCGCCCGCAAGCGCCATCGCTCCCGCCATGGCAACGCCGCAAAGTGCGGCACGGTTGGCCACTAACGGCACGGTGATGCAGAGAATGGCTAATGTTCCGGCAAAGCCAAGCCCCCATTGCTCGGGGATTTGATGCCCAAGAAAAATCCCGGCAATTGAACCGATCTCCCACGCTAGCCAGTTGGGAATAAGAAGACCTGTCAAATAAGATGCCTTTTCGGGGGCGGGCTTTTCGTCTGGATAGCGCTGGAGAAATAAGCCAGTAGATAGGTCACCGCACCAAAAGCCCAATAGCAAGCGTTTCCGCCATTTCAAATGGATAAAATGGGGTGCCATCACGGCAGAGAAAATCACAAAACGTAAATTGACCACTAACGCAGTTACAAAAATCATCCACACCGGCGCGTGCGCGGCGATCAATGGCAAAGACGCTAATTGTGCTGAACCTGCAAATACGAGCATGGTCATTGCAAGCGCTTGTGTCAGCGATAGATGGGCTTTGATCATGGCAATGCCCACCACCATGCCCCACGCGGCAACGCCGAACAAAGTGGGGAAAGTTGCTTTGATCCCGTCACGAAAAGCCGCGCTGTTACGCTCTGGTAGTGGTAATTCCGGTGGAATATTTCGATTGTCGGTCGAGGTTGCGTCACTGATGCTCATGTTCTTTTTTTTCCGCGATGGATTGCCAAAATCCAGATTGCCAGGCCTACGGTAGCAATAAACGGAATCGCCATTTTATTGAGACTTGCCCAGCTGTTAGATGACACTAGTATGCCAGATGAGAATGAGGAGATAACCATGACACTGGACACTAAAAAATCATTCATTCCCTGCGCTTTGGCTTTTTCTGACGGAGCGTAGGTGGTGGTCAGCAAAGTAGTACTGCCGATGTAGAGAAAATTCCAGCCTACTCCGAGTAACACCAACGCCCACCAGAATTGGGCCAGCTGTGTTCCTGCAATGGCAATTGCCGTACACAACAGCATCAGCATTGCGCCGATACCCATGATGGGCAATACGCCAAAACGTTTGATCCATCCTCCTGTAACAAAAGACGGCAGAAACATGCCGATCACATGCCATTCAAGAATAAAGGCGATGTTGTTGTAGGGATAGCCGCATACCTGCAACGCCAGCGGTGTGGCTGTCATCAAAAAACCCATTACGCCAAAGCCGATCATGGCGCTCAGTACCGCCAGCAGGAAGGTGGGTTGACATACGATGATCCCCAGCGGGCGAGTCGTTCCGTGCATTTCTTCCTCGGTTTGCGGTGGAAGCTTCAACATCTGGATTAGCAATAAGGACAGTACGGCCAATATCGCCATCATCGCAAAGGAACCGGTAAATAGCACCGGGAATAGGTCGCGTGTCAATTTCGACGTTTCGGGGCCGACAATGCCGCCAACCAAGCCTCCAGCCAGTACCAAGGAAATAGCACGCGTCTTGAATTCCGGGTCGTAGGCGTCAGCTGCATCCGCAGCGGCGAAACGGTAATAACCACCGACGGCGTTATAAATCCCTGTAAGGAAAGTCCCGCAACACAACAGTACAAAGGATGCGGCCCACATTGCATACATTGCGACGAGCGCCCCAGCTAGGGCACAAAGGCCGCCAAAGGTAAACCCCGCTCGGCGACCGAAGCGCCGCATCATGAGGGAGGCGGGCATCGTTGAAAGCGCTGATCCCAAAAGGAAGAAGGTAATCGGAAGTGTCGCCAAAGATTTATCGGTTGCCAACGCAGCCCCAGCCAATGCCGTCACTGCGACCACCGTGATGTTGTTGGTGAGAAGAAGTGCCTGGCAGGAGGCTAGCAAACCTACCATTTTTTTTGCGGAGGAAGGCATTTTTTCATGCATGCAGGACAGGCACCGGCCCTTCTGCTTGTGCGCATCGAGTGATTAACGCACCATTTTACCGATGAATTACCTGTGGAATATTCCCATTTGCCTGAATCCGTTAAAATTAACGTTTCGCAAGATTGTATTGCCGCCTATTGCAAGCGGTGGTAACCATTGAATGGATAAGACATGAGTAATGTGAAACAAGTGATAGAGGTCGTTGAACTGGGGGGCGAAGACCTGCCTGCCTATTGTCCTAATAACGCAATGCCGCTTTGGTCATCCCATCCCAGGATTTTCCTTGATCTTGGCCATCACACTGATGTGAAATGTCCGTACTGCGGCACGTCATACCGGCTCAAGCCGGGCGCGGTGGTTAAAGCACATTAGGACGCTTTTATCTTTTACGTCACGCAATCTCGTTTGGGATGTTCATCATCGTTGTGCGATCGTACTTCCCCACCAAACCTTGCGTTGCTTTTGACTATGGATCGAAAGTCCTTCCCTCGTTTTCAATTTTTTCCGATCTGATTGAACAGAAAAGGAGATTTTGTGGCACGTAGAAAACAGATGAATGGCACGCCCGCCGAAACGGAAGCGGCATTTTATGATGCGCTTAGCCGCTCCGATGTGGATGCCCTGATGACACTATGGTCCGACGATGAGGAAATTGTTTGCATTCATCCTGGTGCGCCGCGTTTGATCGGACATGCTGCGATTCGTTCTTCATGGGAAGCGATTTTCGCACGGGGCAGGGTGCACATCCAACCGATCCAATTGCATGTCACCCTCAATTTGATGAGTGCCATCCACAGCGTCATCGAGGAAATCACGGCGATCGGTCATGCGTCGCAGGACGTGCATGTGGTGACGACGAATGTGTATATCAAAACGCCACAAGGGTGGCGCATTGTCGTGCATCATGCCTCATTTGCTGCTGGTCACGTTTCAGGAGAGTCGACGCAAATCGCAACCCTGCATTAGTTTTGGATATTCATTCCGGCTACATCGGATGCCTCATTTCGTGTTATGACGCTTTGTGCCACGTATTATTTTTGAGAGCGTTATTTTGATTGTCATTAGTCATTTTGGGGAAATATGAAAGACTGCTCATGAGTTACATTGCCCCGTTCTGGTTGCCCGGTGGTCAATTGCAAACCCTTTATCCCGCATCCTTTATTGCCAAACCGGTCGTCAATTATCGTCGTGAGCGTTGGGATACACCGGATGGTGATTTTATTGATGTCGATTTTATTGATGGGGTGGCTGGATGTCCGTTTGTGTTGCTGTTTCACGGATTAGAAGGCTCATCCGATAGTCATTATGCGCGTGCCATGATGGCTGCCGTTGCTGAGCGTGGATGGTCTGGAGCCGTGCCGCATTTCCGGGGTTGTTCGGGCGAAATAAATCGTGGCCCGCGTTTCTATCACTCCGGCGATTCAGCTGAAATTGACTGGATCGTAAAACGTTTGCGCACACGTTTCCTGGATAAATTTTATGCAACCGGAATATCGTTAGGGGCCAATGTCCTGCTGCGCTGGTTAGGCGAATATCAGCATCAAGCGGAGATTATTGATGGCGCTTGTGCTATCTCCGCACCCCACGATTTGGCGCAAAGCGGTGCAACTTTATCAAAAGGTTTTAGTCGCTTCTATACCTGGATGTTCTTGCAATCACTCAAGCCGAAATGCGTCAAAAAATTGCAGCAGTTTCCAGGATTATTCGACGGAGAAAAGATGTTGCGGGCGACTGACTTGCACGAATTTGACGATGTGGTCACAGCGCCTGTTCATGGGTATTTGAACGCCGATGATTATTGGAGCCGTGCCAGCGCGAAGCATGTCATCAATGACATCACCTTGCCGACATTGGTACTGAATGCACGCAACGATCCCTTCTTGCCAAGCCAGTATTTGCCCACGACGGCATCGCCGTCGGTGGTACTGGAATATTCGCCAGGCGGTGGTCATGCGGGTTTTGCCATCGGACCCTGGCCCGGACGGATTAGCTGGTTGTCAGAGCGTGCATTTGCATTTTTCGATGCTGATTCAAAATGAATTAAGGTGGGCGAAATTCTCATAGGTGCGAGCCAAAAAAAACATAAAATTGATTTGTTTTTCGTTTCATCCATTGATCTCATTGCGTAGTGTGCAGTAGCTGACACTGATGTGTGCACTATTCCTCGGCCCCAACCTCGTACTGGTTTGTGAAGGTGTAATAAAAATGGACGAAGTGGTCAAACTGGCGATGGCGAAATGGCCGAATGTGCCCCACTGTACCGGCTGGCTGGCATTGGATGCGCGTGGTAATTGGCGGATGCGCGACGAACGTGCGCAGGCGCAAGATTCCCCGGGAGAAAAAATTGTTCATCCGGCTTTGATCGGATTCATCCATCGCAATTATGGCCGTGATGAGCGTGCTTGCTGGTATTTTCAGAACGGGCCGCAACGCGTGTATGTCGATCTTGCTACTACGCCCTACATCGTACATACCGATCCGCATCAAGGCTTTGTCGATCAAACCGGTCAACATTGGCCAAGCCTTGACGCAGTCTGGATGACGGAAAAAGGCCAGCTGGTGTTGCAAGCGTCGCACAAGATAGGGATGGTCGACGACCGTGATATTGCGCAATGTCTTCCTGATTTGCAGATCGGCGGTGCGGCGGTTAGCGACGACACATTGATGGCTTGGTTGGCAGGTCCAATGACGCTGCTGGTATTTCATCATGCTGGTCGTTTTCTCCCTGTGCAATTGATCAGGGAAGATGAGCTGGCGGCGCGTTTTGAGTTTGTGAAAAGACCGAGAAATCCTTAGTAAAGCGCGTATCGTTCTGGATCATTTCAGATTTTGGACGAGTTCCTGTGTGCATCTGGTGTGCTGTTAGGCAAGGCGCGCCGACGTAGCGACCTCTATGTCGCAAGGAGAGGTTAATCCACAGCTTTTTTCCTATGCTTTACTTCCGTTCTTTCTTATTTTCCTTGAGTTCTTCCGTTTGGCGTGCCTGTAATTCGCGTTCGCGTGCGTCAATAATTGCCTGGTCATAAAAGGAGGCATCGGGTGCACGCCGTGCCAGAACGAGTTGCTCCAGTGCTGAGGAAAAACCGTCTTGCAAGGCGTAAGATTCAGCCAGCGCCATGTGCTGTAACGCCAGCTTATTTTGCGCGGCATACGATTGCGCCAGAAGGTCGAATAGTTTGAATTCTGTACGATACAACTGCGTCTGATTTCGTAAATAGCGCGATGCCTCTTCATTTTGTCCGGCGGCCATCAATGCTGCAGCGTACTGTCGCGATATTCCTTGCGAAAGTGGAAACCGATCATGCGCTGTGATCGCTGCTTTCAATGCCTCAGCGGAGTGATCGGCGGCAAGGTCGATGTCGATTTCAAGGCTATCAAACAGGGCATTGTGGAGGGGTGTTGAGGGACCTTGTGCGGCACTGACCGCTTTTTTTAAGGCGCTGCTTGCTTTCGTATAATCGCTTTGTTTCAATGCGACAAAAGCCAGACCATAATAAGCCGCAGCCGATTTTTGCCGATTTTTTTGTAATAACTGATTATCGAAAAATAACGATGCCTCATGCAGTCCCTGGCTTGACTCGTCCTGGAGTACGCGTATCCGTGCTCGAACCACGTGAAAATCGAGGCTGTCAACACGTTGGGTATAGCGTTGTTCTCGAATGCGCCCTTGAATGTCCGCAATCCGTTCGGTGGTCATCGGGTGAGAGCGCAAATAGGGCGGCGTCGTGTCGTTATACGCGCGGGTAGCGTTTTGTAATCGCCCGAAGAACGCCACCATGCCCGATGTATCGAAATGCGCAGCGCCTAAAATTTCAAAGCCGATCCGATCAGCCTCGCGCTCTGCATCGCGGCTAAAACTAAGTTGGCGTTGCAGGGCGATACCTTGCCCGCTTGCCAGAATCGCCATCGAGGCATCTGAATTGACCCGCGCCGCCAAAATTGCCAATAAGGTACTCGCTATGGGAATAAGCGAATCACGGCTTTGCTGTCCCAGCATGCGGGCGATGTGGCGCTGTGAAACGTGGCCGATTTCGTGTGCCAGGACTGAAGCCAATTCGGACTCCGTTTGTGCCGCCAGGACCAACGCAGAATGCACCGCGATGTTGCCTCCGGGGAGCGCGAAAGCATTGAGCATGGGATCGCGCACCGCAAAAAAGAAAAACTCATATCCGGCTTCGCCTCGCGCTTCAGGACGGGCAGTTAACAGGCTATTTCCAAAATTATTTAAATATTCCAATACCGGGGCATCATCCAGATAATCCAGATTGCGGCGGATGTCCTGCATGATCACCTCGCCTAGCTTGCGCTCGGCTATCGGCGTAAGATATTCTCGCTCGGTATCTCCAATGCTCGGTAGATTGGAAACATTCTGCGCTGCGCCGAAGGAGGGCGCTACGAGGATCGGGGAGGCCCACAAAATCGACGCCAACAAGGCACCCAATAAACGAGGGGGAAACTGTACGCTTTCCAGAAGAGGTTTTGATTTCACGATGCTATGATACCTGCACGCGCAATTTGTTCCGCATACCGCATTAATCCCCTCTCATTTCTTAAACATGACAGCGAATAAATTCCCCGATCCGGCAAGTGATGTACATGAGGGCCTCACCCATTTCGATGCGGCAGGCCAAGCCCACATGGTTGATGTCGCCCATAAAAAAGAAACCCATCGCATTGCCATTGCCAGCGGCACAATCGGGATGCAGCCAGAAACGTTGGCGCTCATCCAATCGGGGTCAGCAAAAAAAGGGGACGTTCTCGGCATTGCCCGTATTGCGGCGATTATGGCCGCCAAACGTACCAGCGATTTGATTCCTCTTTGCCATCCGCTGGCGTTGACGCGGGTGACAGTCGATTTTTCTATTGATGCGATCAGGTGTTGTGTGCTCTGCACAGTACAGGTGGAAACTTGTGGAAAAACCGGCGTCGAGATGGAGGCGCTTACTGCAGTTCAGATTGGGCTGCTCACTATTTATGATATGTGCAAAGCAGTGGACCGAAGTATGGTGATGAGGGATATACGGGTACTTGAGAAACACGGAGGTAAGTCTGGCGATTGGATTGTTTAGGATTGCGGTGGGTGCGTCATCATAAAATTGCCGATCTGAGCAGTTGCCATTTTTTACATTCCTACTAATTCTAGTAGGGGTGCGCAATTGAAAAGTGTATTTAAGATATGGCTGTGTGTTCCAATAGTGTTGATTCCTCTCTGCGCAGAGGCTCATTTTGGCTTGGTTTCGACGCCTAGGGCGTTTGGTGGGTCGGTAAGATTTTCCCGCTATTTGCCTTGACGGTGCAGTTTATTTGCCATAGAGTAATAATTCACCCGGGCAATTTTTAACAATGGGTAATTTCACGGGTTGTAATCGTCATCGTACATAGTAAATTAAAGGCAAACCATCGGAAAAAATGGGGTGCAAAACTCTAGGGTCTTGGCGCTCATTAGCAGGATAGCCCAATGTCGTAGACCCGCCAGCGCGGGCTTTTCGTTAAAAGGTATCGATCATGAATAATGTCGTTAGCAAACTTCCGAATACGCCTAGAAAAATCCTTATTGGTGTTTTTGGTTTATCTGAGTATGAGTTTCGGTTAGTTCGGAGTGTGTTGAAATTGACCGCGATGTCAAGCGGACGTACCTTTACCTATGTTCTGATGGATGCGGATAGTGGCGATAGCCCCGATATTGCCATCATTGCCCATGACAATCTTCAGGCAAATGCCCAACTAAAAGCGCTACCCATTCGTGTTGGCGCAGCGGATCCCGCCATTTTGTTTATTGCCAGTACTGCTCCCATAGACGAAAAGCAGTATTTGTTGCGCCCATTAGCGCCGACTAAAATGCTGGCAATGATTGATCAGTTCGCCAATAAAATTGCAGCAGTCCTTTCTGTAGCGCGTCCTTCTTTGACGGCTATTCCGGCTGCATCTGCACCTTCTATTGCCACGCGCCCTGTGGTTACTGCCCCCTCAGCTGTTGCACAGCCTGTATCTCCTGTGACGCACCCTGTGGCTACTGCTCCCCTAGTTGTTGCACAGCCTGTGGCATCTGCGCCTATTGCCACACGTCCCGTGTCTCCTGCGACGCATCCTGTGGCTACTGCTGCGGCCTCTCCAGTTGTTGCACAGCCCGTATCTTCTGTGACGCGCCCTGTGGCTACTGCTACTGTTCCCCCAGCTGTTGCACAGCCTGTGGCATCTGCGCCTATTGCCACACGTCCCGTGTCTCCTGCTGCTACCTCAGTTGTTGCCCCCGCTGTGGAGGTTAGACCGGTAAATCGTCCATCGCCTCCTATTCAACAAGTGCCGAAAATACAGGTATCCAAACCTGGATTTCGTGCATTAATCGTTGATGATAGCCCTACGGTAAGAATAAAAATTGCGCAAGAATTGCGGCACCTGAATATTGCTTCAGATTGCGCCGGCACGGGTGAGCAAGGCCTGCAAATCCTGGGCCAACATTCCTATGACATCATTTTTTTAGACATCGTGTTGCCCGGAATAGATGGGTATGAGACTTGCAAGACATTGAGACACAACCCTTTAACAAAACGTATACCGGTGGTGATGTTGACGAGCAAATCGTCGCCGTTTGATCGTATTCGTGGATCGCTGGCGGGATGTAGTTGTTATCTCACGAAGCCTGTTAATCCAGAAAAATTTCGCTCAGTGGTCGAAAATTACCTCATTGCGTCAGAGGTTCAGGATGCTTCAAGCAGGAGTTTTGCTCTGGCAATTAATGCTTAAAAACGCATAATAAACGCCCAAAAACTGGCTTATTTTTTCGTACTTATTTATGCACTCTATCAACGGATTTCAACGCATTGCAACTCACCATCAAGGAGTACATCATGAGTATGAAAAAAGTCCTGGTTGTTGACGACTCTGTCGCCGAATTACTCAATATTAAAACCATTCTCACAGATGCAGGGTACCTCGTCGTGACCGCAGCAAATGGCAAGGAATCTCTTGAGAAAGCGAAATCAGAAAAACCCTGCATCATTTTTCTCGATATCGTGATGCCCGAAATGGATGGCTACGAAACTTGCCGATCCCTGTCGCAAGATCCTGATACGAAAAATATCCCCGTGGTTTTTGTTACCAGCAAAGGACAAAAGGCGGATCGCATCTGGGGTCAGCTGCAAGGTGCAAAGGGATATGTCTCCAAGCCATACACGGCCGATGACATCATCAATCAGCTCCTGGCTACCGCTTAATCTGATTGCTCTCCATGAATACGGAGCCATCTTCAGAGCACCACCAGCGAAACGCGGTTGCGCCTGAGTGGCTATCGCCTAGTGCTGCTTTGGGGCGTTTTACGCCGCCCAAAGACTTGCTGCAAACCGGTGTGCAAGAAGTGGCTGAGTTTAGCCGCTACGGTTTTAAAGTCTCTACGTTCAGCCTCCTCATCAAAGCGCATATCGCTAGTGAAGTCATTCGGTTGCCCGCAGTTTCTACATTGCCTGGCTCGGCGCCGTGGATGATGGGGCTGATGAATCTGCGCGGTAATCTAGTGCCCTTATTCGATTTGCCTTTGGCGCTTGGTATGACGCGCTCCGATCAGGGGCAAGGACGGCTCGCTCTTATTTTAGACAAGGGGGAGAATGCGGTGGGCATGGTCATTGATGGTTTCCCGCAACCGCTCCTTGCGTTGCGGCCCATTGTTAATTTGCCTCAGCTACCGGCGCTGCTTCAGGAACACGTACATGCCGGTTATGTAAAAGACGATCAAGTCTGGCTTGACTTCAATCATGAAAGTTTTTTTGAGAAATTGGCATTGACTGCGGCCTAGCGGACGCAGGATTTGTTCTTTAATTGTTTCATCATTGTCGTTGGAAATGGTATGTATTACTGAAGGACTGCATTAACTTTTAACTGCTTAAACGATGTCTTCATCCATCAACGGAGAATAAAATGAAATTGCAAATCCCGAATATTGGTGTCCGCCTCGGACTTGGATTCTCCATGGTGTTGCTGTTGTTGGCTGTGACTGCGTGGCTTGGCATTTCGAATTTGAAATCGATGAATAGCGGCACCAACGACATTGTTAATGGTAGTTATCCGAAGGTTGTTCTTGCTTACAAAATGTTGGGAAATGTAAATGCCAATGCGCTGTCAATGCGTAACATGTTACTGGTTTCCGACCCGAGCGACATTGACAAGGAGTTAAAACTGATTGCTGGTCGAAAACAGAATCAAGAAAATAATATTGCGGCGTTTGAAAAATTGATCAAGACCACCGAAGAAAAAAATTATTTTCAGATAGCGAAAGACGCGCGTGCCAAGTATGGTCTTGCACAGAAAGAATTTCTGAAGTTGGCCGCCGAGGGCAAGAAAGTCGAAGCGACAAAATGGCTATTGGTCAACGTACATGCAGAACAGGAATCGTGGTTTTCTTCGATGAATTCGCTGATTAGCTATCAAGCCAAGCTGGTTCAGGACGATGGTGCCGCAGCGGATAACACCTACCAGAATGCACGGAATATTCTTACCTTGGTCGCGGGATTATCATTGCTGCTCACCGCAGTGCTAGCGTATTTGATCACCCGCAGTATTACCAATCCGGTTGCGCATTTAATCTCCGTTATGCAAAAACTGACGCAAGGTAATGCCAATGTTCGTGCTAACAGCCGTCAAGCGGACGAGATCGGGAAATTGTCTCGTCAGTTCGACAAAATGGTGGATGAGCGCGAAGCCGGGCGACGTGCAGTTGAAAAAGAAAACGAACAACTCAATGATTCTGTACTGATGTTATTGCAAGGTGTGGCGCAACTCGCTAACAAAGATTTGACGGTTAAAGTACCCGTCTCCGGCGATGTGACAGGGGCAGTATCGGACGCGTTGAACCTCCTCACCAGTGAAACGGCCAAGGTACTCAAAGACGTTAGCAACATCTCGGCGAACGTGACAGCAGCCTCCATGAAAGTAAAAGCGCAGTCAGACAATGTGATCGCTGCGGCTGCGGAAGAGCGTTTAGAAGTGGAACAAACTACGCTGTCGCTGTCGACCGCCTCGCAAGAGATGCGCATGATTTCAGAATTGGCGCAGTTGTGCAACACCTCTGCAGATAACGCGATCAAGTCGACTCAACTTGCTTTGGAAACGGTGAATAGTACGGTGGGTGGTATTAACAGTACCCGCGACATCATTCGTGAGACTGAAAAGCGGATTAAACGACTGGGTGAGCGTTCTCAGGAAATTTCTGGTGTAGTAGGATTGATTAACGCGATTGCTGAGCGTACTCACATCTTAGCGCTTAATGCCAGTATGCATGCCGCTTCTGCAGGGGAGGCGGGGCGTGGTTTTGCGGTGGTGGCCGATGAAGTGCAGCGCCTGGCGGAAAATGCACGGCAAGCTACGATGCAGATTTCGGCGTTGGTACATAACATTCAACTGGAAACAGCGGACACCGTGAACACGATGAATTCTGCGATCACGCAGGTGGTTGAAGGCAGCCGACTAGCCGAACAAGCGGGTGTGCAAATGCAGATTACACAGAAAACTACGTCGGAGCTAGTGACCTCTGTACAGCAGATTGCCTTCAGGTCTCAGGGGCAAGAAAAGGCCAGTAAAGACTTGCTCGATCGCGCCATTCAAATTAAAAAAACCAGTCAGGAAACCAGCAATCAGCTTGATGAGCAGTCGACTCAAACCAGTAATTTGGTGGAGTATGCGCAAAAACTACTGTCGGCTGTGCACGTTTTCAAACTGGCCATGTAATTTGAGAAGAAGAGTGAGTCCCTGATCGGCGCTATTTTCTCTGATGCCGATCAGTGTGATTAATTTGTGATTAACGTGCTTAATCTGATTAGCCAAAGACATCATGAAACGACTAGAATTCAATCCCGCTGATTTCAATCAGGTCGTCATTGGTGCGTTAGACGAAGTATTTGGTGCGCTCGAGTCGGAGCGTTTTCTCAGTGGCGGCATTGCCGGCGTTCACCACGCTTTGGGTTGTCATGTCGAGCAAATCAGGCATATCCGGGGGGCGGCGCGTTCTGCCGACATGCCCGGACTACAGTGGGTATGCTCATTGATAGAGCGCAATTTGATAGCGTTCTACAACCAAAACCGGCTGCTCACGCCGGAAGAACACACAGTATTAGGTGAATGGCCTGAATTGTTGGCCAGTTATTCGCTCAACCAAAGTGATTACAAAATCGAATCGCTTCTTAATTATGTTGCTGTACCAACTTGGCCCGCCCCATTGCAAGATTCCTATAGAGAGGAGTTGCGGCGCCTTCTCAGTAGCGATCCCATTGGACGCGATCCAAACAGTTCGGAATGCGCCCGTCTTTCTCTCGTACCTTATCCTGCATGTGATGAGAACGATGTCAGTACAGAGCGGTCGTTACTTAAGCAGCCATCGTTCGAACAATCCTTACCTGAGGCGCAATGCCGAATGGCCGATCCAATCGAGTCTGGCGATGAATTGAAAGTTGACATGGCGATCGAAGCGAGCAGTACGAAGCAAGAGGCGGCAGACCCCTGCATCACACTGTACGATGCCCTGGATGCACTCATCGCTACGATGAGTGTGGAAGATGCCTTCGGATCTAGTGAAACCGGTGATGCGACTGTGCTCAATCAGTATGCGGAAAACCTGGATGCACTATCGTCTTGCGCCGTCGAGACAGGGGTGGCCGAGTTAGCGACAGCCTGCACCGTATTTGCTCAACGTATTCGTGAGCTGGCAACCCAGGGGCGTTGTATCACGGAAGAGGAACGCGCACGCTTGGACCGGTTTCCTATGATGGCGATGAGCTGTATCGCCGATCCGGCAAATGTAGAAGCAGGTGATGCGTTGATGGAGCTTGTATTGGAGTCTGCGATGGCTACCAATGGAGACATTCCGTGCGTTGCAGATCTGTCGGCACCTGACGACGTGAGCATAGAGCCAATTGGTAGTAGCTCAGCTGAAATAATTTCCGGTGATAACCCGGAAGCTGAATTTGTGAATGAGGTTGATGTTGAGGTTGAGGTTGAGGTCAATGCGGAGGCTGGGATTGAGGTCAATGCTGAGGCTGAGGTCGATGTGGAGATTGCGCTTGACGCGGAGCTTGAGCTTCAGGTTAAGGTTGATGTTACCCATATTGACGTTATCCATGAAACCCAGGAAATTAGCAGCGATATGCTGTCCCTGCTGGCCAAAGAGCTTTGGATGATGAATGAGCCACTGGCCAAAGATCTTGCTGTTGCAACTGACTTCGATAGCGCTGCAGAAATACGCAGTGAAGGGTTGATCAATTACGTGGATACGCTGGTCCGCATCAGTGCCACAGCGGAATCGGTAGGGCTGCCGACATTAAGCGGAATTTTGAATTGTTTGATACAGCAGATGGGGACTTTGGTCGATGGCCTCACAGCCGATCATGGTCAATTGCTGGAGCAGCTGCCGCAAAAATTGGCCAGCTATCTGTCCTGTCCCACCAATGAAGAATACTGCTTGGCCTTGGTTGCACTGTTGGCGCACACTACCTGGGCTAGCCCCCTGGATGCAGATGCAGCACAGGGATGGGCGATGGCCCTTGCCAACGTCGTGATGATTGCTGAGAGCGAGATTGCCAACGAACGCATTAGCACAGCCAGCGCCGAGGATGTATCGATAGAACTCCCGCACGATATCAACATGGAGTTGCTGGAAGGTCTGTTGCAAGAATTGCCGATCCAAGTTCAAAGTTTTACCGCAGCAATCGAGCGTTTCGCTGCCGGGAACGGCACCATGACCGATGTCAACCAAGCCAAACGTGCCGCGCACACTCTCAAGGGCGCGGCAAATACCGTCGGCGTGGCTGGGATCGCTAACTTGACCCATCATCTGGAAGATTTGCTGATTGGTATTTCAAATGAAAATACTTTGCCCGACAAGGCATTGACGATCTTACTGACCGAGGCTGGGGATTGTCTGGAAGCCATGAGCGAAGCAGTGATGGAGTCGGGGCCAACACCGATACAGGCCCAAGAGTTGATGCAGAAAGTGCTGGACTATGCAAACCATGTAGAGCATACGCCGAGCACGGGCGGTGTGACGTTGGCGCAAAATACAGATGCGATGCTGCAGGACACACAAGATGCCGAGAAAAATTCTGAGAAAAATATCGAGCAGGGAACTGACCAGGACACCGAGCATGCAGTAGCTGACTTGCCCGATTCAGCGGCTCCTGCAGCGGGTCAGATGTTACGGGTTCCCGCGTTGGTGGTGGATGAACTGTTGCGTCTGGCTGGTGAAAACGTCATCTCCAATGCCCAGATTCAGGAGCGTTTGCGTCAGACGCAGAAACAATCGAAATCAATTCAGAAACAAGATTCCTTATTCCAGAAATTAATTGCCGATCTGGAGAATTTGGTCGATGTGCGCGGCATTGCTGCGCCCCGCAGAGCGGCAGATCAGGAAGGTGATTTCGATCCCCTGGAGTTTGAGCGTTACAGCGAATTGCACACGATTACGAGCCAACTGATCGAGGCAACGACCGATGCCCGTGAAATGTCGGGGCAGATCGATGAGCAATTACACGCATTGGGTGAATTGCTGGAAGTGCAGCGTCGCTTGCAGATGGAAAATCAACATGCCGTGATACGCACGCGCTTGGTTCCGGTGAGCACCATCATTTCTCGTTTGCAGCGCAGTGTACGTCAGACCTGTCGACTCCTTGGCAAGCAAGTGGACCTGAAAATTATTGGCGAAGCCACCAGTATAGACAGCAATATGCTGCACGATCTGACCGATCCATTGATGCATGTTCTACGCAATGCGGTAGATCATGGAATAGAATCACCCGCCGCACGATTGGCATCGAATAAATCGGCCGTCGCGCAGATTGAACTTAGTTTTGCGCGTGAAGGAAATTCGATCGTCGTACGTTGCAAGGACGATGGCACGGGCCTCGATTATGCCGCGATACGACGCACTGCACAGCAGAGAAACATGATTGCCGCTGATCGTATCTTGTCCGATGAAGAGCTGGGCCGATTAATCTTGATCCCCGGTTTCTCCACGCGCGATGAGACGACCCAAGTGTCAGGACGTGGCATCGGCATGGATGCAGTGCATACCAGCATCCTGGAAATGAAAGGCTCTTTGAGTTTGCGCTCCAGCCCCGGGGGATTGACGGTGGAGTTGCGCTTACCGGCAACCTTGTTGTCAGAGCACACATTGATGACCAAAATTAGTGGAAAATTGCTGGCCATATCCAGTCGCCGTATCCTCGATATTCATTACATTACGCGTGACCAAATCGATTCTATCGGCGACGAGCAAGTGTATCGCGTGGGCGATGCGGTTCACAGGCTGCTCAAGCTGGAAACATTGCTCGACCTTCCAAGCAATCCGAATGAAGCAACCCAGGCTGGCTTCCCTGTTCTTCTTACCGATACCGATTCCGGTGTGCCATGTGCCATTCTTGTCCATGAATTAGTCGATGGGCGCGAAGTGGTGGTGAAAAAACTAGGTCGTTATGTGCCAAAAATTCAGGGCACCATCGGGGCCGTTATTCTCGGCGATGGTAGCGTAGCACCAGTGATCGACTTGCCCGAACTGTTGCGTGCTTCTTCGCCGCAGCATCACGCATTTGGCCTAAGCAGTACATTCATTCCTGCAACGGAACGTCCGGTAGCGTCAGTGATGCGCACGGCATTAGTGATCGATGATTCGCTGACGGCACGACGTGTCACGGCGCGTATTATGAAGGATGCAGGATATGCAGTGCAGACGGCGATTGATGGTTTGGAAGCGGTGGCTTTATTAGAAAAACTGGTTCCAGATGTGATCCTGGTGGATATGGAAATGCCCCGCATGAACGGCCTGGAACTGACGGCGCATGTGCGTGGATCTGCGGCCACCAAAAAAGTGCCGGTCATCATGATCACTTCCCGCTCCACCGAAAAACATCGCAAACAAGGCAGCGCAGCAGGTGTCGATGCTTATCTGGTGAAACCGTTTAGTGAGGATACTTTACTGGAACACGTCAATCGATTGGTGACAACATGAGCAATGCCACCTTGACCGAACAGGCGAGCGAGACGCAGAAAGTCGTCATTCTGAATATTGGCGGACTCAAACTGATCTTGCCGCAAGCCGACATTCGCGCAGTAGAATCGATTGTCGATGTTAATTTGCACGATCCGCCCGACAATGGCGCAGGCTGGGTTGCTTATCAAGGGCAGCGTTGGCCGGTGTATTGTCTATCTGATGAACTTCGTTTTTTATGTACGCCGCCCGATACGCGGCGTGCCTGCGTTTTAATGACTGTTCCCGGCGGTTATCTCGGTCTTATCTGTGACGATGTGCGTGTTCTGGTGCGCTTCTCGGCATCCTGTTTTGATCTTCCCCTTTCGATGCGGTTACCCATGTCGCCGGTCTCTGGTTTGGTCAGCGTCGAAGATAGTATTGCTTGCGTTAGCGATGCAGGCAGATTGGCCAATTTTGTTGCGCATGCAGCGAGTTCGCCATATAGTAGTGAGCACGATGTTCGGTAAATTTTGGAAGCTTATAACGATTTTACAAGGGCTTGGGAACGTTCCTTAAGCAAGGACGTGGCGGTATATGTGAAACCTGCCCACTATCGGATTGCCTATGTCATATTGGGAAAATGCTTTGATAAAGGACACTGTGATGAAAGCCTTTGTTCGTGAGCAGGAAGCAGTGTCTGATGTGGCCTCCCGCGCGGCGGCAGATGCATTGGAAGCCATTCAGGAAGAACGGCAATTACCTCCATCAAACGTTTTTTGGCAACAGGGGAAGGTCTCTCCTACCAACCGGCAGGCCCTATTTGGGCATCGTCCCGCGACGATCTGGTTGACTGGATTGAGCGGCGCAGGAAAATCGACGATTGCTTTTGAACTGGAACGACAACTATTGACAGATGGCCGACCCTGCTTTGTACTGGATGGTGATAATTTGCGCCATCATTTGAATCGGGATTTGGGATTTTCTGCCGACGATCGAAGGGAAAATATCCGCCGTACTGCCGAAGTCGCCCTGCTGATGAATGAAGCTGGCTTGATCGTCATTTGCTCTCTTATCTCGCCATATCGTGACAACCGGGCATTGGCGAAAGAGATCATCGGAGAAAAAAGATTTATCGAGGTATACGTCAGCACCGCACCGGAAGTATGCGAAGCACGTGATGTAAAAGGCCTGTACGCAAAAGCACGCGCCGGAAAAATCGCCAGCTTCACCGGCGTCTCGTCATTGTACGAAGCGCCCTTGGCGCCAGCGCTGGCGATCGACACGGGAGCCATACCATTGGCCGATTCTTCACGTGCGATATTCGATCATCTTGCAAAGGAATTTTTTGGGGCGCTCGATTGAAAAAATCTGGCGCCAAAATCGCATCCAGTCCATTGCCTCTTCGTGCTTACGACGTATTTAATGGCGATGCCGACGGCATTTGCGCATTACATCAGTTGCGGATGGCATATCCATGCGATGCCACGCTCATCACAGGCATAAAGCGCAACATCGATTTATTGCGGGACGTCCCTTCTTCTGCAGAGGCCGAGGTGACTGTACTGGACGTGTCGTTGGACTCCAACATCGATGCGCTCAAACGTATTCTCGATGCCGGCGCACAGGTTACTTATGTTGATCATCATTCGGCGACGCAAGCATTTGAGCATCCTCAATTGCGTGCCTACCTTGACGATAGCCCGGTGGTGTGCACCAGCATACTGGTTGATCGATATCTGAAAGGACGATATCGGCAGTGGGCAATTGTCGGTGCCTTTGGCGACAATCTCATTGAGGTGGGGCAGGCAATGGCACGTGAAATCGGCTTGTCAGAGAGCGACACTACTACATTGCAAGAGCTCGGATTTTTACTCAATTACAACGCGTATGGCGAACGTGTTGAGGATTTGCATGTGGCCCCAGAGGCGCTTTACAAAGCGTTACATCCATATTCAGACCCATTTGCGTTTGTTGCGAGGGCACCAGAATATACTTTGTTAGCCTCGGCGTATCGTCAAGATACCACGCAGCTGGCTGATTTGAAGCCGGAGTGGACAGGGGAGTGTGGCGCTATCTACGTGTTGCCATTTTCGCCTTGGGCGGGTCGCATATCCGGCGTCCTCGCCAATCAACTGATCTCTGGCGATCCTCAGAAATCCTTTGCCGTATTATCTGAAAAAACGGATGGGTCTTTTTTGGTGAGCGTGCGTTCAGGAGCACCCGCAAAACGCAGTGCCAGCGGTTTTTGCAAGCGCTTTGCCACTGGTGGTGGCAGACGTGGGGCAGCCGGTATTAATAGTTTGCCTGCGCGCGATTTAGAACGATTCATGGCCAGTTTTTTAGAATATTTTTCTGCACACGCAGATCCGACATCTGAGATTGTGCATGCCGATAAAGAGGATCGGCTAAAAAATCCACTGGAAACCACATCCATAAAGCCACCCCACACGATTTCCCTGATGACATTGGTGTGGCTATTTTTACGCATTGCCTGTAGCAGTTTTGGTGGCTATATGGCGATGATATCTGCGACCCAAAATATCATCGTCGTGCGACGTAAGTTATTAACTGATGAGGACGTACTCGATGGTATTTCACTCGCTTCGGTATTGCCCGGTCCGATTGCCTTGCATGTGGTCGCCTACGTTGGCTACCGTTTGCGCGGCAATTTGGGCGCGCTGGTTGCGGTCTATGCCGCGATTGCACCTGCATTTTTGTTGATCCTGTTATTAAGTATTGCGTACTTCCGCTGGGGACATATTCCAGCAGTAGGCAATATTTTTTTAGGCGTGGTACCGGCAGTCGCCGCTATTATTTTGAACGCCGCTGCGAGCATGTGGCGTAAATCAATCACTAGTTGGCGTGAAGGTATGTTGGCGGTGACTGCGACGGTCGTCTTGCTGGGCCTCCATGGACTACCCGTTACGTTGGTTGTCATCGTTTCTGCGGCAGTTGCGGGCTTATGGTGGTTTGGCAATGACCCTTCCCCCTTTATCGTTCCATTGGCAGAAGGCGTATCTCCATTCCCGGCACAACAAAATCTCGTTACTCCCCCTGCCGCTCTGGCATCCCCACGGGTTGACTCAAGCTGGCCTTTGCTTGCCTGTGTTCCTGGCGTTGCCTTGCTCACTTTCCTGGGGCCCGCCCTGTTATCTAAATTATTTGCTACCTTCGCCAGCCTAAGCCTGTTGTTGTTCGGCGGTGCGTATGTGTTTGTTCCCGTGTTACAGCATGCCGTGGTGGATGGTTACGGCTGGGTGACGCAGCGTGAGTTTGTCGATGCAGTGGCGATGAGCCAAATGATGCCAGGCCCGGTCATTGTGTGTGCGGCTTTCATTGGATTCAAGGTTTTTGGGCTAGCCGGTGCAATGGCTGCGACGATGGGAATTGTGATGCCTTCAACCGTAGTCATGCTGTTATGTACCCGCATGCTCGACCGGATCAAGAATTCCAAATTGACTATGGCGGCCTTGCGCGGGGTAAGGGCGGCGGTAGTGGGCATGGTTATTCAGGCCGCTGTCTTGATTGGCAAGTCAGCTACCCCCAATTGGATCTCGCTCGTGATTTTCACGGCGGCATTGATAGCGTTAGTCCGTTATCGCGTGGAAGCTGTTTGGCTGGTGCCGATTGCGGGCGGGGTCGGATTTCTGCTTTATTAAAATTCTTCTTTCATCGATGTGTCGACTAAAGGAAATATTATGAAAGCCCCACAGAAAAGCGCAGAAATCGCCGTATCAACGTCGCGGCCTCGTCCGGTTTTGATGATTCCATTGCGGCGTTGCGGCAGCCACGCCCTGCGGTTAAGGCTAAATTTTAATTCTCAATTTTGCTCGCCGTATCCTTTGCATATCGTTGATTTTATGCCGCTGGTACCGCTTTATGGTGACCTGTCCGATGATGCCGCTTACTTTCGTCTGGTGGTTGACGTCATCGGGTTACAAACCGCAAGCATGGTGAAGTGGCCTGATGTCGTATTTGATCCGGTCGATATTTTTGATGCTTTAGCTAAAGAGCCGCGTAGCGTGCATCGTATCGTCTGGGAACTCCTCTTGCGTACCGGGGAGCGCCATAATGCATGTGTAGTGATGGACAAGTCGCTTGACAGCGTGCGTTATGCACCCGAGCTGATGGCCTTGTTTCCCGACATGCTGTTTCTTAACGTCGTGCGCGATCCACGTGCCCAGGTGGCATCCATCAATCGTGCCATCATCCACGAATTTGATACCACTCTCAATGCGGGTATTTGGGCAGAAGCCCATCGCATCGGACGTGCATTGGTTGCCCAATATCCTGAGCGGGTATTGACGATTCGCTTTGAAGATTTCTTGATGAATCAAGAAGCGATTCTGCGCAAAATATGTTATTTTTTTGGGATAGATTTTTTACCGGAAATGCTCGACGTTACGAAATCGCCAGAGGCACAACAGATTTCCCATATGTCGGCACTGTGGGAGTCAAATTGTTTCGCACCCATTGCTGCCAATAAAGATAAATTCAAGACACAGCTCTCACTGCCCGAGATCGAAATTATCGAGACGATTAATCGTGATCACATGCTCCACTATGGCTATGAATTAATGACCGAGGCGCAAGCCCTTGTGCCAGACGAAACGATACACAATGCATGCCGCAAACGATCAGAAGCAGGGCGGTTAAACGCTTGGGTGGAGATGGAGAAGAAAAACTATCAAGATTTTATACTGCGTCGTTTCAGGGCGGATTATCTTGCCCGTGTTCGTAGCAGCCTCGAGCGTATTGCGGGAAATAATATCAAAGCGCCGGCTAGTATCAAGGAAACAGATCGAATAGCCGCCACAGTAGCTTAAGTTGGGTAATGCATAGAGTAAAGAGAGAAAATCATGGCCGCGCCCAATGCTTGGATATTAGACCTCGGCACCTCATTTCGGGCGGCAATTGGCAGCCGTGAACTGGTGCAAATTGTCGAAGCACCCACCACATTTCTTGTGCCGCTGACGCCGACGTATAGTCGTCATGTAGTTTTTTGGCAGAAGCGCATGGTGCCCGTCATGGATTTATCGATTCGCCTGGGTGGACCGCCCACCGAACACACGCTATTAGCGCTCGTTGGCTACCAGGATCCCTGTGATCAAACGGTCGGCGTGGGCGCAATTGTATTGGCTACTCCACCCGTGAGGATTACAGTCAATGATTCTCAAGCAACCGCCTTGGATCAGCAAGGCCCTTGCTGGAAGGAGCTGGCCATTTCCTGTTTTGAGCGCGATGGCATGGTCATTCCGGTACTGCATCTAAGCCGCATGTTTGGTATTGGTATGCGGCACAATTAGACAATATGCGCACTCAAACCGCGAATTAATAGGGCTCGGCGGTTTCAAATATCTACCCTAAGTTGAGTCGATCGCCTATTTTTGACCCGTGAATGTCAAGACGGTAATAGCAGGCGATAGCCCACAGCCGTTTCAGTCAAAAAATAGTGCGGTTGAGTTGGGTCATCTTCCAGCTTTTTCCGCAAATGTCCCATGTATATGTGCACATAATGTGTGCTTTCCGAGTGCGAAGGCCCCCATACCTCCCGTAGTAATTGCGGATTGGTAATGACCCGTCCGGCAGTACTCACGAGGATGGTTAGCAGCCGATATTCCGTGGGGGTTAAATGTACAAGTTGATTGGCCTTTGTTACTAGGCGCGTCTTCAAGTCTACTTTAACGTCGCCGAACTGAACCATCCCGTCACTGCCAGTGGGTGATTGGCGATGTCGCCGAACCGCAGAGCGTACTCGTGCGAGCAATTCGCCAATCCCAAAAGGTTTGCTCAAATAATCGTCAGCGCCTGCATCAAGTGCCTTGATTTTATCGGACTCATTTATGCGAGCGGACAGTATGACGATGGGAACAGTAGACCATTGTCGTACCTCCCGAATGAAATCGACGCCATCGCCGTCGGGCAGTCCGAGGTCGAGAATAATTAAATTCGGCTTGCGCGTTCCTGCATCGACCAAGCCGCGTCGCATTGTTTCTGCTTCAAAAATTTGCCAGCCTTCTTCTTCCAGCGCAGTGCGCACGAATCTCCGGATTTGCGGTTCGTCTTCGACTAATAACGCGACTGGCAACGATTCGCTCATAAGATAGGGGGAACAATATTGTCTGCATTATCATCAAGGTCCGGCATAACAGGTGGCAGACCGAGCGGCAAGGTAAATACAAACGATGCGCCATCATCAGGTGAACGAGTAGCACGAATTTTACCGCCATGCGCTTCCACGATAGCACGGCAAATGGCGAGGCCTAAACCGACACCTCGTGTGACTGATTCCCGTTCACCACGGGTAAACTTTTCAAAGATGGCTTCTTCCATACCGACGGGAAGACCAGGTCCATTATCCGTCACTGAAATTTCAAGACTCGGACCCTTGGCACGGGCTGCAATCACAATGCGCGAATTCGGCGGTGTATATTTGGTCGCATTTTCGAGAAGGTTGCACAGCACGCGTTCCACTAACAGGGCATCGAATTGAACCAGTGGAAAATCAGTGGCGATGCGTGTTTCTACTACGTGTTTTCCGAGAAATGTCTGACTTGCCCGCAATGCGCTCCCGACAACTACTTCGAACGGTTGCCATTCCAGTTTGAGTTTGACTTCACCGCTTTGGATGCGTGCCATATCGAGTAGGTTAGTTACCAGATTACTCATTCTTAGGGTTTCATCCTGCAATGCTTTCGCCAGCTCTTTTTGGGCCACGGAAAGAGCTGGCTTTGATCTTGAAAGCGATTCTGACAATCCGACCAGCGCAGTCAATGGCGTACGCAAATCATGTGATAGCGCGGCTAGCAAGGAATTGCGAAGCCGCTCGGATTCCATGTGTACCAACGCGTCTTGTGCCACTTCGATGTAGTGCACCCGTTCTAGCGCAATCGCGGCCAGAGTGGCGAAGGTATCGAGTTGTCGACGTTGTTCTGGAATCAGTAGCCAGCGGCGGCCTTCTGGCTGAAGCGCCAGCACACCTCGGGTGCGCATGGGGGCCACCAGCGGCAGATAAAAAAAGTGGCTACCCGGTAGTGTGTCGGTACCAATCCCGGCGGGTAATGCGTGGTCGAATGCCCACTGCGCGATACTCATATCCTGTGTACTCATATTCGGGATTCTTACAGAATCGTCCAGCATTTCCAGTATTGCCGGTGCTTGCAAGCGCCCCTCATTGTCTGGGACCAGCAGTATTGCCGTGGCGCGAAAGGTGCGAATGATGAACGTGCGTGTAATTTCGAACACTTGCTCGGTTTGTAAGGTGCCGGATAATTCGCGGGAAAATTCATAGAGTGCGCGGGCACGAGATTCCCGATGGGTTGCGATGCGAGCCTGAAAGCGCAGGTTGGAAGTCAGGTGTGCAGTGATTAACCCAACCACTAGCATGACGCCGAAAGTCACGATATATTGCAAATCGCTGACTGCAAATGAAAATCGTGGGGGGACAAAAAAGAAATCGAATGACGCCACGCCAACAATGGTTGCCACCACTGAGGGACCACGACCGAAGCGTACAGCCACAAGAACCACCGTCAGCAGAAAGAGCATGACGATATTAGCAAGGTCTAAATAGGATACGAGCGGAGTGGCAACGCCAGCGGTCAACAAGCTAGCACACGTAGCGGCAATGTAGCGCCATGCGCGCCGCTTGCGATGGGGATTATCTGGTTCGCCTGAATCGGTCGCGCTAGAAGCAATGGCGGTCAACCCTTTGGTATGTGATCCGGTCACACGTTGCGTTTTGTTCGCAGCGTTATGCGTGATTTCACTACCTAACTCGGTTAGATCAATATCAGACGCAAGCGTTGCAATGCGTTTTTGGTGGGGCACGCGCCACGGCCATGTCGGATGGGCTCGCCCTAAAATAATTTTTGAAAAATTGTGGGCTCGCGCATAGCCGACGATCGCTTCGGCAATACCGTTTCCAGTTAAAACAGCCGTCGTTGCGCCTAACTCTTGACCCAGTTTTAAAGTCTTAAGAATACGTTCGCGTTGCGTTGAAGGCAGACGCTGCAATTGCGGCGTTTCAATATATATCACATGCCACTCTGCGTTGAGCTGACTTGCTAGCCGAGCGGTGCTGCGAATAATATGTTCGGCCCCGGAACGCGGCCCTATGCACGCCAATAATGCGGAATCGGTTTTCCACACCGTATTGATGGACTTTTCGATGCGGTATGCTTGAACGTCGTTTTCTACTCGGTCGGCGGTGCGACGCAGAGCGAGTTCGCGCAAGGCGATCAGGTTGCCCTTACGAAAAAAATTTTGCGATGCGCGTTCGGCCTGTTGCGCTTGATAAACCTTGCCTCCCTTGAGCCGCGCCAACAATTCATCTGCCGGAATATCGACAAAAACAACTTCGTCGGCTTTATCAAAAACCGTATCAGGAAAAGTTTCTGTCACACGGATGCCGGTGATGCCGCCGATGACATCGTTGAGGCTTTCCAAATGTTGCACATTGACTGTGGTGAATACGTCGATCTCTGCATCGAGCAATTCGTCTACATCTTGCCAGCGTTTTGGATGACGCGATTCTGCTGCGTTCGAATGTGCCAATTCATCCATTAACATCAATGCGGGACGACGCATTAGTGCGCCGTCGATGTCAAATTCAGGGAGTGTCTTGCCGCGATAGTCGATTTTTTTTAGCGGTAAAATTTCTAGCCCGGAAAGCTGAGATGCGGTGTCATGACGGCCATGCGTTTCCACCACGCCCACTACAACGTCCACACCATCGGCCTGCAGTTTTCGCGCAGCGGACAACATCGCGTATGTTTTTCCTACACCGGCTGAGGCACCGAAATAAATGCGCAGTTTTCCGCGTCCCGCACGCAGTTCTGATGCTTGCACTTGGGCCAGCAAGAGGTCGGGGTCGGGGCGTTGATGATTGAGTGGATACATATTTCTGCGGCCTAATGCGATTGCATTTTCCCTTTAAGATGAATGAAATTGATCCAGTTCTACATTTAATTCAAGTACATTGATACGCGGCTCCCCGAAAAAACCAAAGTGCTGCGATGCCTTATGTTGGTCGATCATGCTCCGTACAACATCGAGAGTCAATTTACGCTCGCGGGCTATCCGGCCAGCTTGGTAATAGGCAGCGGCAACACTGATTTCTGGATCGAGGCCGCTGGCCGAGGTCGTTACCAGGTCAACCGGGATCGGCAATGTATTGGTGGGATCGGTGGCTTTCAATACATTGATGCGGCCTTTTATGGCATCAACCAGGGCTGGGTTACTGGGTCCTAAGTTAGAGCCGCCTGATGCGGTAGCATTATTGGGCATCGGGCTGGTCGCCGATGGGCGTCCCCAGAAATATTGTGGCGATGAAAATGATTGACCAATTAGTGCTGACCCGACTGGCCGACCGTTACGTTCAATGATGCTGCCACCCGCTTGGCTGGCAAATACGACCTGTCCAATTCCGGTGATTGCTAACGGGTACAGGACACCACAAATCAGAGTCAATACGGAGAACAATATGAACGCGGGACGAAGAATTGATTTCATGGAAATTTCCTAAAAAAAATGGCACAGGGTGAGCAAGACATCAATGATTTTGATGCCCCCAAACGGGACCGCAATGCCGCCAAGTCCGTAAATTAACAGATTGCGACGTAGCAGCGCGGCGGCCCCGACAGCGCGATATTTGACCCCCTTCAATGCGAGTGGGATCAACATCAGGATAATGAGCGCATTGAAAATTACTGCGGACATAATGGCCGACGAGGGGCTGGTCAGATGCATTACATCCAGTGCTTTCAATGGCGGATAGGTTGTCACGAACGCGGCCGGAATAATGGCAAAATATTTCGCAATGTCATTGGCGATGGAAAATGTGGTAAGCGATCCGCGTGTCATCAGCATTTGCTTGCCAATTTCCACAATCTCCAGCAACTTGGTCGGATTGGAATCGAGATCGACCATGTTGCCTGCCTCTTTTGCTGCTTGCGTGCCGGAGTTCATGGCCACTGCCACATCTGCCTGAGCCAGAGCGGGCGCATCATTAGTGCCGTCCCCTGTCATCGCCACCAAGCGCCCATCGGATTGATAACTGCGGATCAGCTTGAGTTTTTCTTCAGGAGTCGCTTCTGCCAGAAAATCGTCCACACCCGCTTCTGCTGCAATCGTCGCAGCGGTAAGTTTGTTATCCCCCGTGATCATTACAGTCTTGATACCCATGCGGCGCAATTCGGCGAAGCGTTCTTTGATGCCACCTTTGACGATATCTTTAAGTTCGATGGTACCCATTACCCGGCCTTTGTCCACGACGACTAACGGCGTGCTTCCGTTGCGTGCGATGTCGTCTACGGTTTTTATTACTTCGGCAGGAAACGGGTATCCCAGAGCTTCGACATATTTCTTCATCGAATCGCTGGCACCTTTTCGAATTGAACGAGCATCCATATCAATACCGCTCATCCGGGTTTGCGCAGTGAAGGATACAAAGGTGGCGTTGAGGGCGCTCATGTCGCGTTCGCGGATATTAAATTTTTGTTTGGCCAGGACCGCAATACTGCGGCCTTCCGGGGTCTTGTCTGCAAGCGACGCCAATTGGGCAGAATCGGCCAGCTGGATTTCTGTCACACCCGGCGCGGGTACGAATTTAGCCGCTTGTCGATTGCCTAGCGTGATCGTACCCGTCTTGTCTAGCAATAGCACATCTACATCGCCTGCTGCTTCGACTGCACGCCCTGACGTTGCGATCACGTTGGCACGCATCATGCGACTCATGCCCGCGACGCCGATTGCCGAGAGCAGACCGCCGATGGTGGTGGGAATAAGGCACACTAATAAGGCGATGAGTACCGTGATTGTGACGGGCGAACTGGTAATGCCAGCGGCTTTGGCAACCTCGACCGAATAAAGCGAGAAGGGTAGTAGGGTGACCGTTACGATCAGGAACACGATGGTCAGTGCGACCAGCAAGATAGTGAGCGCAATTTCATTCGGCGTTTTCTGACGCTTGGCTCCCTCGACCATGGCAATCATGCGATCTATGAAAGCTTCGCCCGGATTAACGGTGATGCGTACCACCAACCAATCCGATAGCACGCGTGTACCACCCGTGACCGATGAAAAATCACCCCCCGATTCACGAATGACTGGAGCTGATTCGCCTGTGATCGCGCTTTCATCGACTGAGGCCAGGCCTTCAATCACTTCGCCGTCGATGGGGATAATGTCACCGGCTTCCACCAGAACTGTATCGCCTTTGTGCAGCTTCTCGGCAACTGTAGTAACCCAAGAATTTCCATATTTCGGCGCATCGAGTTTTTTGGCTGCTACTGTGTTTTTCAGCGTGCGTAAGAAACCCGCTTGTGCTTTGCTACGGCCTTCCGCGAGCGCTTCAGCAAAATTGGCAAATAACACCGTTAACCAAAGCCAAACAGACACCGACAAAATGAAGGATGGACTGGCTTCGCCTGTGCCGCTCCAGGACTGAACAAACAGCATGGTCGTAAGAATGCTGCCGATATAGACCACGCACATGACGGGATTGCGAAACTGATGGCGCGGGTTAAGTTTTTTGAATGTGTCGATGAAGGCGGCTTGCATCAAGACGGGGTCGAGAAGAGACAGGCTTGTCCGTAATGGGATAGGGGTGATTGGCTCGATGATTTGCATGACAGTCTCCTTAAATTAGCGTCCGAAGACTTGTAGGTGTTCAATCATCGGCCCGAGCGCGAGCGCAGGCACATAGTTCAATACACCCACTAGAACCACGACGCCAACCAGCAATGCAATGAACAAAGGACCATGTGTAGGCATGGTGCCGCCAGTGATTTCCAACCGTTTTTTTGCAGACAGCGATCCGGCGATTGCAAGGATCGGTGCGATCATGGCAAAACGCCCAAACCACATTGCAATGGCGAGTAAGGTGTTATAAAAAGGCGTATTGGCCGATAACCCTGCGAATGCGCTGCCATTATTGTTGGTTGCTGAACTGAAGGCATACAGAATTTCTGAAAAACCGTGCGCTCCGGGATTAGCGACACCGACTTTGCCAGAATCGAGCATTACCGCAATTGCCGTGCCGGTCAGTACCAGTACTGGCGTTACCAAGATCGCGATAGAGGTCATTTTCATCTCGTATGCCTGGATTTTTTTCCCTAAATATTCGGGAGTACGCCCAATCATCAGACCGGCGATGAATACGGCCAGAATTGCGAAAATGAGCATGCCGTACAAACCGGAACCGACCCCGCCGAACACCACTTCACCCAACTGGATCAGTACCAGCGGCACCATTCCGCCCAGCGGCATGAATGAATCGTGCATCGCATTGACTGCGCCGCAAGACGCGGCAGTTGTGATGGCAGCGAACAGCGCCGATGCGCTGATACCAAAACGTGTTTCTTTACCTTCCATGTTGCCGCCCGATTGCAACGCGCTGGCAACCTGATCCACACCGAGTGCATGCAACGCGGGATGCGCTTGTTGTTCCGCAATCATGACAATGGCTGTCGTTGCTACAAAAATCAGTGTCATTGCACCAAGCACTGCCCAACCCTGGCGCATGTCGCCGACCATTTTTCCAAAAGCAAAACATAATCCGGCAGGAATCAGAAAAATCGATAGCATTTGGAAAAAGTTGGAAAGCGGCGTCGGATTTTCATACGGATGCGCTGAGTTAGCATTGAAAAATCCGCCGCCATTAGTACCGATCATTTTGATCGCTTCTTGCGAAGCGACCGGACCCATTGCAATGGTCTGCGTCTTGGCGGTGATGGTGTCGAGGATGGGGTACCCCTTGATGTCCTTTAGCATCTGTCCGTCGGGGCCGTTCTTCGGCTGTGTGTAGGTGATCGGATCGAGAAGAGTCACTTCCTTGTATGCAGAAAAATTCTGAATCACGCCTTGCCCCATGAGAAATAGGGCGAAAACAGCCGACAAAGGGAGCAGCACGTACAAAGTCGAACGGGTAATATCGACCCAGAAATTGCCAATGGTTTTGGTAGAGCGTGCGGCGAAACCACGAATTAATGCAAAGGCGACCGCCATGCCGGTTGCCGCAGAAAAAAAATTCTGGCCTGTCAATACCAGCATCTGGGTTAGATAGCTCATCGTCGATTCTCCGCTGTATCCTTGCCAGTTGGTATTGCTGACGAAGCTTACGGCAGTGTTAAAAGCAGAGTCTGCGCTAATGTTTGGAAAGGCCTGCGGATTTAGGGGCAGCCACGCTTGCAAGCGCTGTGCTGCATACACAATCAGTGCTCCCATTGCATTGAAAACGAGTAGGGCAATGGCATACGTTTTCCAGCCCATAGCCGAATCTGGTGTGACCCCGGAAATGCGGTAAAGAAAATTTTCTGCTTTAGTCAGCCAACCTAAGCCATGAATGGGCCCACAGTTACCGACCTTCGCCAGATAAAGACCCAAGGGGTAAGCGAACGTCAACAAGCCGACTAGGAATGTGCCAAGCAGCATGAATGATTGGTATGTCATCATAAATTCTCCGCTCTCAGCAGGGCTGCCACTAGATACACCAGCAAGCAGGTCGCTACGATGGCGCCGATCACATAAAAAGTATTCATGGCTGCTCTCCCAATAGGGCGCATCCAAAGGTAAGGGCGAGGGTGACGGCCAGAAAGGCAAGGATCGCGCCGATATAAACAATGTCCATCAACATCTCCAAACAAGGTGGTTTTGATGATGTTCAGGTTAGCTGAATCGACCTAAAAATTTTCTAAAAACTTTTTTGCTGGGGCTAAAGAAAATACAAAAATTGTTCCCTCCACTGCGTATTTTTTGGGTGCAAAGAACAATGTTGAAATTTACCTTGATTGATGAAATCTGCTAGGTAATTGCCAGGAAAACTGCCATGAAAAAATCAGTCGAAGCGATAGGAATCCATCGCTAGTGCGGCACCCAAAAATCCAGAGAATACGGTTTCTGTTTTCCACGGTGTACCCGCTGCGCCGAGAGCAACGAACAGCGGCAGAAAATGTTCGGGACTGGGATGCGCACGCAGGGCAGAAGGTGCGCGGGTATTCCAGTCAATGAGTTCATCGGCATGCCCCGCTTGAACACGTTCGTCCACCCAATTGCGAAATGCGGTGGCGTACTGTGCTATATCTTGGGCTGGATGCTGACTGAATGCGTCACGCAGATTGTGTGTCATGTGGCCGGAACCTATGATCAGTACGCCTTCTTCACGCAGGACTTCGAGCGCTTTTCCCATAGCAAAGTGGTGACGCGCTCCGCGCTCGGGTTGAACTGATAGTTGTAAAACGGGGATGTCGGCATCGGGATACATATGCAGTAATGGCGACCAGGCACCGTGGTCTAGTCCGCGCTGAGGTTCGATACTGGTGCGGGCATCGACGTCGCGCAGCAAATTTTTTATGCGTTCCGCCAAGGCCGGGGCACCCGGCGCGCGATATTGGATGCGATACAAGGCATCCGGGAAACCACCGAAATCATGGATCGTATCTGGTGTGGCGGAACCGGTGAGCATCGGCACAGGGGTTTCCCAGTGTGCCGATGCTATTAGGATTGCGTGCGGCTTGCCGATTCGTTGCGCCAGTGCTTCCCAGGCTTCTCCTGCGGCACCACCTTCGATGGCATGCATGGGCGAACCATGTGAGATGAACAGGGTGGGGAAACGCGGGAGGTCGAAGCGGTTATTCATAATTTCTCCTGTGGGGGTGTTTAGTGTATACAACATTCGGATCTAGATGTTGCGCCGCAAGATGGTAAAATCTGCGGTTATTCGAATCCATATTACTAAAGGTTTTATCCGTGCTTTCCACTGCAAATATCACTATGCAATTCGGCGCCAAGCCGTTGTTCGAGAACATCTCTGTCAAGTTTGGCGATGGCAATCGTTATGGCTTAATCGGGGCCAACGGTTGTGGAAAGTCCACCTTCATGAAAATTCTTGGACGTGATCTGGATTCCTCCGCAGGAACCGTCATGCTCGACACCAATGAGCGCTTAGGTAAATTGCGGCAGGATCAATTTGCGTTTGAGACCATGCGTGTCCTCGATGTCGTCATGATGGGCCATACGGAAATGTGGGCGGCGATGGCTCAGCGCGACGCTATTTATGCCAATCCCGATGCTACCGATGACGACTATATGGCAGCAGCAGAGTTGGAGGCCAAGTTTTCAGAATACGACGGTTATACCGCTGAAGCCCGGGCCGGCGAATTGTTGTTGGGTGCTGGCGTCTCGATCGACCAACATCAAGGCCCGATGAGTAATGTTGCACCAGGCTGGAAATTACGCGTATTGTTGGCGCAGGCCTTGTTTTCAAATCCAGATATTCTGCTTCTTGATGAGCCGACCAACAACTTGGACATTAATACTATTCGTTGGTTAGAAGATGTGTTGAATGAACGCAATTCGACCATGATTATTATTTCGCATGACCGCCATTTTTTAAACCAGGTTTGCACGCACATGGCAGATATGGATTATGGGACATTGAAGGTCTACCCAGGTAACTATGATGACTATATGTTTGCATCGACCCAGGCGCGTAATCAGCAATTGCTCAATAACGCGAAGGCGAAAGATAAAGTCGCTGAATTGCAGGATTTTGTGCGGCGTTTTTCGGCCAATAAATCCAAGGCACGCCAAGCGACTTCACGCGCGAAACAAATCGATAAAATCAAGGTTGAGGATCTCAAGCCATCTAGCCGTGCTAATCCGTTTGTTCGTTTCGACGGAGAGAAAAAACTCCATCGGCAGGCGGTCGAGATTCAAGGTTTGTGTAAGACCTATGATCGTCCGATTTTTAAAAACTTTAGCATTATGGTCGAGGCGGGGGAGCGCATTGCTATCATTGGTGCCAGTGGTGTGGGTAAAACGACCTTATTGCGTTGCATGGGCGGGCTTGAGCGTTGCGGCCTGCAGGCCGATAGCGGATTGGTAAAATGGGCTGAGCATGCTGATGTCGGTTATATGCCGCAGGATCCGACAGAGGATTTTGCAAGTGACAAAAATCTGACTGACTGGATCGGTCAGTGGACTAAAGAAGGCGATGACGATCAGGCGGTACGTTCTATTCTGGGGCGTTTGTTGTTCGGTGGCGATGAGGTTAAAAAACCAGTAAAAGTTCTGTCAGGCGGCGAAAAAGGCCGCATGATGTACGGCAAACTGATGCTGGGTCGTCACAACGTATTACTGCTCGATGAGCCGACTAATCATATGGATATGGAGTCGATCGAATCATTGAACATAGCGCTGGAAAAATATGCGGGAACGCTCATTTTTGTATCGCATGATCGTGAATTCGTCTCTTCCCTTGCGACCCGTATTCTGGAAGTGAAAGACAATGAAATTGTGGACTTCCAAGGCAATTATGAGGACTATCTGAAAAGCCAGGGTATCGAATAATTTCGATGAAGATGAAAAAAACCGCAGGAATTTTCCTGCGGCGTTTTTATGGGATGTTAGAACGACTGTTTTTAACGGGTTGATTTCTCTGCTTTTTCAAGCAGTTCATCGAGCCTGTCGCGCAAGCTAATGGTCATCTCTTGACCTTGCGCTTTGAGGACGGCCTCTAGAAAAGGAATGCGCAGCTCCCGGAATTCGCTGACGGTTTGTGCTTGTTCTGCTTTGAGTTGCAAGAAAAATCCGCGAAACCCGATCGTACTCTTAATGGTTTCATTAAAAAATTTGTGTAGTGCTTCCGAGTGTTCGTAAGCGATAGATTTAATCTTAATGTCTGGAACGTCACCAGAAGCATTTTCTACCGGCACAGATACTGGAGATGGAGAGGGGGGGGCGTTCTTTTCGGCTTTTTCGACCGGCATCTTGCGTACAGGTTCGACTGTGCTTGAGGTGGTTGCAGGGGTGGTAATAGCACTGGCTTCATGGACGTATTCAATAAAATGATTGTCGATCAGCTCAATAATGCATTGATCATCAAGTCCTAGCCCTGCCACTTTTACTAGAAGTTCGGCGCGGCTTTTTTTGCCGTCAACCAATACAAGCAAGCTGCGCATGCGCGGCGCAAGACCGTATTTACGTGTAGCAATTTCTTCTCGGCCTTTATCTGTTTTATCAAAAATTAATTTATCCATGGCTCTATCAAAATTCGAAACAAGAAATACAATACCAACAATACAAAATCGCGCACACTAAATTAGGTAAATAATACGATAAAACGCTCCACACGCGACAAACATAACGAGGAAAAGACCATTTTTAAACATGAGAGCAGTACAGATATTGTACTGCTTACGAGATAGTCATCCTACCAATATATAACCCATTTTTTCATTATGCTGATTCAATCCCTCAAAACTATAGAATATGAAAGCCCGATAAAGGGCCAAACCGGCAGTTGCATGGCACAAGCCTGGGCACGTACACCTGCGGCACCCTCTTTTGAGGAAAAAACTGCGTTAAAACAACGTATCAAACGTCTCTTAAAAGAGCAGGCCGCAGTGTTGGTGGCGCATTATTATGTGGATGCTGATTTGCAGGATCTGGCCGAAGAAACGGGTGGCTGTGTATCGGATTCACTGGAAATGGCGCGTTTTGGCCGGGACCATTCGGCCCAAACTTTGGTGGTTGCCGGTGTGCGATTTATGGGGGAAACGGCAAAAATCCTGAGTCCGGGAAAGCGCATATTAATGCCCGATCTGGATGCGACCTGTTCGTTGGATCTGGGTTGTCCGGCAGACGAATTTTCTGCATTTTGTGATGCGCACCCGGATCGTACTGTGGTGGTGTATGCCAATACCAGTGCGGCAGTCAAAGCAAGAGCGGACTGGATGGTGACATCGTCGATCGGGCTTAGCATCGTGGCCCATCTGCATGCGCAGGGTAAGAAAATTTTATGGGCACCAGACAAGCATTTGGGCGGCTATATTCAAAAGAAAACAGGTGCCGACATGTTGTTGTGGCAGGGATCCTGTTTGGTGCATGACGAATTCAAGGCCGTCGAATTGGAATTGCTAAAGCGCGATCATCCCCATGCGAAAGTATTGGTGCATCCAGAGTCGCCTGCGGCAGTGGTGGCGCTGGCAGACATGGTCGGTTCCACTTCGCAAATGATTGCAGCGGCACAAACGCTCGATGCGAATGAATTTATCGTTGCGACCGATAACGGTATTTTGCACAAAATGAGATTGGCTGCCCCCGGCAAACATTTCATCGAAGCCCCGACCGCAGGTAACAGCGCCACCTGTAAAAGTTGCGCGCATTGTCCCTGGATGGCAATGAATGGGTTGGCAAATCTGGCCGACGTATTGGAAAATGGCAGAAACGAAATTCATATTGACCCAGCGACGGGGCGTGATGCCATCAGATGTATTGACCGCATGCTCGATTTTGCAGCAATGCAGAAAGCCAATGTACGTCCAAGTGGCGATCTGGCCAAAGAAGGAAAATTATTTTCCGGAATGGGTCCTGCATGAGTAACGCGATAATGAGCTTGAACAATCCCTTCGCGCCATTGGAGGCTGATCTTGCTGTGGCGCTGGAGATGAACATCCGAGCAGCGTTGGCAGAGGATATGGGCAGCGGTGATATCACGGGGAAGTTGATTTCGGAGGATCAGTGGATCAAAGCCCGCGTTGTCGTGCGCGAGAGGGCGGTGTTGTGTGGTGCACCGTGGTTTGAGGCTGTGATGAAGAATCTCGATCCGAATATGCGTATCTCTTGGCGTCATTCTGAAGGTGCGATGATGGAAAAAGATAGCCAGGTGTGCGTGATCGAAGCACCGGCCCGTGCTTTGCTTACGGCGGAGAGAACTGCGTTAAATTTCTTACAGCTATTGTCGGGCGTTGCCACTGTGACTCGTCATTACGTTGAGATGATTCAAGGCACGCGTGCCGTCATCCTCGATACGCGCAAGACACTGCCTGGACTACGACTGGCGCAAAAATATGCTGTCCGTGTCGGCGGTGGAGAAAATCAGCGGCTGGCTTTGTACGACGGTATCCTGATCAAGGAAAATCATATTGCCGCAGCGGGTAGCGTTACTGCCGCTATGCACACGGCCTATTCCCTTAATGCGGGTGTGTCGATTCAAATTGAAGTTGAAAATATAGTGCAACTCAAGGAGGCACTTGCAGCAGGCGCCACGTCGGTGTTGTTAGATAACTTTAGTCTGGATGCGATGCGTGAAGCCGTATCTGTGACTCAGAAAAGGGCGCTACTGGAAGCATCCGGTGGGGTGGACAAGAACAGCGTCCGTGCCATTGCCGAAACCGGAGTTGACCGCATCTCTATTGGCGCTTTGACCAAGGATGTACAGGCGACGGATTATTCGTTGCGTATTATCGAAGAATGATGGAATGCCGTGATTGGCGGAAAATTGAGGTATTCCTGACTTCGTCAGCGGAAATTCCCTATGAGGGTTGAGAAAAGGAATTACCCGAAATAGGAGGCAATAGAAGGCAATTTTTCGCTTATCTGCTGGGGAAACTCAGCCCCCATTTTGTCATGGTAATGAGATATAGTAGCCAGAGGATTTTGCTGTGTTATTTTTTAGGATAAATATGCCTGTGTATCGCACTGTGTATTTCCTTTTAATTGCAGGCGGATTCGCCTTGGTTTCCCTGTCCGGTATGGCTGCAACCATCACTGGCGCTGGCGCTACTTTTCCCTATCCCGTGTATGCAAAATGGGCTGAAATCTATGCTAAAAAAACGGGAAATGTATTGCAGTATCAATCCATTGGTTCGAGCGCAGGAATCAAGCAGATCAAAGCCCACAGCGTTGACTTTGGTGCATCCGATATGCCTTTGAGCACCCAGGAATTAAAGGCCGACGGCCTGATGCAATTTCCGGCCGTCATGGGTGGCGTTGTCCCCGTTGTCAATATTGAAGGCATCGCGCCCGGAGAGCTGAAGCTGAGCGGTAAATTATTAGGCGATATTTACCTTGGAAAAATCAGCAAATGGAATTCTCCCATGATCGAGGCACTCAATCCGGGCCTTAAATTGCCCGCATTGGATATCACCATTACCTACCGCGCCGATGGATCGGGCACTTCATTTTTGTTTACGGATTATCTTTCCAAAACGAATGACGATTTCAAAAAAACGGTCGGTGTCGGCGCACTGGTTGCATGGCCAATCGGTGTCGCAGGCAAGGGTAACGAAGGCGTTGCAGCCAACGTGAAGCGTATCTCCGGTGCTATCGGATATGTCGAGTACGCCTACGTGAAAAAAGGCAAAATGCAGTACACCTTACTTAAAAATCGTGACGGGAAATTCGTCGCTCCGTCTGAAGAATCGTTCAAGGCCGCCGCAGCGAATGCCGATTGGGCAAATACACCTGATTTTTCATTAGTACTGACGGAACAGACAGGTGGTGCCAGTTGGCCCATTACTGGAGCATCGTTTATTTTGATTCGTCAAACAGAAATGGATGCGAAGCACACAAAAGAAGTTTTGAGATTTTTTAGCTGGGCATATAAAAATGGGGGGGGGTGCATCGGAACTCGATTATGTGGCAATGCCTTCTTCGGTTGCCAGGCTGGTAGAGGAATCCTGGAAAAAAAACTAAAAGGCTCTTCTGAAAATTGAGATAGTAGGCGCAGTCCTAAAATTTTGAATATGCCTTGACTATCCCTTACATTGAGCATCCCTTATCGGGGTGATTGCTGGAATCGATTTGACGTTGCGATATCTTAAGTCAGATACGTTTTTTCCTAGGTCGCACGGTGAGAACAAAGCATGAAATTTCGCGTCCGATTTCAGTGGCATGACGCTCTTTTTGGTGTGACGTGATGATATTATTTAACTTGCGCCTAGTGCTGTTTTATTGGTTTAAAACATCGTGACTGAGATGGGTCAGCGAGTGTGGCGATCCTTCCTTATGCTAACTCGATTTTTGTATAAATTCGGTAAATGATCGTGCAAGATTTTGGTGGGTAAGGAAATTTCTTCGGCTGGTCGTAGGGACACTACGACACTTCTTCAGAAAATTTCTTTGTAAATCCAAAGAAGGACGAGGGCTCACGTAATTTATGTCAAGAGCGGGGTAGGGTGTTCCATGAAAATGCAACGACAGTGGTATCACAGTAAGCCATTCTTGACCTTCATTTAGAGATGGCTATATCTCCTATACATAAATTTCGCCTCACTGCGGAGAATGCCAAAATCATTTTTGTTTGGCCTATTTTTTGTTTGGTGATGGGCATTGCATTGTGGAACTTTATTGGGTGGAAAATTGACTCTGAAAAAATAGCGTTGGAGACCCGCGCTGTGACTGACGCAGCATCACTTGCGCGTGTTTACGCGACATTCCTGAGCCGCAGCTTTGAGCAGATGGATCAGATCAGCATGCATGTCAAACTGGACTGGGAGCATTTACAGGATTTCAGGCTGGAGAATCTCAAGAGAGATGGTTTTTTCGCTACATCCCAGTTTGAAGTAGTGGCGATAATCGATAGAGAAGGGCGTCCGGTAAGTAGTACGGCTCGGACTCACCAGAATTTATCATTGGCACAACAGGATTATTTTCTGTTTCATAAATTTAATAATTCAAGCGAACTGCATATTGGTACGCCTACGGTCAGCCCGTTTTCGGGAAAAAATGTCATCTACTTCACCAGACGCCTGGAAGCTAAAGATGACTCATTTGCTGGCGTTATTCTCATCGGTGTTGACCCCGCCTACCTGCTCTCTTTTTACGATAGCGCCATCCTTGGCAAGGCTGGTCTTTTGGCGGCGATTGGGGAGGATGGCATTTTACGTTCTTCGATGATCGGGGGTAAC
This sequence comes from Oxalobacteraceae bacterium, assembly GCA_025352145.1. Lineage (GTDB taxonomy): Bacteria > Pseudomonadota > Gammaproteobacteria > Burkholderiales > Burkholderiaceae_D > JANXTY01. Next base: position 130,337 of record JANXTY010000047.1, read on the forward strand.
CATTATGAAGCGCTCAAACCTGCAGTTCACGTTACCGATGCGTTGCGCAGTGTGCGGACCCCACGGTTGGTAGAAGATGGCACTGTTTTCGCGGATAAGTTGCCCCGATACGTGGGTTGGCAAGATGTAAAAACATATCCATTTACCGTGCTGGTCGGTTTATCCAAACATGAATTGTTTTCACCTTATGAGTCCAGCTGGCGAACATATCGTTCCTTTGCCATCGGTGGTAGCCTGGCCTTGCTATTTTTTGCCCTTTTCGGCGGTATATCCGGAGTGCGGGTGGCAGAAAAAGAACGTCAGGCGCTGGCGGTACGCAAGACGTATCGGGTGGCAACGGACGGTGCTAACGAAGGTTTCTATATCATCAGCCCCGTGTTTGATGATGCCGAAAAAATAGTGGACTGGGAGTTGGTCGATTGTAACGAGCGCGGGGCATTTTTTTTCGGAATTTCGCATGAGAAATTTCTTGGGATACGACTCTCGACGCTTTATCCTGAAAAGATATTTCAGTCGATAATCGATGTGTTTAATGCTGCGTTTATCTCGGGCAGTTATGAGGACGAATATCGTGTTCCCGACGAAAGTCCCTTGAATATAAATTGGCTTTACCGGCGTTTCGTCAAGTCCGAAACGGGACTTGCGCTAACGATTCGGGACATCTCTGAAGCGAAAAAAAATGAGCAGAATCTGATGCGTTTAGTCAATGAGGATGCCTTGACTGCGCTGCCAAACCGGCACTGGCTGCTTCGCTTTCTTCCGGCTGCCATGGAGCGTGCCAAGGCCAGTGGCAACAAGCTCGCCATACTTTTTGTCGATCTCGACGACTTTAAAAATATCAATGATACCCTGGGTCACTCATCTGGAGACGAGTTACTGAAAATTGTCGCCATGCGAATAAAAGCCGTTCTGCGCCCGAGCGACCGGATTGTGCGTCTTGGCGGCGATGAGTTCACGATTGTGGTGGAACAGGTTTTAAGCAGAAATGACGCATCCATTGTGGCCGAGAGAATTACCAAAGCACTGAAGGCGCCGATTGACCTTACCGAAGGAAAGCAATTGATAGGGGCCTCTATCGGCATCAGCATTTTTCCTGACGATGGCATCGACCCGGAAGTGCTGCTCAAGAATGCAGACATCGCGATGTATGCAGTGAAAGCAGATGGCAAAGGACATCATCGATTCTTTGAGTCCCATCTTTACGACACGCTCAAAATTCGACTCGACAGCGAGCAGGCACTTCGGCTGGCGATAGAGCAGGACCAGTTCGTGCTCCACTATCAGCCGCGTGTGGATACGCTTACTTGTGAAATATGTGGAATGGAAGCGCTGGTACGCTGGATCGATCCGGTGCGTGGAATGATCCCTCCGCTTGAATTTATTCCTTTGGCGGAAAGTACCGGCCTGATTCTCAAACTCGGTGAACAGGTCATTGAGAAAGCATGTGCCCAGATTGCGACGTGGAAAAAAGCCGGGTTAACAACGGTGCCGGTATCGGTCAATGTCTCGCCCAAGCAATTTAGTGAGGGAAATATCAAAAATTTGCTGTCTTTGTACATCGCGAAATATGACATTGATCCTAGTGACATTCAGGTGGAGATAACGGAGTCCGCGATGATGGGGGAGCAGGAGGTAATTGCTCTTGAACTTTCCGAAATCAGGGCTCTGGGTATCTTGCTGCTGATTGACGATTTTGGTACTGGCTATTCCTCCTTGTCCCAGTTGCAGCGTTTCGATATGGATGTATTGAAGGTCGACCGGGCATTTACATCGGAACTGGGTGCGACCAGCGAAGGCGAAGTGTTTGTTAAAGCGATTATATCGATGGCGCACGCTCTTGGAATGAAGGTTACCGCCGAAGGAGTGGAGACGATTCAGCAAATGGAAATCTTGCAGTCGCTCTTATGCGATGAAGTGCAGGGATACTTTATCTCCCGGCCGGTATCGGCGCAAGCCATGCAGGCCTTGCTGGAGAAAAGATTTCTCGGCGCACCAGTGGGTAGTACCGTATAGGGCCTCTTTACATCGCGTATCCTAGCCCTTAGTTCATCGCTGCACTGGCAATAGTACGCTAGGTAAAGCAGTGGGCAAGGTCTCAGGATAATCCCGGCTAAAGTGCAACCCCCGACTTTCATGTCGAGACAGGGCGCTTTCAACGATCAGTGAGGCGACATCGACTAGGTTGCGTAGCTCTAGCAAATCCTGGGTAATGCGAAAATGGGTGTAGTACTCGTCAATTTCTTCCTTTAGCAGCCGAATGCGATGCTGGGCGCGTTCTAAACGCTTAGTGGTGCGCACAATGCCGACATAGTTCCACATGAAGCGGCGTAATTCGTCCCAGTTATGTGCAATGACGACTTCTTCATCCGCATTAGTGACACGGCTTTCGTCCCAGACAGGCAATGCGGGGGTGGCATGGGTCGATTGCTGCTCAATGTCGTGGGCTGCCGCACGGCCTAGTACCAAGCACTCGAGCAAAGAATTGCTGGCTAACCGGTTGGCCCCATGCAGGCCGGTACAGGCAGTTTCGCCAACAGCGTATAAGCCGGGCAGATCGGTTCGGCCATGCATGTCCGTGAGTACGCCGCCGCAAGTGTAATGTGCGGCCGGCACAATGGGAATGGGTTCTTTGGTGATATCGATACCTAGTTCAAGACAACGGGCATAGATGGTGGGAAAATGTTCCTTCAAAAATTGCGGTGGCTGGTGACTGATGTCGAGGTGGACATAATCGAGTCCGCGTTTTTTCATTTCAAAGTCGATGGCTCTTGCAACCACGTCGCGTGGTGCCAGTTCTGCGCGTTCATCGTGGGTCGGCATGAAGCGATTTCCACCCGCAACACCTGCTTCCGGTGGTAATTTGAGCAAGCCCCCTTCGCCTCGAATGGCTTCGGTAATCAGAAATGATTTGGCATAGGGGTGATACAAACAGGTGGGGTGGAACTGGATAAATTCCATGTTGGATACGCGGCAACCTGCGCGCCATGCCATCGCGATGCCGTCTCCGGTGGCAGTGTCGGGGTTGGTAGTGTACAGATACACTTTGCCTGCACCGCCGGTTGCCAATACGGTGTGATCGGCGCCGAAAGTCATGACCTTGCCGTTTTTTTCATCCAGCACATACAGGCCGTAACATTGTGCGGGCGGGCGGGAAGGCGAAGAGGAGGGATGTTTTTTCTTGCCGACTAGCTTGTCTGATGTGATCAGATCGATGGCACAGTGATGTTCGAACAGGCTGATGTTGGGATGGGAGCGTATTTTTTGCTCCAACGTGACTTGAACGGCGTGGCCGGTCGCATCGGCGGCATGGATAATCCTGCGTTGGCTATGTCCGCCTTCTCTTGTCAGATGAAACCCCAATTCCGCGGACGCGTCCCTGGTGAATGGCACGCCTTGTGATATCAGCCAGTCGATGGCTTCACGACCATGCTCGACAATAAAACGCGTGGCAGCTTCGTCGCATAGACCGGCACCGGCGACGAGGGTATCGTCGATGTGTTGTGAATGGCTATCACCGGAATCGAGTACGGCAGCGATACCGCCTTGCGCCCAATTGCTTGCGCCGTCGAGTAGGGCGCGTTTGGAGATGATAGCAACTTTACGTGTTTGGGCTAAATGCAGCGCGACGGATAATCCGGCCAAGCCGCTTCCTACGATAGCAACGTCAAATTTCATGAGATGATTATTTTTTGAGACAGATAGCCATGACTATAGTCGATTAAACATGGTAATGCCGCGATCATGCTCAATTTTGCGATGGAAAGATCTGTGACAGTCGGGGAAAACGATAGCGTGCATGGGGTAAATATCGTAGCAGCCAGCCAGGGAGTTTGGGTAATATGTACCGTACATTGACGATGATTATTCATACTTTTAAAAAATTGTTTTTGGATTCTATGGGAAAATTTTTCAAGAAAATCGGGGTTGTATTGGCGCTGGTTATGTTGGCGTGTTTGATCGTGCTGGTTTGGTATCAGCACGCGCGCTTACTCAAAAGTATGCATGGCATAGGTGATGTGCTCGCCACCGTCACTACCTGCTAATCGGGTTCCCTCACATAGGTATAAAGCCCCGTATCTCCACCCTTAAACCTAATCGGATCTTTGGCCGTCCAGTGTCTCTTCACCGCATCACTATACGTTAGCTAATATGCTGATCATGAGGATTACGAATCGCCTTCGCCACTCCTTTAGTTGTTGCAGCGACATAACTCACAGATTTCAGGTTGCGCTTCGAAGCCTTGAACCGGCTCGATAAAGATGAGCGTGCCGTGGTCAAGGAATTGATTGACGGCATGCTGCTCAAGCACGAGGCGCGGCGTTTGTCGATGCGCATGCATGCTACCCTGCGGCCATATGAAGTCTCCCTTGCTGCACTGTACGCTCAATGGAAGTAAGAGCATGAACCAAAAAATCATCGGCAGCATCAGTTTTGTTGCGTGTATCACAGCATTTTCACATAGCGCAGTGCTAGGCATTCGAGTACTGGGATTTTCTCTTATTGTTACGGGTGTGCAGTGGCTATTTTGCGGGAGAATTCCTTATGGAATTCGCGGGCGTCCAACAAGCGGCTACCTTACTGGATTTAGTGTTGTCGTAATCTCACTAGCTCTCGCAGTGATGGGTGTTGTCTTGTTGTTGTCACCCCGATTAGTGCTACCGTTGTTCTGTGGGAATCACCAAGCATGTATTTAGCCCCAGACTAGGCATTGTTGAGCCAACACAATGCCAAGATTGGAAAGATAACCGCTCCGATAAAAAAGAACGCGGTTAGAGAAATAGCTGCGTACCAACGAACCCCGCTCTGGAACCATCTTGGTAACCAACCGGAAAGCTTACTGTTGAATTGCAATCGGCCACGTTGTGGATGAAACCAAGTACACATACAGAGTAAAGCCCACGGAACTCCGATGAATGGACCCGCGATCACACCGGCAACAAGAAGCAATGGAGTTGACGGAATAATCAGAAAGGCCAAAACCAGGGCGACACCAATCACAGATATGGAAAAAAATACCCAACGGTAGACAAGCAGCCGACCAGCATGTGCGGTGTAGAAAGTCGGTGTCATATACGGAAAAGAATGCCAAATATCGAATTCATGGCCTATACCTAATAATATTCAATATGCGATTCATCAATTATTGCCTTCTTGAATAGATGGTGCATTGGGCACCCACCGACGCATCCGCCCTAATCCCACCCCACCAAGGAGTGCTCGTTGTAGGAGTGGGGGCGCCGTATGTGGATGACTGACCGTTGGAATAATTCCTTGCGTAGCCACCTTCTACCGTCCCAGTAATTGGCCCAGCGCTAAAATTCCCAACGACAGAATCGCTAAGCACAACTCCCCCCACCGAAGGGTCTTGAAGCGCTGGGCCAGGAATACCTCCATTAGGATCGTATGAATAACCCGCTCCAAAACCAAAACCGACACGGCCAGTCATGAATCCATTTCCGTTGTCATTGCCAAATGTGACTTGAAAACCTGCACCTAAATACCCGCCGAACGTGAATGACCAGAGACCAAGCGGATCGACGCGGCTAACCGGATTCCCGCCGACATATGCATAGGTATTAATGCCGCCCTTGAGTCCAATCGGATCGCTCTCGACGTATTGACCTGTCTGCGGATCGTAGTCGCGGTAATAGTTGTAATGCAGATTGGTTTCCTTGTCAAAGTACTGTCCCGGGAACCGCTGGTTGAACGTGAACTTACCCAGTCCCGAAGGATTCTCGTTGGGGTCACTGCTGCCAAAGGGATCACTATCCCACTGCCAAACTGTCTGACCGGCGCTGTCGGCAATGAGTCGCGGCGTATTTAAATGATCCGTATGAATAAAGTACACCTTCTGCGCCGACACGACCACGGTCATATTGACCGTACTGGCCAGAGTGGTGGTACCGAGATTATCCGTCGCCCTGGCAGTAATGCTGTAACTACCGGCAGCCAGATCGTTCACCACAAAATGGTAAGCATTGTCGCTCCCCAATTCGGTGGTAGTGCCAATCAACGCGCCATTTAAGAAGAAATCGACCTGCGCAATAATACCATCGCTATCGGCAGCCAATACGCTAATGCCCACTGTTGCCGGCCCATCGAAACTACTGTTATTGATGGGGGCGCTCAACTGGATAGTCGGCGATGCGTTCGGCACCACGTGGACCGTGATCGGAGCGCTAGTGGTGACAGCGCCTTTGTTGTCGGTGGCCTTGGCAGTGAGGGTGTAGTTGCCCATAGCGAGACTAGCAAGAGTGGCGGTATAGGGCGTATTGGTCGCGGTAGAAATAAGAGTCCCGCCTCGATAAAATTCGACCTTGGCGATGCTCCCGTCACTATCTGATGCAGTCGCAGCGAGATTAATAATGGCTGTCGAACTGTAGTTGGCATTATTGGCAGGAGCCGACAGAGTTACAGCGGGAGGGGCATTGACTACAATGGTAATGGGGACGCTGGAGGCGACCCCACTTTGATTATCCGTAGCTTTAGCAGTGAGGTTGTAAGT
>JANXTY010000064.1 GCA_025352145.1 Oxalobacteraceae bacterium
CCTCTGGCAATAGTTTCACTATCTTTGACCAGTCTTCTCCGACTTCTTTGTACGCTTCTGTATGCATGGTTCTTCTTGTTTGATGACTCAATCTCGCAATTTTAACGGCTACTGAAAACTTTGGTTAGCGCTTATGGGGCGCACCCCGCGCATCAGCATCCATCTGGGTGCCCAATTATCCCAGAAATGTTGCGGCTATTACATGTTGCGGAAAGACACCCCGAGCATGATGCGACGTCCTGAGTAACTTAAGTCAAGCAGGTTCGGCACGCCATTCGAGAGCGGTGCGTACTGTGCCTGACTGGTTGATGAGGTTGCCTTGCCTAAGTTGCGGCCATCGACGAAAAATTCGGTGTTCGGCCGCCATTTGTACGAGACCTTGGCGTCGATGAAGCGGGTCGCGTCTTTGAAGTTTGGCGAACCTGGATTGTACGGAAATCCGATCCGAACCGGCGCCGCGTTCGGGTAGTTATTGACACCTGCTGCGTTGCAGGACGCGATGCAAATAAACTGCGAAGCTACCGCCTGTACCGCTACACGCGCTGCGAGTTTGCCATCGTCGTACCAGAGCGCCCAGTTGTACGTGTACTTCGACTCGCGCGCTGGTGGCAGCGGGGTACCGGTCAGCAGGTCGGAGATATTTTCGGTGCTCGACTTCGACCGCTGTTGACTGTAGTTGGCATCCAAGCCGGTATAGCGCAGCAGCCACGGCAGGAAGGTGAACGCGGTCTTTCCGCTGATTTCCAGGCCGGTGCGGCTGGTTGCTGCACCATTTATCCAGGTCGAATAGTCGAATAGCACGTCAGGCCTTGGAAGTACGAAACCGGATGACGAATCGACCAAGCTGGTGCCGGCGAATAGGGGACTCCTCGGCGCCGCTTGCGTGATCGCGGGACCGACTTTTCCATCTTGTTTGAACGTGGCGATGGAGAGCATCGTGTCCTTGTTCGGGTAGTACTCAATGGATAAGTTTTGATTGACGTTTTGCTGCGCCTTCAGCAAGGGATTGCCGATGGTGCCGGAGCATTTCTGGAACACTTCGTTCTCTGGGTCGTCCTCGCGCCGCTGGTCATAGGTGCAGGAGCCCGATGGCAGCAGACGTGACACCGGTGGACGCGCCACGGTTTTGGCCACGCTGTAGCGTACTACGAGCTGGCTCGGCATCAGCCACGTCGCCAGGTTCAGGCTAGGCAGAATGTCGTTGGAGATGGCACTGGTCTGGGTGGCTTGCGAGACCTTGAGGGTGACCGTGCCGCCAGCCGCATTCGGGTTGAAGTGGTCGTACGATTCGGTCTTGGTGATCGAGGTCAGGGTCATCATGCCGGTGCCGTCGACCTGGGTGCGTACGTAGCGTACACCGATGTTGCCGTCTAGTTCTACGCCGAAGGGCAGGGGCCGTTGGGTGAAAGGCAGGTGATCCAAGGAAAAATCGCTCATCAAGTAGAAGGCGGAGGTGCGCTCCTTGAGCTTAGCGTAAGGCTGATCGTAGACCTTGCCGTCGCTCGCCTGGCAGCGCTTGACGCAGTCGTAGTTTGCGTTGGGGATGCCGGTGATGGCGAATATTTTTTCAACGTCCATTTGGGTCCAGTTGTCCAGCAGACCTTCCGGACGACCCTGTGCGCCGCTGAAAAATTGGGTAGGCGTGGCCTTGAGTACCATAGTCTGCTGAAGCATATCCATGAACTGCGGTAGGGTCATAATCGCCGAACTGTCGAATGCCTGGCGTGTATTGTCTTTCATGACCAGACCGAACTGGCACTTGTTTCCCCCCGATGCCAGCGAACCAGGGGAATCCTGGCAGCCGTAGAGCGTGCTGCGCAGTGTCGGCGATGGCAGCACAATCGGCGCGATATAGCCGGGCTGGCCAAAAGTCCCCGACGGCTCGCGCAGGTTATAGCCGCCGTTGTTGATGGACCAGCTGTTGCTGCCGGTATCGCGCAGGTTGAAGCCCGATTTGATGCGCCTGAAGAACGGGATAGTCGCCGGCATGGCGTAAGTCAGGTCGAACTTGGCGGTACGCTCACTGCTCTCGCGTATCTGCGGCTCCCACGTCACGTTGGGTGACGAGGTGACGGCCTGTTGCTGTGCCGCCGTGTAGGCCGGAATCGCAAGGACATTGTAGATGCCGGGTTTGACTGCCGCGCTAGCACTGCTTGGATAGAGCTTGGCAAAACGATCGAGGCCCGCTTCCTTGATCGGGTCGGTTCCCGGGAAGGTATAGCCCCACAGGCCGTTTGAAAGTAGCTTGGCACTCGCTGAACCGTAGTAGTCGTTAAAACCCAAACGTTTGGCGCCGCGTTGCAAATTGGATTCTGCATCGCCGATGAAGAACTCCGAGATCAGCCCGCCGCGCTTGAAGCTGCCGCCTAGTTGTAGATACTTTGAGGTGGTGATGGCGGTGTCGTGCAACTGGTCCGTCTTTGCTACGCCGTCAGCGAAGGTGTATGCGGTGACGTGGTGCGAGGCATCGACGACGACCGAGCCTGGCGCAGTGTTCGGCAGGCCGTTTTTCATTGCCAGATTCCCCAGGCTATAGGTGAGCTGGTTGACGTTGTCGTCACGCTTGTTGTAGCTACCCTTGGCGTAGACGGTCAGTTCGTTATCGACTTTGAAATCGGCGCGCAGGTCGAGGTTTTGGCGTTGGTCGATTTCACGCTTGATGAGGTAACGCGGGAAGGACGGTGTGTAGTCGGCCCATTGGTTCAAACAGGTGACCAGCTCGTTGCTGCGCTGGGTCTGCGCCGCAGTTTGGGCTGACGTGCCTGAAATCGTAGACAGCTGGGCGGCGGTGATCGGCGCGAAAGTGGCGGAGCAGTCCGCCTTGGTTTTGGCCGCAGCCGACTTGGTGACGATCTCGATCGGGCTGCCCGAGCTGAAGAAGCCGCCGCCGGTTAGCGGCGATTGCAGCAAGGGTGAGGTGCCAATTGTGTCGGCCGTGTTTACCGTACTTGGCTGGAACGTGAAAGTTTTTTCTGGAGAATTGTCGAAGTCGTAGAGGCGGAAATAGCCTTGGTTTCCGCTGCCTGCGGTCTGCATCGAATGCCCCTCGTTGAGCAACGTGGTGGTGGAGGCGTTCAGCAGCAGACCGAGACGTCCGTTGAGGAATTTATTCGACAGAATCAGGTTCGCGTCAGGCTTCCATTCGGGGTTTAGCGAATGCTGCGTCGCCGCTATACGCAGAGAGGCGTAGGGTTTTTTGAAATCCAGGCCCGTGCGGGTCTTGATGATAATGCCGCCGCCAAGCGAACCTTCGGTCACGTCGGCGGTCGAACCTTTGACCACGTCGACACTCTTGATCAGGTCAGCCGACAGTTGGCGGAACTCGACGGCGCGACCGTCGCCGCCGCCATTCATGTCGCTGCCGCCGGCCGACTGTACGCCTTGCCCGTCAAGTTCGACGCGGGTCAGTTCGGGGCCGTTGCCGCGCACCGCGACGTTGACGCCTTCGCCAAAATCGCCACGGTCAAGCGCGATGCCAGCCATGCGTGAGATCGCCTCGCCGACATTGCGATCCGGCAGCGAGCCGACGTCTTCCGCGACGATGGAATCGATCGCGGTGGCAGCGTTCTTTTTCCGATCGATACTCGATTGCTGTGAGGCGCGGGTACCAACTACCAACACCTGCTCCACTGGATCGTTGGGGGTGCCATTTGGCTTCGCTAGTGCTTGCTCCACCGTTTGAGCATGCGCGTTGGGCAGCGGAGCACCCATCATCATGACGGCGGCCGATACGGCGAGGCAGGTTGCTTTTCGTTGGTTAGGGATATTCGATTTAATCATTGTCTCTTCCGATATTTTTGAGTCGGTTTTTGATTCGTTTGACACGTTTCCGTGAGGAGTAGGCGACCGTCTTAAAATAACGACGGTACCGCTTGCGTTAACTCTGCCGATCAGATTAGTGCACATTAAAAGTCGGTCTATCGCCTCGGAGATGACGAATGCGCCTGAAAGTGCATTCGTGTTCACGCCGCTCAGAATTTCCGCCGAAGTCAAAATATTGATGCCAGCCTGCCGCGCAAACTCTGGAATAGAATCGGTCGCAACGCCTGCAGGTATATTGAATGGCCGCGGCAACTCCTGAGCATATGACGTGCCAGCATGAGCTACTACGCTCACAGCGAGTACGACGGCTGCCCTAGCAGCGTATTGATGCATAGAAATCATGCGCATCTCCTCCTAATCTGATTTTTCCGGAACTATGCTGCCCCGTTAACACTAAAGACTCCCGACGAGGAGGTTTTCCTCAGACTAAACGAATAAAAAATGCAATTACTCAAAAATATGATTGAATCGAAATGCCTCATTTTGTCCAATGCAGGTGTGCGTGCTTGTGTGTGTTCGTACCTATCGTGCCTATTCCTAGCCGGGCTATGTGGCGAGCAATTACGTGAAAAATGAGGTGGAAATAATGCGTAATCCGAACGTGCTGGGCCAAGCGCATTCGGATCTATCGAGAAGAAATGGATCAAGTTTTGTCTTCTGCTTGTCCGATGAAAATCGTGTCTGCAGTAATGACAAGCGGCACATCCAAGACCGTGCTCACATCCTTGGCAAATAACTCCGGGACATCCAGTTGGTATTGGCCAAACAAGCGCTTGTTCTCTAGCCTGGTGTCTACAATAACAATCGTTTTTTGGCTATAGCGGTTAAAGTCGGCGACCGCTTCGCTTAAGGTCTGATTCTTCAGGATCAATTTACCCTCTCTCCACGCCAGGCGCCTGTTGACTTCACTGGGCTGGCGAGCCACGGAAATTGTGCTCGCTTCTTGAGCCAGGAATGCGTGTTCTCCTGCAGTCAACAGGCGCCGCTGCGCTGCCCCGTCCTTATTCCAGACCTCTACCGTTCCTTCGGTCACCAACACTTCTGTTCCATCCGCAAACCGACGCACGGAGAATGCAGTTCCAACGGCACGTATGCGCGCGTCCCCGGCTTCGACGATAAACGGTTTGGTTTTATCCTTGGCCACTTCAAACCATGCTTCGCCTTTGCGCAGATTGATTCTTCGTTGCTTCTGGCTAAATTCAACCTCAATCCGGCTGCCGCTATTGATAGTGGCAATCGACTTATCCTGAAGCGGAACTTTGCGGAATTCGCCTTTGGCCGTGGTCAGTACCGTACCTTCGCGCAGTACAGAAAAGCCAATCGTTCCCACTGTTGCTGCGAGACAGGCGGCCATACCGCCATAGATCAAGAATTCCCGCCGGGATGTGGCGTATCTTCTCGTCAGCCCAGTGTATTGACGCTGGGGCTCGTCGTATTTCAAAGAATGTGATTGCGGACCCGTTGCGAGATTGATCGCGTTGTAAATTGCTATGGCCCGCGCATACGCACCTTTGTGTCTCGAATCAATTTCATGCCACGCGTCAAATTCCGCGCTTTCCGAGTCGCTCAGGACGCGCGCGAATTTTCGTGCCACCCATTCGAAGGCTTCATTATCAATCGTTGACATTATTTTTTTTACTCGCACGTTTTCTGGGGATGAATTTGGTGTCCCTGTCTTCCTGATCCATCCCATACCTAGCAATCATTTCCGACATGAGTCGCATACCTTTTATCATTTCGTGTTCCACCACACTATCGCTAAGGCTCAGCGTTTTCACAGTCTCTTGCTGCGACAGGCCATGTATCCTGCGTGCCTGGAATACGGTCTTGCACCGGTTTGGCAGGTTAGCGACGAGCCCAATTACCCATTTCAGTTCATTGCGTGCAAATACGATACGCTCCGGTGATGGTGCGGTGTCTTCGATTTCCAGCTCATCCAGATTGGACATGGCTTCTATGCTGACTACCGCATCTCGTCTGATACGGTCGAGAACGATGTTTTTCGCCGTGCGAAAGACAAACGGCTTTGGATCGCGAACATGCGTCAGACTTGCCGTCGAGAGTATCCGGTAACAGGCTTCTTGAATCACATCGTCGATCTCGGCCGGCCCCGTACATACACGACGTAGCATCCTTCGCAGTTCTGCCTCATGAGGCAGGAAATTTATTGTTATCCAATCAATTACTTCAGTGTCCATAAGCTCGCTTATACATGCCCCCTATCAGTTAAGACGAGCACGAAAGATTCTTCCTCAAGATTTTTTGTTGTATTTCTTTGTAATGGCTGGAAAGTTTGGGGCCGGTAGCTTTATCTAACTCAAGCCAATGCGTATATTTCGCACCTCCCAAAGCTAATTTGTACCATCTATGACGTACCAACATCCGATAAATGGGTGATAGTGCCACAGGCTTTCCCCCCTTCTCAACAAACTTTTCCTGGATTGGGGGAAATACTCACCACGCTGCCTTGCGTCGCATTTCCCCCTATTTCGTCGAGCATTGTGCCTTCTTCTTCGAGTGGCATGCTTACCCGGTTACGTAATTGTTTCTTGCTCGCAGGAGGAGCGATCTTTTATCGCCACGCGTGCCATCTCCATTTGCTTTTTTCCAGTTGCGGTTCTTGCCATGATTTTTCCTCCCGATATCATGGCGATGCTATTACTTTTTTTAACGCCAATTGGAATGAATCTATTGGATCGTTTGAGTGGTGGGGATCATCAGATGGTAGTTTTAACCCCATCGAATTCGATAGGCTGATTGATTGCTAGCAGCGGTATCATGTCGATACCGATTCCCTTAGCGGCACAATATCAACCCACCAAAAGAGATTTCCCATGCTTATTAATTGCGTCGCCTATCAGGACGGAAAAAAACTCTCCGATATCTCCATCGAAGCTATCAGCGATTATGTCGAAAAGCCTGAGAGCTTTGTCTGGGTCGCGTTAAAGGACGCAGAAAATGCCGAGCTGGAGGAAATGAAAATAGAATTTAACTTGCATGAGTTGGCCGTTGAAGATGCACGTCATGGTCATCAACGACCAAAGATTGAGGAATATGGCGATTCACTCTTTGCCGTGGTGAAAACCTTGGAATTGACCGATGGCGAAATCCATGTTGGCGAGGTTGATATTTTTGTTGGCCGAAATTATGTTCTATCGGTGCGCAATAAGAGTGAGCAAGGTTTTGCGAATGTGCGCCTGCGGTGCGAGCAGGAGCCGGAGTTGTTGAAGCGCGGTTCCTCTTTTGTATTTTATGCTTTGATGGACGCCGTCGTTGACCGCTATTTTCCTGTCGTAAGCGCTTTGCACGAAGAGCTTGAGCTGATCGAAGATAAAATTTTTCTGGCCGGGTCGGAGCGTGCCAATATCCAACAGCTGTATCAGCTCAAGCGCAAAGTGATGTTGCTCAAGCATGTCGTCTCTCCGCTCATGGAGGCCATCGGGAAATTATACGGGGGCCGCGTGCCCACTGTATGCGCCAATACGCAAGAGTATTTTCGCGATGTGTACGATCATCTATTTCGCATTGATACCGCGATCGATACCATCCGCGACACGATTGGAACGGCGATTCAGGTCAACCTGTCGATGGTGGCAATTAATGAAACGGAAGTGAGCAAGCGTTTAGCCGCATGGGCTGCCATTTTTGCGGTAGCGACCGCTTTCGCTGGAATATGGGGAATGAACTTTAAGGCCATGCCGGAGCTGGAATGGAAGTACGGCTACCTCATGGCCTTGACCGTGATGTTCAGTACCTGCACTTATCTTTATCGACGCTTTAAAAAATCCGGCTGGCTGTAGGTGTTGCCAATGGCGCTCGATATATCACGACAGAAATGAATCGGCAGCAACAAATGGGAGGCCGAGCGCCGTGGCTACTTGTTTGCAGGTGACCTTTCCCTGGCAAACATTAAGCCCGTTTAATAAATGGGCATTGTCTTTCATCGCTTGCTTCCAGCCTTTGTCGGCCAGTTGCAAAATGTAGGGCAGGGTGGCATTGTTGAGCGCAATGGTGGAGGTGCGCGGTACTGCGCCGGGCATGTTCGCGACGCAATAATGTACGATGTGATTCACAATATAAGTTGGATCGGCATGCGTAGTGGGACGTGATGTTGCAAAGCAGCCGCCTTGATCGATTGCCACATCGACGACGACGGAACCGGGGTTCATTTCGCTAACCAATTGATGTGAAACTAGCTTTGGCGCAGCCGCGCCGGGAATCAGTACGCTGCCAATGACTAAATCTGCTGCGCGCACATAGTGTTCGATGTTGTCGCGGTTGGAAAAAACGGTCATGGCGCGCGAATCGAGCAGGGCGTTGATACGGCGCAGGGCATCGAGATTACGATCAATAACCACGACTTGCGCGCGCATCCCGACCGCGATTTGCGCTGCGTTGGAGCCGACCACGCCAGCGCCGAGGATGACGACTTTGGCTGGCGCTACACCAGCGACTCCGCTGAGTAAGATGCCGCTACCGCCGTGGGTTTTTTCAAGGCAATGCGCCCCGGCTTGGATCGACATGCGCCCTGCGACTTCTGACATGGGTGCGAGCAAGGGTAAGCCACCGCCCTGTTGGGTCACGGTTTCGTAGGCGATGCAGATTGCGCCGCTGGCCATTAAATCGGCGCATTGGTGTGGATCGGGCGCCAGGTGCAGGTAGGTGAACAGGATTTGGCCGGGGCGCAGGTGTCGGCACTCAATGGCTTGCGGCTCTTTGACCTTGACGATCATGTCGGCTGTAGCAAAAACTTCTTCGGCGGTGGCGGCGATGGTGGCGCCTGCGTTGATGTAATCGGCATCGCTGGCGCCGATGCCAATTCCGGCAGCAGTTTCGACGATGACATGGTGGCCATGATCGACTGCTTCGCGCACGGAGGAGGGCGTTAAACCGACGCGGTATTCATGATTTTTGATTTCCTTCGGAACGCCGATCAGCATGATTTCTCCTCGGTTTTATTTTCATGAAAACAGGGACGAACTCAACTTCTCTTCTACTCCATCTTCATTTTAAAATCAAGGCGCTCCGTCCCCTCATGGGATTTTTCGGATTGTCGTCAATGCTAGGGGGAAAATGAATATGATTTCTCCCCGCTCTTGTTCTAGCTCGATCTTTGCATAAATTACGCGAGCCTCGTTTGTCTTTTGTTTGGTAAGGGAATTTTCTTCCGTCAGTCGGTAGAAGAACACCGACGCTCCTTCAGAAAACCTCCCTGTAAATCAAAATCTTGCGCGATCATCTCCCGAATTTATGCAAAGATCGGGCTAAATAATGGCACATGAATTTTGAAAAATATGAAATTGTTCCCGCCGTCAAACGATCCTCAGATGTACCCCAACTCAAGACCTCGTAACACTGCCCGTACTCGATCGCGCACGCCGAGTTTCGACAATATGCTCGAGACATGATTCTTGACCGTGCCTTCGCTTGGCCCGAGAGCATCGGCAATTTCGCGGTTGTTCATTCCGGATGCCATCAAACGCAATATTTCCGTTTCCCGCACAGTCAAGGGGTCTGCTAATTCCAGACACTCAAAATTGGTCGCTTTGCTGGCAACGGCTTGCACGATACGCTCGGTAATTGTGGGACGAAAGATCGTGAGACCCTGGGCAACATCGCGAATGGCCTGGGTCAGGCGCTCCAGCGAAATATCTTTCAGCAGAAACCCGCGCGCACCCGCCCGCATGCCATCCAACAGCGCCTGATCGTCGTCAAAGGTAGTTAGCAAGATGACCGGCACTGCTAGGTTTTGCCGTTTCAGCGTCTGGAGTACTTCGATGCCGGACATGCCGGGCATGCGAATATCGAGCAATACCACATCCGGCTGTACTGCCGCGATGGTGGATAGTGCCGATGCGCCATCAGCGGCTTCGGCCACCACGCGGATATCCTCGGTCAGGTCAAGCAAGCCGCAGATGCCGCTGCGCACAAGCATTTGGTCATCGACTAAGACGATCTTGATCATGCGGGTACCTCAAGGGGGAGGGTGATCTGGAGGCAAAAACCGTCCTGCGGCGGGGTGCTTTCTACGAGAGTTCCGCCCAGGGCAGCAACCCGTTCCTGGATGCCACGCAGACCATTGCCATGGGCCAGATTGGACTTGCCAATACCATCGTCGGTAATGGTTGCAACTAAATCGGCTCCGCTGATCCTGACGGCGATCTCGACACGTGATGCTCGCGCATGTCGAACCGCATTGGTGAGTGCTTCCTGGATTGAGTGAAACACGGCATGCGCGATGGTTGGTGAGTCTATTACGATGGCGGTGTCGAATTCCAGCACAATAGTTGGTGTGGGAATACCAGCGCACAGTGTCTGCAAGGCCTGCCGCAGATCGATGCATTGATTTTTCCGATGGGCACTGACGACCGTACGCACTTCCGCCATCAAGCCTTGCGCCAGCGTGCGTGCAATCGCAATGGATTCGTTAGGCGTGGTTTGCTGGTGTGCGGCAAGATTGAGATGTAAATTCAGCGCTGTCAGGTGATGGCCAATGGCGTCATGCAGATCTCGCGTCATGCGCAGGCGTTCGGATGAGCGAGTCATGTCAGCTAAAAGTTGTTGAGTGGCTTGAAGTTTTGCGTGTGCGGCGGCCAGCGCAATGCGGCTGCGACGCTCTGTCGCGACCAGGGCACCTACCCCGAATGCTATCGCCTGCATGATCGCCACAATAGCGATCCTGCCCAGCACTGTGACTGCATTACTGTAGTACGGCGCGCCCAAAATGCCCAAGTAGGCGAGGCGCACCAGCATGCAGCCGACCACGATAGCCACCAGCCATTTTAGGGCGAGGCGCAACGGCAGCAGGATTGCGATTTCGAGCGCAATAAAATAGGACAGATCGAGTTGGCCTGCGAGCGACAGCATGAGCTGGAACGCCAGAAGCGCGTTATTGCGTTGCTCGGAACGTGTCCGTTCTAGATCGGTACTCAACCAAAAGCTATACGCGAACAAGGCGACGATCAATGCTGTGCCGATCTGGTACAGATCAAATGTCAATGCCAACCGTTCCGATCCTGCGCGTATCAGTGAAGGTGGGGACGTGAACTGGCTGCTTATGTACTTGGCTAGTAACGCGACGGGAAAGCTGGTATCAGCAATAAAGCGCGGCCCGGCATTCATTGCGACAAAGAATCCCTCCACACCAAAAGCGATGCTGGGAATGACGCCGATCAAACCGATTTTATTTTTGAGTTGCAAGCGTAGCCAGTCTTCTTAAGATGGGCAATTTTACTATGGCATGCTCCACGTCGCCTATGCCAAAAGTCATGTGTGTCGCCTCTGCCTTCCGGCACATGCGCGCGAACGTAGCTTTGCCTACGATGTGTCGTTTAATCACTTCATTGCAAGGAAAAAAATGACAAATCATTTCGACGGAACACCCTCAAACCCATCCCGGCGACTGGCGCTTGGCTGGTTCTTCGCAGCAAGCTCGTCCTCCCTGCTCGCCGCATGCGGGGGCGGAGGTAATTACAATGTGGGAGACATCAACGTCGGCGGAGCGGCTGACAAGACTGCACCCTGGGCAGACGACATTCAGACGTTTGCCGCTAATGTTCGTTCGGTGCATCCTGATCCCAATGGAATCACCCGCAGCGCAGAATGGCAAAATCTGCTCTTGCAGATCACCAATGGCGCCGCGCAAAAAACTGACAAGGCGAATCTGGTCGAGTGCATGCGGCTCGCTGCGCTGATGCACGATGATCATACGCAGGCCGCGGTCGCGGCTAACTATTTTGCGCAGACCGACCTCCGTTTCGCCACGGCGGTGGATGGTTATTGGGTAGAGCAAGCAAGCGACGTGTCGTTGCTCGGCGCGACCCTGCTGGCGATCGACAACATTCCAATTGCAGAAGTGAAAGAGCGGATCAAGGTAATTATCCCGGCAGCGACCGCCGCCGCCTACCAACATCTGACGGCACCAATGCTGAATCGGACTGAGCTGCTTTGGCTGGCTAACATTGGCCTGAGCGCCACCCAGAGTACCTATCTGTTGAAAGATCCAACCGGGCTGGAACGATCGGTTACGTTGCAGGCCGGGAGCAATACGCCGCTGGTGAGCATCTACAACCGTCCCGGCGGACCGGTGCTCCCGCTTTGGCTCTCTCAGCCGGATCGTAACTACTTCACGACCACGCTGTCGGCCAGCTCTTCGGTCTATGTGCGTTACGCGCGCTGCGCAGTCGATCCTGCAGTGCCTGTTGATGCTTTTTTTGATGGCATTTCTCAGACGCTATTGGCGCTGTCAGCACCACGCTTGATTTTCGATCTTCGCAACAATCCCGGCGGTGATTCCTCCATCCTGGCAAACGCCATCCAGCGTGTGGCCAGCAAGCTGCCTACTCTTCAACAGCCAAGAATCGCGGTGTTGGTCAACGGTGGATCTTTTTCTTCTGCAACGGCCAATCTTTATGATTTACTCAAACTGGGTGCACGATCGTTTGGTGAACCTCCCGGTACACCACCTAACCATACCAGCGAGGTGCGCGTATTCACATTGCCACGCACCGGCACACTGCACAGCGCCCCCACCAAGATGTCGGTGGTCGATCCAGCACTGGGGTCGACCAACTACAGTCCCACTGTGGTTGTCGCACCGACCGTCGATGACCGTGCAAATGGCCGCGACCCTGTACTAAAAAGGGTTGAGCAGTTTATGCTCACTGGTGGATAAATCATGTGAGACTTTAGTTCGAGTTCACCTTGACGATTCTGAGGTATCGCTTGAGACTACCCATCTGGAGTGCGCATTGACATGCCTCATGGGCTGATTGAAGCAAGGGGAAAGCGTGAAGTGGAGCCTGCGAACCATGAAATATCTATCGAGATCGGCATGTGTTTGCGTCATGCTGACAGTATGTTGCGCGGCTGTCGCACTGGAGTTGCAGCGGATCAGCAGTGCGTTATTACAGGGCGAACCGATGGACGTATTGCGCGATCAGGAGTGGGTCGCCTATCGCGGTTACTACGAATTTTTTGTCCGCTTTCGTGATATTGACCAACCCAGACATTACCCTTCTCTGCGTCTGCGCCTCAAAATATGGACGATAAAGCAGGGCTTGCCTTTTGACGGCATAGCGATACAACTTGTCAGCGCATCGGTTGACCAGAGACTGCATATCAATCCGATAAGTGGCACCGAACTCCCGCTTTTCAGGCAGGCTTTTGAGGAAGACGCTGTCCTGCGCCTGAATCGTGCTAAAGGTGGTTATTCCATCGGCGCTCAGTATTCGATCCAGATCCGACAGGACGGTGTTTATACACCGCAATGGCTGCGCAGCGCCTGCGAGCAAGGGCTGATGGTAAAAAAAACTTTCGGCCTTTCTCATCGCTTGGCAGTAGTAGGCAAATCCTGTACGGGCGTTACTTTTCTGTTCCCTACACCGGGTACTGATATGCCGATCGTTTTCAAAGATGCGGCTGGTATGGTTCGCCCCCTGGCAACTAGTGTCGTCACCATTTCCGGTACCAACGGCGCGATTCACGCCACTAGCGTTTCCTACAAATTTCATGAGTGGCCACAACAAGGACAGTTGTTAACGCGGGTGCGAGCGGATTTAATTGATTTTATTGTTGAGTAACGGTGCCCCAAAAAAACGCCTGCCATTAGCAAGCGTTCCGAAGCGTGACATACTCGATTTTTTAGCTTGTTGCCGGTTGCAGAGGGTTGGCAGGGATTCGGCCAAAAAACCGCAGAACCTAGAATATCTCTTTGATTTTTAAAGATTTTCTTTCCGGGGTAATCGTACTTTTCGTGCAATTTGACACGGTTAGCTCGGAACCCGCATGGCTATTGTCATCCCAAGCCGTAGCGACCGGCTTTCAGGGAAAAGCATCCTTATAAATTAGTCATACGCAACGCCCGAATTTTAGTAGAATCCCATCTCAATTTGATATGGGGGCACTTTATGTCAGGGTTTCAGTACCGATTTGTGGGCGCAGACAGCTTACCGAGCAAGCTATCTGAATTTGACCTCAATTACTATTTCCAGTTGACAGACGAGGATGTGGCCGCCCTGTCTACCCGCTTCCGGACCGACCGCCGAAGTATCGCGGCAATCCAAATGTTGTTCTTTCGGGCAACGGGCTCGCCCCTTGATCGCTTTGCGACGATCCCCCGAAACCTTCTCCATTATGTTGGGAAACGGTTATCCGTTAACGCCCCTTCGATTGCTTCACTCAAGGCCGTCTACGATCGCCGCCAAACCTTGTATGAGCACCAAAGCTGGGCCAAGGAATATCTCAAGATCGAAGATCTTAATGAGGCAGGCCATCACAAACTGTCCACCTATCTACGGGCTCAGGCGAAAGAAGTAACTTCAGTAGACGATCTTGTTACGACGGCGAGACGGTGGCTGTTTGATCAGAAGCTGGTTGTGCCACGCGAACGCGCTCTCCGTGACCTCGCGCGCAAATGCAACGATGAAGTCGAAAAAAGCATCTACGCCGATATTCTGGATGCAGTTACCCAGGAAGGACTCGACAAGTGTTATACGGCGGTGTTTAGCCTGAAAGGCGACGAGGGATCCAGCACCATTCTCGAGTGGCTTAAAACTGCGCCAAAACGCCATAGCCCCACCACCTTCACAGAGACGCTCGATAAGGTCAATTATCTGAAAGATCTGGGAGCCGACAACTGGAATCTGGACGATATTCCGCTGGAAAAGCAGCGCGGATATGCACAGCAAATGCATGCGCGTCGTCCTTCGAAATCCAAGGAAATAAAAACCAGTTCGCTGGCAATCGAGCTCGTATTTTTTCTGAGGATGACGCTTCTGGAATTATCCGACAGCGCCATTTATCAAGCGGGCCGCAGATACGCCGACCTCTTTCGCAAGGCTTACTCCAAAACTCAAGCCAAGCAGGCACGCAGCGGGGTTACGTATCGCGAGCGGCTGGTGGACATGAAGAAGCTTGTCAAAGACGAGAGCATCTCAGATCAAGACTTCCGTGCCAAGATCACTTCCCTGCTTGAAGACATCGAAGACAAACCACCTAGCAGCCATGCGGCGCATGTACGGCAAACTTTTGTCTCGTCAGACGACAAGCGCGTTCGCGCTCTGCTTCATTCTCTTGAGGGACTCAAGCTCGAGGGTCGGCCTCACGAAACCGTCCTGGAAAACCTTGGCAAGCTGCGGGGTTTCTATTCCGGCAAGGTCACTGCCTTGCCCACGGACCAGGCGTTTCCAACCGACCGCAAATGGCAAGAACTCGTTGACGACGAAGATCGCCATCTCGCATTCCGGGCGCTGGAAGCATCAACCGCAATGGCTTTGAGCAGAGGCCTGCGCCGGGGCTCGGTTTGGGTTTCGCACAGTCTCAATTATCGCGAGCGGGATCAGATGCTCATCCCGCCTAAGGTGTGGGCAGTAGAACGCCCAAGGCATGCCGCCAATCTGGGTATGGAACTGACTGCTGACACTTTCCTGGAAACGGTTCTTGGCAGCATCACGGACCGCATGGGTGCATTGGCGGAGGCCATGGAGAAAGGCGCTTTAACCATTGATGCCCAGGGAGATATCCATATTCCAAATCTGGAGGCGCTGACGAACGATCAGTTGCCAAAGCGCACGCGCGATTTGATGTTCGACGAAATCGGCCAGGTCCAGTTTCCCGATCTCCTGCTGCAAGTCGATGCCGACACGAATTTCAGCGAATGTCTGCTCGGACGCCGCGCAAGGGACGGGCAAGAGCTAGTTGCTCTCTACGCCGCGCTTATTGCGCACGGTACCGAGATCGATGCAAAAAGCGTTGCAGCCATGATCCCTAACCTGGAACCGGCGCAGGTATCGTCGGCCATGCGCTCGCTTGAGGCCCAGGGCAGACTACGCGACGCGAACGAGCGCGTTGTGCAGTTCCAGATGAAGCACGAGATCGCCGGTTTATGGGGTAGCGGCACGAAAGCCTCCAGCGACATGATGAGCGTGGACGTGTCAAAGCACCTGCTTCAGGCAAGACGCGAACCGCGGCGCAAGACACATGCAGTGGGCATTTATACGCACGTCCTGGACCAGCATTGCGTCATCTATGACCAACCGATCGTGCTTAATGAACGTCAGGCCGGGCCGGCAATCACAGGCGCCGAGTACTACAATACCTACGAGGAACGGGAACGACTGTCTTTCCTCGCCGTGGACACGCATGGCTACACCAATCCTGGAATGGCCGTTGCCAAGGGCTTAGGATTCGATCTATGTCCGCAATTGCGTAATCTTTCGGAACGCAAGCTCTTTCTACCCCGGCACTTTGCCGTGCCTGAAGCACTTGATCGCATCGTTATGCGGGAGATATCCATATCGGCGATCAAAAACGGCTGGGACGAATATCTTCGATTGCTCGCCTCAATTCGGAGCGGACGCGTCAGTGCTAACGTCGTCATGCAGCGTTTCGGCAGCGCCGCGCAAGGAGACCAGTTGTACAAGACGCTGGATCACCTCGGACGGTTGCTCAGAACGCTTTTCCTTTGCGACTATTTCAGCAATCCGGAATTCAGACGCGAGATACACACAATCCTAAACCGCGGCGAATCCATTCATTTGCTGCAGCGGGCAATCTATTTTGGCCGGATGCCGGTCGACCGTGGACGCCGTTCCGATGAAATGATCGCGATATCAGGGGCACATACCTTGCTCACGAACGTGGTCATTGCCTGGAATACCCATAAAATGCAGGAGACCGTCACGCGCTGGCGCAAAACGGGTCGGCCAATTGAAGATGCATGGGTTGCCCGTATGGGACCAGGCCACTTCTCCAACATCAATTTCAGGGGCACGTTTAGCTTCGGCGTGGATCATTATGCTGAGATGCTTCTCCAACGACCAACAAAAGCCGGACTACGTGCAGCTTAGCCTCTTCAAACCGGACAACTATCGCCCCCGATTCATGCTTGTTCTGTATGAGCGACAGGTTGATGCACCCAGTCTTCTGCGAGCCGTGCCTTCAACATATGTACGATGCGCGCTGCCAGTACCAGGTAGTCTAGTGCTGCGGTGGACGATGGGTTGAAATTCTCGGCGTGGGCTGCTTGATTGCGCAACTTGCGCAGGTCGTTATACAACGCGCGTTGCGCGGGGTCGAGGTAGCCCGATTTTCCCAGTAGTTGCATCCTTTCGTAAGGTAGCAAAACGCGATCCGAAGAGCGCAGTAGATGCTTTTCCCGGATCAGGTCGATCGTTGCCGTCTCTACAGCGTGCCACGCTTCCAGAATCGCCGATCTCGGATTGACTTCAGCTAACTGCAGAAGCGTCTGTTGTTCAGGCGTCAATAGCTGTAGCGGTCGTTGTGCTGGAAGAAGTGCTTGGTCAGCTTCAATCCGTAGCTCTGTCAACTCACGAGTGAATTCCGCTTCCAACGGGCCGGCCTTTAGTCGGGTGAGCTGCGGTACTAATTCTTTTACTTGTTTGCGAAGAAAAATCATCACGAACACGACTGTCACCGGCCAGGCAAGTGCCTCGACCAGCTTAACGCAAAAGCTCATCGACTCCATTTACCGTCCCTTTAATGTAATATTTTTGCCTGGAAACTGGCTAGGACCATCTTCCACTGAAATTACCTAACCGTGTCAAAATGTAGAAAAAGGACAGGGGTCGAAAAAACAGTCAAAAATTAAGTCATTGATTTTATTGGATTTAATTTTTCAAACCGTGTCAAAATGTAGAAAAAGGACACCCCCCTGAAAAATCACCGAATTGTCGCTGCAACTTGCAGATCTAAAATTCAGTACCTGATGCAAACATTGAACGTTGTTTCAAGAACTGCTTATAGATCTGGTTCGATTGCGCTGATCGATTTGAACTGACCTTGTCGGAGAACAGATTGTAATAGCTAATAAATATCGCTTTATCCTTCGCGTACTGCCCGGTCCAGCTGGACTCAGGCACGCGTGACAGCAGTTCGTTGAATAGGTAGTTGTTGAGAGTTTTCACAAGACACGTCGAAATTGCAATCGTATTTTGGAGAGCCACATAGTCTAGTTTTAGCGGTTTTTCTAAAAGTGTTTTGTGCTCACTTAAGCCAAGAGAAATTGCATTGCTTACTCCGAGTTTTCCAAAACGATGGACGGCACAGTGGCGCAAGTGGCATACCCTTACGTAGTCCTTAATCGCCGTATCGAGATCCGCAGGAATATTTCCTTTAATTCCGATCAGTTCACGGATCGCCGATGTGATGTTGGTGGAGCTGACGAAAGAGATTCGCTCTAACATCGCCTCAGGTAGCATTTCACGCGACAGGTGGATTGCCGCGCTATATGATACATCCCGTCCTTCGACGCTGGCCTGACATACTGGGTCAAATGCGATCAGTCTTCGAAATAGCGTGCGGAAATAGCTCTCAACAGCGGCAATTACTCCCAGAAGGACAAGCTGCCCCTGGAAAGGATCGAATGCCGAAGGCTGTGGTGCGAGCTTGTTTATCGATAGCAGTCGAGTCAGAAACTCGTCTATTGGTGATGCGGTCGATTCCTTATAGCTTTGATCGAAAAGCTTTTCGGTGCTCAATACAGGATTGACTGGAGAGACAGAAAGCGTGAGCCGGCATCGAAAAAGGGCCATAGTTAGGAAAGGAACTCGTTGACTGTAAGGGTTACTCTACCAATGATTCCACTGGCACGGACAGGGCCAACGTAGCTTGCCTGCTGTAGATCGCCTGATGCATTCTGGGACGCGTAAACATGGCCCACTGTTCGCAGTTTTGTGTCTTGATGAATACGAGCGGCCAAGGATTCACTAATGCCCGGAACATCCTCAATTGGTAGCTTCATACACTCATCAAATAGTGAAGACGACACTAGTTCCGCACCGCAGTTATGACAAAACCGCTGGGATTCATTGATCCGGGCTGTGTGGCACTGCTGGCACGGGGGTAGATCCAGCTTAAGGCGCGCAAGCTCATCTGGCTCCAGCAGTGTCGACAATGTGCGGCGTAGCGGTTGTTTTGCTACTGGCCGCTGCATATATTGAGGGACATCTTTAGACGATGAGCCCTTTCCCTCCCTGAAAACACCTTGCGCATGCAGAAAGGCGAGGTGCGGAATGAATCGATCATATTTTCTGTTAGCGCCATGAGACACTGCTTGCAGTGGATACAGCATGCCAACTTCGACGAGAAAACGAAGCATGCGTTCGGCCAACGGATTTCGATCATTGTCTTGCTTTAGCCCGAGAATGATGTTCCTGGCGCCTGGTTCGAGTGCCTTGGCTCCTGCCACGGCTGCAACCGCTCTTTCGAAGAATTTGCGGCCAGTGATCACCAGCGATGAAAACTGCTTCAATTTGATTCCGAGCGAGTCGTATTCCGCGCCAATGAGTTCGATCTGTCGTTCAATGATTTTATTGATTTTCTGCTGAGACGACCCTGCCTGCGTATCCAGATATTCGCGAAGAAGACGCAGATAAGCGCGTGGCACACCAAACGCAGCAAATTTTAGTAGTTCAAGCGTATCTGGATTGATCCCGCCGAGTTCTGCAACGGTGAGTCTGAGCGTTGCAATGTCGCCCATGATGGTCGAATAGTCCGCGTCTTCGACTGAGAGCCATAGTGGCACTTCTTCCGTTTCGTGAGATGCATGAAACGTCGGTCCATATTGTGTTGAGCCAGGATAGACAGACGCCTTAGGAGCAATTGTTTCCGTCTTCAACAGCCGGTATATCTCGAAAAACGCCGTTAAATATTGATCCGCCAAACTTAAGGCCGCGTCATCCAAGAGGAGAATAATTCTCTTTCGCGAAAATCTCTTACGCAACAAATCAAGCGTATCGATGACATTGTCGACTGTAATATTTTGCCCAAAGGATTCATACAGATCGGTGCCACTACCGCGCTCCAGTAAGGAAACCAGTTCTCGCAACTTAATTTCATCGAGATAGGTTTTGGTATCTTGGATAATCGCAGTATCCTGCTCTGCGTCCCTCAAGAGGTCAAAGCAACTTAGGAGCAATTTGGCAACGACCCAGGAATGAAATCGCTTTAGCGCATCCGGCGCCTTCTTGAGCAAGGGTTCGAGGTTCAGATAGCGACTGAAATTTGCATAAATGGCGATCGGTGCAGTTTCAGTATGAAGTGCGTGAAGATATGTATGACGCATCAAATGGGTCTTGCCAGTACCCCTTGGGCCAACTAAAAGCTTCGCCCCAGTACCAAGCAGTTTCTTTCGAGCGCTTTTGAAAATAGCGCCATCCGCCATCGTGGCATCGATAGCCGCCAATGGGAGTTGATCAGCACGTTCTTCAAACTCAGCCATGGAGCACTACCTCGATGAGTAAATAATATGTGGATATAAGGGGGAAGCAACTCAACACGACAGGGGAAATGTCAGCAAATCCGCCTTCGACAGCTGTTGGGCACTGACGCCATAACATCGGGATCTTAGCCATGCTTGCCCATGTATTGAACTCAATTGAGTCAGAACTTGTTTTTGCGCAGCAGGAGGTACGCGAATCCTATATACGCAGTCCGATAAAATTGGAAAGCCTGCCGCCACACCAATGACTTTTTGTTCCAAGTTTCTTCCAATCCGAGCCAAGAGAATATCGCCTGGCTTTGCCAACACAACGTGCCGTCCAGCGAAAGATCCGTCTGTCGACTCGCCAAATTCACTAAGGTCGCACCAATGGCCAGTCAAGTCCACGGTTATATCTGTTGTATGCAGGACAGGAAAAGGCATCGATCTAGATTCTGAACTGGAAAGCGAGCCTCGCTTGATGTCCGCTATGGATCCCAGGACCAGGGTCGCTGGGTGCAAAACGGCACTTCCCTGTCGCTGAGCATGGTATTCGAAATCTAGTCGATCAATGGCGTCCTCCACGCCTACTAATAACTCGGAACTCATTCTCGAATGCGCATCAAATTTTTGAAGCGGTATTTTCTCAGATGCTGTTGCCCCTTTACCTATGACCAAAATATACGCTTGGGCATCAGTGCCGAGAAATGAATGGCGTGGCAGGCGAATCGCTCTTTGGACCGCATATTTTTGCAGCAACTCCTTGCGAAAGAGTCGGTACTTTGATGCAGAGATCAAACTATCGGGAACGATAATCCCCAATGTGGATCTTTCGCTGAGGAGCCGGAGATTTTGGGCTAGAAAGAGTAGCGCAGCGTCCACATCAGATAGCACTGGCAAACATCCGCTAAATCCTGCGTCCTCGATTATTTCAGCGAATCCTGTCCGCCATTGCGGAATGATGAAGGGGGGATTACATATCGCAGTGTCGATCGAATTGGTCTTTGCCGATAATAGCCGTGGGAGGCGATCGCTCAAAGCGTCTACATGAATGTGACTGTGTTTTGCACCTGGTGCGGCGGCCCGCGCAAGCCGCTTCAGATGCAATCTGACTTCCTCGTCAACATCTACGGTTACGAGCTCAATATTTCCCCATTTCTGCAATGCGGCGCGCGAAAGCGATCCCGCCCCAGCGCCGAGATCGAGAACGCTATTCGGAGCAATGCCGGACATCTGGGCGATAAGTAGCCCGCCAATATTCAATTTCGTATAGTAACGCCCGAGGTGATCCGAGCCCTCGCTCTTGCGTTGCGTTTGTGAAGTGTTGTGAACCATTAATCAAATCTTGTTAAAAATACGGCCTAAATTCCATTGATCGTACTGTGATGCGGCATCGAACAGATCAGCCACCGAACTCTATCATGTCGCTATGTAAAGCGACATGGGCCATCGCACTATTTGCACGAGGTTGGGGTCGTGCCGAGATAAGGGAAAAAAACGTCCATAACACTTTTAGTTATTAATAATCGCAATTTTCTTGAAATTTGACATATAGGGAAATTCGTTCTGTGGCTATTTTTGCCCATTCCCAAAAAATGTAAAGTTAGCCTAAATTCTCTCCATATCGAGGTAGTTTCTTGCGCCGATTCAGGTGTTTTTCCGCCGAATCTCTTCCCCTCCGGGCGCTAACTTTACATTTTTGGGGGAATGTCATGCTTGGCTACACGCCTATCGTAATCGCTCTGCAAATTGAGCCAGAATTGCGCATCCATACTGAAAAATTGGCCGAGGCTTCCCGCCATATCGTCTGTCATTGATTGTGAGCCTTGGACAAAATCGTTCATGAGGCTAAGCTGCCATCCAAGGCTGGCCGCAAGTTGATCCAACGTAAGTCCTATCGGCTCCACGAATTCTTTCAGCAAAATTTCGCCTGGGTGAATCTCATCAAGTGATTTAGGCATACGTACTGGAGCGGTAGAAAAAGATGTAATGCACTTTACTCATTTTATGTCATTGCAGGCGCTGGCCAACCTAATACTTGGGCAACGCGCCGAATCAACCAGTGCATTTCCTGCTCACTGCCAAAATCCGATTGAACCAGCAAAGCTGAGTACTGACCAAGAATCTCGTTTTCCGTGAGAGCTGCGTATTTACTGGCACGAGATGCAGAAATTTTGGCGATGATTTGCTGCGCGAGATCCTCAATGATTTCCCAGCGCGCATGCCGTTCTGGTGGCGTTAGTCCAGTGTAAAACTTTCCGTCCCATTCGGTGAGCAATAGCTTCGGTTGGGTGCCCGCCACTGTCCCAGTGGCTTGCGGATGAGGAAAATCGTCTGGGACGCTGTATGGCCCATCTTCGAAAGTCATAGGATCCTTCCTGCCATTCGGGCTTCAGCGGACAGCCGCAAGGATGACAAATGACGCGATGCTTTTATCGCATAGTTTGATCATCCGCGAGCCCCTGGATGTCTTTTTAAAATCAAGCTACTTCCCTCCTCGGTGAATACGTTTAGCTGATCGTTTATTTTCCATCCAAGCCTGTCCATGAGTTCCTCGGGCAATTGAAGAATACCGTCGCCGCTGCCGTCCCCTGCATCAAGAATTGTTATTTGCCATTTCAATTTTTCTGGCGGAAGATATTCGAGAAGAATTTTCAGCAAAAGCTCGTCGCTTTCCGGCAAGCTCATCCACCCGGCACAGAGCGTTTCGGAGTAGTCAGACCATGCCTGGAAAACTTCATCTCTATCAGCATCTCTTTTTGCCTCGTGGAGGCAGCGCTGCATGCGATTGACATCATCTAGCGGGGTATGGTTTTTCATGATGTCAGCCTTTCAGTTTGGACCGAAGGGCCTGAACAGAATGTTCGTCAAGGCCGACGGCGGTATCGCACACCACAAGATTGGAAAGAAACGGTTTGAACAGCCACGGCTTGTCGTCGATCGCTACCCATTTCTCCCATGGCACGCCAGCCTGGCGCAACCATCCTTCAATCTCAGCGTGACGTTGATAACCGATGGTGGCGACTATTTCGGGAATGTCCCGCCAGCTGGGCGTCGCGCCCACGATCCGGCTGCCGATTTCCTGGGAAAACAGCCCACGCAGTTCGCCCAGCGTGCGCATGTCGCGCCAGGTGCTGGAAATGACGATCGAGACCTCCGGAAACGAACGCAGACAGTCTTCCAGCATTGGGATACGGCAAAAAAGCTGGGACTCGTCGTAGAGGGGTTCCGGATGCAGGACGCCGTCGAAGTCGAGGAAAAGGATCATCCCGTTTCCATCAGTTGGCTGCGCCTTAAAAATATGCCTGTCTCTCGCCCGACGATCTCGTCGGCAACAGCTACCGCATACTGATCCAGATCTTCTTTCAAGTCATGGGCAGTGAAACTGCCCTGACCGTACGGTACGTTTTCACGGTGCGTGCGCAGGGCAACAACCAGCAAGAGCGGCCCCGTCAGGTCCAACGACAAATCGTCTTCCCGGCCCTCCATATTCGCCTTCTGCGCACGCAACAAATCACGTCCGATTGCGCGCAACCAGCGGTCCGGCAGATTCTTTGGCAAGGCGGCATTGGGCCCACGAGACAGTACTTCCTTGGTGAGTTTTTCGAGATTGGTTTTGGGAACCGACTTGATTATCCGCATTCGGTAATCCTCATGGACTGTGCAGGAAAATAACCTCGCCATCCGCAACCTGCAGGAGCTGGATGGCCGACTCCTCAATGTCGACGTCGATGCGATCCGTATAACGCTGGCCGGTGTTGGTCACGTAGTGCATTACGACTGGATGGTCACCTTGTCCTTGCGTGCGCCAAATCTCATGGACAGTATGCATTTGCCAGCAATCTTCCTTGTTCATCCAGGATGGACTGATTAGAGCGATTTGCACCAGGCGCAACTGCTCTTCATTGGCAATCTGCTGGCAGCAATAGAGGAGCTGGTTAACTTCCCAGAAGAGTTCCGTTTGTCCTACCCAGCCGCCACTGTCGGCGACTTCGTAGTTCAACAAAAAATACGGTATGGCCAGCTCAAGGTGTGCCCGGCGCCAGATCTGGCTGTCTGGCGCTAACAGAAAGGCCCGGCCTGCAAACCTGTCCTGCTCTTGGGTGACGATCATCGCAGTGCGCCTATCAAAAATGAACACTATAGATTGTAGTCCTAAAGTATTCATTCATGAGTACATCATGCCTTTTAACGGAGGCAGAAATGTCACTTCGAAAAGGGTTCGCCGCCGCACTTCAGTTTGCTCGTAAACATAAAGGTCTGACCCAGGAAGATTTTTCCGATGTGTCTTCCCGCACTTATCTGTCGAGCCTTGAGCGTACTATTAAGTCACCTACACTCGACAAAGTGGAACAACTATCTGCCGTCATCGGCATTCACCCGGCGACGTTGGTGATGATGGCGGCGATGAGAGCCGAGCGTAAAACGCTGGACCAGTTAGTCGCCCAGATCAATCGCGAAATCAATTCATTTAATCGCTGAGTATTGACCCTGCTGGTACACAGTTAAAAGTTTTTTTATTTTTTATCGGGCCAATCAAATGCTACTCAAGCGAAAGGCGTCGACTTCATCGATACATATTATTTACCGTACCAGTACGGCTGAAAACGACGTTTTTCACTTAACTTTCAAGTCTGGGTTCCAAGAAAAATAAGCATCGCTGCAGTTCCAATTCGCCTCATCGGCCTAACTGCAGACCTCTGCAAATAGCGGAATATTTTCCGCGACCCTCGTTGTGTTTTTGCGACATCTCCACTTTCGCGCGCGAAAGTCAGGCTCTGACATTCGCTTCGGGAACTATTTCAACTGGCTTTAGCTTATCCAGATACGACCGCAGTTCCGCCGTTACAGCTTGCTGCGTCTCCAGCTTGGCCGCAGCTGCGGCGCTATCGATATGAAGCCGATGCATGTCCTTGCCAGCGTCGGCCAGCTGGCTTCTTAAGTTGCACACTAACGTATCCTGTTGCGCCGTTTGGACTTCCAGGAGTCGGCAGCGTTCTTCAAATGGCTGCAATGTTTCAATGCGTTTTTCCAGTTGGCGAATGCGATCATCCTGCTCGCGCTGCGCTTTATGGGCATGGGACAGGTCTGCCACAAGCCGTGCGCCTTCCTGGTTCAACCTCGTGACTTCTTCCTGCTTGACGATGGCGTTTTGGTTGAGCGTTCTAATTTCTGCCTGCAGTTGCTGCACCTGCTGCTCATGGCGGCGGGCGTCTTGTTCACGCTGCTCCTTGACCGAAGTGCGGTAATGCTCCAGTGCTTCGCGGGCGTGCTGGTGCTTTTCTTCGAGTGAGCGGCGGTGATTTTCATTTTCCAGCAAGCGTTCTTTAAGATCTGAGACCTGCTGCTCGGCGGTGTGCCGTGCAATCGATTCTCGCTGCAGGGATTCTCGTGTCTGACCGTGGGCAGCCAATTCCTGTTGCAGGCGCGTTTCCTGAGTCGCCAGCTGGCTTTTCAGGTTGTCGCTGGCATGTTGGGATGACTTCAAGGCTTCTTCGTGCTGGCGCGCCTTTTCGGCCGCTTCTGTCTCGACCTCGTCGATCCGGGCGCTAGATTCATCGTGCAGCTGTGCAGACAAGCGTTCCACCAGGTCTTGCAGCGCTTCTGAAATGGAGGCTTTTTTGGCATCAACACCACCGTCCTCGGTTTCAAGTTCCTTCAAATACTTGTGGATCGTCGATTTGGAGCCGGTATTGCCCAGTTCGATACGTACTGCATCGAGGGACGGATGCTTGCCAAGGGCGAGCAAAGCATCGCGTGCTTTCTTGACGTCCGACTTATATACGCCGCTACGGGCCATGATTACTCCTTTAAATATCGTACTGTGGTATGTACTATGTATATACGTATCAATTGTAATGGCATTTAACTCATTAAATCAATGAAAATTCAAATAGGATAATGAAGACTTATCCTGTGTTAATGCCCGAATCGGCCGCTTCAAGCCATGTTTTATCGTACCGCCGGGAAATTGAGCGTCATTATGGCATTATGCTATTTGGCCATAAAGACGCTTTTACCGGCAGGTACCTTAAGGCGGATGCCGATTGGGAATATCCGGATAATGCTGTTGCCTAAGTACACGGCAAAAGAGTTGATAAGATAAACATGAATCCATGATGTAAAGTCATATACATTTCATTTTTCAGTCTTACAATATTTCTTTTGGGAGTCCGGCCCTCGCTGCTTGTACGCTCTGCCGTAACAACAATATTAATGACGTGTGGATTGTGTGCAAAAAATAGCCTTGCCTATCGTTTTCTTTTTGCTGTCCGGTTGTGCAACCTATCAGGCGCAACCCATCACGCAAGCCGCGTTCGTTCAAACATTTGAATCGCGTTCACTGGATAATCCAGGTGTGCAGCAATACATTTCTTCTCACCATAACGAGGGAGATCATGCGTCCAAAGGCACATGGGATTTGTCAACGCTGACATTGGCGGCTTTTTATTTCAATCCGGATCTCGATGTCGCCCGAGCCAGGAGCATCACCACTCAAGCAGCCATACACACTGCGGAACAACACCCGAATCCCACACTGCAACTGCCTATGGGGTATACAACGAATGCCATGCATGGCGAATCACCGTATACCTTCGGGCTTGGACTGGATATTCCAATTGAAACCGCTGGCAAACGCGGCTATCGGATCGATCAGGCGCAGCATCTCTCCAATGCTGCCCGTTTTAATGTCGGCAACATTGCGTGGCAAGTGCGCAGTCGGTTGCGGCAGCACATGCTGTACTTATACGCTGCAGTCCAAAAAGCCTCGATTCAAAAGCAGCAAATCGCCATCGGACAACAAGTCGTCGACATGATCAATAAGCGATTATCAGTGGGCGCGGCATCGGCATCTGAACTCAACCAGGCGCAGCTCACACTGTCACAGAACCGTCTCGATCTGGTGAATACGCAGCAGAATATGCTAGACGCACGGGCACAGCTTGCTACCGCGATCGGCCTGCCCGTTAACGCGCTTGCCGATACCCAAATTCGTTTTGACGCGTTCGGGCAGATTTATCCAGAGATGCCAACCGGGGAAGTTCGGCAAAAAGCGATTTTGAATCGCGCCGACGTATTGGCAGCCCTATCGGAATACGAAGCCAGTCAGGCAGCCTTGCAACTAGACATCGCCCGCCAATATCCCGACATTCATATCGGTCCGGGCTACACGTTCGACGCAGGAGCGCATAAGTTTGCATTCGACGTATCCGGCATTGCGCTGCCTTTTTTTAATCGCAGCCAGGGTCCGATTGCAGAAGCTACGGCACGCCGGACTGAAATGGCTGCACGCGTCAATGCCATGCAAATCCAGGCCGTCACTGAGGTCGACCGCGCCCTGCAAAATTACCACCAATCTCTCATTCATTGTCGCCTTGCCGAGTCCTTGCTTGCGGCGCAACAGCGACAATTGCAAGCACTGCAAAAAACCTTTCAGGCAGGTGAAACCGACCGACTCGGCTTGGCACTCGCCCAGCAGGCGTTTTTTGTGAACAATCTTGCACTACTGGATGCACTGATACTGGTGCAGCAAAATATTGGTCAACTAGAAGACGCTATGCAACGGCCACTTTCTGCAACCAATCTCCAATTCACTCCTGAATAAACAAGCCTGCCCAATGACTTCAGCTCGCCCATCCAGACGCATCGTTTTAATCATTCTAATCATCATTCTTATTGCGTTGACCATTGGAATTTTTCTCTATGCCAAATCGATGCCGGGTCAATCGGCCGCGCCTCAAGTATTACCGACGACGCAACGTGTTTCGATGGTCAATGGCCTGACCACGATCAAGCTTTCTACTGCCATTCAGGAGCAAAGCGGCATACACACCGCGCTTCTGACTGCGGCACATCATCAAACCGAAGCGGCCGCATATGGCGCGGTGCTGGATGTGCAAGCGCTGATCGATCTGCGCTCGCGCTATGCGACTGCGGAAGCGGACCGTAATGCAGCACAAGCCGTTGCCGCAGCCTCTGGTAAAGAGTTTGAGCGCAATCGCATCTTGTATCAGGACAACCAAAATGTTTCCTCGAAAGTCTACGAAGCGGCGATGGCAACCAACCTCTCGGATCGGGCGAAGACGGAGGCTGCCACACTCAATGTAAAAAATATCTTGGGTCTCGCAAGGCAGCAGTTTGGCGAGCCGCTGGCACATTGGATAGCGGATCCACACTCACCGCAATTTGAGCGGCTGTTGAACCGGCAGGACGTATTGTTGCGAATCACGATGCCGCCGGGCGCCAGCATGCCGGCGCCGGCAACGATTGCCGTTGTCGCTAATAGTAATCAGCGCTTTCCCGCTGATCTGATCTCTCCCGCAGTACAGAGTGATGCCACTGTTCAAGGCATTGCTTTTATTTACCGTACCAGCGCGCCGATTGCTGCTGGGACGAATATTGTCGCGTACCTGCCGACGTCCAGCCCGACAGCCCAAGGCATCGCCATTCCTGCTAATGCGGTGGTCTGGTACGGCGGCCAGCCCTGGGCCTATGTACAGATCGACGCAACGCAGTTTGTGCGCCGTCCAGTCAGCCAGCGTTCGCCGGAGGACGACGGATTTTTTGTGACTGCAGGATTTAAAGCGGGAGAGCGTGTCGTTGTCAGCGGTGCGCAACTGCTGCTTTCCGAAGAATTGCGGCCACCCGTAGCAAGTACCGGTTGCAAAGACCCCGAATGCGACTGACATGAACACTTGCCATAGCACGCTTCCATGCTGACCTCTCTGGTTCGTTTCTCGATTCGCTTTCGCGGCGTCGTCATCAGCCTTGCCTGCCTTTTGGCGGGGTATGGCATTTATACCTTGTCCCACTCAAAGCTGGACGTATTCCCGGAGTTTGCACCGCCGTTAGCCGTAATCCAAACCGAAGCGCCGGGGCTATCGAGCGAACAGGTCGAGGTATTGGTGACGCAGCCAATTGAAAACGCGCTGGGCGGCACGCTCGGACTGGAAAGCATGAAGTCCAAATCCCTGCAAGGCTTGTCTATGGTTAGCACGACATTTACCAGCGCGTCCGATATTTATCGCGTGCGACAATTGGTCGGCGAACGCCTGGGTACCGTTGCCGGTGAACTGCCGCACGGCGTCAAACCGCCTGCGCTACTACCCATGACGTCATCGACCGGCGTGGCATTGGTCATAGCCTTGACGTCGAGCGTCCAGTCGCAAATGCACTTGCGCAACAATGCGGACTGGGTTCTGCGTCCTCATCTTCTTGGCTTGCCGGGTGTGGCTGATGTCGTTGTGTTCGGCGGCGATATTCAACAATTTCAAATTCAGGTCAGTCCGCAAAAACTGGTTCGTTATGGCTTGTCCTTGCAGGACGTGCTCGACGCTGCGAAACGCACGACGGGCGTGCGCGGTGCGGGTTATCTGGAAAATGCCAATCAGCGCATCGTGATCAATACCGAAGGCCAGATCACGACGCCAGAACAGTTGGCACAAGTGGTCCTGGTGTCAAAAAATGGCGGGGGCAGCGTTCATGTCGGCGACTTGGCTACTGTGCGTATTGCTCCGGCAGCGGCCGTAGGCGGCGCATCGGTTGACGGCAAGGATGGCGTCATGCTGGTGATCGAAAGCCAGTACGGTGCCGATACAATGGCGGTTACCGAAGCGGTGGAACAAGCGCTGGAACAGTTAAAACCGGTATTGGCGGCAGATAAAATCATCCTGCATTCGGACATTTTTCGACCTGCCAATTTCATTAGCGCGGCCATCGGCCATTTGCGTACGGCGTTGTTGCTGGGTGGCGTGATGGTGATCGCGGTTCTGTTTCTGTTTTTGCTCAACGTCAGGACGGCGTTGATCTCTGCGACCGCGATTCCCCTGTCGCTGTTGACGGCAGTGATCGTGCTGCACTATTTAGGCGTGAGCCTGAACACGATGACGCTCGGCGGACTCGCCATTGCCTTGGGCGAAGTGGTGGATGACGCTATTGTCGATCTCGAAAATATCTTCCGCAGGTTGCGCGAAAATGCACTACTTGCCGAGCCGCTGGCGAGAGGACGCGTCGTATTGAATGCCTCGCTGGAAGTGCGTAGCGCAGTAGTGTACGCGACCTTTATTGTTGCGCTCGTATTTCTTCCGGTACTGACACTGACTGGCGTTGCAGGCAAACTGTTCGCGCCGCTTGCCATCGCTTATATTCTGGCGATCCTGGCATCGCTTGGGGTTGCGATAACGCTCACGCCCGCACTGGCTTATGCCCTCTTGACGACCAAAGCGTTGGAGACAGAAGAACCGCAACTGGTGAAAAAGTTAAAAGAGGGATATGGCTGTCTCTTGTCCCGCGTGGAGTCACAATCCAGGCTGATGATCATTGTCATTGCATTCCTATGTATCGCGGCGCTGGCAGCATTGCCTTTTCTCGGCGCCAGCTTTATTCCGGAATTAAAAGAAGGTCACTTCACAGTCCACATGGCTGTCGCGCCTGGAACCTCACTGACGGAATCCATGCGCATTGGGCGCGAAGTTTCTTTAGCCTTGAACAAGATTCAGGGGGTACGTTTGGTAGCACAGCGCGCTGGTCGTGCCGCCGAAGTGGTGGATCCGTTTGACGTGAACATCAGCGAATTTGAAGTCGATCTCAAGCCGATGTCGGGAAGTGAACAGGGACAGGTACTGGCGAAACTCCGCGCAACAATGGATAGCTTTCCCGGAATCATCAGTTCAGCCAACACCTTTCTCACTGAACGAATCGATGAAACGATTTCCGGTTATACCGCGCCGGTGATTGTGAATGTTTTTGGGAATAATCTCGATATTCTCGATGGTAAGGCGCAGGAAATCGCACAAGCGCTGAACCGAATACCGGGAGCAATCGGCGTGAGTGTGCAGTCGCCGCCTGGTGCGCCGCAACTGGTCGTGCGACTGCGCCAAGACCAGTTGACACGTTACGGCTTTGCGCCGGTCGATGTGCTGGAGGCGATCCAGACTGCTTACGAAGGCATCAGCGTGGCCCAGATTTATGAGGGAAACCGGGTCACCGATGTGACCGTCCAACTTGCTCCGACGAGCCGCCAAAGCCCGGCCGACGTTGGTGCTTTACCTTTGCGTAATGCGCAGGGCGCGACGGTTTTACTCAAGCAACTGGCCGAGATATATCAGGGAACCGGCCGCTACCAAATCCAACACAGCGGCGGGCAACGCTTGCAGACCATCACAGCGAATGTGAGAGGCCGATCGGTCAATGAGTTTGTCAAGGATGCGCAAAACAGGATTAACCACGATGTCGCTTTCCCCAAAGGCACGTATGTACTATTTGCAGGGGAAGATCAGGTGCGAGCACAGGCGCAGCATGATTTATTGGTCAATTCCGTTCTGGCCGGCATCGGCATTGTGCTGCTGCTCTTCATGGCAATGCAGGGAGCGCGTGCCCTGCTATTGGTGCTGGTCAACTTGCCGTTTGCGCTGGTGGGCGGTGTCGTGACGGTGTTGATCATGGGCGGCAATTTGACCCTGGGTTCTCTGATCGGCTTCGTAACGCTGTTTGGCATCACCTTGCGCAATTCCATCATGCTCATTTCTCACTACGAACATCTGGTGAATCATGAAGGTTTGGCATGGGGAGCGGAAGCGGCGAATCGCGGTGCATCCGAGCGCTTGCTGCCGATTTTGATGACTGCTTTAGTGACGGCGCTTGGGCTATTGCCGCTGGCATTTTTGAGCGGCGAACCGGGAAATGAAATTGAAGGGCCGATGGCAATTGTCATTCTGGGCGGGTTAATGACATCGACAATACTCAATCTGCTGCTGTTGCCAACACTGGCATTACGTTTCGGCCGGTTTGAAAAAAAGACGTATGAAATGGCTGCGCTGTAATATTTCGGTCAATGGCCATGCCTATGATATTAGTTGAAAAGCGAATAGTTCGAGAGAGTTCCATACCAATTAACGGATTTTGATGAAAAAGGGTATTGCGGAGCGGAATGGCCAGCACTACAATTAGTGTCAATGTCTTGCGCAATCACTAGATATAGTGTTTTGTGCCTTTCAAGTCATCAAGTTCTTGAGGCTTTCAGCAGCGGCGTGGCAGTATCGAATCGTCAATTCCTGCATAGTAGCCTTGAGTTTCGAACTGAACTCAGGATTACGGCGCCACATTGATGAACACTGTTGACGACTATCTCCATGCCGCCACGCGGGATAACACCCGCAAAAGCTATCAGGCGGCTGTCAGGCACTTCGAGGTCGAATGGGGAGGATTTCTTCCAGCGACGGCAGACAGCATTACTCGCTACCTTGCAGAACATGCGCAGACCTTGTCGATCAATACCTTACGCCAACGGCTGGCGGCCTTGGCGCAATGGCATCAAGACCAGGGCTTTCCGGATCCAACCAAGTCACCGGTCGTAAAAAAAGTTTTACGAGGTATTCAGGCCATACATCCCACGCAGGAAAAGCAGGCGCGGCCTCTTCAACTGGAGCAGCTCGAACATGTCGTAACCTGGCTCGACAAATCAATCCAGAACGCCACAACCGCCAATGACCGGCCGGCCCGTCTTCGCCACATACGCGACAAGGCGCTTTTGCTGCTCGGTTTTTGGCGCGGCTTCAGAGGCGATGAACTGACGCGCCTGGAAGTGCAGTACATCGAGGCCATGCCTGGTCAAGGCATGTCGTGCTTTCTGCCGTACACCAAAGGCGACCGTGATCATCACGGCACGACTTTCAAGGCACCGGCGTTATCCCGGCTATGTCCGGTCGACGCCTACCTGACCTGGCTTGAGGTAGCCAACTTGACGGAAGGCGCGGTATTCCGCCGTATCGACCGGTGGGGACACGTCGGCAACGAAGGCCTGCATATCGACAGCCTGATTCCGCTGTTGCGTGCTGTATTTACTGCCGCCGACACGCCGTTTGCCAAGGAATACAGCGGCCATTCGCTGCGACGTGGCTTCGCGAACTGGGCGGCATCGAATGGCTGGAACGCGAAAACGCTGATGGAATATGTCGGCTGGAAAGATGTGCAGTCGGCTATGCGTTATGTTGATGCAGCAGATTCATTTGGCCTGACAAGGATTGAGCTCGCATTACCAAAATGAGGCTTCTCTATTGGGTCTGAAACGCGTACCTCTTGAAAAATAGTAAAGCATCCATAGATTCGCCGTATTCGCTCAAGCCTGTTCGCGCCGATTGAATATTGACCCAGGGCCGGGCACTGCTTTTTGAATTAACAGCTGTGGATAAGTGTACCAAACAGTTGGTTTTTGAAGCTCTCCTTTTCATCGTTCATCGCCAGCAGAATGCGCGGGGGAAATCCGCTACGGGCTACGCCCTTCGCGCCTTTCCCCACGCGCCAACTCAGAATGGCTCGTCAGGTGGTGTTGCCTTACCTGTCAGGCCGTTGCCTAGTGTTGCTTGCGTGAGGCGCTGGGCGGTATCTTGCGTGCCGGCTTCCCAGAGCTTGAGGCTGCCGCGCTCGATCCTGCTCAGGTAGCCTTTGTTGTTGTAGCGGCTGTCGAATACTTTGGCGGCGTTGCTGCCGCGCTGGTAGGTCTGGCGGGTGACCCTGCCCCAGACGTCGTAATCGACATTGCTGGTATAGCTGGCGTCGCTGAGCAGCTGAGTGGTCAGTTTGGGACGTCCCTTATTCTGCACGGCTCGCAAGGCGTGTGACAAGCGGTTTAACGTGATTTACTCATCCTCCGCGTGGGCACAAGAGCGGTGCCTTGCTGTTAATGAGGATCAAAGTCTGGTCATTAACATGGCCTTATTGGATGTCATTCATTTTTTTCTTTTGGAACAATCCGGTGCGGATCGGATTAACGCATTGAGTGCTTATTTCAAGAAAAAATTCCCCTTTGCGTGCTTATCATGAAGCGCTACAAATTGTTGATCACTATCAGCAATATATGAAAGCACATGACGACTTGCTTGCAGCGCAAAATTTGAATGTAGGAAACGCGAACATTGCTTCGTTAGATATTCACCGCATAGCAATTTGGTGCGATCAACGTGACCGATTACGACAAAGCATTCTTGGTAGCA
Organism: Oxalobacteraceae bacterium; assembly: GCA_025352145.1. Taxonomy (GTDB): domain Bacteria; phylum Pseudomonadota; class Gammaproteobacteria; order Burkholderiales; family Burkholderiaceae_D; genus JANXTY01. The sequence goes on from JANXTY010000064.1 coordinate 34,033, forward strand.
CAGTGATGCAAGCGTGGTATCAGAATGAGGGCTCACAATTGAAGCAAATATTAGAGGAATTACCTCAGGGAACTACTGATGCAGATTCTGACCCACAGCGGTCGCAACACCCCCGTCCGATGTGGGCCAATAAAAGCGATGAAATAAGCCACAATTTGTACATGCAAAGTGTGCTCGACAAAGCCACTAAAAGCTTCGACACACTGGCGCGCGAAGGCCCCCAATGGACGCTCCGTTCCATGGCCTACCTGACCGCAGAAAATCAAATCAGTCAAAATGCCAGCCTCAATGTAGCTGAGCGCAGGATACAAATGCAGGCACTATGCTGAATTCTTTTGCGACAGAAGCTGAACGGCTGCGCGCACGTGAATTCATGCTTTCGGCGCAATGAGCGTCACCTGATCGCATTTTATGCAGCGACAATCCCGGGGCAATACGTTTTCCTATTTCAATGTAGAATTCCATAGGCCATAGCTCCACTGATCAATTCCCTGCCCAAATTTTAAAGCATTACTTTGATGAAAATTTCTGCTTCCAGCGATCCTAAATCGCAAGAGCCGCGTCTATATCGGCATATAGCAGACAAAATACTTGAACTCATCAAAGAGGAAAAAATTCAAGTGGGTGCGTCACTGCCTTCTGTGCGTAAACTATCGGCCAGGTTTAACGTGCGTCATCATTCTCTGCGTGAGGCACTGATGGCATTGGAAATGGACGGCGTACTTGAAGTACGCCGTGGATCTCGCGTGATTGTCGGCCACCATCGTGGAGACCAACCTGCACTGTCCGAAACCGGCGCCGAACCTTTTGAGGTTCTTGCCTCGCGCCTTTTGATCGAGCCGGAAATAGCAGCAATTGCAGCGCGGGTGGCCACCGCCAGTGCCATCGATGCCATCCTCAACGCCGTACTGGAGATGGAACTCCGTCACGCCGGTGACACCGGCAATGAACATGCCGAGCGTCATTTCCATGTCGCTATAGCACGAGCCACGGGAAATAGTGCGCTAGTTGGCGTGATTGAATATCTATGGGGGCAGCACGGGCGTTTATGGGGCAAACTCAAAGAACACTTCCATACCGGGGAGATGCGCCAGCAAACACTGACTGACCATCGGCGTGTGCTGGAGGCGATTGCGGCGCATGATCCGGCTGGCGCACGCCGCGTAATGCGTGCCCATCTTAAATATGTGACCCGCATTTTTTCCAGAGAATAAATCGTTTACTGTTTTCGATTTCTTCAATCAGGCCAACCTCCCGCCTTAAATGTTTCCGTCTTTTGCTTGCTCCGGCTTCGTATTTCCCAGCAGAAACAAAATCTTACATCTGATACAAATTCAGTGTCATCAACCACTATTCCTGCCGAGTTAAAGCACATAGCAGCACCCATTTGATTTGAAATCGACTCCACACATTTAAAGGGGAATACATCATGTTAAATATGAAAAAGACATTTGCTCTGATCGGCATTACAGGCGTTTTAGCAGTTGCCGCAGGCAACGGTTTTGCAAAAGATACCAAATGGGAAAAGCATCATCCACGCCGTGAGCAAGTCAATAATCGCTTAGACAACCAGAATGACCGCATCAAGAGTGAAGTTAAAGAAGGCGATATGACCAAAACTCAGGCAGCAAAATTACGCAAACAAGACCGCCAAATTCGGAAAGAAGAAAAGTCTATGGCCAGCCAAAATGGCGGTCATATTACTAAGCAAGAACAAAAAACACTTAATCAGCAAGAAAACCATGTCAGCAAAGAAATCGGTAAATAACAGGCTAACAGGCCACAATATCCTGTACCGATATGACGTCTATCTTACGGTAGGTGTCGATAAGGGCAGGCCCTTACTGGCCTGCCCTCACCGAAGAACCACGCTTGCGATTTTCGCCGTACCTGAATCCTAAAGATGACGCCCCCGCCTTACTGGATGGCGGGCGCACCATTATGGCATCCTTGAAACCGGAAATGATTCCTACCGTCCTAATGGAAAATCTGGGTTAAAAGTCGAAGAGAAAAGTACCCGATTGGACAGCCAGTTATTTGGAGCATCTGCAATACAAGAAATTTAATTGATCAATATTGCAACTGAAATCGCCCATTTTCACAATTTATTCATCCAGAAAGGAGCCTCATTATCACAAATAGTTATACATAACATTTTCAATGTGAATGAATAACTAAAGTGTCCCTATAAAAAACAAGGAGAACAAACGTGAGACAAAGTGAGAAATCAGGCATACTGACTAGTAGCATAATTACCTCAGCAATCATATTGATGTTGCCGACTGTGACGCAGGCAGTTTCTACAGCACCCGTCACCACGCAATGGGGCACGGTAAGCGAACCCGTATATCCATCGGTGTGCACAACGCTACGGGCTACTTTAACGCAAGTGAGCAGCTCGCTGGATGCAGCAGATGGAAATGCGAGTAATTCCAAGCCCGATGCCATCCGTATTCAGGCAGCGCTCAATGGGTGTGCGGCAGGCCAGGCAGTCAGGCTCGTCAAGGGGGCTGCCGGCGAATCCGCATTCTTGAGCGGCGCGCTGACATTGAAATCAGGTGTGACATTATGGATCGACTCGGGTGTGACCCTGTTTGGTTCACGCAATCCTGCGGATTATGACAACGGTGTAGGAACCTGTGGAACCGCTACCGTTGCCAATACCAAATCCTGTAATCCATTAATAACGGCCAGCGGTACGGCCAATAGTGGCATCGTCGGTGACGGCATTATTGACGGACGTGGCGGTAGCATGATCACCTCAGGGCCGAACGCAAAACTACGCTCATGGTGGGACGTGGCTTGGCAGAATAAGAGTGCGGGCTTGTACCAACAAAATCCCAAGTTACTGCAGGTTACCGGCGGAAGTAATTTTACGCTGCACAACGTCACACTGCAAAATTCGCCTAACTTTCACATAGTGACCTCCGGCGTGGTGGGATTGACGGCATGGGGAATTAAGATTTTATCGCCCAGCGCGGTCTATACCAAACCTGCTTATGCATGCCCGGCCGGTACCACGCCGGATGTAAAAACGCCTGCCACTTGCTTTACCCCTGGCACAGCAAAAAACACGGATGGTTTTGATCCCGGCCAGTCGAGCAACGTTTTACTAGCTTATTCATACATCAGTACCGGCGATGACGATGTGGCCATCAAAGCGCATAACGGTCCGCTAAGTCAAAACCACACATACGCCCATAACCATTTTTACTACGGACACGGTATGTCGGTAGGAAGCGAGACCGATGCCGGTCTTAGTAATGTGATGGTCACTGATCTGACCATTGACGGGCAAGACGCCTCCAATAGTACTGGTTTACACATTAAATCCGATGCAGCGGCCGGTGGCCACGTAGATAACGTCACCTACAGTCATGTTTGCATGCGTAACATGCAAACGCCGATCGCATTCGACCCGTTTTATAACACAACCAACAGCGGGCATTACCCCAACTTTACCAACATCAAGCTAGTGAATGTGCATGCCTTGGGCAGCGCGAAATACGCCGGTGGAAAGGCGATTTTTAAAGGCTACGAGCTGAACGGGCAAAACAACCCGTTGACTATCAGTCTTGACAATGTCGTCTTTGATGGAGCACAGCCCATCGTGGATGCCAATGCGGCGCATTTCACGTTCGGACCGGGAACGGTTAGCTTTGCTAGTAGCATTGTTCCGTCTTCCGCAACGGATGTCACCGTTACCGGTGCTTCCGGTAGTAGTACCGCTATCGATTGCAGTAAAGCTTTTGTTAAGCTGAACACGGTGATGCCGACTTCTCCGTTTTAAGTAGAAGTTCTCCATGCCGGAGTTGTCCGGCGTGGAGAAAAAGGGAGGTTCTGTCGCATTAACTTGGCAGTACATGATGGCTGGTTCTCGTATCGCCAATACACTTGTTTGCACGCGCTATGTAACGCGCATCATTTGCGAGAGTTGCCCTACCTATTTGAGTCAACAGGGCAGCAATGGGTGCGTGACATGATGCATGTGCTTGGTTGCCGCCAAAGATGAAATAGCGTTACGCAGCGACTCTGCCAAAGCGCTCGATACGCGACGCCAGCAGGCCATTGCAATGGAATACAACGAGGTCATCACACGTGGCATGCTGGAGAACCCAATACAGCAACGAGATCCGGATCAACCTATCAAGCGTGGACGAATCAAGCAATCACCAGCGACCAATTTATTGCGTCGCCTGAGCGACTATTCCGACGGTGTGTTGCGCTTCACCTGCGACCGGAATGTTCCCTTCGATAACAACTTGGCAGAGCGCGACATTCGCATGCCGAAACTTAAACAAAAAGTCTCCGGTTGCTTTCGCTCTCCCCAAGACATTGAGGCTTTTTGCACTATTCGATCCTACCTCGCTACGCTGCGAAAAAATCAAAAAACCTCTTCCAATCACTGGTTGCCACTTTCCAATTTAACCCTAATGCGGCTTTTTAGTAGGGGCTGAATAATTACCAGAACCCAACAAATTGCTGACTCCGATAATGCCCAAGCGGCGAAAAAGTTCCACAGAATTTGTAAACAGCCGTTTTTTGCGTCAGTAGATTCGGAGCCATCCAGATACGAAATCGTCGCAAACTAAAGTTCGGCATGTAGTCGCAATCCGTATATCTGGACAGGTCCGCGACTCCGGTTATAGGCCGGATTGGTGACATGTTGCATATCTGCCGACAAAGTGAGGCGTTTGCCAAGACGCGCAGAATAATAGGCCTCAATAATTTGTTCTCGCCCATAGGAAAGACCGCTATCTCCTATGAGGATGCCAATACCTCCGTGCGAAAAATAGGAACGCGCGTCTGCGGACAGGACGTTCGCCACGCCGACTATGCCGATAGTGTCGTCCGGTCGAGACCACCGTGTCCCTTTGAGCGCCATACCTACTGCCAGAGACCGATTGATCTCGGTGAATTCAAAGGCTTCCTTGCTCCCGTCGTTGGCGCTTGCCCGGACAAAGACTCCCATGCCAGTAGCGACTTCCTGCTCCAGATTGACGGCGATTCCAGAGCGCCACGCCACCTTGCGCACTGTCGCAACGTCAGGCACGGCACCAGCGGCAATGGCAGCACTTACCGCATCCATATACCCAGCCATCTTTCCACGATTGGCGAAAGTCAGCAGCTTGAACTTGCCAAGCCGATTACCGAAATGGTAGCGCTGCTCTATCTCGGCAACTAGCATGTATTGGCTGAAGTCCACCGCGGTGATCTTTCCGTTCGGAACCGGCGAGAGTTGAAACACGCCGGTACGGAAGGACATGTCGCCGTGACTCAGTTCGGCGGCCAGTCCATAGGTAAACCCCCATGCATCTGCAGCGTAGTCGAAAGCACCGCTATCGATCACAGACCAATTGAGAAAATCGATCCGCGGGTCATGCGCATAGGTATTCGTATCAAAAATATCAGTGACCGAGAATTTACCGACCGTCACTGTCAGATTGTCGCGCGAGCGCACTCCGCCAAGCTGGTTCAGTGCGGGAGCAAGCTGTTCTTGGTCTTGACCGAGTGACCACGTCTGACGGAGAAACGCACGCGGTATCCTCAGGTAGGGGATGTTCTTTCCGATCTTGTAGGCCTCGCCGCTGGGAAAACCAGCCATGCCGACAGTATTGCTCAGGCCAAAACCTTGATCGATCTCGTGATTGATCCACAGCTCCGTGTTCTTGGAAAGGCGCAGGCCTGCATACAGGGTCACGTCTGTCGTTTCCTCTGTGCGTCCATGCGCATCCAGGCTATTGGCCCCTTGGTAAGACGACGCGAAGCCCGGGTGCCTTTGCGTCACGTTTGTTATCTGTCCATGCAGCGCCCAGTCTTCTGACGCGGCCGGTGTCTCGGACTGCTCGGCGGCGCTAACTGTGCCCGCCGTCATCGCGAGAATGCACGCCGAGATAACGCTTGCATAGGCCACTACGCACCACCATTCCTGTTTTCTTCTTTTCATTGCTTCACCGTTCAAAATTCTGATCAAGCCTGGTTGAAAGTAGCGAACATAGCGATGACAGCTAGCGCCATCACGCCCGTAGCGGTCCACCCCAGCCATTTCAACTTGCTTGTGATGACAAACCGTCCCATGACCTTGCTGCGCGCAGCCAACAGCATCATGACGGCCATGATTGGCACGGAGAGGACGCCATTGACGACGGCACTCCAGTACAACGCTTTAATGGGATCGATGGACGTGAAGCCCAAGGCGATTCCTGCCAGCGTGGAAACGGCAATAATGGCATAGAAGCGTTTGGCCGTAGTCAAACTATGCTCGAGCCCTTTTGCCCAATTGAAAGCATCTGCCATGGCATAAGCCGCAGAGCCAGCCAGAACGGGAACCGCTAGCATGCCGGTGCCGATAATGCCCGCAGCAAAAAGCAGGAAGGCGAAATTGCCGGCAATGGGACGCAAGGCTGTGGCAGCTTCTGCTGAGGTCTGTATATTCGTCACCCCATGAGCATGCAAGGTCACTGCCGTGGTCAAAATGATGAAGAACGCTACCAGATTGGAAAACCCCATGCCGAAATAGGTGTCGATCTTAATGCGCCGAAATGCCGCACGCGCCTGCTCCGGAACAATGATCAGGGGTTGACGGGTCGGATCGGCTTCCAGCTCCTCAACCTCCTGGGCTGCCTGCCAGAAAAACAGGTAGGGACTGATGGTCGTGCCGAAAACGGCGACGATGGTCGTGATGGTCGCCGCATTCCAGGTCAATCTTGGCACAATGAGCGCGCGACCGACGTCGATCCAGGATATCTGAACGGCGAAGACTATTCCGACATAAGCAAGCAGCGCAAGCGTGAGCCATTTTAGTATCCGCACATAGCGACTGTAGGGAATGAATATTTGCAGAAGCAGGGAAAGCATGCCGAAACCAGCTGCGTACAGGTGCGCAGGTCCGCCGACCAGCAGCCGCAATGCATCACCCATCGCGGACACGTCGGCAGCAATGTTGATCGTGTTTGCAATGAGCAGCAATCCGACTACGCAATACAACAACCAGCGCGGGAAATGTTCACGAATATTGCCAGCAAGTCCTATACCTGTTACACGACCAATACGCGCACTGACCATCTGAATGCCGACCATCAATGGATAAGTGAACAACATCGTCCACAGCAGATTCAAGCCAAATTGCGCGCCCGCCTGCGAATAGGTTGCAATACCGCTCGGGTCGTCATCAGCCGCGCCAGTGATCAGTCCCGGACCAAGCTTTTTTAGCCATGACTGAATAGGGGCGGCGCTGACAGCTTTGGGCACGGTAGTGGTAGTGGTAGTGGTAGGGATTTGCATTCGGACTCCTCATTTCAAAAATATGTGCTGGGTGCTCTTTGTTTCAACTAGTGCCGCTCCATTGAACCAGGCACGCGACACGGTTGATGGGCATTGTCAAATTGAGCGAAACAATCCCCCGGTTTTTACGGTCCTAGTTCATCGCTCACTTTGCCGTCACCGAGCCAATCTAGTGGGCGTGTGCGTCGTGCGACTCCACGGATGGACTGAGGAGTGCGCAGACATGGGCAGTCGTCCCTTGTTCCAATTGCACGGTACTATGTACGATAGAAAACTTGGATTTAAGCTCATGTGTGATCTCGTCCATAAACGCGTCTCCGGGATAGGCTCCAGGCATCACCAGATGAACAGTCAGCGCCGTTTCTGTCGTGCTGAGACACCAGATGTGAAGATCATGAATGGCGGTGACACCAGGTTTACGCTCCAAATAAGCTGACACGGCGCCGACGTCGACATTGGATGGAATTGCCGCCAATGCCATCACGACCGATTCGCGTAACAGGTGCCAAGTTCCAATGACGATAATGACGACTAGGATAAAGCTGAGCGCCGGGTCGAGCCAGTACCATCCGGTCAAGGACATGACAATGCCGGCAATGACGACGCCGAGGGACATGACGGCGTCCGAGGCCATATGAAGGTAAGCGCCACGAATATTCAGGTCGCCCTTGCTTCCCTTGACGAAGAACCACGCCGAGATACCATTGACGAGGATACCCGCACCCGCGACCAGGGTGACCGTCAGCCCGGCCACGGCAGGCGGCGCGAGAAGGCGCTGTAGCGATGCCCATCCGATCGCGCCGCTCACTAGTAGCAGCAACACCGCATTGGCCATTGCGGCGATGATCGAACTGCCACGCATGCCGTACGTGAAGCGGCCGTCCGGAACGCGTTTGGCGAGTATCCCTGCACCCCATGCCAACAGTAAACCAAGGACATCTGACAAGTTGTGGCCGGCATCTGCCATCAACGCTGTTGAATTGGCGAATATGCCGTAGATAAACTCGGCTGCCACGAAACCGGAATTTAGGGTAATGGCAATGACAAAGGCCTTGCCAAAGTCGTCCGGTACACCATGGTGGTTGTGACCACCTGCGCCATGGCTGTGACCATGATGGTCATCGTGCCTACAAGTGGATTCGTGAGGAGCAGGATGCGTCATTACTCTGTCTCTGGGTGCGGTTCGGTGATGTGCTCAAGCATGTCTGACAGCATGCCCGAGATGTGTTGATCAGCGGCCTCGTAAAAGACCTGCTTGCCGTGCCGTTCCGCCTTGACGATGTGCGTGGCACGCAGTAAGCGCAGATGGTGGCTGACTAGGGAGGGACTAAGTTCGAGGGCACTGGCGATATCGTTCACGGCAATTGGCTGAGTGAGGCAAATCAGGACGATGCGCAACCGTGTCGTGTCTCCCAACAAGCGGAAAAGATCGGCTAGCTCAGCTACTGAATTATCATTTGGTTGATTTATCATATTTAACACCTGAATAGATGTGCATATTTTATGTATGATCTTATGGAGATGCAATAGATGGAATTTTGCTGTCGCTGTGCACCCGGCCTTCAGGATCCTCATGCCTAAGCTTTGTCAGGTGCAGCTACTGCGCAAAACTTTCATTCCCAAGTTTTTTTCGAATGCGGTTCTTCACAAACGGATGGAAAAATGTTGACCACACTTGCTCTCCTGCTGGGATCCGCAGCCTTCATTTATCTTTCCTGCGAATATTTTGTCAACGGCGTTGAATGGGTCGGCAAACATTTAGGCGTGTCTCAAACTGCGGTCGGTACCGTCCTTGCTGCTTTTGGCACGGCGTTACCGGAAAGTGTCGTGACCTTTGTGGCGGTTGTTTTTGGCGGGACCGACGCGCAGAAAGAAATCGGGGTAGGTGCCGCGATCGGCGGACCCTTGGTGTTGGCGACGCTTGCATACGCCGTGGTCGGACTGGTTTTTTTAACAGCCAGATCCAAGAAAAATATTGCGCTGTTGGCAAATGTCAATGTACACAAGCTCAGCCGCGATCAAGCCTGGTTTATCGGTATATTTATTGTGAAGGTCGCATTGGGTATCGTTGCGTTTGTGATCAAACAATGGCTAGGGATTTTGTTTTTTCTTGTCTACGCAATCTACATATGGCGTGAAATGCAGCAAGAAGATGAAGTCGGTGTCGAGCATGAAGAGCTTGAGCCTCTCAAGTTCCGGCCGAAGGATGCTGCACCATCGACTGTATGGGCGCTGACCCAAACGTTTGCCGCCCTAATCGTCATTTTTTTGAGTTCCCGCTTGTTTGTGCATCAACTCGATGCCGTTGGCCCATGGCTGGGCATTTCACCACAACTGGTCGCCTTATTACTTAGCCCAGTTGCCACTGAGCTACCGGAAATCCTCAACGCGGTGATTTGGGTTAAGAAGGGAAAAGTTGCGCTGGCACTGGGCAACATCAGCGGTGCGATGATGATTCAGGCGACGATACCCAGCGGGTTAGCATTGCTTTTCACGCCATGGATTTTAAGCGCGCCTTTACTGTGGGGCGCGGGTATTACCTTAGTGTCGGTCACAGGTCTCAATTGGTGCCTGCGCTGTAATGCCGTGACACCAGTCAGACTCGCCCTATTTGCCGTCTTTTATGGCGTGTTTGCGACTGGACTCTTTATTTTGCGTGCTTGATACCATTTCCGACGCGGCCGGGCGTTGGTGCATGGATAAAAATTTTGACAAGCGGAGGCTCTGCATCGTCACCGCATGAATTTTTTGGTTCTGTCGCATTAACTTTCCAAAAGGCGAATTGATGCAAAAACTGATTTTCACACTGCCACCGGGAGGACAAATCCGCCCAGCGTAAGGGGTACCTTTAGCGCTTTGTAATTGGATGGTGCGATCATATAAAACGCCCTCATTGCTGGCACAAAGGGCAACCGGGTTGTCTTTGATAGGAACATAAATGAGCGTTGATTTCATTCGCGTGATCACTGTGCTGCCATACCGTTGGAACCTATCGTCCCAAAAACGGCCATCGATAAATGCACGATCAACGACATGAATGGCGTTTTTGGT
>JANXTY010000053.1 GCA_025352145.1 Oxalobacteraceae bacterium
GCTGATGCCGGCGAGGATGTAGATATTGGCGGCGTTTTTAGGATCGATGGCCAATGATTCTGCGCCTAAAAAACCGACCTGGTCTTCGGCCACCCAATCGAGCAGCGCGACCCAGCGGGCATTGGCTTTATCCCAGCGGTAAGCGCCGCCGACATCGGTGCGCGCGTACACCATGCCTTGCTCGGATTTGCTGGGAATGATGGCTGAAACAAATCCGCCGCCGCCGATGGCAACGTTGCTCCAGGTGTAGCCGGAACTCGTTTGTGCCGACGCGTTTAGCGACAAAATAAATCCTGCCACTATCCATGATAAAAAATGCTTGGGTTTCATAAATGCAGTCTCCTTATATAAATTATTATTGAGGATGATAGTTATTAAAATACGCTGTCAGGCCCTTCGCGGTAATAAGAAATTGAGGTAAGCGACGTCCCCTTAAAAGATTCTGAAGAACAGCTTCTGAAAAACAGATTCGGAGAACATGCCTTCGGGACGACGTGGAAAGGTCGGCCGAAGGACATGAGGGACGGGTAAGACGATGTCGTTAGCGCACGGCGCAAAAACCAAAGGTTTGCGTACCGTTAGGCTGGACAACGGCATTGTAAGCCATTCCCTTCGCGCTCAAGGTAGAACCCGACTGGGTCCATATCGCACTCCACAGGTTGTTGATTTTTCCCTGAATGGTTAACTGGATATTCCATTGCACTGACTGGGTGCCGGAATTTTTCACTATGACGTCAGCACAATAACCTGCGCCCCAGTCCGATGAGATTTTCAGTGTCGCAGATACGGAGCCTGTCGCATTGGTGGTAGTTGTTGTTGTCGCGGTCGTTGTTGTTGTCGTCGTCGTTGGTAGCGTTGTAGTGGTTGTCGGTAGTGTTGTTGTAGTGGTGGACGTCGTTGTTGTGGATGATGTTGTAGTGGTACTTGATGTAACCGCCCATAAGCGTTGCAACAAGGCGAGTTTATCCTGCCAGACAGTGTTCCAGTCGTCTTGCAAGATACCGCCTGTGTCGCTGCTATTGGGATTCCAGGACCAGTAGAACAAGCTAGTCATGCCCTGCGCCTTCAGATAGGTCACAAATGCATCTTGCCAGACCTTGTCGCTGGCAAGACCTCCATGTCCATATTTGCCGCCTGCTTCACCAATTACGACGGGATAGTTTGTGGCAAATTGCCCGAATTGCGTATCCCAAATTAGCGGCATATTCGACGGAAAATTGCTTGCGCCAAAATAGGATTGGTTAAAAACGTCAGGGCCATAGACATGAGGAGACAACACCAATTTGTTGCGTGCAATATTCAAGGGCGTGCATTTCTGCGGCTCTAGATTCCCGCCCCAGAAAGTCGGCAAATTGGTCGTGCAAACTGGATTTCCCGCAATGCCCTCAACAAAAATGAGGAGATTAGGATTGGCCGACAAGATGCGACTGGCGGCGCGTTCGGCGGCCGAATTCCAGTCTGTATTAAGGTTGCCTGTACCCCAGGTCGCTGCGCCATGCGGTTCGTTCTTCAGGTCCAGCCCAATCAGATTTCGCAGCCCTGCGTAGTGGAGGGCCAGATACTCCAGATCGTTGAGCCACTGGGTTTCGGTATACGATGAAGTAGTCCAGAGTTCGGAGATGGCCTGGCAATCGGGACGATGATGATCGAGCAAAATGTAGATGCCGCGCCGGTCAACTTCGGTCAGGAATACGTCAAGAAATTGGCGCGTCTTTAAACCAACCAGGTCAGGATTCAGGCTGGCACTGATGATGGTGGAGGCGGGTACGCCTTCACCGCGAAAAGCCGCCGGACAAACGGGAATGCGCAAAGCATTGAAGCCGTTGGCCTGAATTTGATCGAGCATGCTTTTCCAGTTGCGGGCCCAGAGGCCATGCACGGAACCGGCATCTGTTTCAAAGCCGAACCAGTTGACGCCGCGTAAAACAATTGGGCGGGAAGCGTCGTCAATAATTTGGTTGCCCGATACGGTGTATGCAGCATGTACCGGCACGATTGTCGCAAATGCGATAACAAGGGATGTCGCCACCTTTCGAAGAATAGACCAAGCCAAGGTTGGGATAGAAAAAACGTTTGCCCCACTATTTTTTAGGGTTTTCATAAAGTGTCTCCAATGTGAGTGAGATGACTGGTTCATGGCTCATCAACCGGTGCTGCGTTTATTCCCTTAATTTGTAGAGAGTCATTACAACTGGGTGGGTAGTTTCTCATAGCCGATCAAGGCGGCCACTGCTACTGCGGGAAATGCTTTCGCAAGAGTATTGTAGTTAGCGGCGGCGTGTTCATAGCGCGAGCGAGCGGCTGCGAGTGCTATCTCGTCACGTGGCAGTTCTGCGCGCAATGCCTGCAGTGCGTCGTTATCGGCAAGCGCGGGGATTGCCTGTGCGCGGCCCACTAGCTGGAACAGCTCACCAGTTAGCTCGCCCTGATAATGCTTATAGGTATCAATCGCTTGCGGGTCGTTCAGCAATTGAGGGGGCGTGGATAGTGCTGTGGCACGCGCAAGCATGCTGCGGGCGTGATCGATCATCGCTGGATCCAGACCTTCCGCACGCGCAGCCGCATCGAGTGCCACTGCGGCTATGCGTGCACGCTGCGCATGGATCTGTACGATGTCGCGCCAAGGGGCGGCCCCCACATTTCTGGCTTCGTTCAGTTCACGGTAACTCACTCCGGCACCGATGGCGGCAATGCCAAGGCCCAGTAATACCGCCAGTGCGACCAGGCTGGCTTGTCTTGATCCAATCTTCATTGTCGTTTCCCTTCATGTCTCCTAATTTAATGGCTCCGCACACCACGCCAAATGTGTCGTGTGCGGAGCCGCCCTCTTCCCTCTTTACTTCACGAGGATTGTGCAGCTGCGTCCTGCCCACGTCACACTAGTGGGCAGTGGTTTGGCACCGCTATAACCGAGTTGCATGCCGAACGAGATGCTGCCATTGGCTGGCACGATCGAATTCCATCCCGCTGGCGTAGCAACGAAGGCGCGACCGGATTTAGCCAAAGTCGAACTCCACGAATTGGCAAGCGAGACATCGTTCGATTCAGTCCAGCTGAGCGACCAGCCGTTGATTGCCGTCGCGCTGGTGTTACGCAGCACGATGCTCGGTACTTGACCGCTACCCCAGTCGTTGGTGGTGTCAAAGTCTACCGCACAACCCCCAGTTTGGACATCCTTGTCTGCTTCTGTCGCAATTACGCTGACGTCAGTTGCCGTGGGTGCCGATACGGTGAAGCTGGCGTTGCCGTTGAGACTGTCTGCATCGTTGGCGGCTGCGATAGTGACGGCTTGGTTGATGTTCCAGTTGGCGGGGGTGAAGGTCAAGGTAGCCCCGCTGGACACACTCAGGTCAGTGTCGCCTGAGACGCGGGCGACGGTGACCGTCACGTTCGACGTCGGTGCCGCACCGAGCCGTACCTGGAAGCTGTTGGAGAAACCTTCGGGCACTGACAATGACCCGCCCGTAACAACCAGCGTCACTGGCACCACCACATCTTTATCGATTTCGGTAGCCGTCACGCTGGCAGCTAAAACACCGGTCCCACTAAAGCCGAACGTCGCGCTACCGTTGAGGCTATCGGCATCGTTGGCTGCCGCAATGATCACGTTCTGCGCCACGTTGTAACTGGCTGGCGTGAAGGTCAGTGTACTCGTTGCGGTAGTCAGATCGGGATCCCCGCCAGCCGCTTTGGCAACGGTGACCGTCACGTTGGTAGTAGGTGCAGCCGAGAGGGTAACGCCGACACTGGCCGAACTGCCTTCAGGAACGGAAAGCGCATTGACGCTGACATTGATTGCTGGCGTGTCAGATCCTGCGATCAGATTGGCATAGTCGCTTTGCGCCATGGCAATGTCGGCCTGCGCCCAGAAACGGTGGTAGCGCCAGGCCGGTGCCGGTCCGCCATCGAGGTAGGCTTTCAGTGTCGGCCATTGCGGGTCCAGTTTGTATTTCGGACGCATGCTCAGGAAGGTTGCGCTGGAATCGAGCGTCGCACCTTGTGCGTTCGTGCCGGTCCAGTCAGTTGGTATATACACGCCGGAACCAGTGGCAGGATCATAAGGCGCGGTGAAGCGCAGGTAGTCGGCGCGTTTTTCCGGCACGGCGACACCTTGCGCATCCTGATACTTGGCCCACATGCGGTCGAGCAATTCTTTGGCCAGTGTTTTGGCTGCGGCATTGTTCGATTTGGCCCCGTAGTAGATCAGAGTACGGGCGAAGGCGGCGGCTATGCCGACATCGTTGGTGGTATCGACCACGGTAACGTGCAATCCGGCGTTGGCACCCGGCGTGGTAGCGTTCCAGGTGTCAGGCTGCCCGCTCCAGGCTAAAGTATTCGGGATCGTATAAGTCCCGTCGGCATTGAGTACGGTATTGGCCGACGCCCAGGCGACCCATTTATCGAGCACAACCTTGGCTTTCACGTCACCGCTGGCATAGTAATACTCAGCCATGCGGTGCATCGACCAAGCCTGGAAGCCGAACCAGGTGTTCGATGCAGGATCGTGGTAAACCGGTTTTTCATCGTAGTACATACCGTAAAAATTCGCCGTGCCAGCTGGCGGCGTGCCGTAGCTGCCGGCCCAGCTGTTTGTGGCGCCGCCAGCGATGGCGCCCTCGGCCGATTGCAGCCAACGGTAGAACTCAAGCTGACGTCCGAGGCTCTTGCCCCAGTCGCCAGCCGCACTTGGAGACAACGGCTTGAAATCAGTCTGAGTCGACAACGCCCATGCAGCCATTGGATTTTGATAACCGAAATGGTTATGGCTCGACCCAATACGCCAGGCCCAACCGGCGCTCGGGTCGGTAGCGCCGCCCCATGCGTAGTACCAACTCATCAAATAGTGCTGATTATCGCGCATGCCCTGAGCATCAGCCGCACCCGTCCCTGCTGCGCACGTATTGACGCCAATACAGTTACCAATCTTTTTGAAGTACTTGTCGAACATTGCATAACGTAGGTAGTCGCCCATCTTTGCGGCCTTCTTGACCAGATCTGCTACATCGGCGCTCTTACCCTGTGTCTTGGCCCAGACCGAAGCCCAATAAATTGCCTGCACAGCACGCGCATCGGCATCCGGCGCATTGGTGTAGCGCCACTGTTTGGCATAAGAAGCATCGCCGATGAATAGGCTCAGGAAACCTTGAGTACCGCCTGTGCGTCCCCATTTGAAAGTGTCGCAAGAAGGATGCGGAACGGTTTCCCATACCGATTCCTCAGCACCGCGCTGAAAGGTATTAATGTAAGACGGGCGTGTCGTGCCGTCACCGCAGCGACCGTAGCCGTACCAGTTGTCGACGTCAAGCAACCAGTGCATGCCGTACACATCGCTAGTTCCGTAAGCGGTCTTCAGTTCGGCGCTGATCGGATCCTGTCCGACTGGCACGCTGGCTGTGATCGGTGCCGGATAATTTTTCGGCAGCGGGAATTCACCGGCATAAGTAGCTGGCTTGGCCGCATTATAAAAGCTGTTGGTGGGCTGATCGGTCTGCGCTGGGATGATGTATTTTTCCATATTGGCCCAGGCGGTATGAAGCGGCGCCCAATCGCCGGTTGCACGTCCGTATTGGGCTTCGAGCCAGAGCCAGAAGCTGTAGGTTTCGGACGTGGTTTCATGGCCATAGTCGGGCGCTTCGACCATCAGTGTTTCAATCGAATGATAGGGTACGCCCTCTGCGCTGAAGTAGCCGTTGGCCGGATTTTTAATTTTCTGATATTGCGTGAGGAATCGCGTAGTGTATTCCGCGTCGGCGGCATAGGCCGAGGTGCACAAGGGTAAGCCGATCAGTGCGGCCGAGCCAGCTGAAACCGACAGGGCGAGCAGGCCTCGCAGCACATTGCGGGTCCAGCGTTTGCCTGTGCGCGCGCTCAGCCCTTTGCTGGATTTGATATTCATCGTTTTATTTGACGTGAGGTTCATTGTTGAGTCTCCTTGCAATTATTTTTTGACATAATCAAAGCGTCCGTGGATCACGCACGCCGGTAGGGTGATGGCTTTTCGACTCATTGCGGCACGAGCCAAAACGCCAGCGGATGAACGCGTGCCTTGGTTTGTGATTGACAACCACGGCCAAGGCACGTTGCATCCAATGACGGCTGCCTAAGCAGACGCCAGTACGACGCTGAGGGGGCAAACGGCACCCTCCCACCAACAGCAGGCGACCACTTTTCCCTGACTTCTCGGAAGGTGGACGCATGCGTACAAGGTAACCACTAAACAGATGAATTTTTCATACTTGAGTCATCGTAAAAATGTATGAAATCGTTTTCATATTTAGTTTAAAAATAAGCGATCAAAGATCACCTAATTTTCCTGAGTCAAGCGCTTCGCCTGGCTGCAGGATTGAGGCTGGATGTTTCAATGCAAAATTTTATAACAGTAAAAAAGAGGGTTTTTGAATTGTCATTCCCATCGTCCCTACATTATTGATTCTGTGTAAATTGAAAACCCCGTGGCATTGCAAGTTATGAAATCGTTTTCATTTTTACATTAACAAAATAATTGGGAATTTCCTATGAATCAAACAGGCCAAACGCTTCGCTTGGCCGGATGTTTGGTGAAACATATGCAGATACCAAGATGATCCCAAGTACGAAAGGCGATTTTATTTGCCAACGCTGACACCAGAATATGCTTCACTCAAAGTAAATGTCAAGCCTGGGTTTTATGAAAATATATGAAACCGTTTTCATATATTTCTTGGAAAATCGATGTCGGGGAGGCGTAATCAGAGAGGTTAAGCGCTTTTTCCCGCAAGATGCCGGAAGGGGAAAGTGCCGTGAGCAAGAAAAACAGTATTTCAAAATAAATAATTAACCTACTAAAATTGGTGGGTTAATGCCCCCTACTAAAATTGGTGGGTTTGGGCGAGTTTATGCTGCCTGCTGCAAATAGCGCTGGCTCAGCATGCGTTGCGGTTCAGCACAATAGGCCAATTTTCCTCCTGCTATGGTGGCCACTAATCGGACACTGCTGGTGGCCGATACCTCAACTATGACGAGGTCGGCACGGTAGCCGATGGCAAGACGACCACGGTCGCTTAGACCCAACGCTTTGGCAGGATTTTCAGCCACTAACCGCCATGCGTCGGCGAGTGGGCATACGCCCATACGAACCAGCTTAAATGGCGCATGCAATAACGACGGGTAATAATAATCCGAGGCCAAAATATCGCACATGCAACTGCGGATCACATCAATAGCGGCGAGACCACCATTATGGCTGCCGCCAAGCAATACATTGGGCGCCCCCATGACCACTAAGTTATCCAACGCCATCGCAGTAAACAAGGCATCTTGCGTTTTCGGGAACTCGCTGATGCCCACACCCATTGCATGAAAGTGTTCACGATCATCGCAGGTTCTGTCATCGTGTGATGCCATTGGAATATGTTGACTAAGGCAGGCAGAGGCGAGTGCCAAAGTCATCGACGGTACCTGCGCGGTGCGAAGCTGCGCATGTGTTAAACGTTCCATAAAGATTTCTGGTGTGCAGCGAGCACGTTCTGCATACATGGCCAGCTTTTCGGGGTGGGCTGATTGTTTTGCGATGGAAGGCAAGTGCTCATTGAAAGCAAGAAAATCGATTTTTCCGGCAGTAATCCAGCGCAATACATCCTGGAACCCATCCACGTGATGATTTTCGAAGCGCAGGTGGATGCGATGATCGGCTTGCGACGTTTTGCGCTGCATGGTGACCTGACGTAACAACTCCAATGCAGCTTCTCGCCCACGCAAACCGCCTTCCCACGAATAGGTCAGACCATGAAATGCGGTGGTGATACCGTTTGAAACGAGTTGTCTGTCCGTATCGGCCAATGCAATGTCATGCGAAAAAAAAGTCCCGGGACGAGGTTGAATTTGCCGTTCAAAGGCGTCGCCGTGAATATCCACGATTCCTGGCAAAACAAGCAAACCAGTCGCATCGAACGCGGTGCCCGGATAAGCGGCGTGCCCCCTGTGTGGCGCTTCTATTTTTTCAATGTGCGTTCCTGACAGCATAATGTCGGCATCCATCCAGTCAGCCGGAGCTTCTTCGTTTCGCACCAGACTGGTTCCGCCTTGAATGAAAAATCGCATGCTCATGTATTCGCCTCATCGGTAAAATAAGGGACATGCTAGCGGTCGATTGTGACGGCTTATTGACATTTTTAAGATGAGTATATTTTTTTGTGATGCAAAGGTCGGGGTAAATACATGCGTATACAATGCGGCCTAATTTGCTTGTCCTGTTCGGGAAGAAAATGAAAATATCACCATTCTCCTATGGATCAGATCAGTCTGGTTTGATTTGCGGCTATTTGTTTGGCCGTGCGTCCAATGGGCAAGCGATTGACGCGAATGAGGCAATCGGCTGGATCAAGGAACGCGATCAACACCCTGCCTCAGAATATATTTGGTTGCACTTTAATCTAACCAATACGGCGAGTGAGAAATGGCTCATTGAGCACACCGATTTGCCTGAGGAATTTTATGCGGCATTGCATGAAGGCCTGCATTCCACACGAATCGAAAATGCGAACGGCACCTTGATTGCTGTGGTCAACGATGTGCTTTATGATTTCGCGTTCGAACCTTCTGATATTTCCACATTATGGGTCGGTGTTGATGCCCGGCTTGTCATCAGTGCGCGCCGCCAGCCATTGCAGTCGATTGACCGTCTTCGCGATGCAGTAAATAAAGGCGAATCGATACGTTCATCGGTTGAGTTGCTGATCCATTTACTGCGGGATCAAGCCGATGTGCTCATTAAAATAGTGCGTGATGTGAGCCGACGGGTTGATAGTATCGAAGATAATTTGTTGTCAGAAAAAGTGAATGCCAAACGTGCCAATCTAGGTGGTTTAAGACGAGTCCTGGTACGTCTGCAAAGGTTGTTGGCGCCAGAACCAGCGTCGCTATTTCGGTTATTGCAAAAGCCGCCGCCGTGGACTGCTGAACTTGATGTTCAAGAGTTGGGGCAATCAACAGAAGAATTTTCGGTGGTGTTGAGCGACATGGCTGCGCTTCAGGAAAGAATCAAGCTACTTCAGGAAGAAATTGCTGCGCGCGTCAACGAAGAAAATAATCGTAGCCTATACATCCTGACTATTTTTACCGTGTTGGCTTTGCCCATTAATGTGATTGCCGGGCTGTTTGGAATGAATGTCGGAGGGATTCCCTTACAACATGCAGAGGGATTTTGGGTTGTGGTTGGTATTGTTGCGACATTTACCGGGGTTGCCGGCTGGTTTGTTTTTCGCAAGCAGCGCGAGGACAGGTAATTTTTTTGCGGATCGTACACAAACGCCAAGAGGCGCATTGGTGGTGTGGAGTGGGGTGGAATGCGTATCGGTGGGGCACGGTATGCCCCGCTCCACCGCAATTTTGATGGCGAGTAGTTTCTTGCGTGGCACATAAAATGCTTACGTCTTTTTCATTCAGGCTGGCGTTGTGTTGATCGTTTGTTTTTATTTCTCATGCGAGATAACAGGATTGGTACAACGATATGCAATAACCTGCCGTTAAACATTTCTACACGCATTACAATCGGCGGTTGGATGCTGGTCGGCGTGATCATCCACATTCTGGTTGCGCTCGATTAGCGCTTGGTCAGTTGTAGCAGCCCCATTTACGTAACGACGAATACAAGATGCCTATTGCCTACTCCAATCTCAGCCACACCCTCCGCATTCCCTTGGCGGCCGAAGTTCATTCACGTCCTCCCCTGCGTTTGACCGCGCCAGAGAGCCTGACGCATCTGGCGGTTTACTGCCGCGACGATGCAGAGGCAACACTCGATCACAATGAAATGCAGCACGGCTTGCTGATGTCGCTCTGCAAGCATTTTGGGGTTGCTGGTCCCCATAGCGATGCCCAATATTTCTTTCATGATTTTGGGCGTTTCCGTTTGCAATGGGAATGCCATACGGAATTTTCCACTTACACATTTGCCGAGCAGCAAAGCGGAATGCAATCGGTGGGCGAGGGGTTTGAGCAGGTACCCTTACGCCACATACCAGAAGAGTGGTTGTTCGGACTCAATGGCAAAATTATTGTCGGTACCCATGTCGTACTTCAGCAGGGGCATGCTACGTTAACCGAGATACGCCAGGCATTTGATGGCAGCCTGGTCGTGGGCAGTCAAGCAACCGGCGCTGCCAAACTATGGACTGATTTTGCGATCCAGTCCGATAGCTTCGGACGTTTCATAGTGCAAGATTGTGGTTTGCAATTGCAGCAGGCCGGGCGTCTGGTGCAACGCGTGCTGGAGATTGAAACTTATCGAATGATGGCATTGCTAGGGTTGCCGCATGCTCAGCATGCCGCCCCTATTCTCAATGCGATTGAAATGGAGTTGGCCAAACTTGCCGCTGGTATGAGTGACGAATCTGACGCGATCTCTCAGGTCGATGATGAGCGTGCCTTGTTGCATAAGATCACGGGTTTGGCAGCACGCATTGAAAAATTGGCACTCGAAAACAGCTATCGTTTTTCTGCATCCAGGGCCTATTTTCGGTTAGTCCAGGCGCGCATCGGGGAGCTGCGTGAGACGCGCATCGAAGGCGTGCCGACCGTGGGGGAATTTATGGATCGACGCCTGGCGCCCGCGATGAACACCTGCGAGTCCATCGTACTGCGCCAAGAAGCGCTGGCTGAGCGCATCGGTCGTACTAATGATTTGCTTCGGACACGGATTGGAATCGTGCAGGAACAACAGAACCGCAAAATCCTCGAATCGCTTAACGGCCACGCGGCGCAACAGCTTCGTCTGCAACAAGCGGTCGAAGGGTTGTCGGTGGTCGCTATTTCCTATTACTCGGTGGGCCTGGTTAGTTATGCGGCCAAGGCGCTCAAAATATCCGGCTGGGCGATCAATCCTGAAATGGTCACCGGTGCGTTCATCCCGGTCATTCTATTGGCCGTATGGATGGGTTTGCGTCGTATGCACAAACAAGTGGATGGCCACGCCAGTTAATTGAATCGATTGAAGGGAACGCGACGCCGATCTTGGCACCGATTTTTTTAGCGCAAACATTCTTGGGTCTAACTATTCGATTTGGCCGTTTGCCGCAGCATGCCGTGCCCTCAGTTTGGAATGCCTGTGACGAAAGACAAGCGCGTATATCGGTTGGAGCAAGGTTGACACGAAGGGAAGACGCGGTGTGAAACTGACTTTGTCAATGACCTCACACCCGTTGGGAGCAGCCCTGACCACTCGTTCATGTCGCCAGATGCGATTGATCCAGGAGGACGAGGTTTCAACAAACTGCATGTGCGAACTGAGGTCGAGCGACTCGAAAGAATGCCAATCAAGAGGCACAAAACCAAGAAACAGCACCCAGCTCTTGAACAGCGGGCCATCACCGCTCCAGTCTTTCAACTTTAACCCTCGCCACACGGCAGGGGCCGACATGTGGATCCACGGCCCAAGCTCGTAGTTGATCGTGGCGATTGACTGCGCATCCCATAACTCTTCCGGGCGGACACTGAGCTTGCTGCTGACGACAAGATGGCGCATGGAGATACCGAAATAGAGAGAGGACTGCCGACATAGCAACATGTTTGATACCAATTGAATCGGAAATTGACGCTGGTAGCTTTTTATGAACGCGTACTTTGCAGGCTTTCCTTGGCAAAGTACGCCGTGGCCTTTTTTAAGATGTCACGCTCCATTTTCGCCGTAGCCAATGCTTTTTGCAAACGTTTTATTTCTGCTTCCTGCTCCGTTATTTCTACTTTACGGTGACTGTTTACACCGGTCAGTTTGCCTGCCCGCGCGGCACATACCCATGCAGAAAGTGTTTTAAATGGCATCCCTAACCGCTTAGATGCCTCCGTTACGCCTAACGAGTAAGGTTAGATCGTGCAACGAGTAAGGTTAGATCGTGCAACGAGTAAGGTTAGATCGTGCCGGCGAAGCGCGGCCACGATCTGAACCGTTTGTTGGACGAGCCCGGTCTGGAGGAGCGCTGTTTTTTTTCTCTGTATGGAAATATCTTTTTGCCTGACACGGCGAAGCGCGGCGAATTCTTTGTTGCGCATTCGCCGCTGCCGATACCCCCGTCGCCATTGCAGCAACGCCGCTTCTTCCAACCATCCATGACTGCAATCGCAGATCATTTTTGGTCCATTTTACTTTTCTTCAGACGAGCTTTTCCGCTCTGCTACCCAATGCAAAGTGGTGGAAATGAATCGTGCCTTGACTTACATGCCCATCCCCGGTTGTGCCGATGCATGGCGCACAGAATCATCACCTTCTTTTATCGCTTGCTGCACCGTTTGTTGTTGTGTTTTGATGCGCCGCGCCACGACAGTTTTTACGCAGCCGCAACAAGCGCAGCGCCATACCGGTCGTGGCGTTGGCACATACGGCGTGACGATCATTTTGAGTTTTAACTGCAGCAGTGCAATCGTGCTTTTGCTGTTCGGATGCAAAAAACCATAGTTGCGAGCACGCCGAAATCCCTTCGGCAGAATGTGCTGCAAGATCAGCCGTAAAAACTCTACGCCGCTTACTGTGCGGGTTTCACACCCGCCGGTTTTACTGTTTCGATAGCGGAAAGTGACCATGCCGCTTTTGCACGTGAGGATGTCTTTTTCTGCAATCACACCGCGATACAAATAACGCCCCAGATACACGATCGCCTTGTCGCCACGACCGACTTTTTTGCAATCGACAATCCACTTGCCCGGTGCACCAGCGGGAATGGGAAAGCCCGCCTGCTTGATGCCCTCATGCATTTTGGCGCGAAAGACGATGGCTAAGGCTTTGTGATCAAACAGGTACTTTGTTTTTTTAACGCGCCACAATTTTTCTTTGGGATGGATTGCGCCTGCAGGCATGACCAGATGCACATGCGGATGGTAATCAAGCCGCCTTGTGTGGGTATGCAAAACTGTCACAGCGCCTGTTGTGCCTTGCAATTTATTGTCGTTGTGGCTGAAGGTGTTGACAGTCTCCCACGCTACTTTGGCCAGAAGGTCATAGACAATTGTCTGATGGCCCCACGCCAGTTTTCGCCACTCTTTGGGCAAGGTAAAAGTGACCATAAAATAATCGCATGGCAGCAGTTTGGCCTGTTGGTGCGCAATCCATTGCTGCGATTCGTGCGCCTGGCAATGCGGGCAATGGCGGTGACCGCAGGAATGCGGGACGTATTCGGTGGTGTGGCAATCATTGCACTGCACCGCCATTTTTGCGCTGAGCGCATTGCGGCAGGACTTGAAAGCGCCCAGTGCAGCGCGCTGACTTGGTAAGAGCGTCCCGCCATATTGGCCCAGGAAGTCGGTCTCGAATTGATCGATGATGCTTGCTAGCTTCATTTGACATAGCCCCAGTCGATGGTGATGCTGCGCATCAGGGTGTTGATACGATCAATGGCCTTGTCAGTGCTGTGGGTGGTGAGATGGGTATAACGCAGGGTGGTCAGAACCGATTGGTGACCGAGGATATGCTGGACATCGAGTAGATTGACACCGGCCTCAATTAAATGCGTGGCATAGCTGTGGCGCAGGCTGTGGCGCGAAATTCTTTTTTTAAGCCGATACCCAGCGTGACGACACGCAAGGCTTTTTGTACACCGCCCGCATCGAGAGGCGATTGCGCCAGATGGGCTTTGGCACGACCACATTTGCGATTAGGGAACAACAAGCTGGGATGACGGTGTGCAGACCAATGACGACGTAAGGCGACTAAAGTCGATGGTGGCAAAGGGACGAAGCGATCCTTATTGCCTTTGGCATCGCGAATCTGTACCCGCATGCGGTCGGCATCGATATCGGCGATTTCCAAGCGCAGCCCTTCACCCAGACGCAAACCAAGGCTGTAAATCGTATAAAAAAATACGCGATAACTGAGTACCTTGGTGGCGTTGATGATCTGCTGCATTTGCGCTACCGTGACAATATCGGGCAATCGCTGCGCAGTCGGTGCCTTCACCAGATGGGGCGCGGGCCAGGGTATGTGTAATACTTTGTCGTCATAGAATTTAAGCCCGTACAGATCGTGTTTGAGTGTGCTCCATGAATGCGTAGTCAATAGGTCGCTGAAATATTGGGTCAGTTGCGCTTCGTTGAGGTCGTTAATCTGGCAGTCAAAATAGCTACCCACGCGGCGCAATGCATGGGCATAGGCTTCAATGGTTTTAGGCCGCATGCCATTGAGCGTTAAGCGTTTGAGATGGGTGTCGTAATCTTGCTGGAACTCGGGTGGGAATGGTGCGTTGAGCATCGTGTAACCTCGTATCAAAATCCCACGTGTGTGGGGTGAGGTTGGATTTTAGTTTTTATTTTTTTATAGGGGCAACGTAAAATGGGGTTTCTCCGCGTAGCGGCTTCGTCCAAC
>JANXTY010000022.1 GCA_025352145.1 Oxalobacteraceae bacterium
GCTCAAATGCATCGCGCTGTTGTTGACCACACGGGTAAGCTGGGAGTGTGAGATGTCGATACCATCCGCAATGAGCAGACGATGTAAAGCCGCGACCGAACGTATACCGCGCTCGGCCATGCAGACATTGACGCGCAATACGATGCGGCGTTTAGGTGGAATTGGAATGGGAGTTTTTTTCATAAGCCGTACCTCACTACGACAGGCTGCATGGTACAGCAGATCGTATTTACCCATCGCGTATGTTGCAAATATGCTGCGTTAAGCGCAAATAGTTTGCATGCCATGCAAACTATTTTCTAAAAATGCTTGTTTTTAGTTTTTTCGCATGCCACAATGGGTTCATTCGTTCCACACGGAACTGTTTTATTCGATTTCGGAGAGTCATGTGAAAGCAAGCGCGCAACAGCAGATGAGCCAAAAAGGACAGCACCTGTCCGGCATCTCATCGTCTGGCGCATTGCTGGCATCACGACTCAACAAGACACTCACAATGGCAACCATGAATCATCGCACCCAACAAACATCGATAGAAAGAACCCAGGCTGAAGCCGCGTTCTTTATCGCTGGGCGGTCACATGCGTTGCGACTTGAGCCCACATCACCTATTGATTGCCGCGATTCAAAAAATACGCCAGCCAGTTTTACAGGCGCATATTGGAATAGTGGTAACCGCATCCGGAGGTTTCGACCTCTTGTCGCAAATGGATAACACCTAAGCGACAGACCGAAAGGTCAAGGCCAAAAGCCCGGATGCTCCTAAAAGGACATCCGGGCTTTTTGTTTTTGTACCTTTGGGAAATGCAGTAGCAGCAAACCGATTTACGCCGAGCCACACAACGCTGGCCGACAGAAATCAAGCAGTGAAGCCCTTTCAGTTTGAGGCCGTCTTCCGGACAGCCCGGGGTAGACGAAAGAATCTTTAACAATTTGGAAAAGTTTGCAGACCAGGCCTGTATCGCCAAGCATCCCTCACGGTGCTTGGCAGTGTGGGTCCGGTCTGGATGCGGAAATAGCTCAGAGGCAGAGCGCAACGTTGGCAACTCATGCAACGTTGAGGTCGAGATTTCGAAATTCTCTTTCCGCTCCATTACAAAAGGCGCTTTCAAAAAGTGCATGGCCCAGCCAGGCCGATCTTCATCCCGAGATGCCTTCTGTAATGGATAACACCATTAAAACTTCGAGCGGTTGGGGGAGTGGCTTATCCCATCAGACTGTAAATCTGACGCCTTCCGAGGCTTCGTTGGTTCGAATCCAGCACTGCTCACCATCCTTCATGTCTCCATCGTCTAGTGGCCAAGGACATCTGACTTTCTATCAGATAACACGGGTTCAAATCCCGTTGGAGACTCCACTTTTATGCGGGTGGTGCTCAGTTGGTAGAGCGATAGCCTTCCAAGCTTTTTGTCGCGCGTTCGAATCGCGTCGCCCGCTCCAGTTTTTCGTTTCAATTGCTATGCAGATGTAACTCAGACGGTAGAGTGCCAGCGTGAAGAGCTGGAGGTCGCTGGTTCAACTCCAGCCATCTGCGCCATTACAAATGAGGTTGTAGCTCGAAGGTCGAGCATTGGACTTTTAATCCATCGGCGAGTGTTCGATTCACTCCAGCCTCACCACAGCATTAAGAAAACCATCAAGATATTTTACAAAATATCTTGATGATCAATTCCTCATTAGCTCAGTTGGTAGAGCGGCGCACTGTTAATGCGCTCGTCGCGGGTTCGAATCCAGCATGAGGAGCCATTTCAATTGGGGTGTAGCTCAGCTTGGTAGAGCACGCGACTTTGACTCGCGTTGTCCAAGGTTCAAATCCTTGCTCCCCTGCCAATTCAATGTCCCTTTCGCTCAGTTGGTCAGAGCGCGGAACTTAACATTCCGGGGGCGCTGGTTCGAAACCAGCAAGGGACACCATTCATGTTCGAAAGTGTTTTGGGGTGATCATAGCTCAGCCGGTAGAGCTCTGGATTGTGATTCCAGCGGTCACGAGTTCAAATCTCGTTGGTCACCCCAAAGCGCTTTTACGCATCAGATTTTACTTGCCTAGCTCAGTTGGTAAGAACGCACGCTTGATAAGCGTGAGGTCAAAGGTTCAATTCCTTTGGCAAGTACCAAGCCATTATCTCGATAGCTCAATTGGCAGAGCGCTGGTCTCCAAAACCAGAGGTTGAGGGTTCGATGCCTTCTCGGGATGCCATATTCAAATAGCCAAAAGACGTGACCGAATCTCGTCATTTTCGCTACCAATATTTACTCCCCGTAGCTCAGTTGGATTAGAGCACATGCCTACGAAGCATGGGGTCGGAGGTTCAAGTCCTTCCGGGGAGACCACATTCGCAGCATGCAAAACCAGCTGGCGTTTTAAAGCTGATTTGGCCGCTAACGATCTACATGCCGACAATCCGAATTATTGGAAAGGTCTGAACCTTCTGGGTTTCGCTCTGATGAAGGTTCGTGAAGAGCTGCGAGTCGTTGCTTGAATTCCTGCTGTATGGCAATCGAATTAATCGAGTTTCAAGACCGCCGATTTGACCCGTTCTTGAAGCGGTCCTTGCAATAAGTCGAAGGAAATATTCCTCGAATTGAGTTCAGTCACATACCATTCGTGCTGACGCTGGCGAAATTGTTCGTCTCGACGGGTGCCGTCCTGCACGAACGGGATGTCGGGCACGCACAGGAAAACGCGGTCGTATGTTCGCTGCGCCAGAAGTTCAAGATCGGAGCTGACTTTCCCAAACATCTCCATGCTATAAAAAAGCGTGGTCAGTGGCGAGGTGTCGCACACCATCCAGTTTTTCGCCTGTGCCAAACATTGCATCTCGCGCTCCACCTGGGTGCGGGCAATCTGCAGCATATCCTCGAACAGCAGCTTACCCCCTCTCAGATCCCATAGTTCGCGTCCATACTCCGGAATCCAGCTGGTTTGCAGGCGATTTGCGAGCGATTCGGCCAATACCGTCTTGCCGCTGGATTCTCCGCCAAGAATGCATATACGTCTGACAAAACTTGCATAAACCTGTGCAGACAAAAATTCGCCATGCGCATGTACTGCCGAGCGGATTGTTGTGCCTGACACAGGAATGGTACCGCGCAGCTTATCGACGCAAACATGCTTTACGACCGATGTTTTTCCTGTCCGAGCCAGGAAGTAGGCAATCAGGCTCGACGCGAATCCGTCGCCATAGTCCTCACTGGTAAACACGGCGTCGACGGTTGTTTTCAATATGTTCCAGCAAAGCCATCCGACAAATTCGCGATGAAGGTTCTCGGCTGCATCGTTATGCGGGATCTCCGGCACGGGCGATATGCCGCTGGAAATGCAGATCCGCTGCAGGGATTCGTCGTCGATGACCAATATTCTTGCCGATGGAAAAAGCGATCTGATCCATGTGTCGCGCAGTGCCGGCTCACATCCGGCAAACTCGGGTTTTGTATAGCTGATGATGACGACTTCGTCGCACGAATCTAGAGCGCGTTGAATGACGAGTTCATGCCCTCGATGCAGCGGGCAAAATTTCCCGACAACCAGGCCGTGATGAAATTGCTTGCCAGTCAATGTCATGGCATTCCCAGAATAGCCGTTTCGGATTGCTGTTCCAGCCTGCGCCACCATGCCCATGATACGAGCGCGTTTATCCAATAAGTTGCATATAAAAAGGACGTCAGGTAAAGACCGCGGCTGGCATAGAGTGGAACGGCGATCGAGTTTACGAGCAGCCAGAATATCCAGGTTTCGATACGTCTTTGCATCAACAAAAACTGGGCAATCACGCTTAACACTAGTACGGCCGAATCGACAAACGGTGCATAAGCCTTGGTGAAAAAATGCAGTGCTGCGCCATAGGCGATGGTTGCCACAATGGCCACCGGTATCGTCCACGCCAATTTGGAAAAATCGGCCTTGGCAACAGTTAGCGGCTGGCCTCTGTCGCCTTTGAGCCATTGCTGCCATCCCAATGCGCTGGTGCCCAAGAAGAAAATTTGCAACGCCACATCGGCATATAAGTTGACCTGGTAGAACAGGACCGCAAACAACACGCCCCCCACAATGCCGGTCCACCAGGTATGGATGTTATTGCGCCCGGCCAGCACGATCGATACAGTCGTGACTGCATTTGCCGCTATTTCAAGTCCGGTCAAGTCAGGGCTCCTTCTAGATCCAAAGTGTATTGAATGGCTTTGTCTTCCGCTGTCAGCACTTCGACCTTGATCATTTGCCTGTCGAATAAGGTTTTCAAGGTTGTACGCGCCACCGGCCATTCTAAGCGTGACGGCACCGTCGGCAATTGATGCAATGAGAAATGCGAAATCGGCAACGGATGCAGCGCATGCGTAACATCAATGTCGTTGATTCAGCCGTCGTTGGTCCGAAAATGAACCGGGCTCCTGCCGGACAATCCAACCAGCACCGGTGCATCCACGCCGAATGATAATGAAGCATAGCCCCCTAGCGTCACATACGTGCGTACATGTTAATAGATGCTCTCAGGTCAGGAAAGGCAGCGTACAGGAGTGTCGTGACGGAATTCCAACGCGTCGCTTTAATCGCGCTAACGGACTGAAAGACGCCTGTTTGTACACCGACGATTTTGGCGTCATTGATATTCCATTCTGAAACTGGGGTACTGAAATCACCGATGCGCCAAATACTGCAACCACTGATTCCCGCGAGGTCCGCCGGTATGCTCGCTGGGTGCCCGGATCGAGTCCGAAATCGAATGGGATTTCCTTTGTGATCCAGTATGTCGTCCGGCGCGCCCTCTAGGAGAATGTGCCTCTCCGGATCGAAGCCAGCTAAACCACAGACAGATCCCTTGAACGGGTAAGTTCCATATTGCAGAAGTCTTGCCTTCATTTCGTCGTTATCTGAATGCGAGGTCGTGGACCACATAGCAGGGAATCCGCATACGATAAAGTAAGATTCGGAAATATCTTTGTCGAAGCATACGTCGGCGATCCGAACGAATTCAACTGCATCCAATCGGCCAAGTTCACGATCATCTAGCTGATATAGCGCGACATCGTGCGGGTCGTTCACGCCGCTAGCAGCAGTAACTACCCAATCTCTAGCGGTTACAGCCGTAAAGACGCCCCCCAAGGCAGGCGAGATTGCAACCGTCAGTTCCTGTTCCCTTGCAGCGAGCAGCACATGTGCTGCAGTCACGACGAATTTCGCATCCGCGACGGCCAATAACGTGCCGGTACCCAAGTGGCGTACATTGCCTGAATTGCTGCCAACAATTGCCACAGTAGCTGCGGCGACACGTGGTGGCGTACGTGCTACCAATGCGCGGACCAAGGCGGCGAGTTCGGACGGGGTGGACTGCTCGCTCATTATTTAAACCTACCATTCGATTTTTGAAACGCGGTGAGGCACCCGCTTAACGAATGCAACCGCCTGTATATCTGCCGCTGCCCCCTTTCTGCCAACGCAAGTCCTTCGCTCATAACATATAGACACGCAAACCTACACGCTTGTGGGGCGACTGTAAGGGATAATATCTAATCCTTCTCGATTAGACCAAGTTCATGAAGTGCTCGCAGTATGATGTTTTTGGGAAGGAAAAATTTTAATTCCACATCAAGCGCAAACATGTATGGAATTTTCGAGCCCATCATTTCTTCATAGTGCTGTGCGACTCGATCGACTTCAGCTCCATAGGATGGCCCCGCCTTGTATTGTTTGAGAAGCGAATCTGCTTTTTGTTTGTCTGGGCACCACCGCCAGCAAAGTACGTTTTCTCCCTCATATTGAAACATCGAGGCATCATTACTAGGGTGTAAAAATTGGTGCCGAAGGGTAGCGGCAGGCCGTGGCTGTGGCAGAGTAGGTGTCGTTGTCTGGCAAACTGGAATGGCATGTTGTTCGTGCTGCTGACGTTCTGTTTCCAATTGCTCGATAAAATCCGTCGTGTTTTGTATCAGCCGCGCTCGCTCCTCGGCAGTTAGACGTCGCCCCTCGCCCCAATGATAGAGAGGGTATTCGGATTCCATATTCCATGAACTCTGATGTTTCTTAAAGCAGGCAGATCCCAACAAAGTGAACACCCCGTCAATCAGTAAGATATGAATGCGTCGATACACGCCATGACCGCAACCAGGCGCTTGGCACACGATTCGATCTGATTTTTCGACCTCTACGATCGCTACTAAAGAAACTTGCTGTGTCATTGATCTCACGACGATGAGTGGTTGCTCGGTTGGCTCTTTTCACGACTTTTAAGCAATATATTGAATCGTTCCCCATTTTGGCAAATATAGTCGAGAGCATCTACGACGCGATGGATGCAAATTTTGGTTATTTTTTCTTTTCCATATCTTACTTGCCTTCTTCTCTCCGTTCACTTGTCATCCCAATCCATTGGTGGGTGCTTCTTCCTCGAAAGTGACAGTAGATCGTAAATATGAATTTGCTGAAACTAATTTGATCGACATAAGCAGACTAACTTAGCTTTTTAGGGGAATTGTGATATAAGCAATTAATCAGCATAAATAAAAAGCGATTTATCCATTCTTTTTGGAGAATACCGCTCACGCAATTTTGTTGGGATTATTTGACCTAATTACTATGGGCATTCTCGGGAATGCATGGCATTACTATGACCTCCATGACCAATGATGAAATTAACGCCCTTAAAAAGCAATTGCAGGCTCTATTTACAGATGGCTTGGTAACTGTTGTTGGTTCAGGATTATCTTGTGCTGAAAATCTTCCTGGCATGGGCGACCTCGCAGATGAATTGAGGTCAAAAATTCCTTCTCGTCTTGGAACCGCAGATCTAGCAAGTTGGGAAGAAGTTGAGACACATCTGACAGCAGGAAGCGGGCTAGAAATTTCTCTACAAAAAGCTACAGCTAACGATGCGGTCGAAGATGCAATTATTGCCGTGACTGCTGACTTCGTTCTGTCAAAAGAGTTGAAGACTATCGAAGAATGTCTATACACCAATCGAAGACTAAAAATTTCTTACTTGTTACCGCACCTATCTGCTGCTAGCCCGAAGCTAGTCAACATTATCACCACTAATTATGATCGACTAATTGAATTTGCTGCAGAAAGAGAGGGGTGGGGGGTGGATACAATGATGATTGGTCGCTATTGGGGGGTGCATAATCCACAAGTAAGTGACAAATCTTTTGTTCAAGGCATTGTGCAAAACTCTAAATCACCTCGCCTTTACTATCGCAATCGAATACGGCTATTTAAGCCTCATGGAAGTTTGGATTGGTACTCAAGCACTGGCGGAGTAGTTGCTAGTATTTTGCCTTTGACTGGCCAAAGACTGATCATTACCCCTGGCATATCGTAAATATCAGAAGGGATACGAGCAACCATTTGATATTCATCGAGAGCAAGGTAACTCTGCCATTGATAAAGCAAGCGCCATCTTATGCATTGGGTATGGGTTTAATGATGAACATCTGCAAACTCATTTATCCGAACGTTTATCAAGAGGGACCAAAGGGCTATTACTTACCTGGGGACTGTCTATCAAGGTGCCTTGAATGGACTAGCGCTGGTGTCAAAAGATTCCTACGTACCGATATATATTGCAATCAACAATATTCTTCTCGCATTCGACGCAGCATCCAAGTTAAGCGATCGTCCAAAAAAGGGTGAAATTGATGCCTTGGCAGGCCAATTGGATGATTTTGAAAGAGTGCTGAAAAGTGGGCGTGCGTTGCTTGATTGCGAGGTACTGTTTAAAGCAAACAATATGGAACTTTTCTGCTTCTTAGTTGATGACCGGGCGGAACGGTACAAGTGTGCGCGACTCGCAATGCACCAAGCTGGTATCGCAGGCGGAAAAGACAATGCAAAGTTGTGGTTATCGCGTAAGGAATTAGAAATGCGTACGCATCTCAATGTGGATGCAATCGAAATTCGATAGTCGATTCATGTCGCGCAATTTTGGGCTTGATAATGAAAATGAACTTCAGAAAAAGGGGATGAAAATGGATTACATGCATTTATTGGCAATAATCACAAAAGGTTTAGGTTTTTTGAAAATGGTAGTAAAAATTGTAAAGTCAGTTTTTACGCCACAAGTACAGCGAACGTTAATACAAACAACTAAAAACCTTCATTACAGTATGACTAGTCCAACCATAATTCGATTCGGTGAAGGACACCTCTTTGGCGGGACTGTATTTGCCGCTGGCATGGCAGTTCTAATTTGGCTAATTTTTATATGCTGTGCGTCATCAGTACTCTGCACTTTTTCCAAGCTAAGCCATGCTCCAGGTTTCTTCCTTTTTGCGGTTGTCGCGGCGGCGTTATTTGTCCAAATGTACGGTCTCAAAATAATTGTGGGCGTAGCGCTAGGCTTAACCCGAGCTGCGAGTTGGGGATTTAGGCATTATTCGATGAAGACTAAATTTAGAAAAGTAAAGGTGATCGTATTTTTTCTTTAATGGTCATTACAGAATATTTTTTACTGTATGTATTTACTTCTCCAATAGCGTAGCGCCTGAAATACAAAAGCGCTTTGCATCCTGAGACTAATTTTTTTGGTGACGCACCGTTATTGTCTTGGTTGCCTGACGAGACATTGTTTAGTCTCGTAAGCCGGCATCACAAATTTTGGGGGCATGGCCTGGCCAAGCAAACAAATTTACTTTTATTTGGACGGTCACGAGGTGGCAGTCAACATGATCTTCCAAGCGGAATTGATGATTTTGTGAGACTTACAGAGCAGCGTCTAGGTACAGCCGATGAAATCTGCGTTCAGCATACCTTGCTTCGTTATTACAGAAATTTTATTGGCGACAGGGACGAGGAGAATTTTGTTGCGACGCTTCGTAGTCAATCAGTAGCAAACCTAAAATTTCGCCTCGGAATTCTAACCAGCCGATTTCGTGCGCATCACCCACTCAAGGCCTGTAGCGTATGCATGCAAAACGACAGAGGGGAATTTGGTTGGGCATACTGGCACATACAGCACCAGTATCCCGGTGTATGGATATGTCAAACACACGGTTCCCCGCTTCTCGAATCTGACCTGAAATCTAGTGGTGTTGAGCGATTTCATTGGCATCTTCCAGGCGCAGCTCACCTTCGGCCATGGCCAGTAGAACTTAAGGCATTGCGAGATATGCACTTTGACAGTCTATCTCGCCTAGCTAACCTCACTATCAATATAGTCCACCGACAGCCGAGAATTCGAATCGATCTGACGCAGCTGCATTGGGCTTATCGCGTGGCGCTGGGGCGTCGGAATTTACTAACGCCAAATGGTGGGCTACGGTTGTCAGCTATTGCCGATGAATTCCTTACTTATGTACAGACTTTGAAACTGCTACCGGAATTTTCGGGGCTGGCTTCGACTATTAATGAAGCCAACGCCCAGATGTCACGCATGCTTCGAGTTCCTCGTTCGGGAACGCATCCTTTACGGCATATCGTTATGATCGATTGGCTGTTTGGCGAAAGCGGAAAGTTTTTTAAAGCATATGAAAAAATATTATCGTTGCCTCAAATCAGCAATGACATAAAACCTTCCGGCCAAAGTTTAATACTCCCCTCCACGGCTGAGAAAAGTGACCGCAAACAAACGCTGGCAAAACTTATTCAGGAGGAAGGTAAATCGATGCGGGCGGCTGCCGCTGTATTGGATATTGATACGGCAACCGCAATTGTTTGGGCGGCGCAAATGGGTATCGAAGCCTCCCATCGTCCTAAAAAACTTAAGGCGGATCGCCGAAAAGCTTTGGTAGAGATTCTCAGGCAAGGCGTTGATAAAAAAATCGCAGCAAAGGAATTTGAAATTTCAGTGGTGACCGTGACGCATGTTCTTCGAAGTGAATTTGGGCTGAACCAACAATGGCAACAGGCGCGACAGGCAGCTGCCCGAGTCAGAGCTCGCGAAGCGTGGTCGGCATTGGTCACTGAACACGCGAATTTGGGTGTCAAATTTATCCGCAATTTGAACCCGGCGGCCTACGCGTGGTTGTACCGGAATGACCGAAAATGGCTGTCCGAGAGGTCGCCAGTCCTTGGTGTAAGCATATCTTCAACTAGTCACCGGGTTCACTGGGATGAGAGAGACTTGGATTTGAGTGCAGCGGTGGAGCGCGCGGCGCTTACTTTACGCAGCTCATTGGGCAAACAAAAATTGATGTTATGGCACCTCTATCAGGCGATCCCAGAATTAAAGGCAAAGTTAAGCGTTTTAGATCGTTTGCCGATTACGTTACGTGCGATAGAAGTTGCATTGGGACGCCGCGTTCCAGCAACGCTGAAAACTGACATGTTGGATTGAGCATACTGATGCCAATTTAAGATAAGGTACTTGTATTCATATATTCATTTTGATATTCTCTTCCTATGGAGAAAAATGACCTTCAAGCCAGAGCGTTACGCGCCTCGAAAATATGTAAATCAATTGGGTTAACTCAGAAGCAGCTTGCATTGGCAATTGGTGCTAGTCAGCCTCAAGTTAGCCGAATCTTGAAAGGACGCGGTCTGCGTGCATCAAGAATTTTTGATGAAGTATGCATTTATGCAGAAAATAAAATTAAGAAAACATCTGCCGATGCAATTATTTCAAATTCGGAACTGATGGGCGCACTGCAAGAAACTTGGGATGGAACTGCAACACATGCAAAAGCACTGGCTGCCGTTATTCGTTCATTGAGACTTCTTGCGTCGCCTGAAATTAAGGCTCAGCCTAAAACAAAGAAAGTAAAATCCCGATGATTTTGCTTTTGCCGTTGCCCGATGAACTGGATCGTTCCTACATGGGGCGACTTATACGACTAAACGGATTGCGGTCTGAGAAGGGTTTAGTGACATTGTTGGCGCAATGGGCAAATGTTGCTGAAGCTTCGCGCTGGGAAGTCTGTTGTCTGGATCTTTTATGTCGTGCAGCGAACATGGAACTTTCCCAATTTGTTCGTCGGCATACAACGCTGCCGCTGCGTCGGTCATTCACGTCGTATCAACCAGACTTGGCTCATGGTAGTGCTGAAAGCCAATCGATGTTGCGACTCACAGGAATGAGATTTGCACGCCCTGGGGCATATTTTTGTGTTGATTGCGTCAGGTTGGATCTTGAGACTTATGGCATGAGCTATTGGCGGCGCGACCACCAGCTGTTGGGAGTTTCAATATGCACGAAGCATCTTCGTCCACTGCGATATGTCGACAAAACTGAAGCGTTTTTAGATGCGCCTTCAAGTTTTGTAACCAATAGTCATTTAGTGAGTGAAGAATGGGCTAGGTTAAATCAGCAGCACTCAGGCATTCAGCGATTCCTCGCAATTTCCCGTGAACTTTTGGATCGTGCCAAACCATTTGACGTAAAGGTTGCCCGTCTTGTTCTTCACGAACAGGCCGCTGCTAGAGGATGGTGTACTCATGGGAGTAAGACGTCCAAACCTTTGTTGAGCGACCAGGTATTGGCGAATTTTCCGCTCGATTGGTTATCCACTGTCTTTCCTTTGTTGGCGGACAAGAAACCTGGTGTCACGTTTAATCAAATGGATGGTGTGTTGTATCTATCTACGTCCGCATCATCAGTGGCGCCCTACATTTTGGCGTGCAGCCTTTTATTTAAATCGGCAGACGAGGCTCTTCATGCTTTGATGACTGATTTTACAAAGCCACGACCGCGTCAGAAAATTAAGCCTATCGATGCAGGTGACCTTCGCGCCGCTTATATTCTTGCAAAAGGTCAATATGCATTGGTGTTGCCTGAATTATGCGACAGTCGAAGATCCATTCAGACGGGACTTGAATCCATTGGGCTTCCCAATCTACCTGGCAGAGGGAATCAATCGCATCTCATCGCAGTAACCGCATTTTTCGTTCATAAAAAAACTTTGTCAGAAAGCGCCGCATTGGGTGGAGTGGAATTAAGCACTTTGGAGCATTTAATTCGACAAGGCGGCAACAATCTTGCCACAGCACTTACGGAAATCAGCGCACCTCCTACTGGACCTGGTTCGGGTGTCTTACGTGTAAAACCTAGAACGCCAATTGAAGCTGGCGCTACGACAGGATCAATTGATGAGAAGTCCTCTTGGCATTCATTATGCGAATTGGAAATTGGGGATTAGTGCATTTCGCAAATTGCCGTAGTGCGGGTTACGCATTTCGTGCTATCAGGCCGTGTAAGCTGGTTTCGCAGTCAACTCACCAGCAGGAAAAGCTAGATGACTGCAGATCCCGATAGGCGGTAAAAGGCTGAAAGCGGACGGTCAGTTTTTACCGCGACAGGCTGTACCCGATCCATAGCAGCCGTCGCAAGAAGGCCATCGTTGACTATGCGTGCGTAGCAGACATAGGCGCAGGGGCGACAGCACCTATGCTATTCAAAAAGTGTTCGTACTGCACGGCATCCTTCTGCCGCATTCTCTCAAGCACGAAAATGGCCATCCTCGATATCTCGGCGCAGTCGATCGGAGCCATTCCCCTATCTACGAATTCCTCAAGGTGCGAGTGTTCGTTCGTGAGACGATTTACGAAGTCCATCGAACTATCCTCATCACCAAAGAAGAGGCGCAGCCTTCCGTCGTTGTTTACGTCAGCGCTTGGGTATCGGAAAAATAGGAATGCCTCCAGAAACTTCCTTAGGTTATTCCCAAAGTTATAGAAACTGTGGTAACTCGTGCTTGACTTCGCTTCGTCTGCGCAGGTGTGAATCTCGGCAAAGAGGTAGTTCAACTCGGTGATGTAGCTTCTCAGGTACTTAGGCATCAGCCCAATGGAACTGGAATTTGCTTTTCGGACAATCATGAACTTTTCGACCTCCTCGGGCTTGCTCAACTTCTTTAGGTACTTAAGAAAGTCCAGGTTGTGGGTGGAGATGAAAAGCTGCTCATATTTGAATAATTTTTTCCCTGCCGCATTTTTCAGGTCCCTTCCATCTACGCCCCGAAGCGGCTTTGCGATAAAAGCCTCAATCAAGCTATAAATAAAGAATATGTGGTTGCTGTCGAGGCTTGAAATTGGGTCGTCGATGTAGATGATTGGGGCGGTGCCCTTTGTCTGAATATCTTCAAGTCTTGCCAGAAAATAGCAGAACGAGACAAGGCTACATTCACCTTCGCTCAAGTTGTATGCAGCCTGCTCACCCCGCATGATTCGAAACCTATATGTCGTCTGTCCTTCCTGCTCTTCGGCCAGCAGCCGGAGATTCGTCCCACCAAGTGAATGGCCAAGGTAACGGTTTACCTGCTCAGCACCCCGCTTCTCGTCCCTTAGCAGCGCTTGCAGAGCTTCCAACTTTGCGTTTAGTTCTTTGCCTTCGGCTTCTACAGCTTTCAGCTCTGCCAAAAGGTCCTTCTCGCCTTGCTTGTGAGCCTCAATGTCTGCGTTCGCCGCCTCCAACCCAGTATCAACGATGAATGCCGCGACCTCGCTAAGTTTGAGATCCTGACGCAACGCTTTATGGGTCGCATCCAATTGGGCGGTATGTGCGTTGCTTGAGGAAACCAGCTGGCTGGTTTCCTCAAGCACCTCTTGGAGCATGACTACGCAGGCGAAGGTGGCATCATGCAACTGTTTGTCGACAAAGATGTTCTCCGAACGCTCGCGCATGACCTTTGCGCACTCTTCAAGCGCTGTCTCGTATTCCAATAGAGCAGCGTCAAGACGCTTCGCTAGGTCATCGTGTTTCTCATGGAAAACCGAGTAGAACTGCGTGCGACTGGGTAGGCGAAGTCGGCTCAACTTCGTTTTCTCTGCCTCGATTTGGTCGGAAACCGCGTCAATTTTTCGTTGCAGGGTTTCGGACTCTTCGTTGAAGTGCTTGTTCAGAACATCCCAAAGGCTGTCGGGTAGAGACTGTCGGCAAAAGGCACATGTGTTCCGGTCAACGTGGAGCGCCTTGCCAGCTTTGACCCATTGCGCCAGAACAGTCGAGTTCAACAGGTCTTGTAGCGGAGCACTTGGCTTGATTTTCTCAGCGACAATCCCTTGCGCCATTTTCCACAGATTCTCAATTGCGGGTCGGAATTCGAACAGTCCTCCGATTTCTGCAAGCGCCTTCTCCGTTAATAACTTCACCTTCTCAGACCGCGTCACATCGTCCAGAGGCGTTATGTTCTGCGCAGTCGCTGTAGCTATGTCGGCACTCAGGTTTCGCACATCGTAGTACGGGTTTTTGTAGAGCGGGTTGTGCTTGATACCGTTGGCCTTATCAACCAATTTTTTATTTAAAGCTTCGGTCTTTTCGCTAACCAGGCGTTTGGCCTTTGCTACTTCATCCTTCTTCTTTGCGTACGCAGCCCGAAGGCCCGTATCGGAATCCTTGCTGCCAAGTTTCGTGCGGACCTCTTCTATCTGAGCCTCCACCTCCTTATTCTCGGATCCAAGAATGGCGAATGGCGTAATGTGTCCATCGTCATCACGAAGAAACGCTAAGTTACTTTCTACAAAATCCCTGTTGTATACTCGAATCGGCGCGCTTTGGACGGTCAGTTGCTCGTGGGTCCAAAGACCGACACTGGTCTTGATGTTAAACGCAGGGTCTTCGAATCTGGCTGGTACTTGTCCGACCTCAAATGAACGGAAAACACGGGAAAGTGTCGTTTTCCCTGAGTAATTGCGCCCGTAGATGATGTTCATCTTCTTGAACTTGCCAACAGCACCGTGGTTTTCTCGAACTTCCATATCCCACTGAAATCCGAAGAACGAGCCGAAGTTGCCGATATCAAGCTTCTCAATCATTCCCCAGGCCCTCGATTATGTTGTACTAGTAAACCAAGACATCGTGGATTTTCAGAAAAGTCTCACCACCGCTAGAGCCTCTGGCAAAGAGGTTCCACCAAGATACCTCAATGTTATCGGATAGCATCGAGTGGTCGATGCGACGTCAGTTCCCTGGCCGATTGTACTTGATCACACAGCAATCTTGACGGACCGCTTCCGCTGCTTTTCGGTCGCTCGCACAGGACATGCTGCACCGCTAGTATGGAATGCGAATAACCGGTGCTTCAAATTGCAAATCAGAGGCAAAATTGACTTATGAATATGGATTAAGGGCGGTTCATAGAATTCCAAAATATAGCCCAGAAGCCGTCGTCACGCGGCATCAAGTCTTCAAACTTTGCCATCCGATTCGGGTCATTTGAAAGTAAGGCAGCAATAGCTGGAGCGACCGGAGCAAGATAGGTAGCCGCTGCTTTTTTGAAATCGTCAAATCGTAAATCATCGGTGGAACGTTCAAATGCCACGCGATGTGCCGCAATCCATAGCGCAATAATAATGCGTGGAATTCCTCCTGTAAGCAAAATGATTAGTTCCGCGAATGCGTCGTCCAGCGGCAATTTCTTTTTCACGTACTGGTATTCACATAATCTGGGAAAGAACACATGGCGAAAGCGGTGATCCAAAGCTTTTTCAAAGTGCGCCAGCGGATGATAGCCAGCGGTGACAAGTCTTTGCGTGGTGCTCATGCGTTTAGTCAGCGCGCCAATGCCATCAGGGGTTCCGGAAAGTAATAAGGGCATTTGCCAGATATTAGTAAAGTTCAAGATCCCTTTCAGACAGGCATCTTCGACTATACTTAGTTCGAGACCGCCTTCCTCATTTTTACGTTTGTTACGGCGCTCAAGGCTTTGAATCTTGAAGAAATTTTGCACTTCATCCAAATGTAGAAGACCAAGAAAATGACTCGAAGCTACCTGACGCCATTCGTCCAGCATCTGACCGCCATCACGTCGATTTTTGGCAAGCGATGCGGTAAATCGGTTGCCTTTCATCACATTGTCCCAAGCTATCATTAAATTAGCTGCCATATCGGCAGTACGGCCACTTGCTGGCACATCAGTGGATAGCCAAACGACTTGAGATAGACCACTGGCCATTTGCGGAAATTTTTCATGAAAAATTACCTGTTGAGGATAAGTACTCAATCCGCGTAATACCGCTTCAGTTTTGCCGGTCCCGGAATATCCAACGGCAATAGCAGCACTGGAAGGTGCACGCGGTGGTTTGCGCGCCCCCGCTTCACCACCGACCAAACGCCACGTTTCCGCAAACAAAGGATCGCGATAACGATAACCCTGTCGTACCATCAGATCCATCGTAGATTGCAGACGCGCGCCTTCAAGTGCAGGAACGTGCAGGTCGCGCAAAATCATTAAATAGTGCAGCCGGATGTGTACTGGCATACCCTTAAGATCTCCAGGTAACGGAGGTAAATGAAGTAGCGCTGCCAATGCCTCTTCGCGCGACAAAATGGGACCCAGTCCACGAGTCAGCATATTACCTTTATACGGGTCATGGTTTGACATGGGAGCCGTCAACCTTAGTCGGCGTTAGCGGCCGCGAAGACATTTTTCATCATGTCGACGTAGGCGGCCTCATCTTCATCAATTGACGTTAGTTCTGACACAATAGGCTCAGTTGCAACTTGCCCTTCAGCCTGTGTTTCCATTTGGCGAGAGTCCGTCATTGTAGGTTTGATGCCCCGATGGCGATCCAACGCTTCTGCTGTGAGCGCACGTGCTCCTGCAATGAGAGCTTCGACACGTTGGCGAGACTTCATTGCAAGCAGTACGTTGGCATGTTCGATCTCAGCGTTATTCAATTTGCCGAACATAAACGCATCGAGTACCTCATCGAAGGTTTGATCTCTGGAGGCGCGTGTTTGCTCGGAAAGACTCAGATCCAGAAGACCTGTCCCGGCTACGTTCGGAGTCCAAATACGAGAAACCGACCCAGGGAAGTGATGAGCAGAGATATCCCAACTGCCAAAATTGCGCGCATACGCGGTCCATTGCTCATCATTGATTAAGTCTGACTCATAGTGCAAGCCGCCGAATCTGACCCCTGATCGTGAAACGATGGCTTTCTGACTGGGTAATAGAGAAGTAATAAGTTCCGCCTGTGGGAATGCGCGGCAGGTTCCAATGCCGACTTCATGCCCCCAGCGCCAAAGACCTGCCGGACTCGGCATTACCCCGGCGGCGATCATGTGGGTATCCAGTCTCCCTTTACGGTCGGCCGTCAAGTTGTATTCGGAGAAGATGGTGTAGAGATATTCGGTGTATTCCCGAACAGTTAAGACAGCCTCATTGGGATCAAATCGCCGTAACTCATATTCGGCTCTGCGTGCATCAATGGCACCTGGCACCCATAGATGTTGCCGATCTTTTTCAATACGGTGCAATACCTCAACCAATCCTTTCAGATCTGGACGATATGGCGGTGCGTAGGACAAACAGGAAATTAACTTAAGACCCGTCGCACTCGCCGCGCGAGACAGGTATTCGCCACGGTCGCACATAAGAACGGCTGGCATGGTCGGCCATGGGAAGAGGCAGGACATTGGCTGGTACTGCCACAACTTGGCGAGCAAGGCGGGATCCGCAACTGCGGAGAATAGACTGACCTTCGCGGTGTCCCAACTTGGGCCGGTCAGGCACACGTAGAACCCGACGATAGCCGTCGACCAAACGTCAACAATGATATAGACCACCGGCCGGCCAATGATCCACGCTCTATTCACACTAGAGCGAAGATAGATATCGCCAATGGTTGA
Source organism: Oxalobacteraceae bacterium (assembly GCA_025352145.1). Lineage (GTDB taxonomy): Bacteria > Pseudomonadota > Gammaproteobacteria > Burkholderiales > Burkholderiaceae_D > JANXTY01. The sequence continues at coordinate 17,490 of JANXTY010000022.1, forward strand.
ATCGATCGCCCATGTATGTCCTGGGCCGGCGACCCCTTTCCAGTTGCGCCCTGTCATTCCTCGAAGGCTGCGAAGGAAATGACCCTTCGTAGTTCTTTCCAATAGTTTTTGCAGGCGAGGCACTTCTCTTTCCAAGACTCGCCGCACTTGCCTGCTATTTGGGTATGTTCCTTTTTCCAGTTCAAGAGGAATTAAAACGCCATTCTCGTGCCGATATCTTTTCACAAAATTACTGTTGAGTATTTGCGTGTACCTATCAGCGTGATCTGGCTTTGGCGTCGGGATTTTTTTGTCGGCAGTAATGATCAAGTGCCGCCATTCTTCGCTCATACCAGGCTGATCCGGAGGCAGCAACTTTCCTGACGCTTTTGCGATTCGTTGTTTTTCTGTTTTTCGACCTGACTTTTTAAGACCACCCGGATCACATGGGCGACGAATACCTGGCGCTCCACATCGGTCGCGACGTGGTCGTAAGCTCTTTTCATTCAAGCCAAAACGACATAGCAGGGACCAACACTTATATATTACCGTGCGGCCCAAACCTGATTTTTTTATCGCCTCTTTAACTAAGCCACCAAGACCCTCATTTATAAGGATGCTATCTCTAAGGTTGTCGTAATCAAGAAAACCAGCCATTGCTGTTTTTCTGATTTCATATCGCACTTTGTCGTTCTCACTGATGACTGGATTAAAGTAATTGTGCTCCTGCTCAATTTCAACTCTACTAAGAATGTGTTTGTTCTCAAGGTCGTCCAGTTCTGTGTAATTCACCCAGATCAGATCGCCAACTAATGGCAAAGACGATTTCTTTCTGGGTGAATTGGTAACAGCAAGTTTCTTCCGCCCACCGCGATGCTTTTGCGGTGATATCGATGGATCAATTTTGACCAGTACCACCTTGTCGATGCGCTTTTCGACCAAAATCACTCGGTAAAACCCTTCATTCCGGCCCGCGAGAATCTGGATGGCTTGATTGTTCATCAAAGGGCCCATGCAGACCTCCGTGATGCGATAGGATTAAGTTCCCAGAATTGCGCTTCGGTGACATACTTTATTGGTTCATGTGGACGCCATCCCCGTCGAAAATCAAGAGGTAGTCTTGCTGACCAGGCTGCTTGCCAAAATGCGCGTTGGGCTAATTCATGACTGCCAAATGCATCCTCCAATTTTTTTAGAACATATGTAAGCGAGTGACCATTCCATAGACTTTGGTTCTTTGCTACATAGTCGATTGCGGATTCATCGACTGCAGGGCCCAAAGACCACGGCACGCAATTGCGGAGTGTGTCAGCAATGAGAGCATGGAACATTGATGGTGTTATTAGTAGCCATTGGACGTCGCGTGCCAGCCAGTATTGGCGCTCGATGGCAAGCAGGCGCCGTTTTTTGTTGATTTCTTCTTGATTCAGCTTAATTGCAATCGCGAGGAGCTCTAGCTCACCATTTTCGCATTTCAACGTGAGTAGCAGATCAGTTGTCATGAGCCAGTCAGCGGATCGTCCGCCGCCATGTACTTTGGGATGTTTCACTTCCTGCAGTTTGGCAATTTCCAATGTCCCCGGAAACAGAATTCCGGGCCTGTATGAAAAATATGCAGAAAGCTCGTGGGCTGAGATGTTGAGGCTCAAAGGAAACTGTTCCCGGCAATCCACTATATTTTTAAGCATTGTGGAAAATAAGATAGTTACCAGCTCTATATCACTGAGCAGTTCGAGTTGTCGCCCTAACCATGCTTGCAAATGAGAGCGCCCGATGCTCGCAGGGTCACTGCGGCCTACACGATGCCATGCGATATAGTTTTCATATATTCCTGTTCCTCTGCCTAATTTTCTGTAGCGATCAAGTAGTGCTGGCGTAAATCGTTTTTCTGTTCGCATCACTTCTCCTTTTGTCGGACTGGCCGATTTTGAATGTGTCGTTATGTTTACGTAGGGATGACTTATCCTTCACACGAATATTTCGTGTGATTTTTTCAGTCAAATTGCCAAAATTTGGGCAAAAAATCCCTATTGCTGTGTGAGATACACAACATTGTTGACTGTTGAACTTGACGAGGAGGAAGGTAAGAAGGGATACTTCAGTTCTGACTTGAATACCCGAAGCCTTGTGCTTTACTGGCCGTCATCCACCTTCCTAGGTGTTTGGCGGCTTTTTACATGGAATTCTCCTTTTTGTGGGTCGAAATTAATATCGTTTGATTGAGTATGTCCGTACCAAGAAAACGCATAGCGTCTTTCACGTTCATCAACATGACAACTACCTGGCCACGAGCAAGGTTGTTGGGAAAAATCGATCCGCAATTTAAGTCATCACTTTGATTTGCCTGATTTAATTGCTCTTTTTCATCTTGTGTGAGCATCAAGGCATTTGCAATGGCGATTTGTAGTTGAATAGATGGGACATGACGGTCACCACGTTCAATACGACTCAAATAGCTAATATCCACACCCGCAGCGATTGCAACGTCGGAGAGTCGTTTATGACGATTTTTGCGAAATGAGCGTATGAGCGCGCCATACTGTTGAGTTGCCAATGCAAGCTCCCATTTGTAATTTTTGCCATTATTTTGCCAGGCGAGTTTTAAGTCAAATGAGGTAATTTGATGGGCAAAGCGAATTTGTTTGCGTGTAATTCTTTGACGCTAGAGGGAAAAATTGGGTAGTTGTTTTGTTCTATGACTACAGAACAAAAATCACTCAACAAAATGGGGATGAAAGTATATTTTTTGCCGTTGTAAGTTTGCAACAAAGTCGAATGAAAATGAGACAGTGGAGGAGTTTTTTTGGTTACCGGTAGTGGCGGCTATATTGTCCAAAATGAAGATTACGTCCGGCCGACTGTTGCCAACGACCGTGTGTTCGACGACGTCGAAGACTATTGAAATATTTCCTCAAGATGATGAAGGCATAGAAACGACGATCATTTTGATCGACGCGCGCATTTTATTCCTGGGAGGTAGCGGGATTTTGGCGGTGTGGGGTGCTGAACTTGGGGGCGACCGTCCGGATATTCTTTATGTCGAGAAATTTGATGCCGGCGATGTGCATGCATCAAGCATGTACCTGTTCATTCTGGCTCTGTAAAAATCAGAACTATTTGAGAATATCGGCATTAAATGAAAACTCACGGAATTAAATGAGAACTGTCAAACAGCGTGCAACACTTTCCAGTTTAGGGGTGGAAACTATTGGACGCTGTTTCCACCCCTAAACTGGAAAGTGTTGCACGCTGTTTGACAGGCGTTGGGCGTAGCGGGTAGAAGCGTGGGCGCGACAAACTCGCTCCACTTTGTCGAGCAGCGCGCCATCAGCCAGTGTCGCCCGTCGCAACTCGGCCCAGTCATTCAAGACCACGCGAGATTACGTAGTCGATGGCGGCGGCAAGGGTGAAGCGTTGGTGGTTGAGGTGTCGGTGAAGGATGGTGGCAAATCAATTTTTACGATTTTGGTATAGCAGGCGTCAATTCGCATTTCAAAATGGCTACCAAGTGCGATTGGCTCCAATTGGCCAGAAACGGTCTAAGAACCTGTTCTCTATCTTCTCAACAATAATTGCAAGAAAGCCAGGACCGCGAATTGCAGGCTGGTATTGAGTTTGCGTTCACAGTTTTTCCATAGTCGCCTACATTTCTCCAACCAGGCAAAAGAGCGCTCCACAACCCAGCGTTTTGGCATCACCACGAAGGTGTGCAGTTCGTTGCGCTTGGCAATTTCTACTGTTGCTCCCAACATTTCTTTCACGCTGTTAGCAAAGGGTTCACCCACATAAGCACTGTCGGCCAGCACGTTTTTTAGTTCCGACAGCGCTTTTTTATTGAACGAAAAAGCGGCGAGCGCTCCGGCACGATCCGTTACATTGGCGGTCGTTATCGCAATCGCATGGGGCAATCCTTGCGTATCGACCGCAATATGGCGCTTGATTCCCGATACCTTCTTGCCTGCGTCATAGCCCTTCTTTTCTGCTGTGTCCGTGTTCTTCACGCTTTGCGCATCAATTATGCAAAAACTCGCTTTTTCCTTTCGCCCTTCCTTGATTCGCAATACGCACACCTGATTTTTTTAATGCCTGCTCCAGCAGGCTTGGCTTTTCTTCCGATGGCTTTTCGCTCCATACCTGAAAATATTTGTATACCCTTCCCCACATCGGAAAATCATGAGGAAGAAGTCGCCACGGACATCCGCATTTGAGCACATACAAAATCGCGCAAAATACATCGTATAAATCAACTTTCCGCGGACGCGTCCTTTTCCTGGCGTTCTCCAGCAATAACCTGATCGATTCATATTGCTCTCGTGTTACATCACTCCCATATTCTTGCCTGTTCATATCGCCTCCTACTCACAACTAGTTTATTTCTATAGCTTTTGACTCTCAGATAGAGAACAAGTTCTTAGTGGGCCGATTCGTATCGCGTTAATCTCTCCTCTCGCTGACAACCATTTTCTGATCGCCTCACGATCATCTTCCGATACTGACCTGCGATTCATGATGAAGGTCTGAAAGGATAAGCAGGCGCATAAAAACCATCCTATTGCGTCAGACTAACCAAAACATCGAGCACTTCTGCACAACCGTCCTCGCTGTCAATGGCCAGCTGCATCGGACGTGCGCGCAGTACTGAGTTATTCGTCATAAGCCACCATAGGGCATCTAGTGGATTCCCGAACGTAATGAGTGCTTGCGCATGCACCAGGTTAAATCTTGCATGGCCCGCTCCGAATTCGACGCCGACCGGAGTACCACTGGCCCACTCTTGCGATTGCAAATCCCCTGGCATCTCCTTAATAAGTTCATCAAGTTGGTATGTTTTTCGTGTGCGGCCTCCTTGTCCCCGGTACACACGCATCTCTTCAATTGTTACGTGACGGTCACTAGGTGGACGCAAAGAACCTTTCAGACGGGAAATTGCATCTGATATAGAAGTGTCGTCGTTAGGCTGCTTCGCTGCATCTTCCATATCCGCGATCCGTTGATTCGATTCCTCAACAACTTGCAGTGTTTCGTCGATGGCAGCGCAGGCACGCTCAGCACTTTGCTGTACACCGAGCAGCGCATCATCCGATATCGTTGGCGTGCTTACCCGGATCCATGGAGCAATCGTCTCTTTGATACAGTGCTGGCACAGATCAACCGAGACGGTATTGCCATCGCCGAACACCGAATAATATCCTCCGACAAATTCGATGGAATGAAACTCGTGCCATTCGACATCATCTTTCGCAAACGATTGTTTGCAGCGATCGCAGGTGATGCCAACGACGTCATCGATTTGAATTTTCTGGGTAGTTTTCATGATCAAGTCGGCCACCGCTTGTAATAAAAATGATTCCTGCATTCGATCAGAAATTCATTTTCTGCGGCTTCGATCGTTTCCTTTTCATCGCGCCCCATGCGAACTCCTAACTTTTCGACTAAGGGGGCTACCTCTTCCCACGAAGGAATGGCATCAAGCGCATTCGGCAAAACGGTGTGCCGATCGGTGAGGTACCAGTTTGCAATGTGGCGCAGCCCCCAGCGCCGAAGACTGTCGCACTCCGTTTCATACTTTTCCGCGTAAAAGTTCAACTCTGCGTCAGGTGGTATGCTAAAGGTGGCGTTTTCTGGTGCAAAATCAGGTTGACTTGGAAAAACGTCGGCCAATACACGTATATTTGTCCAGGCAATTGCGGAGGTGGAACCGTTGATGCGATCGGCAAGCAAATCGCCCAGCATCAAGAGGCTTTCCACTACAATAAGACATTCTGCACCAGGCTCAAAGCGCGCAGATTGCCATTCAATCGCCAGAGCAGGCCCGTTCGCTACAAACACCAACCGGGGCAGTGCTTCGTTGTCGATGAGCGCAGCCAAATCAGCCACTTCTCGCGGGCCCTCCTGATAGGGTTGACCACCGCGCCGGAAAGGTCGCGCTATGACAGGCCACGCGACAGTAAGCGCGTCAAGCAATCGCGTCGTGTTCACTGCTTGATCATGGTCGGGCCATGGCGCACCCCAAATATACGTTGCAATGGCCTTTTCCGCCCGCTCTGCACGCGCGTACACACACACACGCATGCCGACTTGTTCTGCATCGATTTCGCGGCAGCTGACAGAAAACACTCCAGGCACACCGATGGACCAGACGCCCTCCCGTGAACAGGGAACAATCCCTTCCGCAGCAAGCATTTCGATAGCCTGTTGCTCCTGTAGTTTTAATATTTGCAATCGCACTTCCAATGGCGTTGACATCTCGTTCTCCAAGGACAGAGCCCAGGGCTGTCCCATCAAAATTCATAAAAAAGAAGTTGTAAACTTTATTGCAATAGTATCTACTCTCGGAATTTGGGTGACGTATAAAATATTCCGAGAAGCCCTTGCTGGGTGTGACGACATTATTACGCGGCTTTCAAAGCCACTTTGGAGCGATGACCGATAGTCGCATTACTCGCTCCAAGTTGTACTCGCTAGAAGAAATATTATTCGTACTACTGTGTGGCTCAATTTGCGGTGCGGAAAGCTGGCGTGATTACGTTCTTTTCGGAAATGAGAAATTGCCTTTCTTGCGCGATTATTTTCCTTACGCATCTGGTGTTCCCTGCAAAAACACCTTCTCCCGCGTCACTGCAGCACTCAATCCAGAAGAGTTTAGTCGGTGTTTTATGGCATGGCGCAAAACCTGGCACCATATCCAATGCAATTTAGCGCGTGGTCTATGGGGAACAATTTTTCACCAGAATTGGAAAAAATTATGTCCGCTTATTGCAGTGCTGGACGCCCCCACAGCATCGTGCGTTGCATGACGTCAACGCATTGCGGCTTGGATTTATAGGTGCGTAAAAACCGGTTGGCAATGGCCCTCACATTATTTTTTTGAAAAATATTTCAATATGTCACTGATTGATTCCGACGCATGATCATCAGCAGATTTTTTGTATTAAAGCGGCCATAAAATTATGCATCGCTATGACACATTTTTTATACTCCTCATTTGATGCGTCGCAGTCGAAGAGGTGCAATTTCATCAGCCACAAGATGCAAACCTTTTTGTGCTGTCTTAGCAATGATGTCATCTACAAAGGGTTGGCGTGCGTGTCGACCCAATTCGATTAATTTATCGGATTTCGCAAGTCCAAAAATTATCCATGAAATAAAAAAAATCAAACACAATCCGGTCACTAGAAAGCTTTCGGGTAAAAGGAGAAAAGGAATTATCGCAAAAGCGGTCAATAACATGGCACGCCCTAATCCATTAAAAATGCCGTACCAACCATCTAAGCATAACGGTATTTCAGGCGCATAAACTTCGTGGGTGTCGAGGTTTTCTATATAGTAAAACGGCCCTGTATCTGTGCCGTCTTCTGCCCCCCATACAGCTAGCACTTTGCTGCCTTCGCGAAATGAAATATTAACGTTGGCTAAGGCAATCTTTTTTTCCTGTCCGCTATCGCTACGTGAAAACAGTTCAATATTTTGCGTTATTGTTGAGCTGACGGTGGGTGCACTAACGTACCCGCCATGTTTGTTCACATATCCCCCGCCTCCGCTGGAGGACACATGCGTATCCGACCATTTATTGACGGAGATGACAGATCCTACGTGAACGCAGCACCACGACTGTATTTCGGACATAAGCGTATTTCCTTTCACTAAAATGAATTTCAAAAAACTGCTTGTTTTGAAGAGTCGCGCACAAGAAGTGAATCTTCAATGGCAATAATTATTCCACTGCGGGCACCCTCGTGACGTTCGCTATCTATGCAAGCATGTCTTGCAAATAGCGGCCATTCGGATTCATTGCTCTCCACACAAAAGTAAGTATTTCCAAGCGACCCTGCCGTCAATCCTCAATATCCACGATGCACCGTGGATCGAATTCAATGCCATTTCCACGGTAGGGATTTTTTATAAAAAGCTGTCGGCTATTTTCTATATCTTCAGCACTCACATGCATGCCGAAAAATGAAACGACTCTGGCCTGTTCTTCGGTTATTGGGCCGGAATAACGCCCGCGTGCGTTGCTGATAATGCGCATGCCATGTTGGAGGTAATCTAGGTGGTGATGCAGGTGCCCGCACATCCAGGCGCTGACCTGATGTCCATTGTGGTGAATGGACACATCGCTTGCATAGCAAGCTACTTTGTATAAATGGTCAGAGGGATTGAGTCCATTGCTTCTCATTTCTTCTCCGAGCATTGGCCACCCATCGTTAATGCCAATGCGGCGCAGACTTTCATACGAGGGATGGTGATGTGTGACGACGACAGTTTTTTTGTCGCCGCCATGACGCGTATCGCAGTGCTTAAGTTGGGTATTAATCCAGGCGACGCTTTCTTGATGGAGCAGATAAGAGACGATCGGATGGAATCGCCCGGGTTCTACAAAGTGTTGCTGCAGATACTCAATGTAGTTGGGATTATCTTTGCCACAATCGCGTGAAAAGTCATTGGCAAGTGCGTAAAACTGCGCCAGATTATGTTGATTGGCGTAGAAATTGGGGCAGTATATGGTCCGGTAGTCATTCATTAATCGCTGTGCCTCATTGATCAGTGAGGGGTGAAATTTCCCCAAATCTGTCCATAACGTGGCGCCCAGAAAATGTATGTTACCGATGACGATGGATTCATTTTCCAGTACATGCACGTTCGATCCAAAAGCGGCTTCACGGATTCGATCAATGACCTCATCCATATCGATGGGATCGTTTTTTGGACGCCAGTATTCGTGATTGCCGAGTACATAGACCACTGGCTTATCTAATGTTTTTAGCCATTCGATACCTTGTATGTCCACACCAATATCACCGGCTGCCACGATCACATCGCACGCTAGTTCTGGCGCCAGCGCATAGGGGCCGGACTCTAGGTGGAGATCCGAAAGCAAATGGATTTTCATATATGGGCTGATGATTTTTCAACGCATACGATGGGAATGAAGGTATGTGCCGTTGGTATTTAGTCCATCTTGTTCCCATTCCATTTTGGTGTAGTGGTAGTTCGGAAACAGTTCCTGTAGCGTCACCTCATGTTTGAGGAGCCGCTTGGCCAGCGTTGCCAGACTACGAAGGTCTACTTCATTTCTTACTTCAACTGGCGCGCACAGTTTGACCATGCGATACCGATCGATCCAGGAGGATTTCACGAACGGCACAACTTGAATATCGGAGGTCAGTGCAAGATGTTTTTTTGTGGCGTCCAATGTTTCGAGGTAATCCGATTTCGGCATACATTCAGATTCCCATCTGATCAGCTTTTTACGTGATCGGCCAATTTTTTGGTGTACGGGGGATTTGTTTATCAAGATGTCATGCTGCGGAAAACTCTCGGACAGTTTATGCGCCACGCTGTCAATCTGGTCGTCATACGCCATACGCGGATGTATCCACAACAATACGACCATGTAGTCGTTCAGGATAAATGCGACATCGTCCCACCATGACAGGCACGCTGGATCAAGCCCATCGTAAAGGTGATAGGCATGAATCCCTTTGTCGAAGTGCTGTCGACGCTGATATCGATGAAACTGCTTGGCGGCTATGCGCAGGCGTTCTACGTGGATATTTTTCATGTAGCTTCTTTTCGTTCGCTACCATCACTATTATTATCGCCATCTCTTGCCGTTGGCATAGCTGATGCCACGTCAATAGGCGATAGGCATTTGGACAAAATTAACTTGCCGCAATCGGATGCGGTGAGTAAGACCGTATCGCCATCATGCCAATCTAATTGCGCGCTTAACGCATCGGGCAATACAAGAAGGCCATCACCACTTCCGTCGCCGGCATCGATGATCGTAGTCTCCCAAATGATGGACTTTGTTTCCGGCAATTGTGTCGGGATTGGATGCGCATTCTTAACGCCTCCCATGCTGAGCGCCTGCCGCAATGTTTGTTCTTCGTGGTCGGCAAAACCGTCGTCGCAAAAAATTAAATGCGGATCATTTTCGAGCCAATTGAGAGGGTCGTCATCTAGGGCAACCCAAGGGCCTTCGTATTGATTTTTATCCTGCCAAGCTTTTGCTTCCAGATATCTTATACTGGTGTGATTGAGCTTGTTCATCGTGCTACTCAAATCAGGGGTGACGCCGACAACGCGATCGGCAATGTCAGGGGAAAAAAATGTGCGTAATTCTTCCAGATCGTGATGCTTGCGCCAGTCGCTACTGACGACAATTTGCACTTCCGGAAAATCTCGCAGTACCGATTCGAGTCTCGGCAAATAGCAGCAGTAGTTGGCAATTTTTTCGCCAAAACTGTGCAGCACGCCGTCGAAATCGAGAAAGAGAATCATCTCAAGTTTCACTCCTGTCACAGGCGAACCGATTTGCCATAGCGTCGTGCAACGCATGATGATTCGCCACATCGTTTTCCATGAAAAAGCGTTCGACAAGCAAATCGTCGATGACAGGAAACACATTCATTGACGTAATCCAGGTGGGAATTTTGTAATCTAAGAGATCGCAAAACAGCTGCCAGTCGCCACCGAAATCAAAGCAAATAATGACCCCTTCATTGGCAAACTGCATCAACCAGGCTTGTAGCGCTTCCCGAAGTCCACTTTTTGAAAAGATGCACGTCGGGCGTTTTCCAAGCTGGGGTAACACTACTTCTTTGACAAACGTGCTGCAATTGTCTCGGGTATAGTCGTTCCGTTCCCCATAGAATTTCTGGTCGTTATCCGACACCAAGCCGATCGAGATCAACTCTGGGCCTTGGAAATCAGTGAACTCGGTGTCGATAAAAATGTTCATGATTGCTTCTGACGATACTGCCGGGCCCGATCACATTGTCCCCGCACAATAACGGCGCCCGTTTCATCTGAGATACCTCTCAGGCCGACGCCATGCAGATTGAACCCATTCGCTTTGCTGACAGCGTGGTAATCCAGACAATCGTGATGGTGGCCATGAAATGCCGTGCGTACTTTTAGCGATCGGGCTAGCTCGTCAATAGCTATCCACCCGTGAGGGTGTGCACTTGGCGCTTCATGTGTCACCAGTAGGTCAGCACACTCATTTGTGAGCGTGAAGTAGTCGGCCGGGAAAATCGAACTACGGTGCTTGCGAGGAAGGCCATTTCTCCACAGGTTGCTTTTGCCGCAGTGACCTGCGTAGGCCTCTTGCGTTTCGAAATTCCACTTTGTCGGCGGCGCCCAGACTTTCCCCCGGAAGATGCCGCCCAGACCAGCGATACGCAGGCCGGCGACCTCAAGGACTTTGCCATGCAAATTGCGATCGGTAAGCGTTGATCCGAAGAGATTGTCGTAGTCGGCATTGGAATCTGTATCGTGGTTCCCGTGCACGAAGCAGATTTCAGTGACGTCCAGGATGGGCACCAGCTCGATCTCCAGTGATTTTTGCAGTTGCAAATCGCCAAGAAAAATTACTACCGCCGGACGATACTCGCGCACCGCATCGATACGGTGTTCGAATTCTCCGTGCGTATCGCCACAAAAAGAAATCTGCGCCGTCATTTTAAATTTCGACAATCAGCTTGCGATCGAACCGGTTATTTTCAAATTCAAGATTCCGAGGGTCTCTGATATTGCGGTTCTGCGGGTACCCGGCCGGATTGGCGACGACCTCGGTGCCATCGACGTTATAGCGCACGCTCGAATGGGTGTGGCCGTGAATCCATAAAGCCGCTTTCCCCATCAGCGGCGTCAGGTCGCTCGAGAAGGCCGGATTGAGTGCTTCGCCGGCATATTGCGGATCGACGGAATTTGGATGGGGGCCGTGATGGGTGACCACGACTGTTTTTCCGCTGAAGGGCGTATTTAATTTTTCTTCCAGCCAGGCGCGCGAGCGTTGGTGCAAATGAAGCGCATCTTCGGGGCGAAACGGTCCTGCATCGGTGCGGATAATGCGGTGGTCATTTAAGCCTTTTCCGGCTGATGCCATGGCAGCGGCCGGATCGCCATCCAGGGCGTAATCGGTCCAGAGCGTACAGCCTAGAAAGCGCACGCCATGGAGAATGACTTCATCGTCGTCGAGATAGTGCACGTTGGTGCCGACAGCTGCGCTACGGAGCTGTTCCACCGCTTTATATGCATGGCCGTGGTACAGCTCATGATTGCCGTGGATATAAATAACCGGGATATGCCAGGAGTTGAAGGTATCGATGGCCCTTGTATCCCTATTGATGTCACCTGCAAGCACCAACACATCGGCGTCGGTCTCGTCGATGATCTGGTAATCCGGATGTGTTCTCTCCAGAAACTCTAGGTGGAGATCGGACGCGATTTGGATTTTCATGGTCTACAGGGAACGGGGTCTTTTGGTTTCGTGGAATTTTGTTTGCTGTGATGCTTTCTAAAGTTGCTGGTCGTTTTTAAGGCTTTCCATAATGACTTTACCGGTGGCGTCTTTCAATTTAGTTTTGACTATTTCGAACTACACGATTTTCTTCGTAGTAGCGCCGCGCACCATGCAGTAGATGTCGGCCGACGCACTACGTCTTACATGCTCAAACAGTCGTTCTAATTCTCGTGCCTTCGTCTCGTCAGCGACCAGTATCCGGCTAAATTTGTAGCCGATAAGGACTAAGCTCATAGGCTCTTGCCTGAATGGGGATCTAGACACTTTCAGGAGTAGACGCATTGGCCTTGGAAACGGACTTCACGTTTTCTTCCTTGGCTTGCATGTCATTGAATTCTTGCTCCCCAGGGCACTTGGCCGCTTTCAACGCATCATCGATGGATGACATGCGCTGGTGAAAGCCGTCGCGGATTGAGATGCAGGTATTGCTCGTTATTGGGGATTTGATCATGACAACACCGGACACAGCCTCCCTAGCTGGCGCGGCTACAGACACGGCGCCATTGTCAGTTAATGGCGGATTTTTTCCGCACGCGGATAAAGACATGAGCAACATGACGATGAACGGGATGAGGGTTTTCAAAAGGCTCTCCAATGTCTATAAATGCCGAAAGTAAACGTAAAACGTAGAATTTATTAAATTATAAACCTTACAGGTTGTTTTAAGAAGCCTCCAAAGTTGATTAACTGACGATAGTCAACTTTGGAGGCTTACATGGAGGATGTTCGACAGTTGGTCGGCGAGCGTGTCCAAATTTTACGCAAGCGAAAAAATTTGTCGCAGGAGGAGCTGGCAAGCCGGATCGGCATTGATACGAAATCGTTAAGCAGATTGGAGCGTGGGCTTCACTTCCCGTCGCTCGAAACACTTGACCGCATTCGTATGGAGCTAGGCGTAGAACTCAAAGATTTTTTTAACTTTGACGATGAGCCGTCAGCGGAAGAGTTGCGAGATTTTTTGATGCGTACTGCAAGCAAAGCGGATTATCCAGATTTGGTCAGGATGGCTGATGCTGTAAGGTTGGCAATTGAGGATTAATGAGGGTACGTTAAACTAAGTTGTCAATGCTCTCGGTGCCGGATAAAAAGCCTGACATGACTTTTCCAGGCTACTGCAATATATTCATCGCATACCGAGCTCGTCGGCTTGCGCGCTCGCTGTAGCGAAGCGCTTCTCTGGCGACGTGTTGTGCCAACTAGGTCTATCCATGGTTGCCACTTGTTTTAGTGTGTGGGCGCGCTGATATTGGTAGCGATTTTTTGGAAAGCGACTATGTCTATCCCGTTTACCCATGCTCAAATTGAGCATCTCAAATTACAAGTCAAAATAACAACCCGTAGCTCCGACATTCTTAGAGCACATGCGCTGGACAAAATCGCAAATGTCCGAGGCTTTAGCTACTGGGCACTACTGATGAAGCACGCAGGGCCAAACCGAGCGCACCCCATTATTCAATGCCAGAGTCGAAGTTCAGAAAAGATCGAGTATGGACAAGTATATTCTTAAATAGCGATGCGCGCACCAGTAATGAACTGAGGTTCCCTCGATATTTAGTCTGCCATCAGATGACTTTCATGCTGCCCTTTTTTCCTGATTTTGTTCATTTCTCCAGCGGTCAAGATACTGGGCTGGTGAAATATATCCGAGCGTAGAATGCTGGCCTGCTCGGTTATAAAAGACTTCAATATATTCAAAGCTGGCCGCCTTCATCTCTTCATGGTTGGCGTAACGCCTTCCGTGATACCGTTCGTTCTTGAAGCTGTTAAACCAACTCTCGGTTGGTGCGTTGTCCCAGCAGTTTCCTTTGCGACTCATCGAGCAAGTCATACCAAATTGCCTGAGCTTGTCCTAAAAGACATGGCTGGCGTATTGGCTGCCGCGATCTGAATGATGCATCACGCCTGCTTCGGGTCGACGCCGGAACCACGCCAACGTCAACGCATCCGTCACAATATCGGTTGTCATGCGCGCCTTGAGGGACCAGCCAATGACTTCCCGATTGAACAGATCGAGCACGATTGCCAGATACAGCCAGCCAGTGCTTTAAGATTGCTGCGATCCATTGTTGTGTCCATCATGTCGTTTCCTCAAAAGAAGAGGTTATTCGGACATGGACACTTACACAAATTTATTTACAGGCTCTATTTTTCCAGTTGCAAGGCAATTGAAATCAATGTTTGACGCTTAAGAACTTGTTCTCGACTTTAATTGCCTGTTCTCGACTATATTTGCCTGTTCTCGACTTTAATTGCCAAGAATACCTAAAAATTTCCTGACAGCCCTTACTCCACCGTTACCGACTTAGCCAAATTCCTCGGCTTGTCCACATCCGTTCCCCGCGCTAGTGCTGAGTGATACGCTAGTAATTGCAATGACACTACATGCAAAATCGGCGAGAGTAAGCCGTAGTGTTCCGGCAGCCGGATCACATGCACGCCTTCACTGGATTTGATATGTGAATCGGCATCGGCGAAGACGTAGAGTTGGCCGCCGCGCGCACGTACTTCTTGCATGTTCGATTTGAGTTTTTCGATCAGCGCGTCGTTGGGGGCGATGGTAACGACTGGCATTTCGTTGGTAACGAGGGCCAGCGGGCCGTGTTTGAGTTCGCCTGCGGGGTAGGCTTCGGCGTGGATGTAAGAGATTTCCTTGAGTTTGAGGGCGCCTTCCAATGCGATCGGGTAGTGCATGCCGCGCCCGAGGAAGAGGGCGTTTTCTTTGCGTGAGAATTCTTCCGACCAAGCGATGATTTGGGGCTCCAATGCGAGTACGGCCGTAATGGCGACCGGTAGGTGACGCATGGCTTTGAGGTGAGCGGCTTCTTGCACGGCGCTTAGGTGATCCTTGACCTGAGCCAGGGTTAATGTCAGTAGAAATAATGCGGCCAGTTGCGTGGTGAATGCTTTGGTTGAAGCGACACCGACTTCGACTCCGGCGCGCGTGATGTAAGACAGTTCGCACTCGCGCACCATAGCGCTGGTGGCGACGTTGCAGATGGTGAGGGTGTGCAGCATGCCCTGGTTTCTGGCGTGTTTGAGAGCCGCCAGGGTATCTGCAGTTTCGCCGCTTTGCGAGATGGCGATCACTAGCGTCTTTGGATGGGGCACGCTGTCGCGATAGCGGTATTCGCTGGCGATTTCTACGCTCACAGGAATTTTAGCGACCGATTCGATCCAGTATTTGGCGGTCATCCCGGCATAGGAACTGGTGCCGCAGGCGAGGATCAATACGGAGTCGATCTGTTTAAAAATGTCATGGGCTTTGTCGCCGAATAGTTCCGGCATGATGCCCGTGACACCTTCGAGCGTATCGCCGATGGCGCGCGGCTGCTCGAAAATTTCCTTCTGCATGTAATGGCGATAGGGGCCGAGTTCGGCTGCGCCGGTGTGGACATGCACGGTCTTGACTTCGCGCTGCGCCGCTTTGCCATCGACATCGACAATCCAGCAGCGTTGCAATTGCAGATCGACGACATCGCCTTCTTCCAGATACATAATCTGGTCGGTGGTGCCTGCCAATGCCATCGCATCGGAGGCCAGAAAATTCTCGCCTCTGCCGACGCCGACGATCAGCGGCGAGCCTTGGCGTGCGCCAATGACGCGATGCGGTTCATCGCGACAGAATACCGCGATGGCGAAGGCGCCATTGAGGCGCTTGACGGCTTGCTGCACGGTGTCGAACAAATCGCCGGTGTACATGTGATCGATCAGATGGGCGATGACTTCGGTATCGGTTTGGCTATCGAAAATATAGCCAAGCGCACTCAATTCGTCGCGTAGTTCTTCGTGATTTTCGATGATGCCGTTATGAACTAGTGCGATACGTGCATTCGTGTCACTGGGTGAAAAATGAGGATGCGCATTATGCGACACCGGCGCGCCATGCGTAGCCCAGCGAGTGTGAGCGATGCCTGTGAAACCGGATAGCTTTGCTGCGTCGAGTTGTGTCTCTAATTCCGCTACGCGTGAGGTACTGCGTGAACGCTTCAGTTGACCATTAACGTGCAGCGCAACGCCGCAAGAATCGTAACCGCGATATTCCAGGCGTTTGAGGCCTTCGACCAAAAGGGGAGTGATATTACGTTGTGCTACTGCGCCGACGATGCCACACATAAAAGGGACCTTTTATTATTGGGAAGATTGATTGATCATAATGAAATATAAGTGAAATAAGAAGTCGAAATAGTGTTTATTATGAATATTTATTCCATATATGTGTAACCATGAAATAATAATTCAAACTTTGTAAATTATTGAAGATTAAGCGAGTTATACAATGACTGAGCAGACTACTGTGCTAGATGATTTGGATCGCCGCATCCTCAATGCATTGCAAATTGACGCGTCGCAAACCAATAATGAACTCGCTGCACAGGTGCATGCATCGCCGCCGACCTGTCTGCGCCGGGTCAAGCGCTTGACAGAGACAGGCGTCATTGCACGCCGGGTGGCGCTTGTTGCGCCGGACAAAATCGGTGCGGGGCTGACCGCCATCGTGGAAATTACCTTAGATAATCAGGCAGCCGAACGACAGGGGGAATTTGAGGCGCATGTTGCGCAGGAGACTGCGGTGTTGCAATGTTACCGCGTTTCGCCCGGGCCAGATTTTGTGTTGGTCGTCCAGGTGGCCGACATGCCTGCTTACCACGCTCTCGCCCATCGTTTGTTTGCGGCACAAACGAATGTGCGCAATGTGCGCAGTTTTTTTTCTCTCTTTCGCAGTAAATTTGAGACGCGATTGGTAGTGTAATAGGGCCACAAAATCAGCAATGTGCAGTAACACGTCGGACTGAGGTGGGGGCGTGCGTCAGTCGATCAGAATGAGAATTACCTGTCAGGTTGTGTTCTATTTTTTAATCTTCACCGGCCTTTGCCAACTCTCGACAGTTAATTGCCGCGCGCGGGAAACGGTTAGTTTTCCGGCGGGGGCATTCGTGCTCAAGGTGGTGCCGGCCCCCAGAGTCGCGCCTTTGCCCACGGTCACCGGCGCGATCAATTGGGTGTCGCTGCCGATGAAGACATCGTCTTCGATTACGGTACGAAATTTATTTACGCCATCGTAGTTACAGGTGATGGTGCCAGCGCCGATGTTGACGCGTTCGCCGATGGTGGCATCGCCGATGTAGGTGAGGTGATTGGCTTTGCTGTTGGCAGCGATCTGGCTGTTCTTGATTTCAACGAAATTACCGATGTGAACTGCTTCGGCCAGCTCGGTACCCGGGCGCAGCCGTGCATACGGTCCGATGATGGACGTGGCGCCGATCACGGTATCTTCGATGTGGCAGAAGGGTTTGATGTGGACGTTGGACCCGATGCGTGCGTTTTTGATGACGCAATGTGCGTCGATTTTGACCCCGTCAGCCAGCGCGACTTCGCCTTCAAAGATGCAGCCGACATCGATGCTGACATCGTGTCCGCAGGTTAGTGTTCCTCGCACATCGAAGCGATTGGGATCGGCCAGCATGATGCCTTGTTCGAGCATGATGTTGGCCAGATTACGCTGGTAGATGCGCTCTAGTTCGGCCAGTTGTACTTTGCTGTTCACACCGAGGGTTTCCCATGCGGCAGCGGGTTGGGCTGATGTCACCTCTACGCCATCAGCGACTGCTTGTGCCACGATGTCGGTCAGGTAGTACTCGCCTTGGGCGTTGTTGTTGGATAGTGCCGCCAGCCATTTTTTAAGTGGAACCGTGGGCATGACCATGATGCCGGTATTGATTTCGGAGATGGTGCGCTCGGCATCAGTGGCGTCTTTCTGTTCGACGATGCGGGTAATCTTGCCTTGCTCGCGCACGATGCGGCCATAACCGCTGGGGTCGGCCATTTCAATGGTGAGAATCGCCAGCTTGTCGGTGCCCGCGCTATCAATCAGGCGTTGCAATGAGGCGGCATTCGTCAGCGGCACATCGCCATACAGAATGAGGGTCGGCACCGTATCGCTTAATGCGGGGATCGCTTGCATCACTGCGTGACCGGTGCCTAGTTGAGGTTCTTGCTGAGCGAATGAAATAGCGCAATCAGGTGACTGGTGGTGCGCCGTTACCAGCGCGGGTACGGTGTCGCCACCGTGGCCGTAAATCACGCATAGGGTCGTTGGAGAAAGCTGGCGTGCGGTATCGATCACATGAGACAAAAGAGGTTTTCCCGCCAGCGCATGCAGAACTTTTGGCAGCGCCGATTGCATGCGTTTGCCCATGCCGGCAGCGAGGATAACGACATTCATGAAGTGGCTCCTGTGAATAGTGAATACAGTGTTGATACAGTGCTTGATCCGGCGGGACCGTAGGGTGTGTCCCTCGCACCCTACGGTACACCTTGTGCAAAATTTTAATCGAATGGTATTGTGCCGATTTCGCTTCAGCTAATCAATTTCGCGCAAGGTAATGATGCTGGAGATGCTGCTGGCGGTGGAACAAGGCTCTTCGTCAAAGGCGATATCGCCCAGCCCACTGGCAACACCATCGGCCGTCAAGTCGCCAAAGCTAAACAGATCGTGGTCCATTAGATGCGACGGCACCACGGTTGATAATGCAGAGAAAATGCTATCCACTCTTCCCGGAAATTTTTTGTCCCAATCGCGCATTAAACCTTTGATTTGCTTGCGCTGTAAATTTTCTTGCGAACCGCACAGGTCGCATGGAATGATGGGAAACTTTTTGATTTCGGCGTAGCGCGTCGAATCAGCCTCTTTGACATAGGCCAGCGGTCGGATCACGATATGTTTGCCGTCATCCGATTGCAATTTCGCGGGCATGCCTTTGAGTTTTCCACCGAAGAACATGTTCAGGAAAAAAGTTTCCAGGATGTCGTCGCGATGATGTCCGAGTGCGATTTTGGTCGCGCCCAGTTCGTCCGCAACGCGATACAAAATCCCACGCCGCAGCCGGGAACACAATGAGCAAGTAGTTTTACCTTCGGGTATTACGCGCTTGACGATGCTGTAGGTGTCCTGATTTTCGATGTGGAAAGGTACGCCCAGCTTGGTTAAATAGGCAGGCAAAATGTCCGCTGGAAAATTCGGCTGTTTCTGATCTAGATTGACCGCAATGAGTTCGAAATTAATGGGTGCCCGCTCGCGCAGCGTGATCAATATATCGAGCAGGGCATAACTGTCCTTGCCGCCCGAGAGGCAGACCATCACCTTGTCGCCTTCTTCGATCATATTGAAGTCGCCAATGGCCTGCCCAACTTGGCGGCACAGTCGCTTGTGCAGCTTGTTGTTTTCGTAGGCGATTTTTTCCGCTTGCTTGAAGCTGGCAATCGGGTCGCTTGTAGCGATATCGTTGGTAGTGGTATCGATCACAGATTCCAGCATTTATTCACTCGCTTTAATGTGAAACACTTCGACGCCAACGCCGTCGCAGTCGGGGTATACATCGGGTTTCATGGTGGAGACCCGCACAGCGCGCACGTTTGGATGCGCCAGCATGATACGCGCGACATCGTCGCACAAGGTTTCTTGAAGGTGAACATGTCCTTGTGCCATGCGGCGGGCGATGGTCTCGCGCATGAAGTCGTAATCCACCACTTCATTCAAATGATCATTCTTGGGGGTGGACAAGGCCAAGGGAATATAGAGATCGACATTGATCATGACGCGCTGCTCCCCTTTTTTCTCGAAGTCGTGTACACCGATATTGATGCGCACCTCATAGTTACGCAAAAAAAGGCGGCGGCAATCAATCAGGGCGGGATGGGACAAAGAGGCAGGCATTTCTTTGGAAATCTTTCAGGATTTGTGTGTGGCGACAAACATGACATCGCGTTGGAGGGGGAGCAAGTGCTGGCCACCATCAATCAGTAACGTTGTACCGGTGATTGCTGACGATGCGGCGACGAAACACACGGCTGCCGCAATGTCATCCGGTGTGCTGGAACGACCCAATGGCGTCGTCTTATGGGCCAGGGGAAAATCGGATTCCTGCTGCTCGCCGGACACTAATGTAATACCTGGTGCAATGCCGACCACCCGTATTGTGGGGGCCAAGGCTTGTGCCAGTGTCGTGGTGGCAGTTTGCAGCGCGGCTTTAGACAAGGTATAGGACAGAAAATCGGGGTTGAGGTTGTACAGTTTCTGGTCGAGTAAATTGATGACCACCGCTTGCGTGCCTTTTGCAGTAGCGGCATGCATGGCCTGGGTCAGAAGAATCGGTGCGGCCAGATTGGTGTCCATGTGCCGGTTCAAGTTGGCGAAAGAAAAATCAGCCGCGCTATCGTATTCAAACAACGATGCATTGTTGACCAGGCAGGTCACTGATCCCAGCGCTGCTATTGCGCGTGGCAATAGTTCTTTCACAGCCGCTTCGTCAGCCAGATCACACGGGATCGTCACTGCACGTCGTCCCAGCGCCACGATCTCGGCTGCGGTGGCGAGCGCCTCTGCCTGGGATGTCCCATAATGCAAGGCAATATCCCACCCCTCTCGCGCCAGCGCCAGCGCGATGACACGCCCGATGCGCTTGGCCGCGCCGGTTACGAGTGCCACTTTGGTTGATGCTGAATGCGGTGCTGTGTTCATAAGATGAGAGTAAATTATTTATGCGCTACGCCAATTTCAATACAATGAGCAGCATGACATTGCCAGAACCTTCTCCTGATGCTTTACTTGCGTCCCAAGCTTTGCACCAGCTTATCGCCAATGAGATTGAGGCTCAGTGTGGCCCTATCTCGTTTGCGCGATATATGGAACTGGCCTTGTATGCGCCGCAGCTCGGATATTACAGTGGTGGTTCGGCGAAATTGGGAAAAGACGGTGATTTTACAACCGCGCCCGAAATTACGCCGCTTTTTGGTGCCACGCTCGCGCACGCAGCGGCCGACTTGATGGCGCAGAGCGTGCCTCAACTACTCGAATTCGGTGCCGGTACCGGCAAGCTGGCACACGACATATTGAGTGAATTGGCAGCAAGCGGTGTGATTGTCGAGCGCTACGCCATCGTTGAATTGTCAGGTGAGCTGCGGGCTCGTCAGGAGCAGGCATTGCGCGATTTTCCACAGGTGGTCTGGCTTGATCAGTTTCCTGCTGCGTTTTCCGGGGTAGTGATCGGCAACGAAGTCCTCGATGCCATGCCGGTGCACTTGGTGCAAAAGACGGCGGATGGCTGGCGCGAAGTCGGCGTTGGAATGTCTGCCCAACAATTCGTATTTTTGGAACAGGATTGCCCGCCAGCGTTGCTGCAACAAATTCATCGGCAAATTCCCGATGCCGATGTACTGCCGCTAGGTTACCTAACTGAGGTACACGTCACTGCCGCTGGTTTTATGCGTTCGTTGGCGCAGACTTTGTGCGCGGGTGACGGCGCAGCAGCAATTTTGATCGATTACGGGTTCCCAGCACATGAATATTATGTAAAGCAACGTTCACAGGGGACCTTGATGTGCCATTATCGACATCGTTCTCACATTGACCCATTTTATTTGCCCGGGCTGCAAGATATTACTGCGCATGTTGATTTCACTGCAATGGCGCAGGTGGCTGTGGAGGGCGGACTTGCCCTGCTAGGTTATACGAGCCAGGCAGCGTTTTTGCTCGATGCAGGTATTGGTGATTTACTCTTGCGTACCGATCCGGCCGATGCCATGCGATATTTGCCGCAAGCAAACGTGGTACAGAAATTATTGTCGCCGGCTGAAATGGGGGAATTGTTTAAGGTATTGATCGTTGGACGCAATATCGATTTTCCAGAGAAATTTGCACGCAATGATCGATGCCATCGTTTGTGATGGTTTGGCGGACTAGCGACTTCTCGGATTGTGGGACAATTGTCAGCTGATGCCTTTACGCCTTTTGCATTCATTTAATTTTTATCATAGAGAATTTTTCGGGGTGTCTCATGATTCGTTGGGTGGTCGCCATTTTCATTGTTTTGACGATATTTGCCGGGCTGTTACCCTGGCTTGAAAAAATAGGCATGGGCCGTTTACCGGGAGATTTTCGTTTTAAAATTTTAGGCAGAATTTTCCTGCTACCGTTTGGTTCGACGATTTTTTTGTCGGCGCTGGCGTTCTTGTTGGCGTATCTTTTCAGGTGACAAATCAGGCTATGGATAAGCTGCATACCCATTATGACAATCTGAAGATTGCGCGCCAGGCGCCGCCAGAGGTCATACGTGCAGCCTACAAAGTATTAAGCCAAAAATATCACCCTGACAAAAATCCCGGAGATGAAAAAGCGGCGCGCATCATGGCGATCATTAATAGTGCTTATTGCACTTTGTCCGATGATCAATTGCGCAAGGAACACGACGATTGGATCGCCGCTGAAGAGTGGGAAATTGATTGGTTAGAAAGCTCCCGCCAGGAAGATTCTGATGCCGTGAGCCGTAGCACTGGACAGTCTCAACATCGGGATTCCGGCATTCGGGAGTTAGTGCCTTATAAACCGAGCCGCGATCCTAAATGGTGGTTGATTCTGGCTGCATGTGTTGCCCTCGGGTGGGTCGGTTCTATCTATGCCCACGCGAGCCGGGGAGGTTATTTGGCCGGCAAGCCCGATGAGAAAGCGGGCGAGGTATCTTTTGCCAATTGGTTTGGATTAAAGTCAGATGCGCCTGTGTCTGAGGTGGAAAGTGTGCCTAAAAATAAGGTGATTGTTTTATCGCAGGTACGGCTTTTTACTTCCTCAGATAAATGTACTGACGACGCCAGGGAGCAGCTCTTGATGGCGCCGAATGGGAAACCTTGGCCTGCGCATTCCGGGTATGTTGAAGGCTATCGTGTCGATAATATGGGTGGCTATACAGAATTGACGTTAGATAATTCGAAGAATACGGCAGCGGTGTATGTGACCTTGTTCGATGTGGAGGCGGGACAGAACGTGCGACATGTGTTTGTTGGGGCACGGGACAAATTCACGCTGGAAAAGCTTATTGCAGGAAATTATGCGGTCTACCCTCATTCAATCGGTAGTACATCGCCACAGGAAAAGTGTAGCCAACGCAATGGGAACGGTTCATAGGTTCCTTGTTTTTATAAGATGTGCGTAAGCTGGCTCAGAATTCTTCCCAATCGGGCGAATCGGTAGAGGCTTTCATTTTTCTGGGGCGCGCGGCGATTTTCCCCTCAATGGTTTTGGTCGCTGCCCGTTTTTTAGGAATAGCTGATTTGACGTGGCTGAGGACATTCGCCCGAGGTGCTTGGTGACTGGGCTCCTGTGTAATCTGAAAAATACTGACGGCGTGCGCTAAAGTTTCAGCTTGTTCTTGCAGGCTTTTTGCGGCCGCTGCTGCTTGCTCTACCAAGGACGCATTTTGCTGAGTCATTTCATCCATTTGGGCGATAGCTTGATTGACTTGTTCAATGCCTGAGTTTTGTTCCTGACTGGCCGAACTGATCTCTGTCATGATGTCTGCCACCTGTTTCACCGACGTGACGATATCCTGCATGGTTGTTCCGGCTGCATCGACCAGTTTGCTGCCTGCATCGACTTTCTCTACCGAGTCGCCGATCAGCGCTTTAATTTCTTTCGCTGCCCCCGCCGAGCGTTGCGCCAGGCTGCGGACTTCAGATGCGACGACGGCAAAGCCGCGTCCTTGTTCTCCAGCACGTGCTGCTTCGACTGCCGCATTTAATGCCAAAATATTCGTTTGAAACGCGATGCCGTCAATGACGCCGATAATGTCCACAATTTTGCGCGAGCTTTCCTTGATGGAACTCATCGTTTCCACCACTTCGTTCACCACTTGGCCGCCTTTGACGGCAACATCGGAAGCGGTGACGACTAACTGGTTGGCTTGCCGAGCATTGTCGGCGTTTTGGCTGACGGTGGAGGTGAGTTCTTCCATTGAACTGGCCGTTTCCTCCAAGGAGCTGGCCTGCGATTCGGTACGGTTTGATAGATTGAGATTGCCCGCTGCAATCTCCCTTGATGCATGGGAAATGGCATCTGTGCTCATGCGGACATCGCCAACGGTCTTTGTCAAGCTGACATTCATATCTTTTAGGGCCTGTAGTAATTGCCCTGTCTCGTCTCTGGACGTGACTTCTATATGCGTCGTGAGGTCGCCATTGGCAACGCGCTGCGCGATCAAAACGGCCGCGTTGAGCGGCGTTGTAATAGCCTGCGTAAGCCACAACGCCAAGCCGATTCCAGCGAGCAATGCGGCAATGCCCAAAGCCGTTACCCAGTTGACGGAAGAACTAATATCGCCTTTGATGGTCGTTCCGGCGCTGATCATGTGCTTGCTTTGCAGCTCTGCCATTTCCCTCGTATAACGCAGCAATGTATCGAACGCGGGAAAGGTCTCAGCGTTCATCATGGCGGCTGCGTCCTCTTTTTTGTCGGCCTCGATTAAATCGGTTACCCTGAGAAAAGAGGTGACGTAGGCAATCCGGGCATTTTTTGTTTTGGTAAAGAGCGTCTTGTCCTCATCTGTTTCAACGAGCCGATTTAAGTTATCCAATGCCGCAGTGATGGTCGCTCTGTTGGCATCAATTTTGGCGTAAGTTTTAACGCGCTCCTCTTTCGTGGGCAGAATAAACAGCGACATTATTCTGCTTGCATTTTCCGATGCCAATGCCCGTACTGTGTTGGCCGCTCCAGTACTGTCCACGCCCGCTTTAATGATGGAACTGGTGGTGGTGCTAATTGCAGAAAACTGGATGATGCTTATCGTTACTAATACAAGCATGACGGCGACCAGAGCACCAAATGCGCCCAGCAAACGGCTCTGGATTTTAAAATTTGAAAAATTCATTTGACGTCCTTTTTAGATGAGTCTCCGCTGCCGTTTTAGTGCTACTCAAAGCGCCTGCGCCACTTAATCAAGGTAATCTTAACGGTAATTAAGGATGCTAATTTCCCAGATTTTCTATCAGTCCCATCTCTGAACTCGACATTAATTTGTCGATATCGACCAGAATCAGCATGCGCTCGTCAAGTGTGCCCAAGCCAATCAGGTAATCGGTATTGAACGTAGTTCCCATTTCAGGCGCAGGCTTCACTTGCTCAGGGGACAGGGTCGTAACATCGGAAACGCTATCGACCACCATCCCCATTACGCGCCCTCCAATGTTGAGAATAATGACAACCGTAAATTGATCGTAGATGGGTGTGCCGAGATTAAATTTAATGCGCATATCCACCACTGGGATGATGATGCCACGCAGGTTGATGACGCCTTTGATGAACTCCGGGGCATTGGCAATGCGGGTCACGGCTTCATAGCCTCGGATCTCCTGAACTTTTAGGATGTCGATCCCATACTCTTCTTTTCCAAGTGTGAAAGCGAGATACTCTTGTCCCGAGTGATCGTTGTGAGTGTTGATACCAAGAACTGCGCCGCTGGATTGGGCGTGTGCGGTTTGTTGCATGGCTTTGTCCTTGTCGGAAAAATTGACTGGGTATTGAATAAGACCAAATTAGTGAGCGACGTATCAGGATCAATGCGCAATCCAATCCCAAATATGTTTTAGCTACTTCTATTCAGTATAGAAAGAGTATCAGAGTCTGATCAATATTACGAGATTGGAGAGAAATTCATGCGTTGGTTATGTACCCGGATCTTTGCATGAATTCAGCGAGCCATTGCTTGGCTTTTGATTCGTAAGGATATTTGGCGGTACCCTGCAATTATTCCGGGCGGTATTAAACTTCTCCGCCTAGTTGACGTAGTTAGGATGATAAACATTTTCAGTGACATGTTGCGCTTTAGTCATATTGGTTTTGAATTGTCTGTGTCGACAGGCATTGCTGGAACAGTTTTCCGTCAACCGTGAAAACTAGTGTTGGCATTGCTGACGACTTGGTAATAAGATGGATATTCTGCATTTCTGTTGGCGGTTTCCCGCCTAGCCAGTGTGTCATAACAGGAGTAGGCATGAATCCCCCAGTCTCTAGCGATGATCATGATGATGATTGGTTGATTAATGACGATACGGATGACGTAACCGCTCTTGTTCCTCCCAATGAACGGCCACTGAACGAACGCCCCTGGCGGATTCTGATTGTTGACGATGATCTCGATGTGCATTCAGCCACAAATCTTGCGCTGCGTAATGTCAGGTTTAAGGGGAGAGACCTTGAATTAATGAGCGCCTACAGCGGTGAAGAGGCATTTTCTATTTTGCAAAGCACGCCAGGTATTGCCTTGGTATTGCTTGATGTGGTCATGGAAACCGAAGATGCCGGTTTGCGTTTGGTAGGACGGATTCGGGGCGATTTAGATAATGCGTTGGTGCGTATCGTGTTGCGGACAGGTCAGCCAGGGCAGGCTCCTGAGCATAGCGTGATCATTGACTACGATATTAACGATTACAAAGCTAAAACAGAACTGACTACTCAAAAATTATTTACGACAGTGATCTCGTCGCTCCGGGCTTACGAAAGCTTGTTGATGATTGAGCGTAGCCGGGTCGGATTGTGGAAAATACTCGAAGGTGCGACCAATCTTTATCAGATTCGTTCTTTGCGCGAATTTGCCTCCGGCGTACTGAATCAGATTAGTGCCATTTTAGATGTGGGTGCCAATGGGGTACTGTGTGTGCTGAAGGGTGACCTCGTGGATGCACATCCTCAATTGACGGTAGTCGCGGCGACGGGCGGCTATTCCGGTTTGGCGGATAGCGAAACCATGCCGTTGGATCACCCTTTGGCTAGTGCCATTGCCAAAGCATTTCGTGAAAAAAATAGTCAGTACCAACATCCCATCGATGTGATGTTTATTCACACGAAGCAGGGACATGAGTTCGCTATTTCTGTGACGCCACCGTGGCCCTTGGCAGAAATTCAGCGCAATCTTCTGGAAATATTTTGCCAGCGCATTGCCGTGGCCTTCGATAATTTCTACCTATTTGATCAACTGCAAAAATCCCAGGATGCGACGGTCGCCATGCTTGCCCATGTCGCTGAATTTTCTGATAAAAAAGCACCTTGCCATGTGCGTCGCGTGCAAAAGTTAACCCAGGCCATTACCGAAAAATTGGTTGAGAAAGGTACGTATAAAAATGAGCTGACGCCACAGTTGTTCGAGATGATCGGTGGGGCCAGCGCCTTGCACGACGTAGGTAAAGTGACTATTCCTGACAGCATTTTGTTGAAGTCCGATGTCCACACTCCAGAAGAACTTTTATTGATCCAATCACATGCCGAAGCAGGCGAAAACATCATTGGCCGTGCGGCAAAAATGGCTGATGGCATTAATTATTTAAGTTATGGGGCGCAAATTGCCGGCGCCCATCATGAGCATTTTGATGGTGGGGGTTACCCCCGTGGCTTAGTCGGATACGCGATTCCGCTGGCTGCACGTATCGTTGCATTAGCCGACGCTTGCGATACGTTGTTAGATGGCAGGGGCGGAAAAAAAGCAATGCAGTTTGATGAGATGGTAGAGTTCATACGCCAACGTCGTGGCTCGCAATTTGATCCTGAAATTGTCGATGTGTTTGTCGAACTTTCAGAAAGTTCTGCACCCAGCTGGTTGTGAATGATTGACGTAAAAATATTGGTGAGAGGCGATATTTTATCGTTTCCCCATAGAATCACTAGACCGGCGATAAGCCATTTTTGGTGAACACAGTTTGGTGAAGCTACCACTTCCTCTGTCCGATGCGAAGCTATTTTTGGAAATTTTGACATGGATGAATTAGATGGCTTGAGCGCATTGATTATTGAGCCCAATTTAGGAATGCGGGGAGGCATACAAAGCATGCTTAACCTATGCGGCTTGACGAAAATAGAGCATGGGGTAAGCGCCGCCACAGCGATCCGGCATTTGGAGAACAAGAAATTTGATCTGATTATTTGTGAGTACGACCTTGATGGGGGGCAGGATGGACAGCAACTCTTGGAGGATATGCGTCATTACAAGTTGATTAATTTGTCGACGATGTTTTTTATGGTGACGGCAGAAGGTGGCTATAGCAAGGTGGTAAGTGCTGCAGAATTTGCGCCCACTGATTACATACTGAAGCCATTTACTGCTGATCGCCTGCTCGAGCGCATTAAACGCGCATTGGAAAAACGCAATGTATTGCTGCCGATTTATCAGTTGATGGAATTGGGTGATCAACGCGACGCAATTGCATTGTGCGTGGAAAATGAGGAGAAATATTATCGGTATGCGATCGATTTTTTGCGCTTGCGTGCAGAATTGCATGTCTTTCTGGGGGAGTCAAATCTAGCGGAAAAAATTTACCAAGATGTCATCGATTCAAAGGGGTTAGCGTGGGCCAGGCTCGGTTTGGCAAAAACCTTGTTCATGCAAGAGCGATTCGACGAAGCTAAGGCCCTATTGGAAGCGCTGTTATCTGACAACAAAAAATTTATGGATGCCTATGACTGGTTGGCTAAGACGCTGCAGGCGATGGGGAAGGCAGTCGAGGCTCAAGTCGTTTTGGAAAGCGCGGTTGCCGTGTCTCCCCACGCGGTGCGACGGTTGCGCAGGCTGGGCGAGGTTGCGCTGGAAGTTGGTGATGTTGACACAGCCGAGCGCGTATTGAAAAAAGTCGTCAACAAGGCTAAGTATTCGGAATTTCGTGATCCTGAAGATCACGTCAAATTGGTGAAAACCTTAATTGCAAAGGGTGACCCGGAGCAAGCATCAGCAGTCATTCGAGACCTTGATAAATCCATGAGTGGGCTGAAAAATACACCGGCCTGCAGCGCGATTTCATCTGCCATGGTGCATGAACATACCGGGAACGAGGGACGTTTGGCGGAGTCACTCGCGGCCGCCGTCGCCGCCTGTCGTGAGAGTTCGGGTTTGTCCAATGAGATGAAGATGGAATTGGCTAGAAACTGCATTCAGAACAACATGGAGAATGAGGCTTCTGAGGTAATGTTAGACGTGATGAACAATGCCAAAAATGGCGCTGCGTTAGAAAAGGCAATGCAGGTATTTGAGCTGGTTGGCCGGGGAGATCTAGCCCAAACTCTGGTACAAGAAAGTCGGCAAAAAATTATTGCGCTTGTGGCAGCCGGTGCCGCTAAAGCAAAAGAAGGAGATTATCGTAATGCTGTTTCTTTAATGATGGAAGCGGTCAATAAATTGCCGGACAATCCGCAGGTAGTATTTAATGCGGCTGTCGCGGTGTTGAAATATTTGGATAATTTGGGTTGGGATGATCGGCTCGGCACCTATGCCAGATCATTGATTGATACTGTGCGTCATCTGGATCCGATTAATGCGCAACTCACCGCTTTGTCCAGTTTGCATCAGAAAATTCTGAAAAAATATAACATCCGTGCTAGCCGACCATAGGCAAGATGATCATTCATCGTAAGTGATTATTTCTCTGGGACGGACACTATTTTTACGCCAAATAATCAGGTCAGCTCAGGTAATAGTTAGGGAGTAATTGGTGGGAATGGATTTTTTTGGAAGGTGGTGACCCGATGGAATATCACATGCCAGCTGATTTGTTGTTGCCGCAATCTAAGGGTAAACAAAAATCGCCGCGTGACGCCCTTTTGCAAAAACTCAGCAGCGATGTCGATTTGCTCGCATTGGGAAGTTCAGTCTCCCGGGTAGTGCAAATGGCCTCAGCCGATGATGAGGCAACGCGCACTTTGGCCTCTGGAATTTTGTCCGACGTTGCACTTACCCAAAAAATTCTGCGACTGGCGAATACAGTTTTCTATCGTGCGGCTTCCAGCACGCCGGTGACGACTATTTCCAGGGCCATTTTTTTGCTCGGAGTTGATACGGTAAAGACCAGTGCGCTAGCGATGATGTTGGTCGATAGTTTGTCCAACAATAAGCACGCTCAAAGCGTACGGATTGAATTGTCAGAAGCTCTGTGTGCCAGCCTGGTTGGGCGTGAACTGGCGCGGCGTAGTCAATATCAGGGAGCGGAGGAAGTATCGATTGCTGCATTATTTAAAAATCTGGGGCGCGTCTTGTTGGCATCATACGAACACCCAATGTATAAAGAAATCAACCGGCTTGCCGCAGGAGGCCTTACGCCGGGGCAGGCAGCGATCCAAGTGCTTGGTTGCAGTTTCGATGCGCTAGCGGGGAGCGTGTTACAAGAATGGAATATGCCAGATACCATCATGCATGCATTACGTCCGATAGCGCCCGGTGTTGTGCCGCCCCATAAAAGTCGACATGACTGGATGCGTCAGGTCGCATCATTCAGTGCGGAGGCCGCACAGCAGATTATGCGCAAAGAAGATCCCGTCGAGGGCGAGGGGAGCTTAGCATTGTTGAGTCGTTTCGGCGCTGCCTTGCATTTAGACCCGGAGAAAATGGCGCAAATTTATGAGTTGGTTGGTCAGGAAACCGAAGGGTTGATGGAAAGCTTGAAGCTGACGCCGCAAGTGGCCGTGATTTCCTCGACTCCTGTAGAAAAGCCCGGTCTGCCGAGTATTTTGCAACAGGCCACTATGGATGCCGGGCCGGTACTAACAGACTCACATCACGCTAGTGGCAAGCCAGTGAATGCGCGTGATCTATTACTCACTGGTGTACAGGATGCTACGCAAATGACGGCTTCTGGTCGTTGCAAGGTGAACGAGCTTATTTTGCTTGTATTAGAAATACTATCTAACGGTATGGGTTTTCGTTTTGCGACGGTGTGCTTGAAAGATGTCAAAGTTGGTCAGTTTCGTGCGCGGATCACGATAGGGGAGCATAGTGCTGTGCGACAGTTGGGGTTTGTATTTCCCATTGTTTCAGAGAGAGATTTGTTCCATTTGGCAATGGAAAATAATGCCGACTTGATGATTTCAGATGCGTCTGCACCTAAAATTCGTGAACTTCTTCCGACGTGGCATAGAAAACTATTGCCGGACGCACGAAGCTTAATTGTGCTCCCGCTTGTCCGGCAAAAAGTTCAGTTAGGGCTAATTTATGCTGATCGCATAAAGACTGCACCTGAAGGAGTGCCACCTGATGAAGCGGCTTTGATCAAAGCCCTGATGTCACAAGTGTTGGCGGTTTTGAATACGCACTGATATTAACGACAATTTATCGATATCGGCCGGTTACTCCCTACGGTTTTTGCGCAGCTCACGGTTTTGCGGTGGACTAATCCCCCTATCCGATTTAGTAAAAAAGGGCGCTTCGGTGTGGATAAATATCTAAACTAGCTGTTGACAAATAATTCTGCCCCCGTCATAATTTGCGGTTCATTGCGGAGGGGTGGCCGAGTGGTTAAAGGCGACAGACTGTAAATCTGTTCTCTTACGAGTACGCTGGTTCGAATCCAGCCCCCTCCACCAAGAAGTAATTGATTGTAGGATGATTTAGGAGTAGCTGCGGGTGTAGCTTAATGGTAGAGCTGAAGCCTTCCAAGCTTATGACGAGGGTTCGATTCCCTTCACCCGCTCCAGATATGTGCGTTTGCCAAGTGTCGGGCGCAATATTGGCCCTTGTAGCTCAGTGGTAGAGCACTCCCTTGGTAAGGGAGAGGTCACGTGTTCGATCCACGTCAAGGGCACCAGATTTGTCGTGATAGTGGAAGTAAAGTAGTCGGGCGTGTGCCTGTGCGTTCTCATCAAAATCGTTAGGAGTCAAAAAATGGCAAAGAGCAAGTTTGAGCGGACCAAGCCGCATGTGAATGTGGGCACGATTGGTCACGTTGATCATGGCAAGACCACGCTGACAGCGGCGATTGCGACGGTGTTGTCGAAGAAATTTGGAGGCGAAGCAAAAGCC
>JANXTY010000023.1 GCA_025352145.1 Oxalobacteraceae bacterium
GAAATGGTCATGCCAGGCGATAACGTGTCGATTACCGTCAAGCTGATCAATCCGATTGCGATGGAAGAAGGTCTGCGATTCGCGATTCGCGAAGGTGGCCGTACCGTTGGTGCTGGCGTAGTTGCTAAAATTATTGCGTAAAAATTATGCAGCATTCCCGATGCCGGACCTGTGTCCGGCATCGGTGTTTGTAGTATATGTTTCATTTTATCTAGGGACGTAGCTCAATTGGCAGAGCGTCGGTCTCCAAAACCGAAGGTTGGGGGTTCGATGCCCTCCGTCCCTGCCACTGTTTAGGTGCAAGACACCGAAAGTATAGGCGTATGTCAAATCAGTCAGTGCAAACCGTGAATGTGTTCGGCGATAGGCTAAAAATCTCCTTGGCGGTAGTTGCTGCGATTGCGGGAGTCGTTGGTTTTTATTTTCTGGCTGATAAACCTACAGCGATGCGCGTGGGCGTATTAGTTGCCGGATTGGTAGTTGCTTTGCTAGTCGCTTGGACATCTACTTCTGGTCGTGAGTTTATTGGCTTTGCAAAAGAGGCGGTAGTCGAAACCAAAAAAGTTGTTTGGCCAACGCGAAAAGAGGCCTTGCAAATTACGGCAATCGTTTTTGGATTTGCTTTGATTATGGCTATTTTTCTATGGGGTACAGATAAATTGCTGGAATTCCTCTTGTATAACGTGATTCTGGGCTGGCAAAAATAATGATCGAGAATGTGCAGGGTGACACCCAAGTCGCTGTCGAGATCGCATCGACTGGCAATAAGCGCTGGTATGTCGTGCATGCCTACTCGGGCATGGAGAAAAGTGTGCAGCGTGCCTTAGTGGAACGGATCGACAGAGCAGGGATGCAGGATAAGTTTGGTCAAATTCTGGTGCCGATCGAAGAGGTCGTAGAAGTGAAGAACGGCCAAAAATCTGTAACTGAGCGTCGTTTCTTTCCTGGCTACGTGCTAGTTGAAATGGAGATGACGGATGAAACTTGGCACTTGGTGAAAAACACCAATAAAGTAACTGGCTTCATTGGTGGGAAATCAAATAAACCGACGCCGATTCCACCGCGTGAAATCACAAAGATTATGCAGCAAATGCAGGAAGGCATTGAGAAGCCTAGACCGAAAGTATTGTATGAAGTCGGCGAGCTGGTGCGTATTAAAGAGGGTCCGTTTACTGACTTCAACGGTAATGTCGAAGAAGTCAATTACGAGAAATCAAAGGTGCGTGTTTCCGTCACTATTTTTGGGCGTGCCACACCAGTAGAGTTGGAATTTGGACAGGTTGAAAAAGTTTAGGCTTAACCTTAAAAATCATAGTAAGCGCCCAATGGAGCGCCACCATTAAAAGTGAAATCCAGCGGAGGAGCCTTATTAATTTACTGAAACGTAAGTGAGCGGGCGCTAATACTCAATTCACGTAGGAGCCATCATGGCAAAAAAAATCATCGGTTTTATCAAGCTGCAGGTGCCGGCTGGTAAAGCAAATCCATCGCCTCCAATTGGCCCTGCTTTGGGTCAGCGCGGTTTGAATATTATGGAATTCTGCAAAGCGTTTAATGCGCAGACCCAAGGTGTTGAGCCAGGCATGCCGATTCCTGTTGTGATCACAGCGTTTGCAGACAAGTCTTTCACGTTTGTGATGAAGACGCCTCCGGCAACGTATTTGATTAAAAAAGCTGCTGGTATCCAAAAGGGATCGCCGAAACCCCATACCGACAAAGTTGGTAAGCTGACGCGCCAGCAAGCAGAAGAAATCGCAAAAACTAAAACGCCGGATCTTACGGCGGCTGACATGGATGCCGCTGTGCGTACAATCGCCGGTTCCGCGCGTTCCATGGGCATCACGGTGGAGGGTCTGTAATGGCTAAGTTATCTAAACGCGTTAAAGTATTTAAAGCAAAAATTGATCGTACCAAGGCGTATCCATTCGCCAATGCTGTAGCGCTCATCAAAGAGTATGCAACAGCTAAATTTAATGAGTCGATCGATGTATCGGTTCAACTCGGTGTGGACCCAAAGAAATCTGATCAAGTAGTTCGTGGGGCCGTCGTGTTGCCTGCGGGCACGGGGAAAACAGTTCGGGTCGCTGTCTTTGCTACTGGCGAAAAAGCTGAACAAGCTAAAGCGGCTGGTGCTGATATTGTGGGTATGGATGATCTGGCGGAGCAAATCAAAGCCGGTAACATGCCCTTTGATATCGTTATCGCTTCGCCAGACACCATGCGTATTGTGGGTACCTTGGGCCAAATTCTCGGGCCGCGCGGTTTGATGCCGAATCCGAAAGTCGGCACTGTGACACCAGATGTTGCTACAGCAGTTAAAAATGCAAAAGCCGGTCAAGTGCAATATCGGACCGACAAGAGCGGAATTATCCACGCAACGATCGGCCGTAAATCGTTTACCGACGAGGCGCTCAAGTCCAATTTGGTGGCATTGATCGAAGCATTGAACAAGGCTAAGCCAACTTCAAGCAAAGGTGTGTATTTGCGTAAAGTGTCGCTGTCTTCCACGATGGGCGCGGGTGTTCGCGTTGATCAGACGACATTGGCTGCTTAAGATATTTAATGAATTAAGTCCTCATGTGAATTTAAAGTATGAGGCGAATCTTTGGGCCGACGCCCCCCTTTTTTTGGGTTGGCGTTGGACAATCAAAGACCGTTGGGCGGAGGACGTGCTAGTAGCGACCAAAGTTAAACGTCTGCTGAAATTAGCGGATACCCAACGCAGATGGTGTACCCGAACAAGTTTTGTAGTCTCATCATTGTCGATCATTTAGTTCTTATTTATTGAATGAGCGTCGGTATTGAACTCCTAACGTCGGACGCCGTGTTCGAAACGATGCAAGGTGTGTAGTCACTATCGACTATTCTTGCCGAACATCATTAATGGAGGTTGACAGTGAGTCTCAATCTGAATGACAAAAAGGCCGTCGTAGCCGAAGTTTCTGCTCAAGTTGCATTGGCGCAGACTATCGTCTTGGCCGAATATCGTGGCATCCAGGTTAGTCACTTGACACAACTGCGTGCTAAAGCGCGTGCCCAAGGTGTGTATTTGCGCGTGTTGAAAAATACACTTGCTCGTCGCGCTGTTGAGGGTACCGCGTTTGCAAGCCTTGCCACTGACATGACTGGTCCGTTGATCTATTCGATCTCCCCGGATGCCGTTGCTGCAGCAAAAGTTATTAGTGA
The DNA here is from genome assembly GCA_025352145.1 of Oxalobacteraceae bacterium. Lineage (GTDB taxonomy): Bacteria > Pseudomonadota > Gammaproteobacteria > Burkholderiales > Burkholderiaceae_D > JANXTY01. The sequence goes on from JANXTY010000023.1 coordinate 3,187, forward strand.
CTTTGCTAAAACCAACGACAAACTGGTCATCAAAGCGGGCAATTTTGCGGGTAAGTCGCTGGATAAAGCGGCCGTCTCTGCATTGGCAAGCATTCCAAGCCGTGAGGTTCTCATATCCCAGCTTTTGGGTATTATGCTGGCTCCGGTTTCTGGTTTCGCGCGTGGGCTCGCTGCTCTTGCAGCAAAAAAGGAAGCCGAAGCTGCTTAATTATTTATTGTGTACGGTTGCTCCGTGCTGCAAATAATACGTATTTCGGAACCTTTTTGTGTCAGTACTAATCAGATGCATTTATAGAATCAAATTTAGGAGTTTCAAATGGCAATTAGCAAAGACGATATCCTGGAAGCCGTAGGCGCGATGTCCGTAATGGATCTGAACGACTTGGTAAAAGCATTCGAAGAAAAATTTGGTGTATCCGCAGCTGCTATGGCATCTGCTGGTCCTGCTGGCGGCGGTGCTGCTGCAGTTGTTGAAGAGCAAACTGAGTTCACTATTATTCTTTCCGATTTCGGCGCGAATAAAGTGGGTGTGATTAAGGCGGTTCGTGAAATCACTGGTTTGGGCTTGAAGGAAGCTAAAGACTTGGTTGACGGTGCACCGAAGCCAGTTAAAGAAGGCGTTTCCAAAGCCGATGCGGAAGCGGCTAAGAAAAAGCTGGAAGAGGCGGGCGCCAAGGCCGAAATCAAGTAATTTTGGTTGCTCAAGGCAGCGCAAGCTGCGGAGTCAAAGTGCAGAGTCCTTCTTGAAAGAGGGGATTCTGCCTTTGTTTCTTTGTCATTCCTAGGTTCGCGCTTAGGTTAAGTATGATTGTTTGTGACATGTTCACAACACTCATGCAGTTGATTAAATCAAGCTTGAAGGGTTGAGACTTGAGGTTTTGTTGATTTCTAGCTAGCGCTTTTGTTCGTAATTGGGCTTAGTTAGTCAACTCACTTCGAATCCTGAATTCTCTTTCCTTCCCGTCACTCACGGAGTGTCCATGCACTACTCGTTTACTGAGAAGAAGCGCATTCGCAAATCATTCGCGAAGCGCGCTAACATTCACCAAGTTCCGTTCCTGCTGGCAACCCAGCTTGAGTCTTATCTAGATTTTCTGCAAGCGGACAAAATACCGTCTCAACGCAAAAATGACGGTTTGCAATCGGCTTTTACATCCATTTTTCCGATCGTCTCGCATAATGGATTTGCGCGTCTTGAGTTCTTGTCATACGTTTTAGGTGATCCACCTTTTGACGTCAAAGAATGTCAACAGCGTGGCTTGACGTTTGCCTCGCCGCTACGCGCGAAGGTGCGTTTGGTGATTTTGGATAAAGAATCACCGACCAAGCCGGTCGTCAAAGAAATGAAAGAGCAGGAAGTGTACATGGGCGAATTGCCGCTCATGACGACGACGGGTTCGTTCGTGATCAATGGTACCGAGCGTGTCATCGTGTCCCAGTTACATCGGTCACCCGGTGTGTTTTTCGAACATGATCGCGGCAAAACCCACTCTTCTGGTAAATTGCTTTTTTCTGCGCGCATTATTCCTTACCGCGGTTCATGGCTCGATTTCGAATTCGATCCAAAAGACATTCTGTTTTTCCGAGTCGATCGCCGCCGCAAGATGCCTGTCACTATTTTGCTCAAAGCCATTGGTATGTCGCATGAACAGATTCTCGCGAATTTCTTTGTGTTCGACAATTTTGCATTGCATTCTGAAGGCGCGGAAATCGAGTTTGTCGCTGAGCGGCTGCGCGGCGAAGTCGCACGTTTTGATATCAGCGACAAGTCTGGAAAAACTATCGTAGCAAAAGACAAGCGTATCAATGCTAAGCATGTACGCGACATCGAAGCTGCTGGCATCAAACATATCTCTGTACCAGAAGACTATTTGCTGGGCCGCGTTTTGGCGAAGAATATTGTCGATGCTGACACGGGCGAGATCGTTGCCAATGCGAATGATGAATTGACGGAAGAATTGATGGGTCGTCTGCGCGAAGCGCACATAGCAAATATCCAGACTTTGTATACCAATGACTTGGATCAGGGTTCGTATATTTCGCAGACCTTGCGGGCGGATGATACAGCTGATCAGATGGCTGCAAAAGTGGCGATTTATCGCATGATGCGCCCGGGTGAGCCGCCAACCGAAGACTCTGTTGAAGGTCTGTTTAATGGCCTGTTCTACAATCCGGATCGTTACGATTTGTCCGATGTGGGTCGTATGAAATTCAACCGCCGGATTGGTCGCGATGAGTTGACCGGTGCAATGACACTGTCCAACGAAGACGTATTGGCTGTCATCAAAATTTTGGTTGAGCTGCGCAATGGCCGTGGCGAAGTCGATGATATTGATCATCTTGGTAACCGCCGTGTTCGTTGTGTTGGTGAACTAGCGGAGAATCAATTCCGCGCTGGTTTGGTCCGGGTTGAGCGGGCTGTTAAGGAGCGTCTCGGTCAAGCAGAAGCTGACAATCTGATGCCGCATGACCTGATTAATTCCAAACCGATTTCGGCGGCTATTCGTGAGTTCTTTGGTTCGTCGCAGTTGTCCCAGTTTATGGATCAAACTAATCCATTGTCTGAGATCACGCATAAACGTCGTGTATCAGCACTCGGGCCTGGAGGCTTGACCCGCGAGCGCGCTGGCTTTGAAGTGCGTGACGTTCATCCGACCCACTATGGTCGTGTTTGCCCGATTGAAACCCCTGAAGGCCCGAACATCGGCCTGATTAATTCATTGGCATTATATGCGCGTCTAAACGAGTATGGCTTTCTCGAAACGCCATATCGTAAAGTCGATGCAGGGAAAATTACTGCGCAAATCGACTATCTTTCGGCCATTGAAGAAGGACGTTACATTATCGCTCAAGCGAATGCGTCTATCGACAAGTCCGGCATGTTGTGCGATGAACTCGTTTCTGCGCGTGAAGCTGGAGAGACTATTTTGGTTTCTCCAGGACGTGTTCAGTACATGGATGTCGCTCCAGGCCAAGTGGTATCCGTTGCAGCTTCGCTCATTCCGTTCCTGGAGCACGATGATGCAAACCGCGCATTGATGGGGGCCAACATGCAACGTCAGGCGGTACCTTGTCTGCGTCCAGAAAAAGCATTTGTGGGGACAGGTATTGAGCGTACAGTTGCAGTTGACTCTGGGACGACAGTGCAGGCTTTGCGTGGCGGTGTGGTCGATTACATTGATGCGGGTCGTGTGGTGATTCGTGTGAATGATGATGAAGCGTTGGCCGGTGAGGTCGGTGTCGATATCTATAATTTGATCAAATACACACGTTCAAATCAAAATACCAATATCAATCAACGTCCGATCGTCAAGGTCGGTGATCGTGTTGCGAAACACGACGTGATTGCTGATGGCGCTTCTACCGATTTGGGTGAGTTGGCTCTTGGTCAAAACATGCTTGTGGCGTTTATGCCATGGAATGGTTTGAACTTTGAAGATTCGATTCTGATTTCTGAGAAAGTTGTGGAAGACGACCGCTACACTTCGATTCACATCGAGGAGTTGTCTGTCGTTGCACGTGACACTAAACTTGGTGCAGAAGAAATTACCCGTGATATTTCTAACTTGGCGGAAAATCAATTAGCACGTCTCGATGAGTCCGGTATCGTCTACATCGGTGCAGAGGTTACCGCAGGCGATACGCTGGTTGGTAAAGTGACGCCAAAAGGCGAAACACAGCTCACGCCAGAAGAGAAATTGCTACGTGCTATTTTTGGTGAAAAAGCATCGGATGTGAAAGATACCTCACTCCGCGTGCCATCAGGCATGATTGGTACAGTGATCGACGTTCAGGTGTTCACACGCGAAGGCATTGCTCGCGACAAGCGTGCGCAGCAAATCATCGACGATGAACTTAAGCGTTATCGCCTCGACCTAAATGATCAGATGCGTATTGTTGAAGGCGATGCCTTCCAGCGTTTGGAAAAAATGTTGGTCGGTAAAATGGCTAACGGCGGCCCGAAAAAATTGGCTAAGGGTACCAAAGTCACTAAAGATTATTTAGCTGATTTGGATAAATATCATTGGTTTGATATCCGTCCTGCGGATGATGATGCAGCTGCCGCGCTTGAAGCAATCAAAGAATCGATTGCAGAGAAACGTCATCAGTTCGATCTTGCATTTGAAGAAAAACGCAAGAAGCTTACGCAAGGCGATGAATTGCCGCCGGGTGTGCAAAAAATGGTCAAGGTTTATCTGGCAGTCAAACGTCGTTTGCAGTCAGGTGACAAAATGGCGGGACGTCATGGTAACAAAGGTGTGGTGTCGCGCATTGTACCGGTCGAAGACATGCCTTACATGGCAGATGGAACGCCCGCTGACATTGTGCTCAACCCGCTAGGCGTACCGTCACGGATGAATGTGGGCCAGATTTTGGAAACCCACTTGGGTTGGGCTGCCAAAGGCTTGGGTCTGCGTATCGGCGAGATGCTCAAAGCACAAACCAAGATTGTTGAGTTGCGCAAATTCCTGGCGACGATTTATAACGAGACTGGAAAATCGGAAGACCTTGATAGTTTTTCCGATGCGGAAATTCTTGAGCTGGCTAGCAATCTTAAGCACGGCGTACCGTTTGCGACGCCGGTGTTTGACGGCGCTAATGAGAAAGAAATTCGTCGGATGCTCGATTTGGCTTACCCAGACCATATCGCCAAACAACTTGGCATGACGCCGTCTAAGAATCAGGTCACGATGTACGATGGGCGTACCGGCGAGTCGTTTGAGAGGTCGGTCACGGTCGGCTATATGCACGTTCTTAAGCTGCATCATTTGGTTGACGACAAAATGCATGCGCGTTCGACTGGTCCATACTCGCTTGTGACACAACAGCCTTTGGGTGGTAAGGCCCAATTCGGTGGCCAGCGTTTCGGTGAGATGGAAGTGTGGGCGCTGGAAGCTTATGGCGCATCGTATGTGCTTCAAGAGATGTTGACGGTGAAATCGGATGACGTAAATGGTCGTACCAAAGTGTACGAAAATCTCGTCAAAGGTGATCACGTTATTGAGGCGGGTATGCCGGAATCCTTCAATGTCTTGGTGAAGGAAATTCGCTCCCTTGGTATTGACATCGATCTGGAACGAAATTAATCGATTGTGTAGCCGAGCACTTTGCTCTTTGGTGGGAAATAGCTCGGCTCCAATGGATCTTTCAAAGACCTTGAACGCAACACGACGTAACGTGACGTAATTAGTACGGCAAAAAAACTTAGTTTTTTCACGCCAACCTGGAGTGATATATGAAAGCACTGCTCGATCTATTCAAGCAAGTTCAACAGAACGAAACATTCGACGCCATCAAAATTAGTCTGGCCTCGCCTGAAAAAATCCGTTCTTGGTCCTACGGCGAAGTTAAAAAACCGGAAACCATTAACTATCGCACCTTTAAGCCAGAACGCGATGGCCTGTTTTGCGCCAAAATTTTTGGCCCGATCAAGGATTACGAATGCCTGTGCGGTAAGTACAAGCGTTTGAAGCACCGCGGCGTCATTTGCGAAAAATGCGGCGTTGAAGTGACCTTGGCAAAAGTGCGCCGCGAGCGCATGGGCCATATTGAATTAGCTTCACCGACGGCGCATATCTGGTTTCTTAAATCGCTTCCATCCCGTTTGGGTATGGTGCTCGACATGACTTTGCGCGATATCGAACGTGTTCTCTATTTCGAAGCTTATGTCGTGACCGATCCTGGCATGACCCCGCTAAAAAAATGCCAGATCATGTCGGAAGACGACTACGCCGCCAAGTATGAAGAATATGGCGATGACTTTACTGCCTACATGGGCGCTGAAGGCATTCGCGAATTGTTGCGTTCCATCGATATTCACCGCGATGCCGAAACCCTGCGCGTTGAGTTGAAAGAATCTAAGTCCGAAGCCAAGATCAAAAAGTACGCGAAGCGCCTGAAAGTGTTGGAAGCTTTCCAACGCTCCGGCATCAAACCTGACTGGATGGTCATGGAAGTGCTGCCCGTGCTGCCGCCCGAACTGCGTCCGCTGGTGCCACTCGATGGTGGTCGCTTCGCGACTTCCGATTTGAACGATTTGTATCGTCGTGTGATTAACCGCAATAACCGTCTCAAGCGTTTGATGGAATTGCGCGCGCCGGAAATTATTACCCGTAACGAAAAGCGCATGTTGCAAGAAGCAGTTGATTCGTTGTTGGATAATGGTCGCCGCGGCAAGGCGATGACTGGTGCCAACAAGCGCCCGCTCAAATCGCTGGCTGAGATGATCAAAGGTAAAGGCGGCCGTTTCCGTCAGAACTTGCTGGGTAAGCGCGTCGATTATTCTGGCCGTTCTGTGATTGTGGTGGGACCCCAGCTCAAATTACATCAGTGCGGTTTACCGAAATTGATGGCATTGGAATTGTTCAAGCCATTCATTTTCAATAAATTGGAATTGATGGGCCTATCGACGACGATCAAGGCCGCCAAGAAAATGGTGGAGAGTCAAGAGCCCGTCGTATGGGATATTTTGGAAGACGTGATTCGTGAACATCCGATCATGCTTAACCGTGCGCCCACTTTGCATCGTCTTGGTATTCAGGCTTTTGAGCCGGTACTGATTGAAGGTAAGGCAATTCAACTGCATCCTTTGGTTTGTGCCGCATTCAATGCCGACTTTGACGGTGATCAAATGGCGGTCCACGTTCCGTTGTCTGTGGAAGCGCAAATGGAAGCGCGCACGTTGATGCTAGCGTCTAATAATATTTTGTTCCCGTCGAATGGCGAGCCGTCGATTGTGCCATCGCAAGATATTGTGTTGGGGCTGTACTACGCTACTCGTGAGCGTATTAATGGTAAAGGCGAAGGCATGATGTTCCCGGATGTTTCGGAAGTCATTCGTGCTTACGACAATAAGGAAGTCGAGCTGGCTACCCGCGTTACCGTGCGTATTACTGAACATCCGAAAGACCCGGTGACAGGCGAATTCGTTAAAACCGTTACGCGTTACGAAACCACCATCGGTCGTGCGATTCTGTCCGAGATCCTGCCGAAGGGCTTGCCTTTCTCGGTACTCAATCGTGCGCTGAAGAAAAAAGAAATTTCAAAGCTGATTAATACGTCCTTCCGTAAGTGCGGTTTGCGTGCGACGGTTGTATTCGCTGATCAATTAATGCAATCGGGCTTCCGTTTAGCGACCCGTGCCGGCATTTCGATTTGTGTCGATGACATGTTGGTTCCGCCACAAAAAGCGACCATGATTGCTGCGGCAGAACATGAAGTGAAACAGATCGAGCAGCAATATGCTTCTGGTTTAGTCACCTCGGGTGAGCGTTACAATAAAGTGGTCGATATCTGGGGGCGCACCGGCGATGACGTCGGCAAGGCGATGATGGATCAACTGAAAGTTGAAGACGTCATCACCCGCGACGGTACTAAATCTACACAAGAGTCCTTCAATGCCATTTACATGATGGCCGACTCCGGTGCGCGTGGATCTGCGGCGCAGATTCGTCAACTGGCAGGTATGCGCGGACTGATGGCGAAACCGGACGGTTCGATCATTGAAACCCCGATCACGGCGAATTTCCGTGAAGGTCTTAATGTGTTGCAGTACTTTATTTCGACTCACGGTGCGCGTAAAGGTCTGGCTGATACCGCGTTGAAAACAGCGAATTCTGGTTATCTTACCCGCCGTTTGGTGGATGTGACCCAGGATCTGGTGGTCATTGAGGATGATTGCGGTACCGCGAATGGTGCAGCGATGAAGGCCCTGGTCGAAGGCGGTGAAGTCATTGAGGCTCTGCGTGATCGTATTCTGGGCCGCGTTGCGACCAATGACGTCGTCAATCCTGAGACGCAAGCCACACTGTACCCGGCTGGCACCTTGTTCGATGAAGATATGGTCGAAGAAATTGAGCGTTTGAGTATCGACGAAGTCAAAGTGCGCACGCCGCTCACTTGCGATACGCGTTTCGGTTTGTGTGCCATGTGCTACGGACGTGATCTCGGTCGTGGCGTAATGGTGAATGCGGGTGAAGCAGTGGGTGTTATCGCAGCGCAGTCGATTGGTGAACCTGGTACGCAGTTGACCATGCGTACCTTCCATATCGGTGGTGCTGCATCGCGTGCCGCCGTCGCATCGAGTGTTGAGGCCAAGTCAAACGGCACAATTCGCTTTACTGCAACGATGCGTTATGTCACGAATGGTAAAGGGGCACAGATCGTCATTTCTCGTTCGGGAGAGGTCCTGATTACGGATGACCACGGACGTGAGCGCGAACGCCACAAGGTGCCTTATGGTGCTACCTTGATCGTCAACGATGGTCTGGTTATCAAGGCAGGAACTGCGTTGGCGACATGGGATCCACTGACCCGCCCTATCATTACCGAGTATGCGGGCACGGTCCATTTTGAGAATGTTGAGGAAGGCGTTACCGTCGCTAAGCAGTTGGATGATGTCACAGGTTTGTCTACGCTCGTGGCCATTGATGCAAAACGTCGCGGCTCCGTCACCAAATCACTACGTCCCCAGGTCAAATTGTTGAATGAACAGGGCGAAGAAGTGAAGATTGCCGGTACTGAGCACGCTGTAACTATTGGTTTTCCGGTTGGCGCTCTGATCATGGTCAAAGATGCGCAACAAGTGACCGTTGGTGAAGTGCTGGCCCGTATTCCCACCGAATCACAAAAAACGCGTGATATTACCGGTGGTCTGCCGCGTGTGGCTGAATTGTTCGAGGCGCGTTCCCCAAAAGATGCAGGTATGTTGGCGGAGGTGACGGGGACAGTGGCATTCGGTAAGGAAACTAAAGGTAAACAACGCCTGGAAATTACAGACATGGACGGCAACAAGCATGAGTTCCTTATCGCTAAGGAAAAACAAGTGCTGGTACATGACGGCCAAGTAGTGAACAAAGGTGAAATCATTGTCGATGGTCCGCGCGATCCGCAAGACATTCTGCGTTTGCTGGGTATTGAAGAGCTGGCGCGTTACATCGTTGACGAAGTGCAGGACGTGTATCGTTTGCAAGGTGTGAAGATCAATGACAAACACATTGAAGTGATCGTGCGTCAAATGCTGCGTCGGGTTCAGATTGTGGATGCGGGCGATGCTAATTACATCACCGGTGAACAAGTTGAGCGTTCTGAACTGCTGGGTGAAAATGACCGCGTCATTGCCGAAGGTAAGATTCCTGCCACATACGAAAATGTATTGTTGGGTATCACCAAGGCATCGTTGTCGACGGACTCGTTTATCTCTGCGGCATCGTTCCAGGAAACCACGCGTGTTCTGACCGAGGCGGCAATTATGGGTAAACGTGATGGTCTGCGTGGTCTGAAAGAAAACGTCATTGTTGGTCGTTTGATCCCCGGCGGGACAGGTCTCGCATTCCATCGTGCACGTAAGGCCAAAGAAGCATGGGAAGCGGAAGAACGCCAAGCTATGTTGTTGGCTGAAAAATCGGCGCGTGCGCTGGAAGCAGAAACAGCTGAAGCAACAGGAGCAGCGGACGGCGAAGCTTAATTCATTTTCCATCTGCTAAAACGGCACTGAAGCGCTCCTTCAGTGCCGTTTTTGTTTGTACTCGCAGGTATGGATTGACACTGGCACGCTCTAGCAATAATCTGTCGGCACCCATAATTTCGCGTGTTTTGCAGTCGCATAACATCGTGTATGTGGAAGCGGGCATGCAATGGATTTTTCATTTTAGGAGGGGGACTGATGAGAATCATGTTGGTGATGTTGGCTCTGGCAACGTTTGCTTCTCCATCTCCTGTCTTGTCCAGAAGCCTGACTGTTGTGTCTTGGGGAGGACCATTTCAGACAGCCCAAAATAAGCTTGTTTTCCGCCCATTTACGGAATTGACTAAGATTAATATGACAAATCTTTCCTGGGAGGGGGGAGTAGCTGCATTAAGCGGTAAGAGTGATAACGGAAATGCTGCTTGGGATGCAGTAATGGTCAACGCAGAAGATCTGATACCGGGTTGTGAATCTGGTTTATTCCAAAAACTCGATTGGGCACTCCTAGGTGGACGAGAGCGATATCTCAAAGAGGCCGTCAGCGATTGTGGTGTTGGAGCAATTGTCTATAGTCTGGTGCTTGCTTATGATGGCGAGAAACAAAAAATAGTGCCTAAGTCGTGGGCTGATTTTTGGGATCAGCGAAAATATCCGGGTAAACGCGCTTTACGGAGAGGGCCGAAGGCAAATTTGGAGTTCGCACTTATGGCCGATGGTGTAAAGCCTGCGGAGGTGTACAAAATATTGTCGACACCAGAGGGCGTTGATCGCGCATTTAAAAAATTAGATCAACTCAGGCCAAGTTTGCTATGGTGGGAAAACGCATCCCAGCCAGCGCAAATGTTAGGAGCTGGTCAGGTGGTGATGGCCGCTGCTTATAACACACGGCTGGTCAGGGCAAATAGGGTTGAGCGCATGAAGTTAAAGTGGACCTGGACCAACAGCCTTTCCACCATCGATTTTTGGACTATATTGAAAGTTGCACCAAACAAATCTGAGGCCGAACAATTTTTAGCTTACGCATCTGCTCCTCATGTTCAGGCACAGATGGCGCGTGAGATGCCCTATGGCGTAACGCGTAAGGAAGCGGCCGAGGAAACTGCCGATCTGGATCTCGCAAGCAGTCCTGAGAATATAAGGACCGCGCTATTTGTCGATGAAAAATTTTGGATGCAGAATCAAGAAAAATTAAATCAGCGGTTTATTACTTGGGTATCAAAATAAGAGGAATCATCGTAATGATGAGTTGAACCAAGCAGCACATCGATGTACTCAGCCTACTTTTCTTGGCTGAGTGGTTTTCCTTTGTCTATCATTTCGCGGCAATCTCCTTTGGTAGTGGCATGGTCATAGTTGGTCCAACCATAGCTATCAACGTAACGCTTATGTCTTTTGAATCGGGCACTCAAGAAGCTCCATTCCAGACGCTCGGTATCGTAGCGAATATCTGCGATATCTAGCAATGAATGAAACATATTTTCGGTCGATAGTCGGGCTTTTTTATGCCGCTGCAGTTGAACAATTTTTTCGGGATACATTAATTCATATTTTTCGGAATACCAAATGAAGGCGGGAATATGAAATTCGTATTGTGTATTATGTCCATGAAAGGCAAGGTTGCAACTTCCGTCATACAAGGTTTGGCCATGATCGGAGACATATAACATCGCACTTGGCTGATTGTTTGTCTTGAGCGTATCAATTACCTGTGAAAGTAGCCAGTCAGTATATAAAATCGAATTGTCATAGCTGTTATTCATCTGGGCTTTTAACCTCAAATCTGTGTAGGCTGGATTCTCGATTCCAAAGAGGGAAGGTCGCCATTTGTCGAACTCTTTTGGGTGACGATGGCTGTAATTCCAGTGATTTCCCAAGGTATGTAAAACGATCAATTTTTTTGGTGCCGGATCCTCAACCGCATTTCTTAAGGGCGCAAGTAAAATAGCGTCAAAGTTAGATGTATTGGTGAAGCCGCCCAGGTTCATGAATTGCACAACGTCGGCTTCTTTTGCAAACACAGACACGGGGGTATCAAATTGGCCGAAGGACATTTGATTCGATAGCCAATACGTTTTGAATCCGGCCTCTTTAAATGCTGTCAAAAACGACTTTTCCGCAAAACCATCCTGTAAACTTTGCATCGCAGGCTTACGGGAAATTAAAACCGGTACCGATAGCCTCGTTGCGGAAACTGCGGTGATGACATCGCGCAGGCTCACCAAATTAGTTTCTTTTTTGAGGTGTGGGTTTGTTTCGCGTGAATAACCATTGAGGCTCCAGCGATCATAGCGAGAGGACTCGCCGATTACCATCACCACCGTTTGCGGTTGGTTAGATTGTTCCTCTTGATGGGCGCCAAATTTAAATGCCTGGCTTTTCCTGCTGAGGGTGGCTAAATATTGGCGTTCCGTCCAGAAATCATAGCCGCGCATCACTAGGCCAAACGGCCATGTTTTTGCAAAGGTCTCGCTATTTAGGGGGATCTGTGCCCACCCCGCAAGCTTTGGTGGGTGCAGTGAAGGAAAGTGGCGGGTGAGGTAGTCGTGTATTGGCGTTACGCTGGCGTTGGTTGTACTGGCTTCCTCAGATCCTTCTTCTTCATCCAAAGCGCCATCGCTATTGGTTAATGAAGGGGCAGTAGTGGACGCAATAGCGGAAGCAGTAGAGGCGGTCACTCTGCTTGCGTGAACACCGAATTCGACACCATAGGCCCAAACGCTGAACCCAATCACTAAGAGCAGCAATAGACCCCAGCGTGAAGGGTGACTCCAGGTCAGTATGCGGACTTGACAAGCTGCACGCCAGCTAAGTAACCACCAAATAATGGCGCCTAATAATATGCCGCTTAGCAGCCAAATTTTTGAGCCCAAAAATTCAAGTGATTCCCGAGGGCTGGTTTCGGCAATGATTCCCAAGTGATGAGTTGAGATGCCTTGGCCATAAAATACCAAGAGATATATCTCGGTTGGTAAGGCAATGAAGGCAGGAAGTAAGAATAGATGAAACCATGCCGGGCGCTTGAAAACAACCCAAATCCCGAGCCAAACGATTACTTCCATACACAGTATTCGAAGCGGATGATCGAGCTCTTTACCCAAAGCCAGAGGTGCAAACGGCACTGCCGACAAGGACAGATAAGTTAATAAGACAAACAAAGTGGCGGGTCGAAGCAAGGAAAGCATGGTAATGGGAACGATTGAAACCCAGCATTATCGCGGGTTTTTAGCTTCTTGTATGAGTGAATTCTGGTTAAGGGGATGGTTTTGCCAAGGCGGTTTTTCTCGAATTTGTCATCCCAGGGCAAATTTAGGATTGATCGAGCGGCATTACTTTTCCCTGATCGGCGAAAATTCCTGGATTTCAGTCAAAAAATGCTTCAATGGCAAGGGGGAATTTATCCATTCATCGGCGTTTTCCGCAACGATGCATGAAAAACCGAAAAAAATGCCCATCCTCATCGTGAGAAGCGTGTAGTCAACGAAAAGAAATGCTCGAGATAGTTGACGCATTGCGATCATGGCCGTATACTCGCGGGTTCTCGAATGAGTCGCTTGCTTGTATTGCAATGGGCATGTTTTAGTGAATTTTATCCGTTCCACATGTTTTTTAAGTGGGGATTAAGTGCGCTGATTCTGGCGCAATAGTAGCCACACTGGTTTTCGTCCCCGGAAAATTATTTTCGGGATTGTATTGTTAATGTTGTAATTTTGTTGGATTTAGATCGATGCCAACCATCAATCAATTGATTCGCCAGCCGCGCGTTTCCGTGCGCGTCAAGAGCAAATCGCCGGCGCTGGAAAACAGCCCGCAAAAACGTGGCGTATGTACCCGCGTTTATACGACGACACCAAAGAAGCCAAACTCGGCTCTGCGTAAGGTCGCCAAAGTACGTCTCACCAACGGTTTCGAAGTTATTTCGTACATCGGTGGCGAGGGGCATAATCTGCAGGAGCATAGCGTCGTGTTGTTGCGCGGTGGTCGTGTTAAGGATTTGCCTGGTGTTCGTTACCATATGGTGCGTGGTGCATTGGATACTCAGGGCGTGAAAGATCGTAAGCAATCGCGTTCCAAGTATGGTACTAAGCGTGCTAAAGCAGGTAAGAAATAAAGTTTTCGCTAAGTTTTTTAGTGATTTGAATCGGCCGAAGCTGGCTGAGTAAGTGGATGATTATGATGGTCGTCCGCGAGTGCGAAAAATGCGCGCTCAACTGAAGATTGAAAGGAATTGATATGCCACGTCGTCGTGAAGTCCCCAAGCGCGAGATTTTGCCGGATCCAAAATTCGGTAACATCGATGTCGCTAAATTTGTAAATGTGTTGATGTTATCCGGTAAAAAATCGGTTGCTGAAAACATTATCTACGGTGCTTTTGAGCACATCCAGACTAAGTCTGGCAAGGATCCCCTTGAAGTGTTTGCGACCGCCATAAATAATTGTAAGCCAATGGTTGAGGTAAAGTCACGCCGTGTGGGTGGGGCTAACTACCAGGTGCCCGTTGAGGTTCGCCCAGTGCGTCGTATGGCTCTGTCCATGCGTTGGTTGCGTGAGGCTGCGAACAAGCGTAGCGAGAAATCGATGCCACAACGTTTGGGTGGTGAGTTGATGGAGGCGGCCGAAAGCCGTGGCGGTGCAATGAAAAAGCGTGACGAAGTGCACCGTATGGCAGAAGCGAACAAGGCGTTTTCGCATTTCCGTTTCTAATAGATTGATGACGCTGCCATTGCTGCGGCAAAGGCATATTTTTCTGAGCCGGGCACATTTTTTGAAAAAATGGCGCTCGGTTTTGTTCATTTAAAAGATTTAGGACTAATATGGCTCGCAAGACCCCCATTGAGCGTTATCGTAATATCGGTATTTCCGCTCATATTGATGCTGGTAAAACAACGACTACTGAGCGTGTATTGTTCTACACGGGTGTGAATCACAAAATTGGTGAAGTTCACGATGGTGCAGCCACGATGGACTGGATGGAGCAAGAGCAAGAGCGTGGAATTACCATCACCTCCGCTGCAACGACCTGCTTCTGGAAGGGTATGGCGAACAATTTCCCTGAGCATCACATCAACATTATTGATACACCCGGTCACGTTGACTTCACGATTGAAGTTGAGCGCTCGATGCGTGTTCTTGATGGCGCGTGCATGGTTTATTGTGCGGTAGGCGGTGTGCAGCCACAATCTGAAACCGTTTGGCGTCAGGCTAACAAATATGGTGTGCCACGGTTGGCCTTTGTTAACAAGATGGACCGTACTGGCGCAAATTTTTTTAAAGTCTACGACCAGATGCGTGCACGCCTGAAGGCGAACCCAATTCCGTTACAAATTCCCATTGGCGCGGAAGAGAATTTCTTGGGCGTGGTTGATTTGGTAAAAATGAAGGCAATCTATTGGGATGATGCATCCCAAGGGATGAAATTTGACTACCGCGAAATTCCGGATGAGTTATTTGAGCAGGCCAAAGAGTGGCGCGAAAAAATGGTTGAAGCTGCTGCTGAGGCAACTGAGGAATTGATGAATAAGTACCTTGAGGAAGGCGATTTGACTGAAGCCGAAATTAAGGCTGCCTTGCGCCAACGTACAATCGCCGCAGAAATCGTTCCAATGATGTGCGGCACTGCGTTTAAAAACAAAGGAGTTCAGGCGATGCTGGACGGTGTGATTGAATATCTGCCTTCGCCAGCCGACATTCCGCCGGTCAAAGGTTTGGATGAGGATGATGAACCCACCACGCGCAAAGCCTTAGACGATGAGAAATTCTCTGCTTTGGCCTTCAAAATAATGACGGACCCATTCGTTGGCCAATTGATTTTCTTCCGCGTTTATTCCGGCACGATCAATTCGGGTGATACAGTTTACAACCCGGTAAAGGGCAAAAAAGAGCGTCTCGGCCGTATTTTGCAGATGCATGCAAATCAACGCGAAGAGATTAAAGTTGTTCATGCGGGTGATATCGCTGCAGCAGTTGGTTTGAAAGATGCAACTACTGGCGAGACATTGTGCGATCCGAGTGCAATCATTACGCTTGAACGCATGGTGTTCCCTGAGCCAGTTATCTCCCAAGCGGTTGAGCCGAAAACCAAAGCTGACCAAGAGAAAATGGGTCTGGCATTGAACCGCCTGGCGCAAGAAGATCCATCGTTTCGCGTAAAAACTGACGAAGAGTCTGGTCAAACTATTATTGGTGGGATGGGCGAGTTGCACCTTGAAATTATCGTTGACCGTATGCGTCGTGAATTTAACGTTGAGGCAACTGTGGGTAAGCCACAAGTTGCTTATCGTGAGACCATTCGTAAAACGTGCGAAGAAATCGAAGGTAAATTTGTTAAGCAATCGGGCGGTCGTGGTCAGTACGGTCATGTGGTTTTGAAAATTGAACCGCAAGAGCCGGGCAAGGGATTTGAGTTTGTTGACGCGATCAAGGGTGGCACTGTTCCGCGTGAATATATCCCTGCGGTCGAGAAGGGTGTGAGAGAGACGTTGACGTCGGGTGTAATGGCGGGCTATCCGGTTGTTGACGTCAAAGTTACTTTGTTCTTTGGTTCGTATCATGACGTTGATTCGAATGAAAATGCTTTCCGTATGGCTGCTTCAATGGCGTTCAAGGACGGTTGCCGTAAGGCGAATCCCGTAATTCTAGAGCCGATGATGGCTGTTGAAGTGGAAACGCCAGAAGACTACGCTGGTACTGTTATGGGAGATTTGTCTTCTCGTCGTGGAATGGTGCAGGGAATGGACGAAATTTCCGGTGGGGGAGGCAAGGTGATTAAAGCCGAAGTGCCATTGTCAGAAATGTTTGGTTATTCGACTTCCTTGCGCTCCGCAACGCAAGGCCGTGCGACTTACACGATGGAATTTAAGCATTACTCTGAAGCGCCTAAACATGTTACTGACGCAATCGTTAGTTCAAAGGCCAAATAATGAATGTCACACGGGTCATTTGATGATCGGTGTTACTCATTAACTGATTTTAAAATTAATTAATAAATCGTTCTTTTTGAAGGAAATACAAAATGGCAAAGAGCAAGTTTGAGCGGACCAAGCCGCATGTGAATGTGGGCACGATTGGTCACGTTGATCATGGCAAGACCACGCTGACAGCGGCGATTGCGACGGTGTTGTCGAAGAAATTTGGAGGCGAAGCAAAAGCC